>CAWALE010000013.1:0-76623 GCA_963782775.1 uncultured Acidobacteriaceae bacterium
TGACGCCTTCTCCCGCATCGCTGTAGAAGCTGTTCGCCTTCACGATCCGCGAGTCGCGATACCATGGCGGGCGGAACCGCAGAATATTGGCAAAGCCCCGAGCCGGCGTCAGAAAATTATCCATCGTCAGCAGAATCGGATTTCGGCTCTTGTCTTCGAGCTTCGTCACCACGTGCTTGTCGAGATAGTCTTCGGCAATCGTCCACCAAAACCCCCCACCGGCGTCGTCACCAGCTCAACCCAACCGGTTTCGTTAGTTAGCACTCCTTTGTCGGTGAAATAGTGATCGCCATTGTGGCCGATGCTGGCTTCGCCGAACGGACCGAGCTTCCACGCAAAGCTGTAAAACGTGGACCACGCAAGCGCCCTCAAGCGGCTGCGCCAATAGTCGCGGTCATTTTGAAAATCCGAGGGTCATCCCTTTCGGGTCATTCTGGATCCAGATGCTGTTGGTGATCGCGCCCATGAACGGGTGGGCCACATAATCGTCCAGAAAAGGATTGTCATCGGACCAGTGATCCCACCGCCACTGCGCGGCCGAATCTATATAGCGTTCCCACCATTTGCCCGTCGTCGTCTCGTAGCGATACCAGTACCCCGTGTAGAGATTTCCCGCATCTTCAAAAGCGTTATAGAGGATGGATTCGATCAGCATCGGTCCCCAGTGCATCCGGCATTCCCGCGCGCGTGTCTCATCCGTCGGGCAATCCTTCAGCGGAACATAGCTCGCGCGTGCGGACGGTTCCACGCCACCAAAGCTCCCGTCTGTCGAAGTGCTCCAGGCGGCAGGATCAAATGCCGGCAGACCGGCCATATTCGTTGCCGGCGCAGCATACAGAGGAACTGAATTGTCGTCGAGGAATCGCCGCTCATTTGAAACCGGGCTGGGACCGGCGCATCCGGAAGATCCGGCGCTGCAGGCTCATCTTCTCCTGCTGCTCGATCGGCCGAGCCCACCACTGCTGTTTCCGGCTCTGTCGATTGCGCCATCGCGCCTCCTGCCGCAGCCAGCAGCATCAATGCCACAGCCAACACGGCGCCCAGCCGGTTGAAATGCACCGACTCGTCGAATCCAAATCCTGCGCTCTTCGGTTCTTCAGGCATTGCGGCCATTGCCGCTGCATCGAAGGACAGCCATTCAAGACTGGGAAACTTCAAGCGAGCACGCCTCCTCGAATCAACCGTTCGCTTTGCTCATTGATAGATTTTGAGTACGGGCCGAAACAGATGTCGGTGACAGCGACCACCGCTCCGCTGGTTGAAAACCCGGCGTAAACACCTGTGATCGATGCACCTGTTCAATTTGGATGCTGGATAAGCGCCATCCTCTGCCTGAGAAAATAGACGCCGAATGAAGACTGAAAACGGCCCGATGCCTCCGCCGCCGCGGTCTTTCAACGCATGCGAGGATTCACCAGCCGATACGTGAGATCGGTAAGCAGGTTCACCAGGACGTACGTCAGTCCGATCGACAACAAGCATCCCTGTACGAGTGCATAATCGCGGTTCGAGATGGCCGTCACCACCAGTCTGCCCAGTCCCGGCCAGCTGAAGATTGTCTCAGTCACGATCGCGCCCGCCAAAAGCGCACCAAACTGAAGTCCAACCACGGTAATGATAGGAACCAGCGCGTTCGGCAATGCGTGCCGCCACACCACCGCTGTCTCGCTCAACCCCTTCGCTCGAGCTGTCCGAATGTGGTCCTGACCAAGTTCCTCCAGCATCGCGGTCCGCACCATGCGCGTAAGAATCGCCGCCAGCGAAGCGCCCATGGCAATCGACGGCAACACGAGATACATCGGGTCGATGCCCCCCGTCCCACCTCCCGGGCTCGCACCTGAGACCGGGAACCACCCCAGCTTGATCGAGAAAACCAGGATCAGCAGCGGCCCCAGCACCAGTCCCGGCACCGACAATCCGAAAAGACTCACCACCGAGAGCCCCTGGTCAACAACGCGCCCGCGACGAACCGCCGCGATTATGCCGGCCGGCAAAGCCAGCGCAAGCGCGATCGTCAACGAAGTAAGAGTGAGCGCCAGCGTGTATGGGTAGCGCACTGCAATCAGGTGCGCCACGCTGTCATGCAAGCGAATCGAACTACCAAGATCGCCGCGGAACACGCCGTTCCAGTAATGAAAATATTGCCTGGGCAGCGATTGATCTAGTCCATATTGGTGGCGAAGCCCCTGAATATCCGCCGGAGTCGCTCCCTCGCCCAGCATCATCTGAATCGGGTCACCGGGAACAAGGTGAATCAGCAGAAACACCAGCGACACAACAAGCCATACAACCGGCAACGTCAGGGCGAGGCGGACGAAGAACTGCTTCATGGGCTGGTTTCAACGATAAACGAACCGCTGCCGTGCGACGACTCCACTGCGCACAGGTGGATTCAGATCGATAACGGCATATCAAAGCACACGCCAACTCATCATCGTGTAGTGCACTTTCACATCAGGCAGAGAAATCCTCATCCGCCCGATCTGTTCGCCACGGCTTGATTGCTCGTTCTCGCGGGGGGATTCACTCAGAACAAAACCATCAGAACTGCCGGCTGTATTTCCTCACGTCGCGGATGCCCGCACCGATTCCCAACACGTGATCGATCCGGCGTTGAAATGGATCGGCTACCAACCCTTCCGGACCGCTATGCGGCTCATTTGAAATCTCGGCCGCCAATTCCGGCTTCTGCGGCGTCGAGTCCTCTTGCGACTCCTGATTCCCCGCCAGTTCTTCACCGATCAGCGGCATAAGAACGGTGACCAGCTTCTCCATGAGCTCTTTGCGAAGGCGGAGCTTCTCAAACTCGGCGCTGATCTCGATCAGTTCTGATTTCGCAGATTCAAAGGCAACACGATAAACCTCAATGCGTGATTCCAATTTCATGCCCTCTCCAGGCGCGTAGTCTAGCACGCACAAGAGGACACAAAGTAAGAGTCATTAGTAAGAGTTACCGTGATGGGAGCGTGACGATTCGCCGCTGATGGAAGGGCAATTTCTTGCACTGAAACTTCGGGAGAGCCATGAAAGAGAGATCGATTTGCGAATTGAGGAGAACTCCAAAACCGCAGGCGTGCTCTGCCTCAATCGGCTCGGCAACCATCTTGCCGCCGAGCCCCGCGACCTGAGCAGATTAGAACTGCCGGCTGAACTTGCGTCCCACTCCGTGTCCCAGGGCGCTGTCGAGACGGCGCGCAAACGGATCAGACGATGCTCCATTCGATGCACCGTTTCCGTTCGTTGCCTGGTACTGGTAGGTCGGAACTTCCTCTGAAGACTGAAGCGCCTCATTGGCCGCATCTGAAGCGCTCTGCACTGCGGCTGCAGCAGCCGCCGCTTCCTCAGCTCCGAGCAACGGCTTGAGAGCCATCACCACTTTTTCAATGCGTTCTTTACGCGCCCGGAGTTCCTCAAACGACCCAAGAATATCGTTCAGTTCTGCGTTCGCCGAATCGAACGCTACGCGATAAACGTCTCCACCATTGGCTTTCATATCTCGATCTCCACTGGCGAATTTAGCATGGTTTCAGATGCCGTAAATATATTCCTTCTGCAACTATCATGTTAGTCCCATCTCGAACATAGAACAGTACATAGACGCGAGCAGGCGCTCTCCGCCTGGGGACGGGGAGCGCCTGTTTGGGTTGACCATTCCGACTCGGAAAGGCCCGCTATTCTGGCCCGGTAGTACTGCTTAAATCCGGCCCGATCCGGTTAGATGGGCGACAGAAGACCTTCCGGCCTCTGCTGCCATCCCCATAGGGCATCATCGATGCGCCGCTGGAACGGGTCCGCAGTGGGCTGCCGGAAATACGCAACCTGCTCCGGGGTGGCTTCCGCCATCGCGTGCACCGGTTCAAGAACCTGCTCTTCTTCAACCTCTGCAACGTGAGCCGGTTCGGATTTTGCGACCTCCATGCCGGGTCCGGAGACCTGCATGAACGTGAATTCGATGGGTTCAGAAACTGCCTGTTCGATTTCGGGTACGGTGATGGCTGCAGTCGTCTCGGCGGAGTAGTCCATCCTTGCCTCGACGGTTGGGGTCTCAGCCTGCAGACCAATGAATGGCCTCAGTGCCTCGACAACTTTCTCGATCTGTTCCTTCTTTGCCTTAAGCGCCTCGAACTGCGCGACAATTCCACGAAGTTCCGAAGACGCTTCATCCAATGCGAATCGATAGGTTTCTTGTCTCATAGTCAACCCTTGGTGGCATTGTGTCCCACCTAGGTGTTACCAAACAAGTGATAAGTAACTCCAGTTCGAATTACTGCTGTAACCTAAGTAACGAGTCAGACTTGGCCTTCCGCGTTTTTAGCGATCGCCGCACGACTTTCGTTCCGGGCCTGAAAGTTCGGCTTCCTGGCCTGAGACGTTCATCAATCACCGACGATAATTATTCGTTTAAGGACCAGCAGTATCACCTAACTAATTCAACAAGAGCAATTTGCCAATGGAGTTCACAGGAGAATTCCAGGCGAATCAGAGGCCGAGCAGCGCGTCAATGGGAGAAGGGGTCAAGACTAATTCTGCGCAGCGGGCGGATTACCGGGCTGATTACCCGGTGGATTGGTCGGTTGCCCGACTGGCTGGCTCGTCGGCTGGCCTGCAGGCTGCGGCGGGTAAGCGTGCTCGACCGCTTCCTTGAGGGCGCGCAGTAGCGGCACGTCCGGCGCGTCGAGGCCGTCCTTCATCTCATTCGACCAGAATGGCCCGCTCAGGCTTCCCTGCGGCGTAAGCGAATAAACACGCAGGATGTCATTGTTGGGACCAACTTCGCTTCTCGCGCCGACACTCTCAACCGTACCGTTCCGGTCGGGATTGGCGTTGCCCGTTCCGCCGGGATTCCGACTCGGGTAAGAGCCGTTGATTCCGGGAGTGGCTCCAACGCCAATCCCTCCGTTTAGCTGGACCGAGGCAAGTCGTCCCTTGCGCACAATGATGATGAGGTCGGCGTCTTTCCTATTAAGGGTCACCGCATAGCGGTTCCAGTTCTTCAATGCATCCTGCACGTCTGCGATGGCCTCGCGATCTTCCGGGACAAGGCCGGGCTTCATGATGTCCCCGTCCTCTGCCTGGACGTAGACATATCGCGCATTGGAGAAGATCGCCGGGAGCGCACTCTTCTTTTTGTCCTTCGCGAGAGCCAGTGGTGCGACGAGAGCGACACAAACAGCAACCATCTTGAACAGCTTCATCAGGACCCCTCCGCGACGGATTGGCAGAGCGAAATCAGCATACGCCTGCTAATGTGACGTAGCTACCGGCCAAAGGTTCTTCGATTGTCAGAACGAAACACCGCGGGGAATCAGCCGATGCTCATAGGCCTCGCGTTCCAGCCCATCCCGGAAATCCGGATGAGCGATGGAAATGACCGCCAGGGCGCGCTCCGCCACTGACTTTCCCTTGAGATTGACCAGGCCGTATTCCGTAACGACATACATGATGTCCGACCTTGGCGTGGTCACAATGTTGCCGGGCGTCATGTTCAAGACAATCCGGCTGCGCCGTTCCCCGTGTTTCTCGTAGGTCGATGCCAGGCAGATAAACGATTTGCCGCCCTTCGATGCATAGGCGCCGCGCACAAACTGCAGTTGTCCGCCCGTGCCGCTAAGATGCCGGTGCCCGTCTGACTCTGACGCAGCCTGCCCCTGCAAGTCGATCTGCGTAGTGTTGTTGATCGAAACCATGCGGTGGTTCTGCATAATGATGTTCGGCGTATTGGTGTACTCCACCGGATGGCAGCAGAAGTCTTCGTTGCGGTTGAGCGTCGTGTACAGATCCTTCGAGCCCAGCGCGAAGGTGTAGGCAATTCTGCCCGAGTCGAGAATCTTCCTCGAGCCCGTGACAAGGCCAGCCTTGTACAGGTCCGCAATGCCGTCGGTAAGCATTTCTGTATGTACGCCAAGATCGCGGACACCGCTTTCCAGCAGCAACCCGCATACCGCATTCGGCATGCCGCCGATTCCGATCTGCAGACACGCGCCATCCTCAATCTCCGCTGCAATCAGTCGCGCAACTGCGCGATCCACTTCGGTCGGCTCAGGATTCGGCAGCTCCGGCGCAGGTTGATCATCGCCCTCAACGATGTAATCCACTTCGGTTACATGAACGCCGTTCTGGTCTCCATGCGCATACGGAAGATGATGGCTCACCTCCACGATGACGATCCTCGCCGACTCAACCACCGCACGATGCCAGATATTCGATGCGCTGAAATTGAAGTAGCCCTTCTCGTCCATCGGGCAGGTCTTCAGAATCGCGATGTCCACCGGCGCCAGAAAGCGGCGATAGTAGTCCGGCACTTCACCGAGATTCACCGGCATGTAGTTGCAGCGCCCGGCGTCATGTTTCTTGCGGTCGTAGCCGGAGAAGTGCCAACTGAAGAGGAAAAAGCAGTCCCCTTCCGAATCGCACTCCGCCACCGCGCGCGGCCGCATCGAAAGGCAGGACCGAATCTTTACGTTGTGCAATTCGCCTCTGCGCGCGCCGAGGGCCTTGTCGAACACGTCAGGCTGCGCCAGCCCCACACCGTAATCCAGCCACATGCCCGAACGGACAAGACACGCGGCCTGCTCGCCAGAAATGGTCTGCGCCGGAACGGATGCGACCCTTTTGGGCATGCGAATCACCTTTCCATGCCCGAAGTTTAGATCCTGTCAGGCAACTGCAGACAGCAAAATGCAGAGTAATCTTCTCACGATTGCCGAATCCCGAATGAACATTGAAAGGAGGCTCAAAGAACTTGCTCCCGCTGCAACGAACGTCGAATCGATGCAGCCACCCTCCCCCTACCCTTGGCATTAGAATTGCCAGCAGCCATTCCTGCATTCCCCACCGGAATTGAAGCTGACGCGGTGGGAGAACAACGTGAGAGTCCGGAAACCGAGCATCCCTGTACGAAAGATCATATTGACGGCATTCTTCCTTGCGTTCACCGGCACATTCAATCTCGCGCAGGATACTCCAGGTACCGCGGCCGTTCCAGATTCCCCGCTTGACGCCGGGCGCTCGATTGAGGACCTGAACCTCATCGGCGCTGAAACAGCAATGCCACCGTTTTCAGAAAGCCCCATCGACATCAACTCCGGCTTCCGTCGCGGACTCCTCGGCGAAGGCGTTGCTCTGCGCGGGTTGGCCCAGCTTACTTACGCACAGAACACACTTCAGGCACCCGTTCCCCCAGACCAACAGACCTACGTCGGCCAGTACCCATTCGAAGCCGGGATGACAAATTGGACCTTCACCGCTGATCTCCGCCAACTCCATCTCCAACACGCGCAGTTCTACGTCTGTGGAGTCTGGAACTGGGTCAGCTGGAATCCTGCCGGCCCTAAGACATTTCAGATTTACGGTCTTTATCTCTACAAAGCCTTCGCCGAGAGACGCGTTGAAATCAAGGCGGGATACATCGGCAACAACCTCGAAGTAATCGGCCTCACAGTCGGAGGATCGACAGCGACCGGTGCGCAAGGTGTCTATGCCGTCCTCCCATATGAAGTGGGTCTTTCGTATTTCCCAATGACAACACCCTCCTTCAACCTTCGGCTAAGCGGACCAAAGCACACCTATGTAAAAGCGGTCGCGCAGCGCAGTCTGGACCCCAAAGGAGGACCGACGGAAGTTCACCGGAATCAAACAGGGTTCCGGTTTATTCCGCACGGCGACAAACTCCTCCTCTTCGGCGAGGCAGGATACGCCCGCACTGCGACTGCGACCGTCCACGATACCTGGTTTCGTGTCGGGTATATGCACAACAGCACATCGGACACAAACCTGGCCACGGGTAAAGCCGAGTCCGGCAATTACGCCGCATTTGTGCTGATGGACTACCAGTTACAAAAGCCCAATCCACTCCAGCACACCCACGGTCTCTATCTGGGCGGAACTGCAATGACTGCCGACTCGCGCTTCGACCCCTATGACAGCTATTACGAACTGCGTCTCTACCAGAAGGCGCCTTTCCGTTCGAGGCCATTCGACATGGCGTCGCTGGTTGCGTACTACTCCGGCCACAGCAGTGATTACACAGATTCGCTGGTAGCCTCAGGCGCAACTGTCTGGCGCAATTCAGCCTCGCTCACCGGCAGTTACGCTCTGCGCGTCCATCCGGGACAATACATGAGCCTTGGCCTAAGCTACGTGCACGGGCCTGCCATCACCCCTCGAGTCGGCGACGCGCTTAACTTTTCCACGAGCTATTCGGTGTTCTTTTAGGCCTCACACCCTCAGATTGTGTCGTCAACAAGGCTCGATAGCGATTCGATATCTGATCGCTTAATTGCCTGTCCAGCGAGGAGTCCGCTTTTCAAGAAAGGCCGAGATCCCTTCCTGCGCATCGCGCGCGAGTGCGTTTTGCGTCATCACGCCCTGGGCATAGTCGTATGCGTCCGACTGATCGAGATCAATCTGCGCGTAGTAGGCCTGTTTGCCAAGTGCCACCACCAGATCGCTTGCTTCAGCAATGCGGCGGGCAAGTTTAAGCGTCTCCGCTCTTAATTCAGTGGCGGCAACCACGCGGTTCACCAGTCCCCAGTCAGCAGCTGTTTGCGCATCGATTGGTTCACCAGTCAGCAGCATTTCCAAAGCCCGCTTGCGTCCCACCGCTCGACTTACCGCCACCATCGGAGTCGTGCAGAACAGTCCAATCCTGACGCCGGGCGTGGCAAACGCCGCTTCATCAGCAGCAATCGCCAGATCGCAGGCGGCCACAAGCTGGCACCCGGCAGCCGTCGCCATTCCCTGCACCTCGGCAATCACCGGCTGCGGAATCGATTGCAGCTTCGCCATCAACTCCGTGCAGACTTCAAAGAGCTTTCGGTATTCGCTCTCGTCGCGCCCGACCATTTCGGAGAGGTCATGGCCCGAGGAAAACACCTTGCCGTTCGCGGCCAGAATAACCACCCGCAGATCGCGCCGGCTCTCGACCATTTTCAGGCACTCAATTAACTCTCGCATCAGCGCAAGCGACAGCGCGTTTCGCCGCTGAGGACGATTCAGAGTGACCAGCGCGATGTTCTCTTCGATCGCAAAACAGATGTTCTCGTAACTCATCCCATGATCGTAAGCTGAATCACCAAGCCACGAAAGTATTTCCGGAATCCGGGATCTTCAATGGCGCCAACAACAAGCCTCTTGGAATTTGACAAGGTCGAAGAAACGTCCCGTTCATCACATCTTTTTTTGGGAAATGTCGCTAAGCTGACCTGTCATGCCCAAATCCATAAGCAAGCAGCGCGTTCTCATCGCGGACGATGAAAAGAACATTGCCGACACTCTGGCATTGATCCTGGGCTTCCTTGGCTATCGAAACAACTCCGGTGTACAGCGGTGAGGCAGCGGTGGAAGCTGCTGCGCAGTTCCAGCCCGACGTCCTGATCACCGACGTCATCATGGCGGAAATGAGCGGAATTGAGGCCGCGATTAACATTTCCCAAATGCTTCCCCAGTGCAAGATCATCTTGTTTTCCGGGCAGGCGGCCACCGCAGATCTCGTCTCTCAAGCCGGCTCGAGCATTCACGGATTCGAGATTCTCAGCAAGCCCGTTCACCCCCAGGTTTTGGTCGATCGCATAAAATCCATAGCGCCGTTTCCGCCTGATCGACTCTCCTATCGTGCTGCCTACAAGTCGGCCAACAGATCGTGAGATCCGACTTTCACCCAGTCACTTTTGCGTTTGAGTCGGCACCCGTCCTGCTTCAGTGAGTCAGTTCAAGATGCTGCAACAGGGCGTCAAAGCATTCGGGAACTTGCGCTTCCCACAGAGACCAATTGTGGTTTCCCGGGCTGGTGTGAAATTCAAATTGGAAATTACGATCCTGCAGCCTCCGTACAAAGCGCCGGTTGGGCTCAAGGAACCGCTCCTGCTCTCCGACCGAGACGTATATATATGGAGTCTGATCGGGACGCGCCGACCCCACGAGCACAAATGGATCGTCTGACTTTCTTGCATCGCTCCCGGGAGGACCAAACACGTTTCGAAGTCTCCACCACTCTTCGATTCCTTGGATCCTGTTCCGAATTCTGAACTCTCGATTTACCACTTCAATCGATGGACTGAGCGCGCCAGCAAACACGAAGAAGTCCGGCCGGCTCAACGCCCATTTGATTGCTGCGAATCCACCCATTGAAATCCCGATGATGGCTCGGTCTTCCCGACGGTTTGAAACTGGAAACCGAGTTGCCACGTCGACTGGCAGATCCCGCAAGACATAGTCTTCGTATCGGTCCTGCGGCTTCTCGGCGGCATTCATGTAGTAGGAAAAAGCGCCTTCCGGCATCACCAGGATCAAGTTTCGCATTGCATATTTGGCGACGTCTGAATCGTTCGACCAGTCGCGAAACCCTCCGCCATCACCGCCATGCAACAGGTAGACCACCGGCAGTTTTTGCCCGCCACCACGTTCGAACTGGCAGAAAAACTCGATACGGCATGTCGCGATTCAGCGCCGCCGAATGGAAAATCACGTCCTGCATTCGAACGCCAGGAAAAAGACGCGGACGATCCGCATGGTCTTCCCGCGCATGCTGGCAGCCCAAAATCCAGAACAGGACCAGGCATGTCGAAGCAAAACGAAATCGTAGCGCTCGTTGACTTTGCATTAGCTGGGTCACGTTGCAGTCGTTGCAGTCGGTTCGGGATTCTCTAACTTGTCGACGCGGATCTTGGCAATGCGGCGACCTTCCATCTCGACGACCGCCAGGCGGCGGTTTTCGTAATCCACCGTTTCGCCAACCTTGGGAATGTGACCGAGGCGGGTCAGCATGAATCCGGCGAGTGTCTCCACTCCGCCTTCGCGCGGCAGGCTCCATTGCATCTGCGTTTCAAGGTCGCGCAGATTGGCGCTGCCTTCCAGCACCAGCGTGCCCTGCGCGTTGGCGAGCACAGGGCGCGCCGGATCGTCGAACTCATCTTCAAGTTCTCCGGTCAGCTGTTCGATTGCGTCTTCCGCGGTAACAAGGCCCACAGTCGATCCGTATTCGTCGACAACAATCGCCATCTGGCGGCGGCGTTTCTGAAATTCACGCAGGAGATCGAGCGCGGACTTTGTCTCCGGCACCACCAGCACTTCGCGCATCACTTGCCGCAGCCGGAGTTCCATAAAGGGCAGCCCAAGTTGCGGGTTCGCGACCCGGGTCGACGCTGCGTTTGGCGTGGCGGCGGGCTCTTGCGCCGCTACCCGCTGCTGCGATTTAGGCCGGAAGAACATCAGCCTCGAAAGGTCTTTGGAGTAGACCACTCCAATGATGTGCTCGGGGCCGTGCGTTTCGTCGTAAACCGGCACGCGGGAGTTGCCTTGTTCGATGACCTGAGCGCTGGCTTCTTCAAGCGGCATGTTGGAAGGCAGCGAGAAGATACGCTGCCGCGGCGTCATGATTTCACGCACGGGCACGTCATCAAGCTCAATCGCCCGGTGAATCAGTGTCTCCTGAAAGCGTGGGAAAAGGCCCAGGCGCCGCGCTGCCGTAGTAATCAGCTTTAGTTCTTCTGGCGAGTGGACGGCGGCCCGCTCGGTCATCGGAATGTCGAAACCACGCAGAATGATCGCCGCCGACCCTTTCAGTACGCGGACAGCGGGCCGGGCCACCCGCATGAAGATGAGCATGGTCGGCGCCACCGCAACGGCGAGGGCCTCGGCCCTGCGAAGGGCGAGCGATTTGGGAACCAGTTCGCCAATGGTGACATGAAAGTAGGTGATGAGTGCGAACCCGACGGCAACAGACGCAATGGAGGCCGCGTGCGCGTAAATCTCTGCATGGCTAGGCGGTTGCGGCAACAGTTGAATCCAGTCGAGAACGATGTGGGCGGCCAGCGGTTCGCCGATCCAGCCAATCGCCAGAGAGCACAACGTGACGCCGAGTTGCACAGCCGGCAGAAAGTACTCAAGCTCGTGTTGTAGACGCCGAACTGCGCGCGCGCCGGGAACCTTGGCGGCGAGAAGTTGCTCGATGCGGGTATCGCGGGTGCTGACCATCGCGAATTCGGCGGCCACAAAGAAGGCGTTGGCCAGAATCAGCATGGCGACGGCGACAACCTGGAGAAGCGGCATACCGTGCATCTCGGTTGTGAGGATAGCATTTGCACCACATGTGCCCAATTTGGCGCTCACAAACGAGACCCTGTCGAGTCACAGCCATATCTGGAACTAACCTCAGCTTCGGTGCGTATCTGGTTGCAGCGGTCATTGGGATTAAAACGGGGTTCGATCATGCTGTGACCTGCTTTGGAACGTAAATTGCACCTGGTGCTTGCGGATTTCAATTCATAACAGGCAAACAGGCTGAGACTTTCATCTGGTTTTCATATTTGGGGGAGCGAGAGCTCTTGTCGGTGCTGGGGGGTGCTCCATGGCTTCGCGTAAAAGCAAAAAGATCTGGATCTGGATCGGTTCGGTAGCGTTGCTCGTAATTGTGGTGATCGGGGTGGCTGCAGCGCGCCTGGTGCGATCGACAACCATCGATCCGAACCGGATCGCTAAGGCACATTTTGGCGATGTGGCGCGGTCGGTAGTGGCAACGGGCAAGATTCAGCCGATTACCAAGGTCGAAGTAAAGAGCAAAGCGTCGGGCATCGTTGAGAAGCTGTACGCCGACATCAATAACAAGGTCCACAAGGGACAGCCGCTGGCGCAGCTCGATCAGCAGGAAATCCTGGCGCAGGTCGAAGCTCAACGTGCACAACTCGAAGCCGCCCAGGCAAATGTTGCTACCTACGAAGCCAACATCGAGCAGGACAAGGTCAACGCAGCGGCCCCGGATCTGCCCATGTATAAAGCCACGCTCGAGCGCAATCTGCAGCTCGCCAAAGAAGGCATTGTGAGCAGGCAGGCGCTGGACGATGCGAACAAGGATTACCTCGCCGCACTCACACGGCGCGATTCATCGAAGGCGCAAATCGGCGTGGATACCGCGAAGCTGAAACAGGCAAAAGCGCAGGTAGCGCAGAGCCAGGCCAGCCTCAAGCAGCTTGAAGAGCAGCTAAGCTACACCACGATCGTTGCCCCAATGGATGGTGTAGTGTTGTCGCGCGATGTGGAAATGGGCGACGCGGTAAGTTCCATCCTCGTGTTGGGTTCCACAGCCACACTCGTGATGACGGAAGGCGACGTGAACCAGGTTTACGTGCAGGGCAAGGTGGACGAAGCCGATATCGCGCACGTGTACATGGGCCAGCCGGCCCGCATCAAGGTGGAGAGCTTCCGCGATCGTGTCTTCAATGGCAAGGTAACCAAGATCGCTCCCCTCGGTGTTGAGAAAGACAACGTAACCACCTTTGAGGTTCGCGTAAGCATCGACAATTCCGGCGGCGAATTGAAAGCAAACATGACCGCCAATGCCGAGATCATGCTCGACGAACACAAGAACGTGCTGATGGTCCCGGAAAACGCCGTAAGCTACGACGCACAGAAGAATGCGTTCGTGCAGGTTCCCGACAAGAATCAAAAAGAAGGCTCGCGCAAGGTTGCCGTCGTCGTCGGCCTCTCGAACGGTTCGCAGACTGAAATTGTGAAGGGTCTGAAAGAAGGCGACCAGGTCGTGTTGCAGCAATAGGAACCCTGATTAGTTCACGGGCTTGCAACACTGTATTCACTGAATTCGATTCTTCGTTAACCGATGTAGGTTTTCGTACGTCATCCCTTTAGCAGGCGGGCAAATGGAGAAACCGGTGCGAAAAATCAGTCTCATTCATCTCGCCTCTTGGCCTTGGCAGGAATGTTCGCGGTCGCACAACGGTGTCCGCAAACGGACAGCTGGCTGCAGCGCAACAAAAGCTGCGGCATCACCTGAATCGAAGAATCAAATGAAGTTGCACTGGCATGCGCCTTTGGCATTGCGCATGCTCATACCTCAGACGTGGAATCGAGTTCCCTCCCCCATCAACTGATCTGAACCATGAACTCAACAAGGTCAGAGAAAAAACGGGTACCGACGAAGTAGAATCCCGGACTCTGACCGCTGAACGTGAAGTGAATCGAGGAACATGATGAAGCGATTTGCATTAGCAGCAGCAATTCTGGCCCTCGCGGCGGTTCCGGCGCTGGCCAATGAAGCGACATTCGAACGCAACCTGACGGTCAATGGACACGTGGAACTCGCCGTGTCGACCGGCTCAGGACATATTCACCTTACCCACGGTGCCACTAACCGCGTGCACATCGTCGGCAAGGTGAGGTCTAACTGGGGCAGCAACGACCAGAAGGTGCAGGAGATTGCGAATAATCCGCCGATCGAACAAACCGGAAACATCATTCGTATCGGCCAGCGCCACGAAAACTACCACAACATCAGCATCGAATACGATATCGAAGCTCCTGCAAATTCCTTCCTCGAAGCCAACTCGGGCTCCGGCGACATCAAGGACGATGGCGTAGGTGAAAACGCGAAGCTGGGAACAGGATCAGGCAGCATCAATGCCATCGGGCTCCAGAACGGCTTCATCGTCAACACTGGATCGGGCAACATCTATGCCGAGCAGACCGGCCAGGGTGATGTGAAGGCGCAGACCGGCTCAGGAAACGTGGAATTGAAGGGTGTTCACGGCAGCCTGCACGCTGGCACAGGATCAGGCGATATCAAGGTCACGGGCACGCCGACTTCAGACTGGAAGCTTGGAACCGGATCGGGCAGCGTTGAGTTCTGGGCTGGCAGCGCCGGATTTACGCTCGATGCCTCCACTGGTTCGGGCAGCGTTCACACTGACCAGGAGATGGCGGTGCAGGGATCATTTGACAAGCACCACATCGTCGGCAAGGTGCATGGCGGCGGACCTACGGTGCGCATCGAAACTGGGTCAGGCGACATTCGGGTGCATTGAGTTTCTTTCAACATTGTGCGGCCCGGTCTAGGTGGGCTGGCTGCGAGCATTAAACGTATCTAACAAGTTCGTTCCTCAGGCGAGGCCTTGTGAGTGCTGTGATCGGACCGCGATGACAAAGCTCAACCTCCTGGGAGGTCTCGCCTGTCTTTTTTCCCTCCCCCTCTAATTCGACCCCTTCTCGAAGCTGGAGCCCTCTCCCCCGTCACTTGATGAAGTAAAAGGGATCAGGATACTTCACCGAGTATTCGGCTTTGGGATTGCCGTTAAGGTCGCTCCATTGATCCCCGATATTTAGGATGATGCTGTAGTGGGCGGCGACGATCTTTGCGCGCTCTGCCGATTTGTAGGCGAGGGCGGTAGTGCCCTTCTGTCCGGGACTGCGCATGATAAGTTGCTGCCACTTGCCGAATCCGCGCAGCCGCAGATTCGTCTCTGTTGACGCACGCTGGGAATCGGACCGGCCGGTGAGGAAGAAGACGCTCACCCCAAGCCGTTGAGCTTCATCGTAGACACGCAGCGTGCCGGGAATTGCAGGAGCCTGCGCTGACTCGATCCATGCATTGAAATCCTTGCTGTTGTATTCAAAGTTTGCGGTCGACATCTGGTCCCAGTTCGATAGCGTAGTTTCGTCGATATCGAGAACCAGCGCGAGTTTTTCGCCGGGCCGGATATGCCGGGCACGCGTTCGAAGGAAGGCGATGGCTCGATCTGCCTCGAGGTCCACATCTTTCGCGTAGCACCCACACTTGCATGTACAGGCGTGGTACTCGCGGAGTTCGGACTTCAGGGCGTTGACGCGATCGAGCAACGGACCCAGATTCGGAATGCTCTCGCTGGGAGCCACTGGCGCTGTGCTTGTCTGTTGCGCGAACGAGAGGCTTACGAACAAGGCAGTGGAAATAAAAATCACGAGTGAAGCAATCTTGTTGGTCAACACGACAGAATCCTCTTGAAACGACTGCGAAGGGCAAGTGTAAATGAGCGTGTCAACGATGACGGTCGGATAGGCCTTGTTCTCGTAGTTTCACCGCTCTATTGACGTCCATTTCTGCTAACATCGATGCATTCCATTACAGGAGAAAATGTATGGCTATCGACAACCTGGAAGAACTCTCCTGCTTTCGAGCGCAGCAGTAAGCGCCGAAGAGGCTATCCCTCCGAGACAAAAGTAAAACGCGGACTCCGAATCGTTCGGGGCGAAAAAGAGCTGCGCGAAAAACTTGGCCGCAAGGACCTGTGTCCCTGCGGCTCCGGACGCAGCTTTCAAGAAGTGCTGTCTAAAATCTGGCAGATTTGACGGCGCGAAGCGTAATTATTTCTTTTCGCGAGTAGGGAGAACAATGGGACCATCGACACTTTCATGTCTGTTGGTCCCGTTACACTGGAAACATGATCCGGGTTATTCGTCCTGTGCCTGTGGAACGGCTCAAGCTGCTGGTGTTTGATCTTGATGGCACTCTGATCGATTCGGCGCAGGATCTTTGCAACAGTGTGAATGCCACCCTCGAGAACTTCGGCCGTCCGCACCTTTCCGACGAAATCATCGCCGGCTACATCGGCAACGGAGCGCTCATGCTTGTGCGGCGAGCGTTTGCTACCGACGACGGCAAAGAGCCCAGTGAGGAACTTCTCGCCGAGTCGTATAAGTTCTTCCTCGACTACTATCGCGAACATAAACTCGACTACACCTACGCTTACGACGGCGTACTGGAAGCCCTTGACGCGCTCCACAAGGTGCACGATCAGCTCGACGTGCCTGCACGCGCCATGGCCGTGCTGACCAACAAGCCGGTGCGTCCCGCGCAAGCTATATGCGAGGCTCTCGGACTGGCTCCGTATTTTCTGCGTATCTACGGCGGCAACAGTTTCTCCACTAAGAAGCCCGATCCCGAAGGCCTGCTGGCACTGATGAAGGATGCAGGTGCAACGCCCGAGCAAACCGTCATGATCGGCGACAGCCAGGTTGACGTGCTCACGGCACGCAACGCCGGTGCGTGGTGCATTGGCTGCACCTTCGGACTTGCGCCTGGCAGCCTGGAAGCGATCCCGCCAGATGTATTGGTGGATTCGCCTGCAGACTGGACAGCCGCCTTGAGTCCTGCGAAAATCGACTTATAAGGTGCACCTCAACCGGACTGCAAGTGCGCAAGAAGCATAGAGTTAGAGCGCAGTCCAAGATCATCTCGGAGCCCAAGAGCGCACGAGAAAAGTGGTCTTCTGTTTTGACATTCGCCGGCCACGAGTGTCCATCCCTGCAAGAAGATCCAGGCGCCTGATGCACGTGCAGTAATGGGCCACTCCCTGGCCCAATGTTGGTTATTGCTGGAGATTCGCATGCTGCGCTTTTTTGCTTTGGTTGTCTTACTGCTATCGCCTGCCTTCGTTGTCGCAACGGACTCTTCCAATTCCACATCAAAACCTGCACCCGAAGCGACAGTGCAAGGCGTCGTAGCCGATCCAACGGGCGCGATTGTACCCAATGCCCAAGTCGACCTGCTCAACGACGATGGATCGATCGCCGGTTCGACCAGGTCGGATGAGGTTGGAAATTTTCTGATGCCTGCGCCCCATGCCGGCAGCTTCACACTCGTGATTTCAGAGCCGGGATTCGAAACCGTACATCTGCCGGTGACCGTGCATCCTAATGTGGCGTCGGCCGCGGCTCCGGCGGTGCATGTAATGGCAGCGCCGCTGCACATCACATTGCCGATTGCCGCCGTTGCTACCAACGTCCGCGTCAACGCCGACATGAATGAAGACCTCACCGCGTCGGAAGAAAATCGAGACTCGTCGGTCATGACCTCGTCCGATTTGAAAGCGTTACCAATCTTCGATAATGACTACGTCACCGCGATGAGTTCCTTCCTCGACGACAGTTCTTCGGGAACCGGAGGATCGGGGTTGATGGTGGACGGCGTGGAGGCGAATCACGCTACGGTATCGGCCTCTGCTGTTCAGGAGGTCCGAATCAACCAGGATCCATATTCGGCGCAGTACTACTGGCCGGGCCGCGGGCAAATGGAGATCATCACCAAGTCCGCTGCAGACAAATATCACGGCCAGTTTAATTTTCTCTTCCGCGATTCGGCTCTAAATGCGCAGAATGCGCTGGCGCCCTCGAAGCCGTCAGAGCAACGGCGCGTGTATGAGGGCAGCATGACCGGGCCCATCTTCTTTGCGAAGAAAAGCAGCTTCCTCGCCAGCTTCAATCGCGCAGAAGAAGATCTCAACTCGGTAGTCTATGCGACAGTGGCTCCAACCGCGGACAATCCGAGCGGCATATACCAGGCAAACGTCCCCTCACCCACACGCGATACGGAATTCAGCGTAAGAGCAGCGCGCCAGTTCGGCGAGAAATACTCTGCATACGCGCAATACAGCTACGAAGACTGGACCGGGCAGAACCAGGGAGTCGGCGGGCAGGCGCTGGAGAGCGCTGGATACAACAGCGAATACCACGAAGACGATGTGGTGGCGCACGTTGACTCGACGCTC
Organism: uncultured Acidobacteriaceae bacterium; assembly: GCA_963782775.1. Lineage (GTDB taxonomy): Bacteria > Acidobacteriota > Terriglobia > Terriglobales > Acidobacteriaceae > Telmatobacter. Next base: position 18,312 of record CAWALE010000013.1, read on the forward strand.
TCCGCGGTTCTCCTGAACCAGTTTTCAGTTGTCGGCGAGCACGCCTCCAATCAACACGCGAATGTAAACGAAGCTCCGCGGGTTTCAGTCAGCGGCTATTTTGTAGGCGGCTCGGCTCAGGGCGACTACCTGAGCACCGAATATAACCTCCGCATCACCGACATGGTCACGTGGACGCATGGCCGGCATACCCTGAAGTTCGGCGCAAGCGTTCCCCACATGAGCAGGCGCGCGTTTGACGACAATACAAATGCTCTCGGCACCTATACCTTTGGGCCGACTCTCAACGCAGATGGCAGCGTCGCGCAAACGGCGCTCGAAAACTTCACGAACGAGCTGCCCTCGGGATTCTCGCAGAATACCGGCGACGTCCACTTCATCTACCACCAGCAGGAGATGGGCGCGTTTGTTCAAGACCAGTTCAAGGTGAATGAGCGCTTCTCGATCACGCCCGGCCTGCGCTACGACTGGCAGAACTTCCTGGCGGATAAACGCCTGGGATTTGCGCCGCGCATTTCGTTTGCGTGGGTGCTCGATCAGGACTCAAAGACAGTTGTGCGTGGCGGCGGCGGCATCTATTACGACCGTTTTGGTTCGGGTCCGCTGCTCGACCTCGTGCGGTATGAGAAACCGCGGCGACAGGCGATCCAGATCTCATTGGACCCGGCTGACCTGCCCGCGACTGGCTGCGTACCCATAACGGAGTGCACCACCCTCACAGAGCAGCCGGCGAACCTGGCCCGGCTCGCGCCAAACGCCGCGATTCCCTACCAGATGCAGTACGGTCTTTCGATCGAACGCCAGTTGGGCGAGAAGGCTACCGGCGTCATCAGCGCATATTCAACGCGAGGCATTCACGAGTTCCGCTCCGTGGATATCAATGCTCCAACGCCGCAGTCGGGATACACCGTGCGCCCTGATCCCACTTACGCATTGATTCGGCAGATGCAGCCTTATGCCTTTTTTGAGGGCAGCGGATTTGATATTTCCTACCGCGGGCGGCTCAATAAATACTTCACGGGATTCGGGCGATATACGTGGTCGCACTACGAGTCGAACACCGGCGGGATCGGGTGGTTCCCACAGAACCAGTACGCACCAAACGACGAGTGGTCGAATGCCAGCTTTGACCGGCGCAACCGCGTGGGCATGTACGCGATGTTCAATCCCAAAAGCGTCTACAACCTTGCCGCCGGCGTCTTTGCAAACACTGGTCGCCCCTGGACGATCACGACAGGCACCGACTTGTATGGCGACTCGCTCTTCAACACGCGCCCAGACGGCGTGGCGCGCAACACAGAGACCGCGCCGTCGTATGTAGACCTCGACCTCCGCTGGGGACACGACTTTGCCATCACCCCGAATAAGGACGAGGACGCGCCGCGCGTAGGCTTCTCGGCCGGTGCCTTCAATCTGTTGAACCACCAGAATCCCTCGAGCCTCGATACGGTGAATTCCTCGCCGACCTTCGGCGACGTAACGGCCGTTGGCCCGCCGCGGCGCATTCAGCTGGGGATGCGAATGGAGTTCTAAATCTGAAAATGTGAGCATGCTCACGGAACTTTTCGTGCCCTTTGCGCGTAGAATTCCGCAGTGAGGGTCGCCATGACTCAACGCTTGTTCTCTGCCTTGCTGCTGTTCTCTGCTCTTTTGTTTGCGGCAACCCCACCCGCGCCGAAAAGGATGCGGTGCAATTTGGCAGTCGCATCGTCGTGCCGGAAGGTCAATCCATCCACGATGCGGTGTGCTTTTTCTGCAGTGTGTACGCGAAAGGAAACATCGATCACGATGTGGTCGTTTTCTTCGGCAATGTGCACATTGCTCACGAGTCGAAGCACGATGTCGTCGTGTTCTTTGGAACCGTTCGCGCTGAAGACGACGCAACCATTGGCCATGACGTGGTGAATTTCTTCGGTTCGGTCCATCTCGGCGAGAACGTAACCGTGGGCAATGACCTCGTGGTGATGTTCGGCGGTCTGCATGCTTCGGATTCGGCGATCATCCAGGGTAACCGCGTCGCACAACCGCCATGGGTCTTCTTTACCCCTCTTTTGATTCTCATCGTCATCATTGTCTTCGTGGTGCGCGAGATTCGGGCATCGCAGCGGCGGCGATATCTGGCTGCGTACGGCTACGCGCCGCCCATGCCCCCGCAACCGCCTCCGCCGCCGGCTCAATAGCCGTTCAGATAAACTCCTCTTTGATGACCACAAGTCATTTTGCGGTTGTGCGTCCGCTGCGCATCGTCATTCCCGGTGGCAGTGGACAGGTGGGGCAACTGTTGGCGCGGCATTTTCATCGACGCGGCGATCATGTCGTCGTTCTTACGCGCGGCCCCCATACAGCCGAGTGGCAGACGGTGCATTGGGATGCTCAAACCCCCGGCCTGTGGACACAATATCTCGAAGGCGCGGATGTTTGCATCAACCTGACCGGCCGAAGCGTGAACTGCCGCTACACTCCCGACAATCGCACTGAGATCTACAACTCGCGGATAGTGTCGACCCGGCTTCTGGGCAAAGTGATCGGATCGCTTCAACACCCGCCGCGCGTATGGCTGAACGCCTCGACCGCAACAATCTACCGCCATGCCCTGGACCGGCCCATGGACGAGAAGACCGGGGAACTAGGCGGCGGAGAGCCGGGAGCGCCCGATACCTGGAATTTCTCCATTCGCGTAGCGAAAGACTGGGAGACCACATTCTTCAAAGCGGATACTCCACACACTCGCAAGGTGGCAATGCGGTCGGCGATCACTTTCAGCCCCACGCCGGGAAATGCCTTCGCCGTGCTTTCAAACCTCGTGCGCGTGGGACTTGGCGGAAAGCAAGGCAACGGGCGCCAGTGGGTCTCGTGGATTCACGAAGATGACTTTGCGCGAGCGGTGGAGTTTCTGATCACACGCGACGATATGGAGGGTGCAATCAACATCGCGTCGCCATATCCCGAGCAAAACCGGGAGTTCATGGCAATTTTCCGCGATGCCTGGAATATGCCGAATGGAGTTCCCGCTCCGAAGCCGCTCTTGGAGTTGGCGGCGTTTTTCATGCGGACCGAAACCGAGCTGGTTTTAAAGAGCCGGCGCGTTGTTCCAACCCGCCTGCTCGACGCAGGATTCACATTCAACATTCCAAACTGGGCGCACGCCGCAGAGGACCTGGTCGAGAGATGGCGCAGAAGCAGGGAGTAATCCAAATTCCCTAATGCCGACCCCTAATCCCCAGTCCCTAGTCCCTAGTCCCTGCTCCCTATTCCCTGCCTTTATCACTTCGGCGTGATGTCGGTGACGGGCAAATCCCAGTGGGCCGCAAGAATTTCGAAGCGGCGCTGCTCTTCCTTCTTGTAAGTCTCCTGGTCCGGCCAGAGCTGTTTGATCAACGCTTCTTCGTCGGGGTTCGCGGTGGTGGCGACAGTCGAATTCTTGAAGGTAATCGTGACGCGATAGTCCCAGCGCCCATCTTCGGTTGCATGGTACGCAGGCGCTTCAATCTTGATCGAGAGCATGCGGCCAGTTGATTGGATCTTCTTCAGCAGCGGGTAGTGGTTCTTCAGGAAGAGGTCGTGAAATTCCTGCTGATGTCCCCATTGCACCTTGTAGTAGTACTCAATGGTGTAAGGCTTGTCGGCACCGCCTTGCGGTGGAGCGCCCTGCGCCAGGGCCGGTACAGCAACCGAAAAAGCGATGAGTAGGGAGAGAGCGACGAGAAAGACCCTGCGCATGAAAGCCTCCTTGAGACAGATGGCAAATAGTTGGCTGCCATTGTATCGCGGAGGCTTTCGTGTCCACTTGCTCGGGAATTTGTATGATTGCGCCGCCGCGAACCCGGGCCCGACTGCAAATCGCGGCGAATTAAAGTACAGACTGCTTTAAGAGTGCACTTACGCGGAATAAATAGTGTTTAGTCTAAACACCCGCAAGATGTTCGAGCGCTACGCGGCTTGGAATTTCAAGAATCGAACCATGGAAGGCCACGAGGCGACGGCTCTTGAAAGTTGAGAGCGTGCGCGTCACTGTTTCGCGCGATGCGCCGATGAATTCGCCGATCTCTTCGTGCGTGAGCGAGAAGCGGAACCGCATCCCGGCTTCTGTTTTCTGGCCGCTCTCGCTCCATTCGAGCAGCAGGCGAGCCAGCTTTTCAGGCGCGGAGCCGGAGAGTGCGACCGTGCGAAGCTGCTCGCAGGCAACCTTGTATTGCAGGCTGAGTTCCTGCGTGACCACCTGGTAGACCTCGGGGTGGCGGCCCATGAAAGCGAGAAACTGATCGCGTTCGATAACGGCGATACGCGAAGGATAGAGAACTTCGGCCGTCATCTCGCTCGGCAGCCCGGAGAGCACCGACGACAGACCCAGAACTTCGCCGGCCTTGGCGATGCTGAGAATGAGACGCTTGCCTTCACTTGAATTGATCGAAAGCTTGACCTCGCCAGAGACGACGATGAAGATACCGGCAGACGCCGACTTTTCAGAGAAGAGTTGCACACCGGGCTGATACAGCGTGGGGAATTCCATCGATTCGAGGTCGCTCAAAGCTGCTGGCGAAAGCTTCTTGAAGAATTCGCCGGACCGCTGTGCCTGACTTCTGGAAGTGGTCATTGTTTCGCGCATCGTCTGCATCTTCAGTCTCCCTCTTCGTTCTCTACAGCCTTGTTCGCGGTAACTTCTTCCGCAAGAAACTGCGCCCACGGAGTGTTCGTAATGAATGTGGCTTGCGTTTGAGAGTAGATCGTCCTCAGCACTCGCTTGCCGGCTGGCGTCTGCGTATGTCACGTTGTGCAGATCGATGATGAGTTTTTTCGAAGCCAGTCGCGGAGCCGTTTCCCCCCAGACGCGGTCGAGTTCACTCGCCCACGGCCCCGCCACTCGCCCTTCTAACCTCATCTCTACTGCTTCAGCCGTATCTTGAAATGTGATTCGCAACGTATGTTGGCCCTCATCGGCCTTGCCCCCTATAAGGCAACTGCTATGCCAAACTCGAGTGACGCGCGGCATGGCTCTGCATGCTGCAGATTGCGAAGGAGTTGTTTTCGTAGAGGAGAGTTGCTCAGCACCTGGTGACGATCTCCAGATGACGAAGTGACGATGACGACATTTCGTCACGAGACGAGATGTCGTCGCGCATGCACTTCATCACAGACAGAAAGTGTCTTTGGGAGACCCGCAGAATTGTGCCTCGCGCAACCTTACATATAGTCGCTGCGCTCGATGCCGAGTTTTTTCAGCTTCGAGTTCAGAGTAGTCCGCTTGAGCCCGAGTCGCTCCGCCGCGCCATCGCTGCCGCCAATCTGACCCTTGGTTTCGCGCAGTACGCGCAGAATGTGTTCGCGTTCGGCGGCATGCAGTGTAGGGTTGGCGTTCTCCAACTCTTCCTGCTCCTCGGCGACCTTCGTCTCGAGCTCAGCAAGCGGTACATAGAGGACCGTGCCACGGGTCAAAATAACGGCGCGCTCCAGAAAATTCTCAAGCTCGCGGATGTTGCCCGGCCAGCGGCCAGCGGCACAGAGCCTGCATGGTCTCTTCTGGAATGGTCACGATGTTCTTGCCCATGCGGCGGCTGTGCGTGCTGACGAAGTGACGCACAAGGACAGGGATATCTCCACCGCGATCGCGCAGCGGCGGCGCAAATATAGGAAAGACCTTGAGGCGATAAAACAAGTCGCTGCGAAATTGCTTCTCCGCCACCATCTGCCCAAGGTCGCGATTCGTAGCCGCGATGAGACGAACATTGATAGAGATTGGCCGGTTGCTGCCAAGACGTTCGATTTCCTTTTCTTGAAGCGCGCGAAGCAGCTTGGGCTGGAGTTCAAGAGGAAGTTCACCAACTTCGTCGAGGAACAGCGTGCCTTCGTGCGCGAGTTCAAGCCGTCCCATTTTGCGCGAAATGGCGCCCGTGAAGGCGCCCTTCTCGTGCCCGAACAGCTCGCTTTCAAGCAAGCCCGCTGGAATTGCAGCGCAATTAATCTTGATGAAGGTTCGGTCCTTGCGACCGCTGAGCCTGTGAATCGCGCGTGCAAGCAGTTCCTTACCGGTTCCAGTTTCGCCCTGGATGAGCACGGTTGCGTCGGTAGGCGCCACGGTCTCAATCTGCTTCAGCACTTGGCGCAGGCCCCCGCTTTCACCAATGATGTCTTCAAACCGATTCTCGAGGTTGATCTCTTCTTCCAGGTATCGCTTTTCCTGAAGGAATCGATCGCGGAGTTCCGCGATCTGTCGAAAGACCACGGCATTACTGACCGCCATCGCTACCTGGTCGGCGACCTGGATGAGCATGTCGGTTTCGCGTTGTGTGTATGCGCCTTCAATCCTGCTTGCTACGGCGAGCGCGCCGATCACCTGACCGCGATGGACGAGTGGAATCCAGCAACCGGACTGCATGCCGAGGCCGGTGAGGTGATGAATCCCTTCCTCGGGGAAACCGCCCTCATGAATCCGCCCGAGGACAACAGGTTCCCGCGTAAGGACAGCCTTTCCTGCCGGTGATCCGTGAATGGGAACGCGAACGTCCCCGCGACTGGGCTGGGTTTCGTTGACGGTGAGGAATTGCACCATGACCGAATCGGAGCCTTCTTCGACGAGACCAAGCGTTGCGCAGTCGAGCGGCACCACCTCCTGCAAGCTTGCGGAAATTGCCGACAAAAGCTTGCGCACGTCCATGTTGGCAAGCAGCGCATGGCTGAGCTGAAGCATCACCGCCTCTTCAGCCCGCTTGCGATCAGTAAAGTCCCGAGTGACCTTGGCGAAGCCGGTGACCTGGCCGCTGCTATCACGAATGGCGGTAAGGACGACGTTGGCCCAAAAGCGCGAACCGTCTTTGCGTACGCGCCAGCCTTCATCTTCAATTCGTCCCCGCTCTGCTGCTCGCTTCAGCAACTCCGCGGGACGGCCCCGGTCAATGTCTTCCTGGATGAAGAAGCGCGAGAAGTGTTTGCCGACAATCTCGTCGGCTGTGTATTGCTTGATGCGCTCTGCGCCGGGATTCCAGGTAGTGATGTGACCCGCTTCGTCAAGAGGTAGATGGCGTAGTCGCGCACTCCATCGAGCAATGAGCGCAGTTGCAGGTCCTTTCGCCGAACCAGTTCCTGGGCTTCGTGTTGCTCGGTGACGTCGCGGACGATGCTGAGGACGCCTGAGCCTGCCGGTGTCTGCAATGGCTTGAGCATGATGTCGACCGGAAATTCGACGCCATCCTTGCGTAGCCCGAAGAGATTCATGGCAGCGCCCATTTGCCGCGCCCGCGGATGGGCATCATAATTTTCGCGATGCGCCGGATGCCGCCCTCTGAAGCGCTGCGGTATAAGGTTTTCGATGGGCTGGCCAATCAACTCGGAAAGCGGATAACCAAATAACTCAGCAGCACGCGGGTTTGCTTCCCGGATGACGCCTTCGCCATCCGTGATAAAAATCGCGTCAGGAGAGATCTCAAATAGGTTCTCCAGCGCAAATCTTCCAAACTCGGCCCGCTTGACCCTAACTGCAGCCGCGGCGTCCTGTTCCGGGGAATCAGAAGGGCGCATCCAGGCTCCAACCTTGACTATGCTTGGAAGATACCCCTTCAGCGCATCGGAAGCAAACCATTCCACTCGGCCACCGCTGGCCGCTGATTACAACAATTGTGTTAGTGCCGAATCCGGCAACTTCTAGAATCGGGCTGAATATCTACCTTTCAGCCTCAACTCTTCTTCTGCCGTTTACGAGCCGCCTTCTCGGCGTGCTCTGAAAGCGCTCGATGCGAAGTAGTGCTTTTGGGCTCCCTCTGCATGGTTTTCAACCGGGAACGCCCTCGCGCAGTCGCTCCTTCCGGCCCAGTCTTCGGGTCGGTGCGGCCCTTTTCAGCATCCTTCTCAGCCTTATGGCGAGTTTCTTCGCTTGTCTTGCCCCGCGCGGGCGGCTTAAGTGGGATGCCGGCTCGGCGCGCTTTGCTGAGCCCGATCGCGATGGCCTGCTGTGGAGAACGGGCTCCGTGCTTCCCCTCCCGCACATGATCGATCTCTTCGCGGACAAATTCCCCGGCCGCGGTTGATGGTGACTTGCCCTCTCGCAAATCCTCTTTAGCTCGCTGCATGGTCTCTTTTTCAGGCATAACACTCCTCCCAGCGTGCTTCGATGCCGGTCAAGTTTCGAGGGCTGCATTGCAGACACCTTGCGTGGCCTTCGGACTTCCACCGCCTGTTCCGCATTTCGAAACGGCTGTCTCAATCTGGAAATTTGCCGCACCTTTCCACTCCGAGGCGAATCAATTGCTAACACAGGAGACGCTTCCCCAATGGCACAGAAGATTGCATTCATTACAGGTGGAAATCGCGGGCTCGGTTTCCAGACCGCGCTCGACCTCGGAAAGAACAAGGAAGAAAACATCAAGGTGGTAATCGGCTCTCGCGACAAGACGCAGGGAGAACAGGCCGTGACCAAACTCCGCGCAGCCGGCGTAGACGCCGACACGATCCAGTTCGACATTACAAAGCACGCCGACTATCAGGCTGCCTACGACTACTTCGACTCAAAATATGGAAAGCTCGACATCCTGGTGAACAACGCAGGAATCGCCGGCGGCAAGTTCCCGGGCGAGGGCCCTGAACATCGAGCCGCCGATGTGCCAATGGACCTGCTGCGAAAGGTTTTTGAAACAAACTTCTTTGCGCAGGTTGAGCTGACAGAGAAGCTACTGCCGCTGATCAAGAAGAGCCCCGCCGGACGCATCGTCAATCTGTCGAGCATCCTGGGTTCCCTCCAGCTTCACGCGGATCCCAAGTCGCCAATCTACAACGCCAAGTCGTTCGCCTACGATGCCTCGAAGACCGCGCTCAATGCCTTCACGGTGCATCTTGCCTATGAACTGCGGAATACAAAGATCAAAGTAAACTCGGCGCATCCGGGTTGGGTAAAGACCGATATGGGCGGGGAGAGTGCCCCGATGGAGCTTTCTGAAGGCGGAAAAACCAGCGCGGCGCTGGCCACTCTTGCCACCGACGGACCCACGGGAGGGTACTTCCATATGGGCAAGCCCTTGCCCTGGTAGTTCAGGCTCCAGCAGTGACTTCAGCGTGACAAGTGCTCCGCGGAACAGCACGGCCTGGCACGGCGGACGATACAATCGTGCCAAGTCTCAATTTGCGGAGGATTCCCCGTGCTGAAGCAGTGGGTACTAGCCGTCGCTGCAGTAGCTGTCCTCGCTGTGTTCATTCTTTCTCTGGTCCCATTCTTTGTGAACGCTGAAGCGTTCAGGCCCACGATCGAGAGCCAGTTGTCGAGCGCCCTCGGTCGTGAGGTCACCATGGGACACATCACGTTCGCGATCCTGGCCGGAAGCCTGGATGCCGAAGATATCTTCATCGCCGATGATCCTGAGTTCAGCAGTATTCCCTTTATCCAGGCGAAGAAGCTGAATGTGGGCGTGGAAGTTCTGCCGATTGTTTTTCATCACCAGCTGCATATCACGAAGCTCAACATCGACACCCCATCCATTCAACTTATCCAGAACGCGGCCGGAAAGTGGAATTTCTCCAGCATTGGCGGCATCCTTACGAAACCCGGTGAGTCACAACAATCGAGTTCCGTGCCAGATCTCAAGGTGCAAGAGCTGAAGATCACCAATGGAAGCGCGATGGTATCGTCATTCCCGGCCACGCGGAAACCGTTCCAGTACACAGAAGTGAATCTGACGGTAAAGAACTTCTCATTTCTGAAATCGTCCCCATTCGAACTCTCGGCCAAGTTACCGGGAGAGGCCACGATGAATCTCTCTGGCACTGCCGGGCCAATCCCACAAAAGAACACCACACGCACGCCATTCGAGGCGAAATTACAGCTCAGGAACTTCGATCCAGTTGCCTCTGGCTTGATCGAAAAGAGCAAGGGCATTGCGATGCAGGGCGAGGTGGATGCCCAGCTCAAGTCCGATGGAATTGAAGTCTCGAGCACGGGAACGATCAAGACCTCACAACTACAACTGGCTCCAAGAGGCATGCCCGCGCAGGAGCCGGTAGACCTTGATTTCGTCGCCTCACACAATATCGAAACCAAAAAAGGAACCATCTCTGACGTCGCCATTCATGCGGGATCCGTCGAGGTTCACGTTAATGGCAGCTTTCAATCCACGGAACAGCAAGATGATGCTCGACCTGCACGTCACAGAGCCAAGCCTGCCGATCGATCAGCTTGTACCTCTTCTGCCGGTCGTGGGAATCCATTTGCCGGCAGGGTCTGCATTGGAAGGAGGCACGTTGACGGCAAACATTACCGTCACCGGTCCTGCGACCACCCCGACCCTGGCGGGCTCTGTCGAGATCGACAACACAAAACTCACTGGCCTGGACCTCGGATCAAAAATCCAGGGCCTGGAGCCGATTCGTGGCACATCGGGTGAAACGCAGATCCAGGTGCTGAAGGCGAACGTGAATTCCTCGCCGCAAGACACAAAAATCACTGAGATCTACGCCAATCTCCCCCAGCTCGGCTCCGCTACCGGCGAAGGCACCATCGCGGAATCTGGCGCAATCGCATTCAACCTGAATGCAAAGCTGAATCCGTCGAATCCACCCGCGAATGCAAAGCCGGCATCCAATCGCGTAATTCCCTTGACGATTACAGGAACAGCTGCGAGTCCGTCGTTCAAAGTAGATGCCGGTGCGATGCCGAGGTGACGCCACTCAATTCCGTCAGATTCAAGAAACAAAGTGAGCCCGGTCTGACCCGAGAGCAATGGCTTGTCCTTCTCGTTTCAGCAAGCTTGCTGGATATAGAATTCGAATAGGTTACATCTTTTCAGATCAACACATAGCGCCACCCCCTGCTTTGAGCGACTGTGTGTCTACGCCAGAGGAATCCAAAAAACATGATTGCCATGAAACTTGCGAAGACAATTGCGGGCCCGTTTGCAACTCTTGCCCTGGTTTGTGTAGCCGCATTCGCTCAGCAGCCACGCCAGTACACCGATCAGGATTACGCGAACGCCGAGAAGTTTATGGCCTACAACGTGAATCCCCTCGCTTACAAGGGCCAGGTCAATGCACAGTGGCTCGACAACGATCGCTTCTGGTATCGCGAGATCGACGACAACGGAACCAACTACGTGATGGTCGATCCCGCAAAGGGATCCCGCGAGCCCCCTGTTGACCCGGAAAAACTTGCGGCAGCGTTGAAGCCCCTGACAAACGGGACAGGAGTCGAAGCGCGGCATCTTCAGCTCTCCGATATCTCGCTGACCGACAGTGACCATACCCTCACGTTCACCATGCGGGGTGCCACCTATCAATGCAGCATCGGCGCAGGTAAGGATGTGTGCAAGGTATTGACCGGCGGAGCTCCAGCAAAGGGACAGTTGCCCCAACCGCCCATGACCCTCTCACCCGACAAAAAGCTGGGCGCGTTCATTCGCGACTGGAATCTGTGGGTGCGCGATCTCACGACCGGATCCGAGACCCAACTCACCACAGACGGCGTCAAAGACTTTGGCTACGCCACCGACAACGCCGGCTGGAAGCATTCCGACTCCGCAATCCTGCTTTGGTCTCCGGACTCAAAGAAGATCGCAACCTTCCAGCAGGATCAGCGCAAGACCGGCGAGATGTACCTCGTGCCCGTGACCAACACGCATCCTGATCTGAAAGCGTGGAAATATCCGCTGGTGGGCGATAAGGACGTGACGATGATCCAGCGCGTTGTCATCGATGTGAATGCACGCAAGGTGATCCGCCTGAAGATGCCCCCGGATCAGCATCGCTCCACGCTGTGCGACGACATCGCCTGCGACGGCAACACCCTTGCCGATGTGGAGTGGGGCCCCGATGAGAAGCATCTGGCGTTTGTATCGACTTCCCGCGAGCACAAGCAGGAGTGGGTGCGCGAGGCCAACGCTGAAACCGGCGAAGTGCGCGAGGTAATGACGGAGAAGACGCCGAAGTTCTACGAGAGCGGGAACGGCAAAATCAACTGGCACTACCTTCCGCAATCAAACGAACTTCTGTGGTTCAGCGAACGCGACAACTGGGGAAACCTCTACCTCTACGATTTGACCACCGGCAAGCTGAAGAATCAGATCACGCAAGGACCCGGAAACGTGACACAAGTGCTGTACGTCGACGACAAGGCTCGCATCATTTACTTCGTCGGTGTCGGCAAGGAGAAAGATCGCGATCCTTACTACGAGCATTTCTACAGCGTGAAATTCGACGGCACCGATCTGAAGCTCCTGACTCCCGAGAACGCGGATCACCACATCAAGGTCTCCCATGACGGGCACTTCTTCACCGATACCTACTCAACGCCGACGCAGCCGCAGGTAACCGTAGTGCGCGATGAGCAGGGCAAGACGGTGATGGAGGTGGCGCGACAGGATATTTCAAAACTCACCGCCACCGGATGGCAGCCGCTCACGCCCATCACCGTGAAAGGTCGCGACGGCACGACAGACCTCTACGGCTTCATGTTCAAGCCGATTCCTTTTGATGCATCGAAGAAGTATCCCATCATCAACTACGTTTATCCGGGGCCACAGATCGGCTCCTGCGGTGGCCGCGATTTCCGCGCCGCACACGGAGATATGCAGGCACTGGCCCAGCTGGGATTCATCGTTGTGTGCATCGACGGCATGGGGACGACCTTCCGCTCGAAGTCATTTCACGAGGCATACTACGCGGACCTCGGCGATAACACGATTCCCGACCAGATAGCCGGCATGAAAGACCTGGCGAAGCAGTATCCCTTCATCGATCTCGATCGCGTCGGAATCTGGGGACACTCTGGCGGCGGCAATGCAACCGGCGCCGCGATGCTGCATTATCCCGAGTTCTTCAAGGTCGGCATAGCCGAGAGCGGCAACCACGACCAGCGCGATTATGAAGATGACTGGGCTGAGAAGTGGGCCGGCATCGAAGTTAAGAATGCCGACGGCACGACCAACTACGACTCGCAAGCCAATCAGAACTTCGCTAAAAACCTGAAAGGTCACCTGCTGCTCGCACACGGCACGATGGACGACAATGTGCCGCCCAACAATACCCTCCTTCTGGTCGACGCGCTGATCAAGGCCAACAAGGACTTCGATCTGTTGATGATTCCCAATGTGCCCCACGGCTATGGTCCTGCCTCCCAGTACATGATGCGGCGGCGATGGGACTACTTCGTGCGCTATCTTGCCGGCGGCATTCCGCCAACCGAGTATCAGATGAAACCATATCCAGCGGCGATCAGCGTCATCCGAGGCGGCCCCGACCCTGACGACGAGTAAGACGGTCATCAGTTATGGTTGTTGAGTTTCCAAATTAGATGGAGAGCGCCATGCAAATGAGATTCTTCGCAATGTTGCTGTTGAGTGGGAGTGCCCTTGCGGCACAAAGTGCAAACACGAGCCAACAGGCGAATGATAAATTTGCAAAACTCAGCGAAGAGTTCATTCACGAGACGCTTGCGCTATCGCCTTCCAGTGCATCCCAGGCTGGATATCACAAGCACGTCGATCCAAAAACGGGCCAGACCATTGCGCTCGATTCCCTTCTCGACAACGTAAGCCCGGAAGGCATTGCTAAGCAGCGCCAGCTCTACGCACAATGGCGCGAGCGCTTCCACGCCGAAACACCAGTTGCCTCGCTAGGAGCCCAGGACGCGGCAGACTGGCGTCTGATCGACGATCAAATCGGCCTGAACCTGCTCGAACTCGATCGCATCCAGAATTACAAGCACAATCCGACCGTCTATGTGGAACTTCTGGGCGGCGCATTTTTTCAGCCGCTCACGGACGAATATGCCGCTGAGGACGTTCGCCTCGGCGACGTGTTATCGCGCGTCGCTGCTACGCCGAAGTTTCTCGATCAGGCGCGAACCGAATTGGTGGATGCCGATCCCATCTTCATCAAGGTGGCCGTTGAGGAAAACGATGGCAACATCAACCTGATCCAGGACACGATCGCCGCGGCTGTTGCGAAGCATCCGGAGTTGAAGGCGCGCTTCGACCAGGTCGCGCCGCCTGCCGTGAAGTCGCTGAAAGATTTCTCGCAGTGGCTGCAAAACGATCTCGCAAAACGAAAAACAGATCGCACCTGGCGACTCGGCAAGGACTTTTACGCTGACAAGTTCCGCCTTGTGATGGAGACCGATATAACCCCTGACCAGGTGCTCGCCGACGCCGAGCGCGACTTCAAGAAGACGCGCGCAGAAATGCTCGAGCTTGCACTGCCCTTGCACAAGCAGTACTACCCCGACCACGACGATCACGCCAGCCTCGGTCAGCAACAGCGCGAGAACACCATCATCGGCGAAGTACTCAAAAAGATTGCAGACGATCATCCAAAGCGCGATGACCTGATACAAACGGCGAAGGATGATCTCGTCGGAATCCGCCAGTTCATCATCGACAAGAAGATCGTCTCGCTAAAGTCACGCGACAACCTGAAAGTAATTGCGACGCCGGAGTTCGAACGCGGAATCTACTCCGTTGGCGGATTTCATTCCGCCCCGCCCCTCGATCCAAATGCGGAGGCACAGTTCTGGGTCACCCCAATCAGCCCCAGCACGCCCGAAGCCAGCGCGGAGTCGCGCCTGCGCGAATACAACAACTGGGTGCTCAAGTGGCTGTGCATCCACGAGGCTCTGCCCGGTCACTACGTGCAGGCCGAGCACGCCAATGAGATTCAGCCCGTAACAAGGCGTCTCGTGCGAAGTCTCTACGGCAACGGCGCATATACCGAAGGATGGGCCGAGTACATAGCGCAGGTAATGATGCAGCAAGGATTCGCGAACAGCGATCCCCGCTATCGCATCAGCTACCTGAAAGTGTGGCTGCGCGCGATCGCCAACAGCATCCTCGACATCCGCATGCAGACCATGGGCATGACCGATGACGAGGCAATGCACTTCATGACGGACGACGCCTTCCAGACCCGCGCCGAGGCCGAAGGCAAACTGCAGCGCGCCAAGCTAAGCTCCACGCAACTGCCGACATATTACGTGGGCACAAGCGAATGGTGGCGTCTGCGCAAAGCCTACGAAGCCGCCAAAGGCAAGGACTTCACCCTCGCCGACTTCAATGATCGTGCACTCGACGAAGGCGCGCTGCCCGTTCCATGGCTGAAAGACCTCCTTCTACCGAAATAGCGTTCTGGCCAGATTTGGTGTCGTAGTTCGTCCCATCGGGCGCATTCTCCGGAGAGGCTGCAACTGGTATCCCGGGGGACGGGCAGGCGCATCGACGAAACACCGATCGTGAGAGTCAGCGCAGCGATAACACGAAATGGCCATATCGTTCCACACCAAACTGCCATCTTCTACCGCCCAGGCCGCGTTAAGTTGATCTCGGGAGCCCTGCTTCACCATGCTCGGCTTCGCTTCTTGCGTGAATATGCAGCCTGATCTCCAAAGCGGGAATGATCAGTGCACAGAGCTCTCTGCGTCGGAGATAGCTCGCGCCTGCGCCGAATACGATTACATTGACCTTGATTTTCACTTGACGCCGAACGGATGGGTCATGGGCGACATTCGATGTGTATTCAGGGACGTGAACATGACGAAACCAGCTCCCGCCGATCGAGTGCTCACTTTGACGCACAGGACGCATAAAGTCTCAACTCATTCGAACCAACTACGCTCAGTGACCGTCGCATGGCGAGCTGAGGCAAGCGACGGTCAGATCGCCGAGCTCAGGACGAAGTACCCGCCGCCATTCAATCCCGAAGACGAATCTATAGGGCACATTCAGCCTCCAGCGGACGCTTCCTATTGACCTGGATCACGATGCGTTTGAGTCTTCGCCTAATCTTCGCTATTAAGCTATAATCTTCGAATGGATTTTCAGTTGGTGACCAGCTACAAGCCTCGCGGCGACCAGCCCCGCGCCATCGAGGAACTGATGCAGGGTCTCACCGCCGGTGAAAAGCACCAGGTGCTGCTGGGCGTCACCGGTTCGGGCAAGACCTTCACCATGGCCAAGGTCATCGAGCAGTCGAACCGGCCGGCGCTGGTCCTGGCGCACAACAAGACGCTGGCGGCGCAGCTCTATCACGAGTTCAAGCAGTTCTTCCCCGACAACGCCGTCGAGTATTTCGTCTCGCTACTACGACTACTACCAGCCCGAAGCCTACATTCCCGCCGGCGACCTCTACATCGAGAAGGAAGCCACCATCAACGAGGAGCTCGACAAGCTGCGGCTGTCCGCCACGCGTTCGCTGTTTGAGCGCCGCGACTGCCATCATCGTCAGCGTCGGTCAGTTGCATCTACGGCCTGGGTTCGCCCGAGGCCTATTACGGCATGTTGCTGCTCCTCGAAAAGGGCCAGAAGATCAAGCGCAAAGACATCACGCGCCGGCTGGTGGAGATTCTCTACGAGCGCAACGATGGCGATTTCCGGCGCGGCACGTTTCGCGTGCGCGGCGACGTCATCGAGGTCTATCCCACCTACGACGAGAAGGCCTATCGCATCGAGCTGTTCGGCGACGAGATCGAATCGCTTTCGCAGATCGATCCACTGTTCGGCACGGTGAAGCAGAAGTACGCGCGCCTGCCGATCTATCCCAAGAGCGCACTACGTTGATGCAGCCAGAGCGCAAGACTCAGGCCATTGATCGATCTCGACAGAGCTGGCGTGGTGGGAAGCGAGCTCGAAGAAGCAGGGCCGCATGGTCGAAGCGCAGCGCATTCACCAGCGCACGCGCTTCGATCTCGAGATGATCAAGTCGATGGGCTACTGCCACGGCATCGAGAACTACTCGCGGCACTTTTCACGGACGCCTGCCCGGCGAGCCGCCGCCAACGCTGCTCGATTATTTTCCGCGCGATTTCCTGCTGTTTATCGACGAGAGCGCACCAGACCGTGCCGCAGGTGCACGGCATGTGGCACGGCGACCGCTCGCGCAAGCAGAACCTCGTCGACTACGGATTCCGGCTGCCCTCGGCGCTGGACAATCGTCCGCTGAAGTTTGAGGAGTTCGAGAACCGCATGAACCAGACGATTTATGTCTCCGCGACGCCCGGCCCGTATGAGCTGACGAAGTCCGCGGGGGTCGTGGTCGAGCAGATCATCCGTCCCACTGGCCTGGTCGATCCCGAAGTGGAAATCCGTCCCGTCGAAGGGCCAGATCGACGACCTGCTGCACGAGATTCGCGATCGCGCGCGAAGCGAACGAGCGCGTGCTGGTCACCACGCTCACCAAGCGCATGTCCGAAGACCTCGCCGAGTATTACACCGAAGTCGGCGTGCGCTGCCGCTACATGCACTCTGAGATCGAGACGCTGGAGCGCGTCAAGATCCTGCGCGATCTGCGCAAGGGCGAGTTCGATGTGCTCATCGGCATCAACCTGTTGCGCGAAGGGCTTGGATCTGCCCGAGGTCTCGCTGGTCGCAATTCTCGATGCGGACAAAGAAGGCTTCCTGCGCTCGGCCGGATCGCTGATCCAGACCATCGGCCGCTGCGCCCGCCACCTCAAGGGCCGCGCGATTCTCTATGCCGACAGCATGACCGACTCCATGAAGCAGGCGATCGGACGAGACCGATCGCCGCCGCGCAATCCAGACGGCTTACAACGAAGAGCACGGCATCACGCCGCAGTCGATCATCAGCAGATGGACATGGGCCTCGCACAGATTCTCAAAGCCGAGTATGGCGAGATCGAAGTGGAAGAAGCGGCGGGTCTGCCCGAATTCAACTCCCAGGCCGGAGCTCGATGCCTTCATCGCCAAACTCGAAACGGACATGCGCGAAGCCGCCAGAAAATTCGAATTCGAGAAGGCGGCCAAGCTGCGCGACAGCATCAAGGAACTGCGCGACAAGGAATTCCTGTTCGGGTAAGGTCAGCAAATCAGATCCTTGGATGGTTCCCCCAAGGAATAGCCCTCGCGTAGCGGAACGTGGGGAGATCTTCCCAAAACCGAGGCGCCAACGGTAAATTCAGTGTGTCCTCTGTGCAGAGCAGTTCAAATCTTCTCCTCGGGAGTCGCTATGGTTCGCAAGCTTGCCATCGCAGCGCTGCTGTTGGCACCCGCAATTCAACTGACTGCGCAAACCCCAACCACCGATGAACCAGGCGTCCGCCAGTTCATTGAGCGCTGGAATACCGCCTACACAACTCTGAATGCAAAAGATCTTGCCGCTTTGGAAACACCGGACTACGAGATGATCGACCGGTTTGGACACTGGATCAAAAGCGATGGTCCGCAGTTCAACGAAAACCTGTGGCATATGACATTCACTGAAATCTATCGCGGCAAACCGGGACCGCCGCGGCAGATCGAGAGCATTCGCTTCCTCGCGCCGAATATCGCCATCGTGCAGGCCCGCGCCAATCACCCTGACGGAGTTACCCTCGACGACGGATCGAAGATTCCACCGTTCTGGGAAATCAACACCTACACGCTGATAAGAACGGATGCCGGCTGGCGTGTAATCCTGCTGAACATCCACAACCAAATCGAGCCCGGCAGCGAGGGTCCGGGCCAGAAGCTGCCGAACTTTTCAAGTCAGCCGAAATAGCGGTCTTGAACTCAGCTGGAGAAAATCTACGCCGGGCGTCGTCCCTTCTCGCTATTCAGAATCGTGACCCGACCGTCTCAATAGGCATGCCGGCACGCATCCGCCATCTTCCACTCGTGCTAGTGATATGTCTCCACCTTGTGTGAGGCAAATCACATTTCAAAGCCTAGAATGATTGAGAATTAGCTAACCGTCTAGATTCCCCTAAGGCATTAGTCCTCAGTGCGAGAATCAGTGATGGAGCTCTGATGGCAACGTTTGGAAGTCTCTCTCTTCTCATCGCTTTAGCGCTGGCAGCGTATAACTTGTTTGCCGGCGGTGTGGCGCTGAGGCTGCTGGCAACCGGCCAGCCCGCGCCCATTGCGCCGGAACGGCTGGCTGATACGGCTCGCCGCGCCGGAATTGCCGTGTTCGTGGCGGTAACGGTGGCGGCGTTTGCGCTGGTGTGGTCGGTCTTTACCAACGATTTTTCGATCACCTACATCATGGAACACTCCAACCGGGCGCTGCCCGGCTGCCTACAAGTTCGCGGCCCTGTGGAGCGGCCAGGAGGGTTCCCTCCTGCTGTGGTGCTGGCTTTTGGCCACCTATGGGTTCGTACTGCGGCTCCGCCATAAGACCGACGTAAAGCTCTATGCCTATGCCGGAACGATCATGTCGGGCATTCAGGTGTTCTTCCTGGCGGTGGTCAACTTCGCGGCGCCTCCGTTTGCGCTGCTCGAGGGGCTCGATTCCAGCCGACGGAAACGGCCTCAATCCCCTGCTGCAATATCCCGAGATGGTGATTCACCCGCCGATGCTTTACCTCGGCTACGTGGGATTCTCGGTTCCGTTTGCCTTTGCTCTCGGCGCCTTGATGATGCGCTACCCCGGCGAAAAATGGATCAAGATTACGCGCGTCTGGACCCTCGTGACGTGGCTGTTTCTGACCGGCGGCATCTTCCTCGGCATGCATTGGGCCTACGCCGTGCTGGGCTGGGGCGGCTACTGGGGATGGGACCCGGTTGAGAACGCAAGCTTCATGCCCTGGCTCACGGGCACAGCCTTTTTACACTCGGTGATGATGCAGGAAAAGAAAGGGATGATGAAGAGCTGGAACGTCTGGCTCATCTTCTCCACCTTCCTGCTCACGCTGCTGGGCACCCTGCTCACGCGCGCGGGACTCGTGAGTTCCGTACACGCATTCGCACAGTCGTCGATCGGCACATGGTTCATGGTCTTCATGGGCATCGTGCTCGCAGTTTGCATCTTCACTTACATTTTGCAGCGCGATCATCTAAAGACCGATCACCACCTCGAATCGCTGGTCAGCCGCGAGTCAAGCTTCCTGTTCAACAATCTCGTTCTGCTCGTGGCCTGCTTCGTGATCCTCTGGGGAACACTGTTCCCCATCCTGAGCGAATATGTGCGAGGGCAGCAAAGTTACGGTGGGCGCTCCCTTCTATAACCGCGTAGCGATTCCTATCGGCCTGTTCCTTTTGTTCCTCACCGGTGTTGGACCTCTCCTCCCATGGAGATCCACTTCTCTCCGCGCTGTTCGTCGCAACTTCATCTTGCCTACGATTGCACTGTGGGCCATGGTGATTGTCTGCTTCGCAGCCGGCGTGCGGCCGTGGAAAGATGGCGCACTTCGATCCGGGCAATTTCTACGCTATGGTTGCCTTTGCCCTGTCCGCCGCGGTAATGGCAGCCATCCTGTCTGAGTTCTTCCGCGGAGCAGGAGTGATCGCCCGGCAGATCGGGCAAAAACCTCGCTACTTGCCATGTATCTGCTCACCCGCCGCAACACGCGACGCTACGGCGGATATATCGTCCACATCGCCGTGGTCATCGTGGTAATCGGCCTGGCGGGCGCGGCCTTCAATCGCAATGACCGAACAAGAACTGGCCCTCCACGACAAGATGAGTGTCGGCCCCTACACACTCGAGTGCGTCGGATTCACGCAAGACTCGAACGCAAACTACAACTCCGACTACGCGCTGCTCGATGTCTACCGCAACGGCAAGAAGCAGTTCCAGATGGCGCCTGAAAAGCGCGTCTACCTTGCCAGCCAGCAGCCGCAGACCATGGTCGCGGTTCATTCCGTGCCGAGCTGGGATCTTTATGTGGTGTTTGAAGGCACAAATCCAGACACGGGCCAGCCGATCATCAAGGCATTCCTAAATCCCCTCGTCAGCTGGATCTGGGCAGGTGTGGCGCTGATGGTGCTGGGTACGTTTTTGGCGCTGATTCCGAGCCTGAAGCCGGCTACAGCTTCGCCGCGAGTTCCAACTGCACGACCCGAGCATGCCAACGCCGTGCTGAAGGGTGGCGACTGAGATGCCAACTCCGATGAACTTCACTTTATGCAAAAGAGCATTGCAAGCTGGAACACTCGCTGTCGCGGTTTGTTTTTCCCTGGGAGCGAGTGACGCTGGTGCGCGCTACGACAAGCTCAACCACCAGATGATGTGCAGTTGCGGCTGCGGCCAGGTGCTTGGCGAGTGCAACCACGTCGGCTGTCCCGATTCGCCAGTACAACTCGCAGAGTTGCGCACGGCCATTAACGCGGGCATGAACGACCAGCAGGTTCTCGACAGCTTCACCGCGAAGTATGGCGCCACGGTGCTCGCTGCCCCCAGAACGCACGGATTTGACCTGGTGGCGTGGATCGCTCCGTTTGCAGTATTCGCTGCGGCCCTCTTCGGCACCGTTTTGCTGGTGCGGCACTGGTCCGTGGGCAAAAAGGAAGTTGCGCAACCGGCAAGCACACCGGAGATGGATGCGATTCATGATCGCATTCGTCGCGAAACCGGCAGCGAAGGAGGTTACTGAGCTATGAGCGAAACTCTCGGATTGGCGCTTGGCTGCCTGATGGGCATGGTGCTTTTTCTCTACACCTTCTGGCCAGAGAATGCATTTGCGAGTCAGCGGCAGAAGACACGGCTCGACTATCTCGAGGAACGCAAGGAACAGCTGTACGAAAATCTGCGCGACTTGAATTTCGAATTTCGCGCCGGAAAATATCCTGAAGAAGATTTTCAGGTACAACGCGCACAACTCGAAAATGAGGCTGCAGAGTTGCTGGCAGAGATGGAACACTTGGAACGACAGGCATAAGAAACAAAAGATAAGGACTCCCAGAAAAACCATGAAATCGATGAAGACTTTTCTGCATGCGGCACTTGCAAGCTTTCTTTTTGCCGGCACTCTCGCGCAGGCCGCACAGTTGACAGGCATTGTCACCAACAAGACCACAGGCAAGCCGGCCGCCGGGGATGCCGTTGTGCTCGTCGAGCCCATGACTGGCATGACCGAAGTCGCGCATACCACCGTTGACAGCAGCGGACACTACTCGATCACTCGGCCGTCCAACGCACCGGCGCTTATAAAGGTGACTCATCAGGGCGCTGACTTTTTTGCGGATGCACCGCAAAGTGGCGCCGTCCGGGATATCTCCGTTTACGACGTAGCACCCAAAGTCGACGGCGTCTTCACTGAAGCCGACGTACTGGAACTCGAAGTCGCCAATGGCCAGCTGCACGTGATCGAGCGCTACTTCGTGCACAACACCAGCATGCCGCCGCGCACGCAGTGGAGTCCGAAGAGCTTCGAGATCGTATTGCCGGAAGAAGCAATCGTGGAGTCGGCACAGGGACAACGGCCGAGCACCACCAGCCTGCCCACGACTTTGAAATTGCAGCCGAACAGCGCAAAGGGCCACTACGCATTCAACTTCCCCATCCAGCCCGACGAAGGCGATAAAGACACGCAATTCAACATCATCTATTCGATTCCATATAGCGGATCTTTCACGTTTCGTCCCCAGGTGTCGCTGCCTACACAAAGTGTCGGCGTACTCTTGCCGAAGAGTATGACCTTCACAGCAGGGACTGGCTCCGTATTCACGCCCATCAATCAGGATCCCAACATTCAGACACTTGTCGCGAAGAACGCAGCACCGGGCAAGGCGTTGGAGTTCACGGTGTCGGGCACCGGTTCCATGCCACGTGAAGAACAGGGCGCGGGCGGCCAGCAAGCCGCTGCCCCCGCAGGCGGACAGCCCGGCGGCGGCATCGGCGAGCCCATCAATACACCCGATCCGCTCAGCAAATATAAGTGGTGGATTCTTCAGCGGACTGGCGCTGATCTTCGTGTCGGCTGCAGCGTTCCTGCTGCGCAAACCCGCTGGAGCGCCGGGTGTGCCCATCGCGCACGTGCCAAACCCAGGTGTGGCATCGCCGGGATATTCAGGCTCGACAGCAGCTTCTTACGGCGTCGAAAAACAGCGCTTCTCCTGAGTGTCTTGAAAGAAGAGCTGTTCACACTGGAGAGCGAAAAGCTGACCGGCGCCATATCTCCGGCCGAATACGCAGAAACCAAGGCTGCACTGGAGACAGTGTTGAAGCGTGCCTTGAAACAAAAATCCTGATCCCTGCTTCAAGAAAACATGGCGCTCGCGGCAATGTTCTGCGAGCGCCACTGTTTCTGGTTCCCTCGTCTCCTAGTCCCTAGTCCATTCTCTATTCCTTGGCCTTCCCCCGCCTTGTATTCTTCCCAAATGAAGACCCTGCTTCGCACGCTACTTTTTCTTGCACTCATTGTTTGGATTGGCGCGGAGATTTTTTTCCCTGTAGTTGCGGCTGTCACCTTTGGTTCTTTACCAGGCTCTACCCACACCGCCGGCACCATCGTCGGCGAATTGCTGCGCATACTCCACGGCATGGGAATCGTTTGCGGGCTTGTCCTGCTGGCTCTCATGGCGCTAGCTCCCGCATGGAACATCTATAAACCGCGTTCGGTCCTCGCGCCGATGGTGCTCGTTGTCCTGATGCTGACCTGCACAGCGTACTCGCAGTACGGAATCATTCCGGCAATGGAGCGCGATCGCGCCGCAGCCGGCGGAGCCATCGACACAGCTGACAGCTCCAATCCCACAACCGTGCACTTCAATATGCTGCACAATCGCAGCGAACACGTTGAAGAAGCAATCCTGCTCTTTGGCATCGCAACCGTTGTGCTGATAGCGAGGGCAGAGTCAACCCGAGTGTAGGAGTCTTCATGGGACGCGAAGCGCAATGCGCCTGCATCTGGAACGGCGAGAAGAGCAAGGTCAAGGCTCTTCTAGAGCCACCCGAGCTGATCCTGCGCGGTGAGATCCGACGTAAGATTCCTTTCTCAAAAATGAAGAGCATCAAAGCCGACGGTGATCTCCTGCATTTCAAATTTGCGAGCGATTCTGTCGCGCTGGAACTTGGCAGCGCCATGGCGGCGAAATGGGCCGATGCGTTACTCAAGCCGCCTCCAACGCTGGCCAAGAAGCTTGGCATCACGCCCGAGACGACCGTCCGAACGATCGGCCCGATGGATGATCCTGCGCTCAAAAGAGCACTCGAAGATGCGAAGAATACGTCGCAGCGCAACGGCGAGTTGATCCTGGCGCGCATCGATACGCCGGCCGAATTTGCACGAGGCGCTCGTAAAGCGGCAGCTCAACTCAAGGCCGGCGTGCCCGTCTGGTTCATCTATCGCAAAGGCCCCGGGCATGGGCTGAACGAGAATCAGGTGCGCGATATAGCTTTGACGACGGGAATCGTAGACACAAAGGTCGCATCCGTTTCAGCCGATTTCTCAGCTCTGCGATTTGTGAAGCGGCGCAGCTAAGCTGCCTGTCACGGCGTGTCACTGCATTCTTTCCCGGCTGGTGCTATGCTCACTCGCCAAAGGAAGAATTCAATGCCATCCACAACTGAAGCGGCCGTCGAGGTGTGCGAAGAACCAAATGCACAGGCAGCGATTGAAGACCGTGCCGCCGCTGGTCGCATTTCGTATGCTGGCCCGTTCGTTGTCATGCTTGCTCGACCTTTACTGATGATTGTGGCGCAGGGGCTCACGGCACTAATTCTCACCGGCATGCACCGTCAAGATGCCTGGCATGAGGCCGGACACTGGTGGACCGTCTACGGAACGCTGGTCGACATCGGATGTCTTTCCGCGATGTTCTGGTTCACCCGCCGCGAGGGCATTCGGCTTAGCGATCTCTTCGGACCGGTGCGACTCCGCCATGGCGGAGACATCTTCCTCGGCATTGGCTACTTCGCGCTGATCTTCCCGCTTTTTCTCATCGGCGGCACCGTGTTCCACAAACTGCTCTATCGCGCGTCAACAGTTGACGCAGGGGCTTATCTCGTTCAGCCGCATGCCATGCCAATCTGGGCCGTCGTCTACAGCCTCTCGCTGTGGTGGATTATCTGGTCGCCAACAGAGGAAGCCACCTATCAGGGATACGTCCTGCCGCGCATGCGGGCGCTCACCGGTCGCACATGGCTCGCGTTCGCAGTCGTAGGCTTCGTATGGGCCTTTCAGCACAGCCTCTTGCCGTTTGTTTTGGATTGGCGCTTTATTGCGTTTCGCACTCTGGCCTTCGCGCCCGGAGTCTTTGCCATGATGGCGATCTACTGGCGTACACGCAGGCTGGCTCCATTGATCGTCGCGCATTGGCCCATGGACATTGCCGGCGCACTCATGACCTGCGTCCTGCCAAATCTAAAATGACGCAAAAGACACGAGCGATTCCGATGTGAAATATCCACACCCTCGACGAGGTGTGTTCCCGAGCCCCGAGTCCCTAGTCCTTAGTCCCTAGTCCCTCGTCGTCCCTAGTCCCTGCTCTTAGCTCTTGTATCATCGTAGAGGCCCTGAAGCGCGCAAAGTATCGTGCAGGGGCGCCATCGGAAGCACATGAAAACTGGCATTATCGGCCTGCCGCAGGTAGGCAAAACATCGTTATTCAAGATCCTTACCAAGGCAAAGCTTGAAGATCGCGGCTACTCCAATCCGCGCGAGGCGCATATCGGCGTGGCGCGCGTGCCCGACGAGCGTCTCGACAAGCTTGTCCGCCCTCTACTCCCCAAAGAAGACTACCCATGCTTCCGTTGAGTTTGTCGACGTTGCCGCCATCGGGCAGGAAGCGCTCAAGGAAACCGCATTCCTCACCAGCCTGCGCAACGTCGACGCGTTGATCCATGTGCTGCGCGCTTTCGAAGACGAGTCGATTCCGCACGTCGGCCCCATCGATCCTCTGCGCGATATCAAGAACGTCGAATTCGACCTGATGATCAGCGATCTCGACTCAGGTTGAAAAGCGCCTCGAGCGCCTCGAAAAGGATCTGAAGAAGAGGCCGCACCAGCGAACTCGAGCGGGAGCAGTCGCTGCTGATCGCGTTCCAAAGAGGCTCTCGAAAAAGAACAGCCCACTGCGCGAACTGGAGATGACGCCGGACGAAAAGAAGCTCATCAAGGGATTCATGTTTCTCTCGCAAAAGCCTGTTCTGTATGTAGCTTAACATCGGTGAAAGCACCACCCTCGGCGACGATCTCGATGCCGCCGTGCGCGCTACAAGCTCGACCGAAGTGGCTCAACGCCCCAACGCCGGAGCAACGGCCATCTGCGGCAAAGTCGAAGCGGAACTCGCCGAAATGGATGAAGCCGAAGCGGCAGAATTTCTCTCCAGCTACGGTCTGCATGAGAGCGGCCTGGTGCGCCTCATCCGCAAGAGCTATGAATTGCTCGGACTCATCAGCTTCTTCACCGCGGGCGAAGACGAATGCCGCGCATGGACAGTTCCCGCAGGCTCGAAAGCTCCGCAGGGAGCCGGCGCGATTCACTCCGATCTCGAACATCACTTCATCCGCGCCGAAACCATCCGGTGGGACAATCTGCTTGGCGGCCGGCAGCGAAGCGAACGCGCGCGCGCTGGGCACGTTGCGTCTTGAGGGCAAAGAGTACGTGGTGC
The DNA here is from genome assembly GCA_963782775.1 of uncultured Acidobacteriaceae bacterium. GTDB lineage: Bacteria > Acidobacteriota > Terriglobia > Terriglobales > Acidobacteriaceae > Telmatobacter. Next base: position 44,541 of record CAWALE010000013.1, read on the forward strand.
AGGATGGCGATGTGATGCACATCCGGCACAGCGGGTAAGGTAGCAGGTAAGGTAAGCAAGATGCTCAAACTCTCGGTGGCCCTCGGCGTAATCGCCGCGCTCGCAGATGTCGCTGGCGGACTGGTGCTTGGTGCGTGCTCGCGGCGTCGAGCGCTACCTGCGCTATTTCGTCGCGTTGGGTGCGGGTTTTCTCATGGCAGTTGCGCTGCTTGAGATGACTCCCGAGAGCCTCAAGCTAAGTCCTGCACTGGGGCCGATACTCATCATGATCGGCTACTGCGCCGTGCATCTGCTCGAGCACACCATCAACTCTCATTTCCACTACGGCGAAGAAACGCATCACGACGAATTCGTCTCTGCGCGGACAGGCTACTCCGTGCTCGGCGGCTTAAGCGTGCACGCACTCTTCGACGGCGTGGCCATCGGCTCGGGCTTCGTGGTGAACAACGCTCTCGGCTGGCTGATTTTTCTGGCTGTATTCCTTCACAAGGCGCCAGAGGGATTCACCATGGCGTCCGTGATGCTGGCCAGCGGACGCAGCCGCACCGCTGCATTCTATTCCGCCGTCATGCTCGCAGCGGCAACCATTGCCGGCGTGTTAGTCATTGAACTTGCGCCAGGATTGCTCCCGTATGGCCTGCCCGTTTCGGCAGGAGTGGCGCTCTACGTCGGCGCAAGCGACCTGCGTGCCCGAGGTCAATCGCGAGCCCGGCATCCGTATGGCCTTGGTGTTCTTCCTCGGTGTGGTGGGATTTCTTGTGATGCGATGGACCTTGCCGGCGCTTTAAGCATGCCGCAAAGAGAAACCCGCTAATCAAAAGTGCTGACAGGAACGGCACGGCTGAACCCAAATCTGCTGCGATAAAGCCGGGCAAGCAGGCGTCCGTACTCAAGCGCGACTTTCATATTTGCCTTGCTCGCGCCGCGATAGCGTTGCCCGAACGCGAATGGAATTTCGCGAACCGATGAAATGTGCGCGCGCACCAGGATTTCGAGCAGCAACTTGAATCCCGATTGCTGAAACGAAATCCCCTCAAGGCAGTTGCGGCGAATGAAGAAGAAGCCCGACATCGGATCCTTGGCGCGAAGACCCACGCGCTGAATCGGCCAGGTTGCCCATACGGCAGCAGCAGAGAGCAGTTTGCGGAAGGCGTGCCAGTCGCCCAGGCCGCCGCCCGGCGTGTAACGGCTGCCGATCACCAGGTCGCTGCCCACCGAAACCGCGTTCAGCAGTTGCGGCAGCAGCTCAGGCGGATGCTGCAGATCTGCATCCATCACACCAAGAATGTCTGCGTCTGTATTCTCCCAGCCATGAAGGATGGCCCCCGACAAACCTCGCTGCCCCTTGCGAACGAGAAGGCGAACGCGCGGATCCTGCTGCGCAATCGCGGAGACAATTTCTGCCGTACCGTCGCAACTGTCGTCATCGACAATCAGGATTTCGTAATCAAAATTAAGCGGGTCCAGAACGCCGCGCACGCGATCCAGCAGCACCGGCAGGTTGCCCGCCTCGCAGAGCGTGGGTATGGCAAGCGCGAGCTTCCGCGGGAAGCAGGCGTTCGTCAGCCGCCGCGCCTCGCGCGTTGCTGCCTCGTCGAGCGAAACCGGACTCGAGCTGATGGATGCTGATGACATGCCGTGAATGTCTTTGAAGTATAGACGGACCGCGCTACGAATGTGTACTCAAACCAAGGGGCTTTATCGAATTCAATGGTTCTACGGTAACAATTTTCGACCACTTAGCTACGGAAATAGACGATTTTCGCTCTCAACTGCACGCCGATCTCAATTATAGTCAGCTAAACGCCCTTTAAATTCGTCCAACTCTATACGCACGGCCCTTTTGCGACGTATTCTCGCATCAGTGCCCGAAAAGGGCATACAGTTTGCTCAAGGGTTGAAATCTCCCCGACCCTTTGACGTTGAGGGTCCTGTTCCGCCCCGGTATGGGAAATTTCAATCAGATTGTATGAGCTGAATCATTTGGAAAACAGTCGCAAGCGCAACATAATCCTGATCCTCGCCTTCTCACTTTTGGCGATGGCGACGATGGGCTACCATCCCGGAATTGAAGATGATGGCGTGTATCTGACCGCCATCAAAAGTGACTTGAATCCGGCACTCTATCCGCACGATTCGGCCTTCTTCCGCGTCCAGTTGCAGGCAACCCTTTTCGATAAGTGGGTTGCAGATTTCATCAGCTTCACCCACATTCCCGTCTCGGTCACGGAATTGTTGTTCCAGTTCATCTCGATTCTCCTCATCATTGCCGGTTCCTGGAGCATTGCACGCGTTCTCTTTGAGGAGGAACGAGCGAGATGGGCCGGCGTAGCCCTTACTGCAGCGATGATGACCCTGCCTGTTGCGGGCACTGCGCTTTACCTTGCCGACCAGCATCTTCACCCTCGCAATGTCGCTACCGCACTCGTGCTGTTAGCTGTCTCCCGCATTCTTGCCGGCAAGCGCTGGCAAGCGGTCCCTCTGCTTCTGCTTTCATTTGTGCTCCATCCCATCATGGCGGCGCTGGGCATCTCGTTCTGCTTCTTCCTGACCATGGCGATGTTGGACCCAGTCCACGTATGGCTGCGCTCGCTGCGCGATTCACTCGCCGCAGTAGTGCCGCTAGGCTGGATACTGGAATCCCCCACGCCCGTCTGGCACCGCGCCCTGCAAACCCGCGGCTACTACTTCCTCTATAGCTGGACCTGGTATGAGTGGCTCGGGGCGCTTGGCCCGCTCGTCCTGTTTTGGCTGTTATGGCGTGTCGCCCTCAAACACAAAGAGACAATGCTGGCGCGCTTCAGCCTCGCCATCTTCTCTTACGGAGTTTTTCAGCAGGCCGTGGCGATGATCGTCCTGAAGTCTCCTGCTCTGGTGCGGCTCACGCCCATGCAACCGATGCGATTTCTGCACCTCATCTATTGCTTCATGGCGCTGGTCGGCGGGTGTCTGCTCGGCAAGTATTTGCTCAAGTCGAACACTTGGCGCTGGGCGGCTTTCCTCGCCATCATCAATGTCGGCATGTTCGCTTCGCAACGCGCTCTCTATGGCAGCAGCCAGCACCTCGAGTTGCCCGGAATGCAGTCGAGTAATCCGTGGCTCCAGTCGTTCGCCTGGATCCGCATGAATACCCCCACAGATGCCTACTTTGCGATGGACCCCAATTACCTCGCGGCGCCAGGCGAGGACTATCACGGCTTTCGAGCACTTGCTGAACGTAGCCAACTTGCCGACATGGTCAAAGACACCTCCGTTGTGACCCAGGTGCCCGAACTCGGTCCGGCATGGGAGCGGCAGGTTGACGCCACTGCCGGCTGGCAGAATTTCAAGCTCGCCGACTTCCAGAAGCTGAAGAATGACTTCGGCGTTGACTGGGTGATCGTCTCGCTTCCCCAACCTGCAGGGCTGGCCTGCGAGTGGCACAACGCCTCGCTTGCCGTCTGCCGCATCCCCTGAAGCACCCGCAAAATCAACAGGTAAACCTCGCGGCGGTTTTGCGCCTTGAGGGTCAGTGCGACAAAATGAAAGTGTGGTTTTCTCCGGCATTGGAGCCGGAAAGATGCTGAACCTAACGCAGCGATTGATTCTCGGCTGTGTCGTGATCGCAGCCCTGGGCGTGGCCCTGGTGGCCGCCACCCATCGCGCACTGGTTGCCGCCGGCGAAATGCGCCTCGCCATCGCTCTGCTCGTCTCCCTCATCCTGGTTGAAGTAGCAACCGTCATGCTCGTGCTGCATCCCATCCGGATGGTGGCTAACGATGCCCGCAAGATCGCAAGCGGCAATCTCGAGCATCGCGTGGAGTGGGGCGGGCGCGACAGCTTCGGTGTAATCACGGCAGAACTGAATCGCATCGCCGTGCGCCTGCGCGAACTTCGCGAAAGCGAGGCAGGCCGGCGGCAAATGGAATTTCAACTCTCCGACGCGGTCCTGCAGTCCATCTTCGAGCCCATCATCGTCACCGACGCCAAGGGCCACATCCTCAAGCTCAACCAGGCTGCCGCCGACGTGCTCGGCGAAGCAGCGAACGACCGCCTGGCGCTCACCAACACCCCCGGCGGCGACAAGATTCTGAGCGCGATTCGTGACGCCATCGCCATGCAGAAACCCATTGCCGCCGAAGGCGAGGCCGCCATGCTCCCCACGCGCATCGGCAAGCAGTCGCGCAGTTATCGTCTGCGTACCATGCCTATGCGCGACTCCGAAGGCCGCCTGCTGGGCACTGTCACCACGCTTGAAGACGTCACCACGCTGCAGGACACCGATCGCTTCAAGACGCAGTTCATCTCGGTAGCCAGCAAGAAACTGCGTGATCCGCTGATTGCAACTACGCCGCGGCATTTACGCGCTTCAACAAGGATTCGGAGGAGAGTTGCTGCCCCTGCAAACGGACCTCGTGGTGGAGGCAAGCAACGAAGCCGAAAAGCTGAGCGACCTGATGTCTGACCTGATTGAAGTGGCCGAACTCGATACCGGCAAGCGCGAGTTGAAGCTCGAACGCCTCCGGCCTCTTCCCCTCCTCGATGACGCACGCAACCGCTACATCGATGAAGCGGCAGCAAAGGAAGTGCGCATCGAAGTCAACGCCTTCGCTGACCTCTCGTTCGTGATGGCCGATCGCCGCGCGGTCCGCTCCATTCTCGACAACCTGGTCGCAAATGCGCTGCGCTACACACCACCCGACGGCGAGATCCTGCTTGCAGCCGAAGAACTGAAAGACTACGTGCAATTCACAGTTCGCGACAGCGGGCGCGGCATCGAAGCCGAGCGCCTGAGCACCATCTTCGACCGATTCAATCCCTTTTCCGAAAGCGGCACTGGTATGGGCCTTGCGCTGGTAAGGCGCCTGGTCGAATCGCTCGGCGGCCAGATCGCCGTTGAGAGCCGGCTCGGACACGGCGCAACCTTTCGCTTCACCCTGCCGGTTGCCGTAGCAGAAGCGATTCCGCATCCGGTCGAGGTGGGCTGATGCCAGAAATTCAACTCGAACGCCAACCGGAACCCGCCCGCCTCCGCATCTATCTCGGCGCCGCACCCGGCGTGGGCAAAACCTACCACATGCTCAACGATGCCCTGCTCAAGCGCAAACAGGGTGTTGACGTGGTGATCGGCCTGGTCGAGACCCATGGGCGCCAAGAAACCGCTGACCAGATCCGCGATCTCGAAATCGTACCCCTGCGCATGATTCCCTATCGCGGCGTCGAACTTAAAGAGATGGATGTCGACGCAGTTCTCGCGCGGCATCCACAGATCGCGATCGTAGACGAGCTTGCGCACACCAATGTGCCAGGCAGCAAAAACCGCAAGCGCTACGAAGATGTGCTCGAATTGCTCGACGCCGGCATCGACGTGTGGACCGCCGTAAACATCCAGCACCTTGAAACGCTCAATGACGCAGTCAATCGCTCCGCAAATACCATCATTCGCGAAACGGTTCCCGACAGCTTCTTCAAACGTGCCGACGAAGTCATCAATGTCGACCTCACGGTTGAGGAACTGCGGTCACGTCTGCGCGAGGGCAAAATCTATGCCCCGGAAAAGATCGAGCCGTCGCTCGCAAACTTCTTCCGCAAGGGCAATCTGAACCTTCTGCGCGAACTCGCGCTGCGCGCCACAGCCGAGCAGGTAAGCAAGCGCGCCTCCGACTACCGGCGCACCCAGGGCCTCGAGCAGGCGCCGATTCCCGACAAGGTGATGGTCTGCCTCAGCACGCGCCCAGGAACCGAGCGACTCATCCGCGTGGGCTGCGCGCGTTGCCGGCCGCCTGGCAACCAACTGGTACGCCGTCTACGTAAACCGGCCCGACGAAGACAAGGGCCACGGAGACCCCGAGGCATTTCAGCGCATCGAGGAGTATCGCCGCATGGCCAAGGACCTCGGCGCGCAGGTTGTCACCCTCAATGAGAAGAACGTCGCCGACGCGCTGATCCGCTTTGCGCAACAGGAGAGCATCTCGCACGTCATCTTCGGGCAACCGGTGCGCTCGCGCTTCGACATCCTTCTCCGCGGCTCCGTACTCAACCGCTTCCTCGCCGAAGTACGCGACGTCACCGTGCAGGTCGTCCCGATGCAGAAGCCGCTCCGCCGCTGACAACCAGCCGCAGCAGAAAACACGCGCAGCACCTACTCGCTGAACACCCGCACCCGGGTCTTGTTGCCGTCCTTGCCGTCCACATCAACGGTCAAATCTTCAAGGTGGTCGATCAATTCCTCAAGATTCTCCGGCTTGATCTGAGACAGCGTTAACGGCACACCATGGCTGCTGAGCGCCTGGTCGAGCTGGTTGTGAGCCTGTTGCGGAATCAAAGCCGCAAGCCTCACCCCGGCGCGCAACAACTGCAAGGGCACGCGAACATTCACCGTGGTTGGTCCCTTCAAGCCGGTCATTTCCTCATCCGCATCCACCAGCACGCGCAAATATTTTGCACGCGTTCTCGCGGTCCCGGACTGCGAACCGCTCCCCGTGGAATTCGCCACGCCGCCGACAGGCCGCGTGGTGTCAGGATCAAGCGCAGCCAGCAGCCGCTCGGCTTCGTCCGCGGTGATTTTTCCCGCAGCCAGCATTTCCAGAATCTGTCTTCTGTTCTCGTTCATAGCAATCCTCCCAGCAGATCCGTTATCGGCGAGAACGCGCCTCGCACGGCCAGCGCAGAAATCTGCGCGTTGAACAAATGCATGAGCATCGGAAAAAACTCACGCAGGTGAATTTGTGTCAGCCACGCAAACGCCAGGCTCAGCGCGAGTATCCATACCGTCTCGCGGCTGTCGTTCCAGGCAACCAGCAGGCGTTCCGCCTCTGAGGCCGTGATGCGCCCCGTGGCAACGAGCGAAAGAATGGCGCGACGATCCGTGTTCATAAGCACCTCTACAAAATCCGAACCAGGACGTGGTTGCCCTCGGTTGTTACGCGTACATCCGTTCCCGGCAGGCTGCACACCAGCGTCCAGAACGACGCGATCGAACGCCAGAAAGGCACGCGCGCCAGCAGGCATGCGATCAGCAGCGCCAGCAGAATGAACGGCGCCAGCAAAATCGCCGGAATCCACAGCAAAAACAGCGGGAGCCAAAGCCTGAAGTTCGGCCCATGGGGATAATTCACATGAACGATTGCGATGTTCGGTGTCACTTGATAGCCTCCAGTTCGCTGATTGCCTCAGCAGCAGTAATTTCGCCGTTCTTCAGCCGCTCCAGAACGTCTGAGCGCGACGGCGAAGGGTTCGTATCGATGAACTGCAGCAATCCGGAGATACGATTCAACCGCGCCTTGATGGTCGGGTAACTCACCCCGAAAATCTGCTCCATCTCCTTGATCGAGCCATGAGAACGCAAAAAAGCCGTCACAAAGACCTGGTCCTCAAGGCTCAGCCGAGCGAGTTCCGGCAGCGTGAAGGAGCCTTCGATGGCAATCCCCTTCTCCGGGATCCTGACCCTCTCAATCACCAGCGGCGCCCCCTGCGTCATGCGCAGCAGGTCCTGCCAGTCAGAAGCAGCTTTGGGATCGTTGGCCATCTGCAGATCCTCGTTTCTTATTGCGAGAGTGATTATGATTCAGTTTTTGAATTATTGCAAGTGTATTTATTAATTTTATTAATTTATACACCAAATGTACCTGACTCGAGGCTTGAAGCAGGCCAAAAGCCTCCGGTCTCTACACACCAGATCCCGTCAAAATACAGCCGGAGCGCCTCTGTGTTAATTTTGAATGAGCGGCTTGCCGGGAAGCAGAAGTGGTTTTCCCTCCCGATTGTGCCGGCAGAGAGCCCGTAGCTCAGTTGGTAGAGCAACGCCCTTTTAAGGCGTGGGTCCTGGGTTCGAGTCCCAGCGGGCTCACCATTCATTCCGATGGATTTAGTCCTTCCGGGCCAGAATCCCCGCCCATCAAAATACACTTCCAAGCCAGCAAATCTGACCCGCCGCACTATTGCCCACCCCAACTGGCATTTCTGACAGTGTTAAACCCCTTCTCACTCGGATATCTTCATCTCGCAGCCCTAAATGTTTTACGTAAATAGCTCAAGAGAGCACAGAACTGGGAACTTCCAGGCATGGGCCGCGCGATTTCCAACCGCCGCAACGCTGGATCTGACGATCACTTATCCGATCCAAAGTGGGGAGATAGACAGATGAATTCACGAATGGGAATGCCACGCATCGGAGCAACACTATTCTGCTCCTTGTTCGCGCTGACAACCGCCGCCATCGCGCAGGACACGGCCGCACAGCAGAGCCAGGAAATTCCAGCGTCCGCTTTGACCACAAAGACCGTCGAAGCCGTTGGATACCTGGTCGGAAGCGGCGGCACAAAGGTCAACATGGTGGGCACCGACTTGATGCCCAACGGGACCGGCGACGTCAAAGTCGAGATCAAATCGAAAGCTGACCGGGCGAGTGTCAACCTCTCAGTCAAGGGCCTTCAACCAGCCCAGACCGTTGGCACCGAATTTCTGACCTACGTTCTTTGGTTTGTTACTCCCGAAGGCAGAACAGGAAACTTGGGAGAAGTTCTTCTCAACAAGAACGGAGAGGGAAAGCTGAACGCAACCACGCCGGCCCAGGCATTTTCCTTAATCGTTACGGCCGAACCCTACTTTGCGGTCCGAGTTCCCAGCGAAATGGTCATCCTGCAAAGTGTGCCGAACAAGAAGACGGAAGGAAAAATCTTTCCCGTCTCTGAGTACAAGCTCATGAAACGAGCTCAATACCAGAAGATGGGAAATCCCCTCTCATTGACTCTCGACCCGAAGACACCACTGTCAGTCTATGAAGCTCGTAACTCCGTCGAAGTGGCAAAGGACCACGGAGCAGATAAGTTCGCGCCGGAAGTCTACTCCAAGGCCGCAGGAAGCCTTGAGCAGATGGAGTACGCCATCAAGAACAAGTCCGGCAACGACGTCGTAATCGCATCTGCGCGCCAGACTGTGCAGTTCGCTGAAGATGCCCGCGCCCTCTCCGTCGAGCGACAGGATCAAGCGCGCATCGTAAAGGAACGCGAAGACGCAGCGGCAAAGGCCAAGGCTGAAGCAGAGGCGAAGGCCGCAACTGAAGCTGCTGAAGCCAAAGCAAAAGCAGATGCAGCCGCCGCGGAAGCAAAGCATGAGGCAGATGAAGCCGCTGCCGCGGCCAAGGCCAAGGCAGATGCTGAAATCGCCGCCCAGGCTGCCGCCAAAGACAAGTTGGAGTTGGAGAAACAACAACTGCGCGCCCGCCTTCTCGCGCAGTTCAATAAAGTCCTCCCCACTACCGACACCTCCCGTGGTCTCGTCGTAAACATGGGAGACGTTCTCTTCGCGACCGGTAAATCAGACCTAAGCTCGGCAGCACAAGTAGCGCTCGCCCGGCTGTCCGGAATTGTCCTCAACTACCCGTCCCTGCAACTCGCCATCGGTGGGTACACCGACTCCACCGGAAGTGCTGATTTCAATCAGAAGCTCTCCGAACAGCGCGCCCAGGGAGTGCTCAATTTCCTTGTCGCCCAGGGCCTTGACGCGGGCAAGCTCACCGCGCAAGGTTATGGCCCCAGCAACCCGGTAGCCGACAACGACACCGCAAAAGGGCGCCAGGCAAACCGGCGTGTTGAAATCGTTATCTCCGGCAGCGTTATCGGAACGCAGATCGGCACTGCTCAGGCGGGCGCCGCTAACTAGCGCATTTGACCCGGACTCACGCCGGGCCACGATGCGATCACCGAAACGAGGATGCCCACTCAAGGGCATCCTCGTTTCCTCTTCGCCGTACAAAGACGCGAATAATCTCCCCTGTTTGTGTCTCTTCCAGCTTTGACGATCTCGGCCTTCCTTTGCGCAGGTGCTCTGGATTCGAGTCCCACCATACAAAACCGCAACAGAGTCTCTATCAGATCAGCTACCAGTACGGCGCTTAGCTGCTGTTTGGGCGTAGAACGCATCCAACCTCTTCAAAGGGGTGCGTTCGAGCTCCGGCACGTCGAAAATCGATTTCCGGCATCTTTTGTCGTCGCGACGAAAGATCGGAAAGCATTTTGCGAAGAGCTGACAATGCAAAACCTCTACTCAGTTAAACCGGGGGCCCCCTTGACCGACGTGCCAAACAACATCAACATCGATCCACACATCCTGATTGAGATCATTCGCCTGCAGACCGATATCGCCAAGGAGGGTCTCGACCTTTCTGGTGTTGTACAAGCAGTGGTGGAACGAATCCCCTCATTCACCAACGCCGAAGGCGCCATCGTGGAGTACATCGAAGGCGAGGAAATGGTGTATCGCGGAGCCAGCGGCTTCGCCAGTCCCCTGATAGGCACGCGCACCAAACGCGAAGCAAGCTTTTCCGGATTATGCGTCAGGCTCGGTCAGGTCTTGGTCTCAGATGATGTTGTTCTCGACCCTCGCGTCGACGCCGGGCCATTCCAGGAGATCGGCATTCGTTCCATGGTCGTCGCTCCGCTAAAGCATGATGGTTCGACCGTCGGAGTCTTAAAAATCGTTTCGACCGTCACTCATGCTTTTACCCCTTGCGATGTTCGGGTACTCGAACTCATGAGCGAACTGATTGCGGCATCAATGTTTCACGCGGCCCGCAATGAGACGAATGCGCTTTACCACCTCGCAACCCACGATTCCCTGACGGGCCTCGCCAACCGCAACCTCTTCTTTGACCGGCTGCGCAGGCGGATCTCGCCCGGCCGTCGACAAATTGAACCACTCGGCATTCTGGTCATCGATATGGACGGCCTGAAACGGGTAAACGATACCTACGGCCACCGCGCTGGCGACGCTGCAATCCGCGAAATCGCGCAGCGCATCAGCCGCATGCCCAGAAAGTCAGACCTTGTCGCGCGACTCGGAGGCGATGAGTTCGGCGTCATTCTGGCCGAGATCTCTGACCGCAGTGATTTGCTCAGCATCGTAGAGCGTCTCTCGCAGGAAACCAATCAGCCGTTCCGCTTCGAAGGTCACACGATGGATTTGACCGCCAGCATCGGCCATGCGCGATTCCCAGAGGACGGTAACGATGTTGATGCGCTGGTTGAAGCGGCAGACCGCTCCATGTATCAGATGAAGCGCGCGCGCTCCGTGCGCTCAACACAGCCAGAGCTGACCCAGAAGCACGTCTTCTAAGCGCGCCGCAAACTAGCAAACTTCACATACGGCTATTTTCGCGGCCAGAAGTGCTCTTCCGAACATCCGCGCAGACGCTCTGCCGCATTCTCCGGCGTGATGTCCCGTTGCGGCATCCCCAGCATTTCAAACCCCACCATAAACTTCCGCACCGTCGCCGAGCGCAGCAGCGGGGGATAGAAATGTGCGTGAAAGTGCCATTCCGGATGGCTCTCTCTATCCGTCGGCGTTTGATGAAACCCCATCGTGTAGGGGAAGCTCGTTTCAAAGAGATTGTCGTAACGCGTAGTTAGCCGCTTCAACGCATCAGCCAATGCGTCCCGCTCTTCGCCACTCAATTCCGGCATCGCGCCCAGGTGTCTGCGTGGAAGCAACAACACTTCGAATGGCCACACCGCCCACCACGGCACCACTGCAGCGAAATGATCATTGGCAAATACAACGCGTTCGCCGGCTGCAATTTCCGTTGCAACGTAGTCGCACAGCAGACAGTGGCCCGTCTCGGCTAGATGCTTGCGCTGTCCGACCGTTTCGGCGGCAGGCTCGTCCGGCACAAACCCAGTGGACCAGATCTGCCCATGAGGATGCGGATTACTCGCGCCCATCATCGCGCCCCGGTTTTCGAAAATCTGCACGTACTGAATCCAGTCGATCGCGCCCAACTCTTCATACTGCTCCGTCCATGCGTCAACCACGCGACGGATCTCCGGCCGTGTCATGCGCGCGAGTGTGAGGCTGTGATCAGGATGAAAGCACACCACTCTGCACAGACCCCGCGCTGATTCCGCAACAAGCAGCGGTGATGCCGGAGCATCAGTTTGTGCAGGAAGATCCGGCAGCAACGCTGCGTAATCGTTTACAAACGTGAAGATGGAATCGTATGCGGGATTCGCCTCTCCGCCTGCACGCTGATTGCCGGGGCACAAATAACACGCAGGATCGTACGTCACTGCCGAGGGCGCCGCCTTTTGCGCCACCTCGCCCTGCCACGGCCGTTGCGTCCGGTGCGGAGAAACCAACACCCAGGCCTGGCGCAGAGGATTCCAACGGCGGTGCGGATACTGCCACTTTCCTTGCATGCATTCTCCCGCAGCCATTGTAAAAGGGCGAGCCCGACTAGCCAGTCTCGAACTAACCGTGTACCGGAAACACCCTGCGCAGTCCGCAATCACGCAGATAAATACCGGCCCACACAATAATCCCAAAGATCACCGGAAACACAGTCTCAAACGTTGAACTGCCGGCGCGCATCTGGATAGCAACCGCACCGCCAAGATACCCCGTCAGCAAGACAGCCCCCAGCACCGCGGTCCGCGGTATGACATAGATGATCGTGCTGACAAGAAGCAGAGCGCCAATGCTCACTCCTTGCGAAACAGGAATGCCCAGCCGCGTGCATGCATCCACGACATACGACGGCATCGTGAACTTGCCGAATGCGTCGAACAGCAGAAAAAGAACAGCGATTCCCGAGAGCACGCGCCCGGTCCACATCATTCCTTTTTGCGAAGTTTTGATCTTTGACGACGGCTGCTCCGTCATCGCCTCATTGCTGGTTATCGCGTTCGACATTGAGATGACCTCCGGTTGTGTTACTGGCTCGGTCGCAGATGCAGGTTTGCCTGCGGGGAATACCTGCGTCCCTCAGGATCTCGTCAGACCGTCGGAATCATGATGTGCGTAATCAGTTTCTCCGGCGCCGTCGCGCGAGGATCGTTGATGTAGTTCTCGATCGCAAAATCGTCACGCACTTCGATTTTCTTTTCGCCGACAATGGCCCAGGCGCGACCCGATGCCTGAGGAAGATTATCGTACGGCCCGGTGAGCACAAAGCGCACGTATTTTCCCCCGTGGATTTTCTCATACTTGAGCCCCTCGGGAAGCTTTACCGGCGCTGCGGCAAGCGAAAACCCGGCCCGGTAGATCTTCGGCCCCATCTTGTAGAGCGCCATATAGCCCGTGATCTTGTTGTTCTCCATCAGCGCGGGCACTAACGGATGCGCCTGCTGCCAGGCCGCACCGGCGTTTTCCATAAAGGGTCCGATGCGCTCCACAAACACATAATGCATCTCGGGCCAGCCCACAAGTTCAGGATGTTCGTTGAAATTCATCGCTTCTCCGATTCAGCAGCGCTCTCACGCCGTAGGTTTGTCAGGCGGAGGCAGCGCCGCCAGAAAGCGCTGCGCGAACTCCGTGCTGTACTGGTCCAGCAGTTCCCTCACCCGCCCCGCGCTTTCAGAACACACAATCAGCCCTGCATGGTGATGCTTCTTCATCCGCACCACAATCTCCGGCGCGTCGAAAATACTGGTGTCCGGATCCTCGGTATTTGCCAGGCACAGCACACTGCCCGCATACTTCTCGGGTGAACCCCGGCAGCACATACGGCTCGCCACGCAGGTCGGCAACTTCGATCCGCGCCCATTCGCGCCACAGATTGATTCCGGTGGCGGCCTCAACCAGATCGGAAATAAACGCTCCGCCCACGCGCGCCGCGATCTCAAGAAAATAAAACCTCCCATCCTCATGCGCACGAATGTATTCGGCATGCGTAATACCCCGTGCCATGCCCAAGGTCCGGCGCCAGACGCGCGTTAAGCGCGGTCAGTTCTTGCCAGTCACGGCTCGGTACGGTCCACAGTCCGCGTCGTAAAGACGCCGCCCTCATGCATCACCTGCATCGGGCGGCCTCCCATATTGATGACGGCCGCAAACACCACCTTGTGCTCGCTGATAATCGAGTCCACATGGAAGATATCTCCGGGCACAAACTGTTCAAGCAGGTAATTCGTCTGCAGGTCGCCCAGCTCATCGAGCGTCCGCCAAAGCTGTTCCGGCTCGTGGATTTTGCGAATGCCCAGCGCCGACGCCTCGGCTCGCGGCTTCAGCAGCCACGGCGCCGTGAATGGCCTCCATGTAGGCGCGCAATTCATCGTAATTCAGCACGCGGCAGAACTCGGGCACCAGGAAACCCGACTCGCTCGCGCCGGTGCGCATCGCCAGTTTGTCGCGGTAGTAGGCCGTGGAGGTGACTGCCCATGCCGGGAATCCGCGTATGCTCGCGAAGCTTGGCCGCGGCATCCAGATCGAATTCATCCAGCGCCACCACCCGATCGAAAGGGCGGCCGCGCGCCATCCAGCAAACGGTCCTGATCAGAGTCTTCGCCGTGAAGCTCATCGGGCATAAAGGTGACCATGTCTTCGAGAATCTCGCGCGGCCAGGTCGCCTCGCGCAGCTTCTCTACCGTCAGCAGCGTCGGCTTGACGCCCATCTCGGCGCACTGCCGCATGAAATCCTGCCCCTTCTCGTAGCTCGATATACAGAGAAACCGTTCACAAACCTTCGTCGGCATTTTTCAACACCGCTTTGGAGCCCGGGTCAGGATAGTTCTACCATAGACTCTGCACAGCGGGCTCACGGACGACCGTACAGGACGCATCCGATGCTTTCGGCAGATCAATCGTAATGCTGCAAGACGAAACAGACCACCGCCTGGCACGACCAGCTCGCCGCACGCTGGCATGACGAAAGCGCACGGACGCGCCGCACCCAACACTGGCTCGCGCGCGTCGCCCGCCAGCATCGCGCCAACTTCGACCTCTGGCATATCGAAGACGAGGCCCGCACACCCGGCGCCACTGACGCCGAGCTCGCCGGCGTAAAACGGCGCATCGACCGCACCAACCAGCTCCGCAACGACCTTGCCGAAGAACTCGACCGCACTTTGCTCGATTGGCTCGCACCGCAGCAGTCTGCCCGCCGAAAATGCGACCCTGCACTCCGAGATCGCCGGGGCTGATCATCGACCGGCTCTCCATCCTGGCGCTCAAGATCTATCACACCCGCGAAGAGGCCGAACGCCCGACGCTGCCGCCGGCCACGCGAGCGCAATCGCGACCGCCTCGCCATCCTCACAGGATCAGCGCGCAGACCTCGCCCGCTGCCTCGATTCACTGTGGCGCGAGACGCTGGCAGGCACGCGGCGCTTCAAACTTTACCGTCAACTCAAGATGTACAACGATCCGACCCTCAACCCCGCCATCTATCGCAGTGCACAATCTGAGTCCGGTGGCTGATCCTCTCCAAACCCCGCCCATTGACGTGAAACGGGGTTATGGGTATAAAGAGGGCCTGAGTAGTACGACTCTCAAACCGATGATCCTGCCGGAGTCACCCGGTTCAACTTTGTGCTTCAGAACGGACGCCCCCCATTAAATCAATGACGCAAGAATCCAAAGCCGCAGCCACAAGCCGCAAAAAGACTCCTGCTCCGCCTGCCAAGCCCGGCAGTCACTCGAGCACGGCAACGGGACCTGTTTTCCGCAATATCAGGCCGCCGTGCAGCTCGTGCAGCAGGGCAAATTCGAAAGGGCCATCACCGCTTTCGAAAAGGTGCTGCCCGTCGCGCCGCCCGAGATCGTCGAGCGCTGCAGGATGTACATCAGTACCTGCCGCCGTCAGCTCGATAGCCAGGGGCTTAAGTTCCTCACTCCCGGCGAGCGCTACGACTATGCCGTATCGCAGATCAACCAGGGCGATTTTGAGGAGGCGGCCAACCAGCTCAAAGGCATCTTGGCCGACACGCCGAACGCGGACTTCGCCTACTATGGTCTGGCTGTTCTGTATTCGATCACCGGCAAAACGCAGGACTGTCTGGATAGCCTTTCGCAAGCCATCGAATTGAATCCCAAAAACCGCCTTCAGGCCCGGTCCGACAACGACTTCCAAAGCATGGTGGACGACCCGCGCTTCACGGAGTTGCTGTATCCTGAAGTGCCGTAGGGCAAACAATCGCCCTCAGGCATTCTGTGACCCCTGTTTCGTCTGCGAAGTTCGCTCCACCCCTGCCGGGCGCCTCTGAGCCAAAGGCTCAAGCGCCCGAGTCGCACCCACCTCCGACGCTCTCGCGTCGTCGCCATCGGCGGCGGCACCGGTCTGTCCACCTTGCTGCGCGGCTTGACGCCACGTCGCATCTCCCGCCTCGGCAGCCGCGGAGGCCTGGAAGAAACCCTGATCAGCGACCTGGCGGCGATTGTCACGGTAACCGACGATGGCGGGTCGCAGCGGCCGGCTTGCGGCAAGGACTTCAACATGCTGCCTCCCGGCGACCTGCGCAACTGCATGGTGGCGCTCACTGAGGACGAAGCAACTCCTCGCCCGGCTCTTCCGTCATCGCTTTCGCGGCGGAGAAGGCCTCGGAAGGCCACAGCTTCGGCAACCTCTTCGTCGCCGCACTGGCGGAAATTACCGGCGACTTTGCCCAGGCCATCAAGCTTGCATCGCAAGATTCTCGCCACCCGTGGCCATATCTATCCCGCCACCACTGCCAATGCGCCCTTCGCGCCCATGGACGACGGCATGCTTTGTACGCGGCGAAACCAACATCACCGCCAGCAAACTCCGAATCGCCCAGCTATGCTTGAACCGCCCGAGGCTGAGCCGCTATGCCCGAGACACTCGAAGCCATGGAACGCGCCGACCTTATCACCGTCGGTCCCGGTTCTCTTTACACCAGTCTCATCACCAACCTGCTGGTTAAGGCATTCCGGAAGCGCTGGCCGACGGCTCGCGGAGCTCCGCGTCTTCATCTGCAACCTCATGACGCAGGCCAACGAGAGCCTCGGCCTCACCGCCTCCGAGCACATCGAGCGCATCTACGAGCACACCGGCGCGCGCCATCTTCGACTACGCCATCGTGAACACCGCGCCATTTTCACCTGAGACACTGGCACGCTACGCCGCGGAACACGCGTCACCGATCGAAGTCGATATCGATCGCATCGAAAAACTAGGCGTCCGCTGCATCACCGGCGACTTCGCCAGCGAAGAAAACGTAGTGCGCCACGCCGCAAATCGCGTAACCGGCGCGCTCCTCGCCCTCGGGCAAAGCAACTCACCCCATAAATCCTGAGATCGGCTATCGCGATTTGCGCGCCAGGTAAAAAGTGTGGCACCCGCGCGTGACCAGCGGATTATCCCGAAAGAATGGCGCTGCATCCCAGGCCTGAAGCTTGTCGAATCCGGCATCGCGCAGGCTCCACCGAATCTCTTCTCGTGACCAGCAGACTTCTTCTACGCGTTCATGTTGGCGGCGCCAGCTCTCGCCATCGCGGATGAACAACTCCACGTCACTCCATGCGTGTGAGGCATCTCGGCTATGCCCGTTGCGCATTACCACCACCACGCCGGGCCTTTCCAGCCACACATTCCCTTTCCAGTAGCTTCTGAACCCACGAGCATTATTCACATCAAACAGAAAGTAGCCGCCGGGCCGCAATGCCCGTGCCACGCGCCTCGTAACCCGATCCAGATCCGATTTGCGCGGTACATGATTGACTGCGTCCGATTCGCACGTAAGAAGGTCGACTGGATGCGGCACGCAAAAGCTCCGCATGTCTGCATGCATCACCTGTACCTGCAAACGCTCGCGTACAGCCTTCTCGCTCGTCAGCCGGCACATATCCGGAGAAAGGTCCACGGCGAAGGTTTCGATTCCTTTTCCGGCAAGCCACAGCGCGGCGACTCCCGTGCCGCACGCAAGATCACATGCGCTTTTCACCTCTGGCAGAATCTCGCGAAGTATCTGCGCTCGAGCTCTCTGCATTGGCGACTGATCAGGCGGAAAAATCTCGTCGTAATACTGCGCCAGCCAACGGTAAACTTCAGGCTTCTCGCGTTGAGGCATAACGCACCGCCTCCGCCACACATCGTAGCGCAGAGGGACTCTCTGCGCGCTGTGCGGACACGCACAGAATGTCGCCCACGTCATCCTTCAACGGTCCGCTTCAACTGCCCACGAACCGCGGACCTTTACCTGAATCGAAAATACTGTGCGCAGAGTCTAATATTGGTACTTTACGAGCAAGGGAGATCCTCGTGGCCACCGTAGAGTCTGGTTTCCTGCAAAATCAACTTGAGGAGCGCAAACACCGCCTGGAAATGGCGATAGCCTCCGAGCCGCGAAACTCGGAACTGGGCGGCCTCTTGCGTGAAGTGGATTCAGCGCTCGACCGCATGGCCGAAGGCACCTACGGGCTATGCCTGGAATGCCACGAATCGGTTGAAAAGGAACGCCTGCTCGCGGATCCATTGATTCGTTATTGTCTCGACCACCTCACTAAATCTGAACGGACCGCGCTACAACGAGACCTCGACCTGGCTTCCAGGGTGCAGCGCAACCTGTTACCACAAAACGGTCTGAGCGCGGGTGGTTGGGAGACGAGCTATCATTTCGCGCCTCTCGGCGCAGTCAGCGGCGATTACTGCGACTTGATCCCCTACGACGGGCAACTCCTTTTCCTCTTGGGTGACGTCTCCGGGTAAAGGCGTGGCCGCTTCGATGATGATGGCGCAGCTTCACGCCTTGTTCCGCAGCCTGACCGGCATGTCCCTGCCGCTTGGGCAAATTGTCGCGCATGTCAACCGCGTCTTGTGCGAGAGTGCACTGGCAGGACAGTACGCAACTTTAGTCTGCGGGCTGGCGAAGCCCAACGGAGAAGTAGAAATTCATAACGCCGGCCACTGCCCCGCAATTGTCGCTGGACGCGGCGGCGTGTTTCCTGTTGAATCTAACGGAATGCCGCTGGGAATGTTTGTGGAGGCGAAGTCTTCCCCCACATGCGTGCAACTGGAATCCGGCGACACGCTCTTTCTCTACACGGACGGTCTTTCAGAAGCCTGCAACGAGCGCGATGAATATGGCGTGGACCGCGTCATGACATTGGTGCGCCAGCAGGCTGCGCGGCAACCTGCGGAACTCATTGCCGCCTGCATCGAGGACTTGCGAACTTTCGTCAACGGCGCCCAGAGTTTTGACGACCTCACGTTGTTGGCCGTCCGGCGTTGCGATTGAGCCCTTACCCCTCGACCGTCCGCTTCAACTGCCCACAGGCCGCGTAAATATCCCGTCCACGCGGCCGCCGCAGATAAACCGGCACTCCTTCGGCCGCCAGACGCGCGCCTGAACGACTCCACCGCCTCCGTCCGCGGCATCGAGTACGCAATCCCCGGCCCCGGATTCCACGCAATCAGGTTCACCTTGGCCGGCAGCCCCGTGCGCCGCACCAGCCGCGCAACTTCCGCAGCATGTTCCGGCTGATCCGTCACGCCCCCCAGCAGCACATACTCAAACGTGACACGCTCGCGCGTGCGCAACCTCACACCGCGCACGGCGTCCACCACAGCCTCAATCGGCCACTTGC
Organism: uncultured Acidobacteriaceae bacterium; assembly: GCA_963782775.1. GTDB lineage: Bacteria > Acidobacteriota > Terriglobia > Terriglobales > Acidobacteriaceae > Telmatobacter. Next base: position 63,837 of record CAWALE010000013.1, read on the forward strand.
GATTGATCGGCATTAGCTCGCTCCGAATCGCATCGTTCGGCGCATTCAGGCTGATGGCCAGCTTGGGACGAATCTCCGGCGGCTCTTCCGCAAACCGCTCGATGCCCGGCACAATCCCCGAGGTGGATACCGTCATCCGTTGTGGGCTCAGCCCCACTTCCTCCACCAGCAGCCGCACCGCGGCAATGAAATTGTCGTAATTCAAAAACGGCTCGCCCATCCCCATGAACACCAGGTTCACGCGATCCTTGCCGATCTCCACGCCCTGCCGGTCAAGCACGGCAACCACCTGCCCGGCAATCTCACCCGCAGTGAGATTGCGCTGCAACCCAAGCTTCGCCGTCAGGCAGAACTGGCAATTCACCGCGCAGCCCACCTGGCTCGAAACACAAATGGTCGCTCGATCCCAACCCCTGCCGTGCTGACCATCCGAACCACCTTCCCCTGCGCCTTCCGACAAATCGCGATCCTTAGAGAGCACCGGCATCACCGTGGAGGATGCGGGCTTCAACGTGGAGGGACATGCGGCCTTTAGCGTGAAGGATGCGGGCTTCAACCTGGAGGGTACGGGCTTTAGCCCGTACATCAAATCCCCAAATTCAGAGGGGGCTTTAGCCCCTGAGGGATTCTCTTCGCCCTCGCTGCCATCCCCAGCCTCCCCTTCATCCCCCTCGGGCATCCACACCGTCTCCACCGTCAGCCCGTCAGGTCCCTGCCCGGCCACCAGGTACCGCTCCGTCCCATCTACCGACGTGAAAACCTGTACAATTCGCGGCCGTCCCACCTGCCAACCTTCCTTGGCAAGTTTTCGCCGCAGTGCTATCGGAAGCGTCGTGATGCCTTCAACATCAACAATCCTTTGGCGATAGATCGCTTCCGCCAGCTGCTGGCCCCTCCATTTCGGCTCTCCCATCTCTACCATGCACGCAGCCAGTTCTCCCCTATTCATGCCAAAAAAATATCGCAGGCTTCCGCCAGGCCTGTTCTTAGCGTCTAATGGGACAAGTTGTGAGTTTGCGGACACGGCTGGGCCCAGCATAGAGCATTTCTACCTCCCTTGCAGCCTCCCGCAATCTCCCCGGTAAATTGCTTACTTTTTGCTCGAACCCAGACGGCAGTGAATGGAAGCCGTCGCTACCCCGCTTCACCCTACAATCGAAAACGACCGAGAGCCGATGACACCACAGCGCAATCTTCGCCGAACTGTATTACCCAGCGGCCTTATCGTTCTCACTGAGCGCATGGAACATCTCCGCTCCGTGGCCATGGGCGTCTGGATCAAGTCCGGTTCGCGCTGCGAATCCGCCGAGATCAACGGAATCTCCCACTTCGTCGAACACATGGTCTTCAAGGGAACCCGTTCGCGTTCCTCGTTAGGCATCGCCCGCGAAATGGATTCGATCGGCGGCAACCTCGACGCCTTCACCGGCAAGGAAACCATCTGCTTCAACGTCAAATCTCTCGCCGACCACGTGCCCATCGCTCTCGACGTGCTCGCCGACCTCGTGCTCAATCCCGTCTTCGCCTCTCCCGAAATTGAGCGCGAGCGCGGCGTCATCCTCGAAGAAATCAAGATCGACGAAGACAATCCAGACGTGCTGGTGCACGAGCTCTTCACGCAGAATTTCTGGAAGGACCATCCGCTCGGCAAGCCGATTCTGGGCACCACCAAAACCGTAGGCCGCCTCGATCAGCAGAAACTCATCGACTACCACACCGGCAGCTTCCGCGGCGGAAACATGGTCTTCTCCGCTGCTGGCAATCTTGAGCACGACCAATTCGTCGAAGCCGTGACTCAAAAATTCACCGGCCTGCCGCCGGGCGAAGCCGTGCATGAGATGCAGGCGCCGCTCGCCAGCGCACGCATCCTGCTGCAGAACAAAAAGTCTCTCGAACAAGTCCAGCTCTGCATGGGAGTGCCCGCTCCGCCCATCACCGACGACAATCGCTACGCCACGCTGATCCTCAACACAGTGCTCGGCGGCGGCATGAGCTCCCGTCTCTTCCAGACCATCCGCGAAGAGCGCGGCATGGCCTACGCCATCTACTCTGATCTCAGTCCCTACAGCGACACGGGCTCTCTCTGCGTCTATGCCGGCACCTCAGCCAACAAGGCTCTCGAATGCATCGACCTCATCCTCGCCGAGTTCCGCAATCTCAAGGAAGTTCTACTCAGCGATGAGGAATTGACCCGTGCCAAGGATCAGTTGAAGGGCAACATCCTCATGGGCCTCGAAAGCTCAAACTCGCGCATGGCCAACCTCGCGCGGCAGGAGATGTACTTCCACCAGTTCTTCACTGCCGAAGAAGTCATCCTCCGTGTCGAAGCCGTAACTGCCGAGCAAATCCAGGCCATGGCGCAGCGCCTTTTCGTCTCCGACCGCATCGCCGTAACGCTCCTAGGCCGCCTCACCGGCATCAAGCTCAACCGCGACCGCCTGGAGTGTTAAAAGCAGTTGTCAGTGATCAGCGGTCAGATTCCGGCTTGGCTCAGTCGTTCCCTCAGGACAAGCCCTCTCAATGAATGGCCGAGAATGCTTGCGTACAGGCAGCTTTGCTGATCACTGACAACTGATCACTGACAACTGGCGCCCGAGCGTTCCATTTCCCTTCTGCGTCTGTAAGTTGTAGGATTTTGTCGTGTGGGGTAGTGCGTCAGTCTGCTCCCAAAGACATGGGGTTCAAATGATTTGCACGCTTTTGATGATCGCTAAACGGCGCCGCGCATCGGCTCGAGCACAGTCGGCAGGCTTCACTTTGATGGAACTGCTCATCGTCATCTCCATCATCGTCATCCTGATGCTCATCGCGATTCCTACCGCGAACACCATCCGCAAACACACCGACGAAGTCTCCGCGCAAAAGTCTCTGCAGACCATTGAGCAGGCGCAATCGATGTACGCGACCAACTATCCCGTCAACGGCTTCGCCTGCACGCTGCAGGCGCTCGCTGGCGAAGGAACTGCGGGACCGCCCAGCCCCACATCCGCGCAACTCATCAGCGGCCAGCTCGCGACCGGCATCAAAGACGGCTACATCTTCACCATCAACAACTGCACCAAGGTGACCGTCAACAACACTGACCGTGTCACTGGCTATGTCCTCACTGCCGTCCCTGCCACTCCAGGCAAAACCGGCGATCGCGGATTCTGCGTCGAATCCGGCGGCCCCATCAAGATGGATCCCGCCGGCGGCACCAAACTGCACCCAGATGGTGCAATGACCCCGTCACGTGAATTGAAAGAAGAAGGCTCTATCGGCCGCGCGACATTTCAGCAGAATACCCGGTTCGTGTCAGGGCACGACTTTAGTCGTGCCGTAAAAGACTCAAAGAGGGGAAGAGCTTTAGCCCCTGCACGGAGGGAGCAGAGGCCTTCAGGCCTCTGAAACACATGGTCAGAAATAAATGGGCCTTTAGGCCCGGGCTCTTTCGGCACGAACTCGGTTTCCTCATCTCTCGACACCGTACGATTCTCGTTCTGCTGGTCATTTTTTCTGCGTCGTTCCTCCAAGCCCAGCAACTCACCGTCCACGACCTCGCCCAGCGCGTTGACCGCCACTACAACCAGCTCCATTCCCTCAAGGCCCAGTTCGTAGAGAACTACGAAGGCATGGGCCGCATGCGCACTGAAAGCGGAACCCTCCTGCTCCTCAAGCCCGGCCGCATGCGCTGGGACTACACCAAACCCGCCGGCAAGCTCTTCCTCCTCGACGGCAAATACGCCTGGTTCTATTCCAATGGCGATCGCCAGGTGCAGCGCATCGGAGCCAAGCAGCTCGACGATCTGCGTTCACCCTTGCGCTTCCTCCTCGGCCACACCAAGCTCGAAAAGGAAATCGATCATCTCGCCCTTACGGCCGCCGCCAACGGAACATTCACCCTCGCTGGCATTCCGCACGGACCAGGAAAAACGCATCCAGCGTCTCGCCCTCACCGTAACCTCCGAAGGCGTGATCACCGCCATCGAAATCCAGGAGACCGACGGCGCGGAAACCCGTTTCACCTTCACCGATGAGCAGCAAAATGTCTCCATCCCGCCGGCCACCTTCCGCTTCACCCCACCCGCCGGAGTGCCCGTCGTGGACGCGGCGCCGCCCCTCTAGGATCCGTTCTCTAAGATCCGGCGTCGCCTCCAGTCTGTAGACCATTCCATTCGCACGGCTCACAGCGATGCATTCCGGCAGCGCACCCGAATTCTGCCAGTGTGACCACCATCCGTGGATCAAAGAAGGGGGTGCGGTTGACACACAATGGAAGCCCATCAAAAAAGGTGAGCCAGAAATCCTCCCGGATCAACTACGCTTTCGATTGTTACCGAGCAACTCATCTGAGGGTTCCAGAATTTATGACGCGTCGATTCTTTGCCGTTTATGTTCTTACGTCACTGATCGTACTTTGCCCGGCTCTATCCGCTACTCGTGCCATTGCTCAATCCAGCGGCGAAGATGGAGTCGCCAGGCAACAGACTGCCTCCGAGCACGAGGGCAGCAAAACGAGCACTCAGAAGAGTCGCCTGATCGTCCTCACAGATATCGGTGCCGAAGCCGACGACACTGAGAGCGCGGTGCGTCTTGCTCTTACATTCGGATGTGATCGACATTCAAGGACTCATCGCGACGACTTCGATCTGGAGACCGAGTCCCGAGCCGGAACTCATTCGGGAAGTCATTCGCGCCTACGACAAGGTTCATGAAAATCTGCTACTGCACGATCCCTCATTCCCTCCGGCCAGCACTCTCCAATTGCTGGTGAAGAAAGGAGTGGCTGAATACGGTATGAAGAGTGTTGGTCCTGGCAAGGATTCCGAAGGCTCGGATTGGATAATCCAGACGCTGGAGCAGAATGACGATCGTCCGCTCTGGATCGCCGTTTGGGGAGGTCCCAATACACTCGCCCAGGCACTGTACAAGCTCCGCGCTACCAGGACGCCCGCAGTGCTCGATCGGCTGGTTGTCAAACTACGAGTCTATACAATCTCCGATCAGGACGACAGCGGTCCATGGATCAGAAAGAACTTCCCAAAGCTCTTCTATATCGTCTGTCCGGGCGGCGATTACACCGCAGCCACATGGCGGGCATCAACCTCGTCATACCTGGAATCGATAATTCCTCAATCAGCAATGAATGGATCGCCAATCACATTCAGCAGGGCCATGGTCCACTCGGAGCAGCCTACCTCGACGTCGCCTACGGCATGGAGGGAGACACGCCTTCGTGGCTGGGGCTGATTCCGAATGGCCTGAACGATATGGAACATCCCAACTGGGGCAGTTGGGGAGGGCGCTACGAACTCAATCAACCATCCGTAGCCATTACCGATCCGAAGACGTTTATCGGCGGCGTCGCCATTCCGCAGGAGACGCGTCCTATCTGGACCAACGCCATTGATAACTACACGCCTCCTGGCCACGCCGAATATGGACGCGCGATTCACCCCGGCGATAAGTCGTTCAAGGACTTCAAAGCCACGCTGTGGCGGTGGAGAGATGACTTCCAAAACGATTTTGCCGCGCGCATGGACTGGACGACAAAACCATATCGGGAAGCCAATCACCCGCCTGTGATTGTTCTGGATCAGCCCGCCGCGATCACTGTTCAATCTGGAAAGCACTTCAGTCTCGGCGCGCACGCAACCGATCCAGATGGCGACAGCTTGACCTACTATTGGTTCCAATATCCCGAAGCCGGAACGTATAGAGGGTCCCTCGACTTCGGAGCAGAGGACATGCCCGGCATCTATATGGCTGCCCCGAAGGTCGACAAGCCGGAGTCCATTCACTTCATTCTCAGAGTCACTGATAAGGGCAAACCGCCCTTGTCCCGTTACAAGAGAGTCATTGTCACGGTACGCCGTGAGCATCGTAAAGGTGAAATGACAGGGCCTGCGTCTACGGCTAGTTCGGCTTGGCGGGCCCTTGCCTAGTTCGGTCTATTCAAATCTCGGCCACTGATTCAGCCGCGTCTTTGCGCCGCGAGCCATTTCACCAACTCCGGCTCAGTAAAGGCCCATTCCCAGCAGTTGTGATCAACCCCCGCATACTCGGTGTAAAGCGGATGACCACCCGCATTGCGTCTCGCCGCAATGCGATCGCGCGACAGCGACACGGGGACCGTTTTGTCGGCATCTCCCTGAAAAACCCAGAGCGGCGTTCCGATCGACTCCGTCCCGTTCTCCGTCGAGCTGCTTCCGCAGCAGATCACGCCCGCAGCAAAAAAACCAGGCGGCCTGCAATTACATTCCAGACTCCGGCCCCCCCATCGATTGACCTGCAACATAGATCCGCCGCTCATCGATAGGAAACTCGCGTCGCAGGCTGTCGACAATTTCCAGTGCCAGCCGAGACCCATCGCCAAGCCCCGGCACCGGCTTCGGACCGCCGCTGTCCTGCTGCGAGAAATCGTATTTGGCCCATCCACGATCGGTTTGCGGAGCAACAACGAAACAGGGAAACAGTTTTTGATTCTCAGGCAGCAGCCACACGCGCGTTCCGAAAATGTTGCCCAGTCCAATCTGCTTCAGATTGTCGCTGCCCAGGCCTCCGCTGCCGCTGAGATACAGAATCAGCGGAAGCTTGCCGCTCGCAGCAGGACGAAACAGCCGGTAAGGCATCGTCCAGTCGCTCTTGTAACTGCGCGCCTCAAACTTGTCCTGAAGACCCTCCGATCGTTTCCTGAACTCGGCAATCAGCGCCATCCGCTCCGGCGAGTTCGGCGATCCAGGTGCAAGGGAGGGTGCAGGGCCGCTGTTCACCATGCTTCGACGCCCAATAGAAAAGCCTCGCTCGGCAAACGCAGCAACCAAACCTGCACCGCAAAGTCGCAGCGCTTCCCGACGCGTCGATCTCCGAATCGTCAAAGTAAGCTCCGGTTACAAGGAACGAACTCATCCTATCCCGCGTCCATCGTTGCGGCTCCGGTTTGTTATGAGTTGTCCCGTTTCGGGGACGGAGCTAACGCCAGCCTCCCAGAATCGCACCCATCGCAGTCAGCGCGACCGTAAGATAGCCGCCGTTAATCAGCACGTATTTCAACGATCGACGCTCGAAAAGTGCGACAATCCCCATCCCCATCGCGACCCACCCAAAGCCCGCCAGAAACCCCGCGGTCGCTCCCCACGCCAGCGTTGTCTTTGGATCGTTGAGAAACATCGCAAGATTCACCGCCATCACGAGGCTCAGCACAAATCCAATCACGAACACCCTGGGACCGGCACCCGGCTCCTCGGACAAAAATCCGTTCGCTTTCTTCCAAGCACTGCCAAGCATCGCCGGCGAATACCAGAGTCCGCCAATCAGAAATGCGGAGACCGCAGCCACAAGAATCGCCCAGAAATTCAACGTATGAAAATCCACGTCTCGCCTCCTAGTTCGCCTTCGGTTTCGAATTCCCCATCGCCTTCTCCCAGTCCGTCGGTCCATCCACAAATCGCCGGTGCAGCGTCGACAGTAATTGCGCATTGCCCGCCGCCAGGTATTCGTAAGCGCGCGTCCACTCGTCGCCGCTCTGCCATCCCGTCTGCGTCAGCCGAACGACCGTCGACTTCCCGCGTGGCTCAAACTCAAAGACCGCACGCGTGCGCGCAGCCCTCACCTGCGGAAACTTGTCTGGCGCCAAAGCGGCAATCACGATCTCCTTCTCTGGAATAAAGCTGACAATGGTTCCACCTCCCGTGCTCCCACCGGGAAAATGAACCAGCCAATCCCCTCCCGGCTTCAGATCCACCGTCGCATTCGGAAACAACCACGTGCTTAACCCCTCGCTCGTTGCGAATGCCTTCCACACCTCCGTCACCGGCGCCGGCACTTCGATCTCAATCACCAGTTGCCGTGGCGGTTCGTTGACCGGCGTAGTCGATGCACCCTGACCCGCCGCAAACCGGGCAGGAACAAGACTGAACAACAAGGCGCGAACAGTATTTGTCTTTCCATGGTATTTAGTTGATCGTTCAAGTAAGATATATGCAAGCAGTATTCTTTCTGTCAAGAACAATCGATGCGGCCCCAAAACAATCCGCCTCCACGCGCGACCGGCTCATCGACTCGGCCCGCTTTCTCTTCTGGGAGCGCGGCTTCGCCGGGACCAGCATGGCCGAACTCCTCGCCCACGCCCAGGTCAATTCAGGCAGCTTCTATCACTTCTTCGATAGCAAGGAAGCTCTTCTCCGCGCCGTCCTCGAGCAATACGCGGAACTGCTCCGCCCCATGGTCGTCGATCCCGCCTTCGCCGCAACCCCCAAACCCCTCGAACGCATCTTCGCCATCCTAGCCGGATACCGCGAACGCATCCTCTCGACCGCCTGCCAATACGGCTGCCCGCTCGGCCGACTCGCGCTGGAGATTGACCCCGAAAACGCTCCCGCCCACAAGCTCATCGCCCTCAACTTTCAGGGATGGATCGAAGCCGTGCGCGAGTGCCTCGCCGATATGAAAAGCTCGCATGCCGCGCGGCACCGACGTCGACGCGCTGGCCACATTCATTCTCGTAACCATGGAAGGCGGAGTGATGCTGTCGCGCTCCTACCGCTCCGTCGAACCATTCGATCGCGCGGTCGCGCAGTTGCGTGAACACTTCCGTCTGCTGCTCGGCTCATCGAAGAAAAAGAGGGCGCGATAGTTGTTCATCGCGCCTCCCCTTCGGAAAAAACGTCTCCACTTTTCGCAGCGCACTAGTAGCCGTTCGGATATCCCGCCCGATACGTGTAAGCGTTCGGATAGAAAATCGTTCGTGGCGGCGACCACATGGCCACTGTCGGAGCCGGCTGCGTATACATATAAACCTGCACCGGCGGAGGAGGAGGCGGAGCGGTATACACATACACTGTAGGCGCCGGAGCCGCATAAACAGGCATCACCTGCATATACGCCTGAACCGGTGCCGGCGGCACATACGACTGCTGCGGCGGTTGATACTGCTGTTGCTGATATTGCGGCTGCTGATACTGGGGCTGCTGATACTGCTGCTGTGGAGCTTGATACGTCTGCGGAGGTGGCTGGTAGGCGGGCGCCTGATCATCCTGTGCTATCTGTCGCTGCGGCCTCACCTGCGGCGCATCGTCGTAAGCGCTCGGCTCGCGACGATAAAGACCGGATGGATCGCGATCAGGATCTTCGATAACGGGGACTTCCGTATCGTCCATCACTTTCAAGACAAGCCGCGTCTCCGTCTTCAAAGTAGGACGAGGTCCGCGCCGCGGCAGATTCAGCAGATCAATCGGCCACAGGATCGGGATACACCACTCAATGATGTCCCGCGTGGGATGCCCCTTGCCCAGAATCCTTCCCTGCTGATCCACGGCGAAACCCGGCACATCCACCACGCGCGCCGACACGGGGATGATGGTGCGCGGCTCGATCACCATCCGATCGAACTTCAACTCCATCCACCCCTTTCCGACAAAATGTCCGGGATCCTTGTAGTCCTCGAACCGCCCCTCGAGATACGTGTTGAACGGCAAACGCGCAGAGCCGTTGCGCGTAGTGATTCCGGCCTGGCAAAGAACCGGGTCGCCAATCGCCATGGTCTTCGAAGATATCTTCGTTTCCGAGACCGTGCAGTTGATAAGTGAGCCGGCAGGCACAATCTGCCTGGCGGCGTATGCAGTGAGTGTTGGAGAAAGCAAGAGCGTGCAGAGAGCAAAGTAAGCGCCCTTCATCGGAAGACCTCCTGATACATAGAGAACACGCCCGACGAGATTCTCAGGCGAGTCTCGGGTGATCGTTCTGTTAGCCCCAACTGGGCGGGGAAGAATCACGAAGATCGAGCAGTCGTGCCCTGCGTTGCATCGAGAAGTCGAGCCTGTCTCGCTTAAATTGAAGCGCAGCTCATCGCGAGAATGCGGAGATAGATCGGATCGTCGTTTTTTGCCACAGAAGTCCTGATCACGTGGATCGACATTGATCCATCGTGCTTCGAACCGCTAAGCCTTGTGCAGGATTCTGATGAAACTCGCAGAATCTGCTGCCCAGCGAGAACACAACGATTTTCGGAAAGTTGTTGCGAAGGAAAAAATAATTTTGGAAACGCAGAGTTTTCTACAAGGGTGATTCCTCAATATCGACAATTCGCCACAGGGTAGTCCTAGTCCCTATTCCCTAGTCGTTATTCCCTGTTCATTCGTATCGCAGCGCTTCAATCGGATCCAGATTCGCCGCGCGAATCGCCGGAATCATTCCGCTCACCAGTCCCGTCACGATCAGGATGCCCGTCGCCACAATCACCGACGTCGGCGAAATCAGCAACTGGATATCCGCAGCCTCAGCATGTTGCGCAAGTTCGCTGTAGAACGGGATGCGCCCCACCAGCAGCGACACCACGTACGCCAGCCCGATACCCCCCATACCGCCGACACCCGTAATCACCATCGCCTCTGACAGAAACTGCGTGAGGATATGCCTCTTCTGCGCGCCTAAGCGCCTTTTCCACGCCGATCTCGCGCGTGCGTTGCTGCACCGCCACCAGCATGATGTTCATCAGCCCAATGCCCGCGATACCCAGTGTCAGTGCGCCCACCAGGGAAAGCAGTACCTGCAGAGCCAGCGACAGAATGCTGAACTGATGCAGCTCCGTCATCAGGTTCGCAACGTAAATCGCATTGTGATCGGATGGCCTGAAGTGATGCGCAGTTCCCAGAACATTGCGCATGTTCTGTTCGGTGAGCTGGTAGTTCCCCTGGTAGTTAAACCAGATACCGCCGATGTATTTCGTATCCGCCAGATCGCTCATCGTGCTGAACGGAATATAAATCTGCCGGTTGCGATCGCTGTCTGCGCCCTCCTGCATCTTCGGGCTCAGCACGCCAATAACGGTGAACATAACTCCGTTCAAGCGAATCGTCTGCCCCACCGCCCAACCGCCCGAAAACAGTTTCGTTTTCGACTCTGACCCGATGACGCAGACGTGTGCCCGCTGCTGCTGCTCCTGCCCGTTGAAGAACCGCCCCGCGTCCGTGTCGAGTTTCCAGATGTCCTGGAACACCGGCATCACGCCATTCACCGTCCAGGTGTACGAGTGCAGATCGTCCTGCACCGTCGCGTCCTTATAAACCGCAGGCGAGATATGATTGATCCCCGGAACGCTGGCGATGATGCGATCCACATCGTCCAGCGTGAATCTCACCTTCACGCCCGACTTCTCGCCGCCTGCCTGCTCGCTGGTCCGTCCCGGGAAAACGCCGATGACGTTGGTGCCCCACTGCGCGAAAATCGCCTCAATCGCGCGGCTGAATCCCGCTCCATAGGCCAGCAGCAACACCACCGTCGCAATCCCCCACGCCATCCCGATCATCGTGATGGCCGTGCGGCGGCGGTTGTAAACCATTGCCTCCCAAGCCTGACCAAATATGTCCTTCAGCATTGCAGCGTCCCCGTCCGAAGTTCCCTATTTCCTAGTCCCTAGTCCCTGCTTTCAGTCCTTCCTCAACGCCTCCACCGGATCCATCTGCGCGGCCTTGCTTGCGGGATACAAACCCGCGGCAATCCCACTCAACACCAGCGTCCCCATGGCCAGCGCGGCCGACCACGGCACCAGCCGTGGCGGATCCCAACCCGGCATCTTACCCGTCAGCAGCGCCTGCAACACAGCCATCAGCCCCGCCGAACCCGCAATCCCAATTGCTCCACTCACCGCCGTCAGCAACAAGCCCTCCCAGAAGAACTGCCCCATGATGCTGCCTTTCGTCGCTCCCAGCGCTTTCCGCAACCCGATCTCGCTCGTCCGCTCCGACACAGACACTAGCATGATGTTGACAATGCCAACCGCGCCCAGCCCTAGCGTCACAATCCCCACACCGCCCAGAAAAACATCCATCGCGGTAAAAATGGCGCCCACCATCTTCATCTCCTTGATGGTGTCCCATTCCTGAAATGCATCCTTCAGCGCGGGATCGAAACCATGGCGCTTTGCAATCACGCGATGTACCGCCGCAACCGCCGCAACCGCATCTCCCGCCTTCGTTGGCTGGTATTGGATCGACGTCAGCGCATCCTGGGCAATGTTCTCGCCCTTCAGCGGGTAAAGCTCCTGCATCGTTGTGACAGGAATGTAGAGTTTCTGGTCGTCGTAATCGTTATTGCCGCGGCTGATCTTCTCCACCGCGCCCACAATCCGAAATTCGGTGCCGTTGATCGTGATCGCCTCACCCACCATCGGCCGGCCGGGAAATAGAATCCTCGCAGCCTTCGAGCCCAGCACCGCCACGTGACGCCGGTCATTCACGTCCGCATCATTGATAAACCGTCCTTGCGCCATCGGAATAAAGCGCACCTGCGGGTAATTGGGCCACACGCCCAGCACGTGGCTCGATGTATTGCTGAACTGGCTTACTTCATAAAGATCAGAGCGCGAAAGTTCCACCGTAGTGGCGCGCAATTCCGGCAGTTGCTTCACAGCCTCCGCATCGCCCATCGTCAGTTGGTAAGGACGCATCCCCGTGTGCTGGTTGGCGACAGCGGGGATGGTCCCGTTCCACATCATGATCAGATCATTGCCAAGCTTCGCCAGGTTGCGATGCTGCCCCGACCGGAATCCCTCACCCAGACCCACAAGCACCAGCAGCGACCCCACGCCCCACGCAATCCCGAACATGGTCAGAAAGCTGCGCAGCTTGTTCGCCGCGATAGCCCGGAAAACCTCGCTGAGCGTGTCTGTAAAGTTCTGCATACTCGTTCGACGCTGTCCAATGATTTCCGGGGCAATGGAATGTGACGAATCTCACCTCCCACGGTCCCTGATTCAATCCCTGCACCAAGGTACGCTCTGGCGCGCATTTCAGTTCCCAAACCCGCTAAC
>CAWALE010000014.1:0-363208 GCA_963782775.1 uncultured Acidobacteriaceae bacterium
CATGGAAGAGGTCATCGGTTCGATCCCGATCAGGTCCACCAAATAGCCCCTTCAATGATTATTTCGCTTATGTGGCGGAATCCCGTTCAAATTGAGGACTTCAGGCCAACGCGCAGGTTGAGCCGTTGAATTCCAGAGTTCGTCGCCCTATTTAGCTGAACAAACCTGCCCGGAGGGACGATCTCGGCCTAAGTTCCGACCACATCGCCGGCGATTGCTGCCTTGGGCTGCGAACTCAGTAGCAGGTAGAAAGCAGCAATGTGCGTGATCATCAACGCGGGCACGTAGATAATCGGGATCGCGTAGGTTGCGCCCAACTGCCCCGCTAGTGCGGGAAGACCTGCCCGGACCGCGTGGTAGTAGTCAACGACAAGATCTACCATCCCAACGACATTAAAGGCGACGGCGAACGTCCAGAACAGCGGACGGATTCTTATCGCCAGGAGCGCAAGAAGAGCCAGCACACCGGTCGCCAAGTCACCATAGGCAGCAAACGTAGCAAAGCTGGCCGGCAGACTGAATCCGACGACGCCTGGAAGAATAAAGACCAGGCCGAAGAAGCGGAAGCTGTGAACGGTAGCGATCACGCGTTGCGCATCGAAACTGTCCATCGATTTGAGTTTGGGCCAAAAGTAAGCTCTGAAACAGAGGAAGCATGCCAGGTATCCCAAGACCAGATGGATGTTGAACAGCATGTCCGGCGACATTGTGACCATAATCGTCTCCTTCTAGACGGTTCCTTTCCTTGAACGTCAAGGCGTGACGCTATTTTTTAGCGTACGATGGTACTCTTTCGTGACCAAAAGAAAATCATTCAGCGAAGCACTTTATAAAAAAGCCCCTCGCATCCGCCAACATCTGCCCCCGTTTTTGAGGCGCCGAAATAACCCGGACCATCATCAGCGCTCCCGCCATGCTGGGGAACAACAACTTGAATTTCGCAAGTTTTTCTTCGCTCGTCTGACCCGGTATGTATGGCAGCAGTCGCTCGCGATATGCCTCCAATGAGGCCTCGATCCTTCTCCGCACAGTAACGGATTTCCGCGCGAGTTCTGGCCCAAGAGCAGAGAGCACGCAACCGGTCCCCACCGAATTCGCATGACGCTCGCTTAGATAGTGCTCGATCATGGCCCGCAACGCTCGATCTTGAGGTGCGGACCTGGCAACTTCCACCATAGCGCTTCCCATCTCGTCGAATGCCCGTGCCACCGCTTCGACGAACAGATCGTCCTTGCTCTTGAAGTGCCGGTAGAAGCCGCCCTTCGTCATTCCGACTTTCTTCATCACCGTCCCGATACCGCTAGTGTCGCCGCCGTGCTCGCGAAAGGAGCGAGCCGCCACGGAAAGAATCTTCTGGTGGTTCTGCTTTTTGTGCTCCACTGAATACCGCATTGCCAAAGAGTACGATCGTCCTCTTTCATATGTCAAGACCGAAACTGGTCTGCTTGGCTTCTTTAAAGCAAACCCCTGCCTGAAATGCGGCGTCCAATCGTTGTCGGAGGGAGCTAGCCACGAACTCTGCATAACAACTATTCCCTGGGGTGACAAATGACAAATGCGTCGGATGTACTTGTAGAACGGTTGCTTGCCTGGGGTGTGGACACAATCTTCGGGCTGCCTGGTGACGGTATCAACGGAGTATTTGAAGCCCTCCGCAAACAGAAAGACCGGATTCGTTTTATTCATGTCCGTCATGAAGAATCTGCCGCATTCATGGCTTGTGCGTACGCCAAATTCACCGGACGAATCGGAGTCTGCATCGCAACCTCCGGTCCGGGCGGCATCCATCTACTGAATGGCCTCTACGACGCCAAGATGGATCACGCTCCCGTGTTAGCCATTACGGGTCTTCAACACAGCGACCTGATTGGCACATTTGCGCAACAGGATGTGGCACTCGACAAACTCTTTATTGATGTTGCGCAATTCAACGAGCGCGTGATGAGCGGGGCCCACATGGAGAGCCTGGTCGATCTGGCCATCCGCACAGCCCTCACCACGCGCGGCGTTGCTCACATCACCATTCCTGTTGATGTGCAGGTCCAGGAGATCAAGAAGGGGCGCTCCGAAAGAAATCCTGTGCATCACACTTCGGCCGTTCCGGCGCACTTTGAGCAGGTGCCTTCCACAATTGAGCTTGAATATGCAGCAGACATTCTCAATCGCGGAAAGAGAATTGCTATTCTTGCGGGCCAGGGCGCTCTCCACGCAACCGATGAACTGGAACAAGTGGCCGAGATTCTCGGCGCGCCGATCATCAAAGCACTCCTCGGAAAAGCGGCGGTTCCCGACGACAGCCCTTATACAACCGGGGGTATCGGCCTTCTCGGAACGGAGCCATCGCAGGAGGCGATCGAGGACTGCGACACGTTGTTCATGATAGGCAGTTCCTTCCCTTATGTTGAATTCCTTCCCGAACCAGGTTCGGTAAAGTGTGTACAAATCGATCTCGACCCTCAGCGCATCAGCCTGCGGCATCCGGCGGATGTAGCTTTGGTGGGCGATTCGAAGTATTGTCTTCGTGCCCTGATTCCGCTGCTTGAAAAGCACAAGAAGGGATTTCTTGAGAGGGCGCAGAGAGCAAAGGCTCAATGGCAGAAGTTGATGGAGGAGCGCGGCACGCGAGGCGACAAGCCCATGAAGCCGCAAGTTATCGGTTGGGAACTGGGCAAGCGCATCCCGCCAAATGCGATTGTGACCTCTGATTCGGGCACCATCACCACGTGGTGGGCTCGCTATGTGCCGGCCCTGAGAGGCCAAAAGCATAGCTGTTCCGGCAATCTTGCCACGATGGCGTGCGGTTTGCCTTATGCGATTGCGGCGGCGGTCGCCTATCCCGATCGCCCTGTGTTCTGCATCATCGGCGACGGTGGCCTCAGCATGTTGCTGGGCGAACTGATCACCATAGCAGCGTACAAACTGAACATCAAAATTGTGGTGATCAAAAACAACACCCTGGGACAGATCAAGTGGGAGCAGATGGTATTTCTCGGCAATCCTGAATATGCCTGTGACTTGTATCCCGCTGACTTTGTCACCATAGCTCGCGGTGCAGGCATCGACGCGATTCAAATCGATGAGCCCGCATCGTGCGGGACTCAACTCGACAGTGTCCTCAACCGCCGAGAACCTGTGCTGATTGAGGCTGTTGTCGATCCTTTTACGCCGCCGATGCCTGCAAAGGTCAAAGCATCGCAGGCGTTGAAACTCGGTGAGGCTCTGCTACGCGGCGAGCCAAACCGCATGAAGATCGCGTTGACAAATGCGCACGACAAAGTACGTGAATTGGTCTAGCGCCAAAGGCGCTTCAATTCTGGACTGCGCCATGAAGCTATCGCAGTTCCAGCGAAAAAGTTGATGCGTTGCCGGTTCCTGACCACTAACGCCAGCAGATCAGATCAGAGCAGAGCAGATCAGGTTCAATTGGAACCCTCACCAGCTTTTCTTGATGAGTGCGTCGAAACCGAATCCTCCATTGGGATCGCGTGTGCCGCTAATGGCGACGCGTGGTGATACCTGGTACTGGCCCTGAATCGTCTGCCCCTGGGTCGTTTGGACGTTCGTGGAGAACGTGACAAATAGATTGCTGGTGACGCGATGTTGCACAGTGATGTTGGCGCCAGCCGGCCCCTGCGAGTTGGTGCCCGCCAGCACCGGGTTGATTGAGAGCTGCGAGATTCCCGCAACCTTCGAGATCCGACTCGTGACCTGGCTCGAGACCTGGTTAGCCACGAGGGTCTCGGCGGCCTGGTTGGTCGGCGTTGCGTTCGCGGCGCTTGCCTCAGTAGTTTGGCCGAAAGCGAGCAAATGGATGATGTCTGCCGAAGGTAGCGCCGGATCGGAAATGTATTGCGTGCGTAACTGATCGACCGGACCTTGGAAGCGAAGGGTGATGTTGTATTCCTTAATCGCAGTTGTGAGACTGAGGTTCACAACTGGTTCTGTGACCGAGGGGTTCACAAACTGAATGGTGCCACCGGTGAGAACGAAACGATTTCCGTTAAGAATGATGTCGCCGCCGGTAAGATTGGCGCGCCCAAGAATGACTGGATCCGCAGCCGTTCCGCGTATCTGCAGATTGGCCGACCCACCAATACTGAGCGTGCGGCTGACGAGATTGACATTGTTCGAAGAGTGGACGGAGAGATTGAGCGCGACATTCTGCGCGAATCCTTGAGAAGGTGGAGCTTCAACTCCGCCGGTAAACTGATCGATGAAGTTGTTCAGATCGAAAGCATTCGTGAACGAAAGTTCGGCCAGGTTGATGTTGCCGCCAAGGACCGCTGCCTGCGGTGTTCCCGTGAGCCGAACATTGGCATTGATTGATTCACGCATTCCCTGCGGATAGAGCATCCGCACCTCTTTCGCGGCTATGCCCATATTGAATTGGATGGACGGGCGAAGGGCCACTCCACCTTGCGCTGCAACCGTTCCCCCGCCCATGTTGCCCTGGAGTCGCGTGATGTTGATGCGATCCTTCGTGAGCGCCAGTGTGCCATTGCAATGCTGCAGGCCCACGGGCAAATCGGGCGTGCTCAATGCCGCATCCACGACGTCGACCGTACCGGCAACGTCTGGACTATGAGCCGCGCCGTACGAATTGATGTTGAACTTGAGTTGACCGGATGTGCGCAGGTCTGGATTGAACAACTGCGCGAGATGAAGATCAATGGTTCCTAGAAGCAGCAGAGACATGGGCGCGTTGCCGGTGGTTGGAATTGTCCCCTGGAATTGAAGATCGGTATCAGTGCCGCGAATGGAGGAGCGCTGCACGTTGATCGTGCCCTCTTTGTAGTCGACGTGAATGGGACCAGTGGCAGCGAGCTGCACGTTATCGCCATAGGCGAGCTTCAGCACCGGAATCGTGACGTGAGCCTCAAGCTGCTGCTTGTTTTTGAGTGGGCCATGCAGCGTGGCATGCAATTCTGTCTGGCCCTTCAGGTTTGCGGTCTGATCGGGTGCGTATACCGCGAGCAGCGGACCCAGCGGAATGCCCTGCGTGTCGAGGGTTGCATCTGCAGGATAATCGCCCGTAAGTGCAACTCTGGCGTTGGCCTTGATCGCCGTGTTCAATGCGGATGAGGTTAGCTGAGCGGTGGCCTGGTGGTTGGCTACGTTGGCCCGCAGGCGAATGTCGGAGAGGGTCTGCTGCTGAACGACGAGGTTCGGGATCTCAATCGTCGCGTCCACTTGCGGGTTGTCGAACGATCCCTGGCCTTTTGCCTTGATGCTCGCTACACCACTGGGATTGGCGCCGCTCGATTTGAGGGTTTGCAGTTTATCGAGATGGATGCCGGAAGAAGTGAGCACGGCAGAATAGGTCTTCTTTTCGGGGCTGGCATCTACTTTAGCTTCGATTGTGCCGGCTGGAGCGGAGATCGATAGATTTGCATGGGCCTGGTCGGCGCGGCCGTCGAATGTGACCTTGGCCGTCGAGATCGGTTCGCCGTAAGCGGCTGCCTTATCCAGCGTTATAGTTCCATTTCCTTGAGGATTCAGAATGCTGCCGTGCATCTTGATGTCGGCAGCGAGAGTACCGGTGGCGGGAATCTGTTGTCCGGCCAGTTTGGCGAGTTCGGTCACGTCAAGCTGCGATGCATTGAGCTGAAGCTGGATTGGGCTGGATTTCGAGAAGGACCATCTTCGCAATTGAGCGCTGGCGTTGAGAGTGATGCGTCCTTGTGCAGCGGGATCAAGTTCGGCGTGCTGCAGGCTGACCAGCGAGGGGCTAGCATCAATGTTGGTGCGAAGCAATTTCCACGCGGAGCCATGAACGTGGAAATCATGAGCGGAGAGCTGGCCGGTGAGATGTGGAGCCGAAGTCGAACCGCGCACTACGCCATTGAAAGATGCAGTCCCTGAGAGGCCAAGCGGCTGCAAAGGCTGGCCCGGTTCGGGTGTGCGGAAAACATCGGCGATAGCTTCCAGCTCACGAAGATCGTTACCTTGAAATTGGACTGCGAGGCTGGAGTTCTTGCTGACAGCCCCATGAAGATTCAAATTCGATTGGGGTGTGCTGATGTGGCTGTGGTCTAGGTCGAGCCGTTGATTCTTACCTGTGTAAGTCGCATGCAGCACGCCTTCAACCGGGATCGGCCCAGTGCTTGGTGTGACGTCGGAAGAGGCTGCTTGGGAGGCCGCTAGTGCTTCGACTCGCTTCGTATTCTGTACGTTTGCCAAGCCTGCCCGGATGGTTGCATCGGTGTGCGCAACGAGGTCGTCGAGGCTCTTTCCCCAGGAACCTGTGGCGCTAGCATCGAGCGTGCCGTCGATTGTCGCAGGACCGGTGGAAGCCGCCGACCGCATCGTGCGTTTCGCATCCGCAAGCGAGATGCCGCGCAGGTTCGCATTGAACTTGGAGCGCGAGTTGCCTCCGATATTCTTCATCGTTCCTTGGACAGTTACTTCGCCGCCTAGAACGCTGGCGCGGAAATCGTGGAGGGTTGCATCGCCGTCGGCTAGGGAATAGTGACCGACTATGTTCGAAACCTCCGCGCGCATGGTTGCATTCTTGGCAAGGAGGTTGTGGCTGGTGATATCGCCGCTTACTACGATGCACTCTAAAAGTGGCCGCCCCGCAATCGATTGATATTGTGCGCTCCCTGAAACAGAGACGAGTCCAATCGGGATAGAGGGATTGTGCAGTATCGCGGCTAACTGTTGTCCATCCACAGTCGCGTTGTATTCGGCCTGCACGATCGGCGATATGTAGTTATTGATCGTTGCACTGATCATGACATTCGTATTGCCCGCGCCGATGTGGGCCGAAGAGATATGAAACGTGCTCGGAGTCGCATCGAATTGCACGTTTAACGCATGTGCGGGCGTCTGCGTGTCGGAATAAACAAGCCGTCCATCTGAATATGCGAGAGTACCGGAATATTTTTGCAGCAGGCTATTAAAGCTCGCGTTGAACCCCACGTCGCGCAGATCGAGCGCAATGGCGCTGGGCTGGTTGTTATAAAAGACTGCTCCATTCGTAAGCACAGCATGACGAATCCCGAGATCGAAAACTGATGTGCTGCTGTTGGAGCTGCTCTTAAACGTCGGGAGGTTTGAGTTGCCGTTCTTGTCTACGACAATCTGGGCGACGGGGTTGTCGATGCGAATGCTATCGAAGTACCACTTCCGGCCGCGCACGGAAACCACGCGTACACGGGCTTCGGCGTGTTGGACCTGGAGCAGGGGCGGATTGCTGTGTGGACCCGCGCCATCGATGGTAAGACCGTAGAGGTCGACGGCGAGCGTCGCGAGATGCAGGTCAAGATTCTTAAGGTGCACCGGCACTCCGAGGCTCTCTCCGGCCTTTTTCTGAACGAGGTTGATGAGATAGGCATGTCCACGGGCGCTGTTCACGAGGAACGCAAAAACCGCGGCACCAAGCAGAATTGGAATGACGATCACCACTGCGATCCACTTGGCGGCAAGAAGCAGAGGGCGCCTGAAGGATCGATGCGAATGGATTTCACGGGGCTCAGAGTCGTTGGAAGATCGATGGATGATTGCCACGGGGAACTCCTCAGAATGCCTGGCCGATACTGATGAAGTACTGCGTTGGGTTCACACCCGGCACCGGGTTCAGATTGTGTCCGAGATCAATGCGCAAAGGGCCGACGGGTGTTGAATAGCGCAGGCCGATGCCGACGTTGTTTGAATAGAGCGAAGTGAAATCGTGGAATCCAATCTGCGGGAATACATTGCCGCCGTCATAGAATGGAACGATGCTGAGGCCTTTCTTGAGAGGGACCGGTATGCGCGCCTCGACGTTGATGACGAGCAGTTCATTTCCCCCGCTTGGCACGCTGATCTGCGGGCAATCTGGGACGGTCTGGCCAGTGCTGCACACGTAGACGCTGCGTTGCGGGCCAGCGCCGTCAAGAGGATAACCTCGCAGCGAATCAGCGCCGCCGGTGAAGAATGCTTCGCTCAGGGGAACGAAGCTGTTGGCAAAAGGCTGTGCAAGACCAATGCGAATGCTATTAGCCCAGACGATATGGTGAAAGGCCTCCTTGTAGAAGGCCGCTTGCGTGGTAAGTTTCGCGAAATCGACATTCGATCCCAGCTTGCTCGAATACAAGTCAACTTCCAGGGAGTTAAGCATGCCTCTGTGTTCGTCGAGAACATTGTCGCGTGTATCCCGCGTGAGGTTCGCTCCGAAGCCGGAGAGTCGAACATGCTGATCTTGCGGTAGAACGAGATCGGGGATCGTGATTCGCGTAAGGTCCGTTTTGTTGAAGCTGTATTTGACGTAGAAAAGATTCTTTCTGGCGCCATCAATAAACCGCTGAAATTGAATGCTGGCAATCTCCTGTTGCGACGAGAATATCGGATTTTGCTCATCGCGTTCAGCCGCGAGCGAAACTGTTGACTTCCATGACGACCACCGGAAATTCGGGTCGATGTAGTAGATGGCTGCGCGTTGATCCAGACGTCCCGCGAACGCCGTTATCGATAGCGATTCGCCTTTGCCGTGAAGGTTATTGCGTGTGTACTGCAGGCTGCCTCGCGGCCCGTAGAAGGTTTGTTCGCTGGTTGTGTAATCGGGAGGCAATCCAACCGGCGGAAGATTGGGCAACGCTGTGGTTCCGCCGGGAACGCTGCCGCCACGTCTGATCACTTCAAACCCCAAGCCGTAGGTGAACTCATTACGTTTTGCTTCGTGCACTTTTACGAGCACATCTTCGCTGGTCTGCGTGGTGATCGGACTTTTGGGATCGACCTCGGACCAGTCGAAAACGCCCGCGTGGTTGTACAGGTTGCTGCCCGCGGTCAGCAGGCATCGTCTCTGTGAGCGGCTCATCAGGCTTGATGAGTGAGATGTCCTGGTTGATGAGGCGTTGTTGGGTACGGACGCGGCCCAGCGTTACTACATCGCCGGTGAAGACGCGTGGACCTTCGTATATGTGGTACACGACATTGATATGGTGCGGGTCGTTTTTTGAGATCTGTGTGGCTGTCTCTCGAAAGCTCGAAGTGAGATAGCCGGCCTTCAGGTAGTTGGCAACGATGGAAGCGCGGTCGGCCTGTACGTTTGCCTGCGAGTATGGTTGGCCAGCCGCGACCTTCAAGCCCTGAGGCGCAAACTGCGACTGGGGAAAAGTGTCGGCGCCTTCGATTGAAAGCGCGTTGACAATGTCGCGTGGACCTTCAGTGATGTTAAATGCAACCTGGATGTCATCGCCATGGTTAACGACGGATGACGTGACCTGCACGCTACTGAATCCCTGCGACTGGTATACGGCCTTAAGGTTTTTCACGCTGGTTCGTACAAGTTCATCGCTGAATTGGCCGCGTGAAAAGAAATGCTTCTCTTTCACGACGAGATGCGGCTCAAGGTCTTCGGCCTTCAATTGCGTCTCGCCGGTGACGCGAACGTCTGTGACTTTATGTTTCTTTTGCTTTGTGACGTGATAGACGACCGTGCGAAATTTCTCATTGCTCTTCATCTCTGAGGTGACTTTCACATCGAAGTACCCCTTTGACTGGTAGTAGGTGACCAGGGCGCGTTCGCCCTCCTGGACGGTCTCTTCATCCACGCCAACGCCCTGGTACACGGGCAGCAGGGATTTCTTTGTCCATGGCCAGAGGTGGGCCCCGGCAATGTCTACCTTGGTCTTGACGCCCGGCTGCACGCTGAAATGAATGTCCGCGCGATTCGTCTCAGCATGGTACTCGGCGCCTTCCAGCTTCACCTGCGCGGCAAGAAATCCCTCTTTCTGCAAATGGGATTGAAGGTAATTTTTTGCTCTGTTCAGAGTGGCTCGGTTATACGTCTTCCCTTTGCGGATTGCCGCCCCACGAGCACGCGCACTCAACGAGGTGAGGCGGCGCCCCAGATCAGATGATTCTGCGGGTGCCAGGCCGGCGATGTTGATCACGCCGAACTTCGCCTTGCGACCAAGGTTGGAGTGGAACAGCACATTCACAATTTGATGTTCTGACTCGATCTTGAGCTCTGTAGTGACCTGTGCCTGAAAATAACCGGTCTGCTGAAAAAAACGCTCCAGCGATTGCCGGTCGTGTTCAATCTCTGTGGCATTGTAAGGTGCCGGGCTTACATAGTTCGCAACCTGCACGAGCCGGGAATACGTAAAACGCTCGGCGCCCGGAAACTGAAAGATGCCGTAGTAAAAAGCCGGCTCGATTACAAACGTGACGCTAAGTCCCTGTGCTTCTGGCTCGACCTGGATCCGAACATTTTTAAAGTTGCCGGCAGCTTTGATTGCGGCCGCTGTGTTGTCGATCTTCTGTTTGTCGAAGGGCTCACCGGCGCGTTGTGCAAACTTTGATGCGAATTCCTCTGCCTTCAGATCGGGACGACCGGCGATGTTGATAGAGGTGACCGTTTGGCCTTGATAGGAGGAAAGAATCTGCTCCGCCGGCGGAGTCTTGGAATCCTGTGGAATCTGCGCTCCTGCCTTCGCAAACGGAGAAGCAAGGGCAAATACGCACAGCACACGGAAAAGCCATGTGATCTGCGCGTGGCGCGGAGCACTCACATGCGCACTTCCGGTTACAGAATCCATCGCCTGTTTGGATGCGAGTGCCTGAGCGGCGTTTGCTTGCTCCGTTTGCTTGCGACATCCGCGCTTTGGTTGTGCTGACAGCCGCGCAGTTCTCGGAGGCATGGGAATGCGGCATCACATCCCATGAATGGGCCCGGACTATCGATGTGGCCTCGCGGCGCATCCAAGATTTCGTGATCGCAGCTTTAAATCGAGGCAATCAGGCCTATTTCTGCCGAGAGATCCAGCGTCGATCCACGACCCAAGCGCCTGGAACGGCGAATCTGGGAATTCGTGTCTCACAAGCCGCTCGAATCCCTCTGGAATGTGAAAGGCGTTCCGCCCCGATTGATCCTCGCAAGAACGTGGAAGGGCCTGATCGAAGACAGGGTATTCGGCCATGCGGCGGAGCTGGGATTTTACTTCCTATTTGCGTTATTTCCCACTCTGTTGTGCGCCAGCTCCATTCTGGGTCTGGCGGCACGCTCCGCTTTCCAGTTCTACGATAAGTTGCTTGATTACCTCGCCGTAGTCATCCCGACCGCCGCGCTCGGAACGGTCTTGGATACCTTCAACGAAACGACGGCTGCCGCCACTTCAGGCAAGGTAACGTTTGGACTGATCGCGGCGATCTGGTCGGCTTCTGTCGGGATCTCGGCAATCCAGGACACGCTCAATGCGGTTTACAAGATTGAGGACTCGCGATCGTACATCCTGGCCCGCGTTCAGGCTATCGGACTGACAATTTTGCTTACCGTCATCGTGACGCTGGGCCTGGCTTCCATGCTGCTGGGCGACTACTTCGCTCGGCTGGCTGAGCTAGCGCGTTCCTGAATTCCTGCTGCGCACTGCAGCAATAATAGGCCTTAGGTTAGCGAGTTGGATTGTTGCCAGCGCATTGCTGGCGCTGACATTTGCGGTGCTTTACTACTGGGCACCGGATTGCAAAAAGAGGCGCTGGCACTGGCTTACGCCGGGAGGAACGGTGGGAATAGCCGGGTGGCTGCTCGCGTCGTTTGGCCTGCGCTTATACCTTCACTTTTTCGATAACTACTCTGTAACGTATGGGTCGCTGGGAGCGGTGATCATTCTGCTGACGTGGTTTTATCTGACCGGGTTGATGTTGCTCGTTGGAGCAGAGATCAACAGCCAGACTGAAGCCGCAGCGGCAGAGAGGATTCTGCAGACTGCTCAATCGCAAGACCGCCTAAGCTCATCCGCGTCAGATTTGTGACGCAATTCGGCCTACTCGCCGTTGTTCCAAAAACCGGTTCTGAAAATGACCTAAACTGTTGCGGCTTCGGGAACAATACCTCCGTCCTAGTTGGAGACGATCACGGTCCGGATGAGAGAGCTTATGCCGTTCCAGACGATCTGTAATCCGATGCATGTCAGCAGGAACGCCGAAAGCCGCATCATCACGCTCATTGCGGTGGGTCCAAGTAGCTTGGCTGTCCGGTCTGCAAAGGCGTAACAGATGAAAACTGAGAAAGCGAGCACTAGCGCACCGGCTGCCGCTGCAATCAATGCCAGCGCCATGCTGTTCCCGCCGCTGTGGGGGGAATTCGCGCCCAGCGTGATCGCGGTGGCAATTGAGCCCGGCCCTACTGTAAGGGGAAGCGTCAGCGGGTAGAATGCCTTGCGCAACAGAAGACTTCCGCCCGCGTTGCGCTCGATCTCCTTGCGTTCTCCATCGTCCTCGCGCTTCAGCATTGCCCAACCTGCAGAAATCACAATCAATCCGCCACCAACTTGCACGATGGGCACTGAGATCCCAAAGAACGAGAGAATGTGGGTGCCGATAAGGATGGACCCAAGCAGCAGGAAGAAGCTGTTGCTCGCCACTTTCCAGGATAGGATTTTCCTCTCTGCCGGTGTGCCTGAGCTCGTAAGGGCTAGAAACATGGGAGCGCTGCCAAGGGGATTCACAATTGGAATGAGTGTCGAAACAATCAGAATAATCGTCCTGAGAACTTGCGCCATGATGGCTTCTCCTAATTCACCTCACACTCACCGTTTACGGCTCAGATTTCGCCCGGCCAGCAATGAAATTCCCTCGGATTCTCTTTGGATAGCATTCCCGAAACAAAAACGACATGCATTGCTGGTGCCCGTCAGGCTTTCAAAGCGGCCTGTACGTAAGCGGGCTTCATCGGGAGTCGGCGAATGACTTTTCCGGTTGCGTCGTGGAGGGCAGCGGCAATCGCCGGGGCGGCGAGTGCGTTGGCCGCTTCTGAACCTCCGCCGTACTTACCTACTTTCGGATTGTGGATCAACTCAACTTTGATTTCAGGAAGATCGGCCATCGTCAGGATTGGATAGCCCAACCAGTCCTCCTGGCGTGACGCCGCTCTCATCAAACGTCACCTCTTCAAGCAGGGCGATGCTGATTCCCATAACCAAGCCCCCTTCAACCTGACGCTTCAGCTGCACCGGATTGATGACGATTCCAGGATCGACAGCCATCGTGCACTTCTCCACCGAAATCGCACCCGTGCCTGGGGTGACAGCGATGTGGCAAACGCACGCCCAGTAGGTTCCATCGCGAAGCATCAGCGAAACTCCGCGACCGCGCACGGGCGTCGATCCCACTGAAACAGCATCGGGGCGAGGCGACGGCCGCGTGTCCCACCCTGAAGCGTCACGCGCTGCCTTCAGTACGCCGATGGCGCGCTCTTCCTTCGTGTTGTTGATGCGGAACTCGATGGCATCCACTCCGGCAAGCGCCGCCGCTTCGCTGATTGCAAGCTCGCGCGGATAGTTCTGCTGGAACTGCACCGGCGTGCGCATACTGTGGTCGCGGAGACCCACGGCAGTCGCAGAGGCCTTTTGTCCCACCTGGAACGTGCCATGCCCTCGCTCGATCACATGGGCAGCTTCTGGATAGAGCCACTCATCCGCGATGTTGTTCATGGTTGAGGTGATGAAATCTCCGTGGACGTCCGGCGCGGGCATCGTGGGCAGCCCGGCAAGCACGGCTCCCACAAGACGATCGTCCTGCATCGGCGGCATGAAGTGGTCGATCTGGTATGCAGCGATCTTTCCTTGCTCATCCACAGCCAGTTCGACGTCGGAGAATGACACGGGCGATTGCGTGGACCACCGCATATCGTCTGCCCGCATCCACTGCACGCGGACTGGTTTGCCCACGGCTTGCGACAAGATGACCGCCTCGTCTTCCGCCCCAGCGTTTCCGCCGTTCGATCTTCCGTAGTGCCCGGGTCCCGGATAAATGTGCACGATCACGTGATCGATCGTGATGCCGAGCATCTTCGCAATTTCGCCACGTAGTTGCTGCGGATTCTGGTTGTGCGTATGGATGTGCACCATTCCATCCGCCTTCACATCACCAATAGCCATCGTCGGGCCGATAGGTGCGTGCTTCATGTACGACAACTGATAGGTGGCAGAAAGCTTCTTCTGCGCCGATGCAAGCGCCGGGCCCACGTCGCCCTTGGTGGCGCCACTTTTCATCACCGGCGTGGACTTCCAGTCGGCCTCGTTCTTCAGGTACTCATACAGCTTCGCGCTGCCGGGCAGACCCTTCCAATCCGTCCACTTGGTGTCGCCGGAAACTTGCAGGGCGGCCTGGATCGCCTCCCACTCGGTCGGCGCTACCACTCCAACAAGATTTCCCTTCACGATGACCTGCGAATTCGGAAACTTTGTCTTGTCGACTTTGCCAACCGATATCAGTGTCGAGCCGAGCGTCTTCGGATGTACTACTCGTCCGTGCAGCATGCCGGGCAGTCGCACATCTGTCGCCCAGACCGCCTTTGCTGACACCTTTGATTGAATTGCGGAACTCTTGAACGACTTGCCGATAACCGTGTATTCACTCACAGGCTTCAGTGGCGGATTCCCCTCTACGCTCAGTCCGATAATGCTCGTGAGGTCGCCGCGGACCGGAATCGTAAGGTTAAACTGCTGATCTTTGACCAGATCGCCGTATGAAATACTCTTTCCGCCGCCGGAGATGACGCCGTCCTTCACAGATAGCTTTTCTTTTTCCACGCCGAGTTTCTTCGACGCAAGATCAAGCAACGCCTGATAGGTATAGGCAGCCACCTTGCGCAGATTGGGTGTTCCTCGACCAAGAAAATCGAAGGCGCCGCTCCCGTCGGGTGTGCTATCCGTATCCCCCGAAACAACCGTGGTGATGGCTTCGAAGGGCATGCTTAATTCTTCCGCCACAATCTGCCGATAAGCCGTAAAAACCGTGCCCTGTCCAAAATCGTTCTTCCCCGTACGAATCAACACTGTGTTGTCCGGGTGAATCTCGATCCAGGAGCTGGGCAGTGCGGGATCGAGCGAGTTCTTCGCGATTGTTGTCTTCGCGGTATCGCCCTTCAAGCGCGCCGTTCCCACCATGCTGATTCCTACGGCGAGCATGCCGCCCGTCTTCACAAACTGGCGGCGCGTGAGGGTCGCTCCAAACACATTGATCGGCTTGTTGTTCTTGGTCGCCATCACTTACCTCCCTTCGCCATCAGCGTGGCTGCATGCTGCACGGCTTCGATGATCGCGACATAGGTTCCACATCGGCACAAGTTCGGCGACATTCCGGATGTGGTGTAGGCCTCTTTGATCTGCTTCAAGGTAGGATTGGGATTGCTTTCGAGCAGCTCGGTTGCCTTGATCATCATCCCGTTCTGGCAAAACCCGCACTGAGGCGTCTGTTCTTCAATCCAGGCCTGCTGCACAGGATGAAGAACGTCTTTCGCCTCTCCGGCGGGAATGCCTTTTTGTTTTGCCCACCGCGCCGGCAGACCTTCGAGGGTGGTGATCTCTTGATTGGGACCAACATCCGACAACGCTGTAATGCACGATCGCACTTCTTTGCCATCGATCAGAACAGAACAAGCGCCGCATTGCGCAACTCCGCAACCAAACTGAGGGCCTGTGAGTTGGAGATCGTTTCGCAATACATAAAGGAGCGGCGTGTCGGCCGGTGCCTGGACATCTCGCCGCTCGCCGTTCACCGTGATGGTGGCCATCGTGAATTCCCTCCCAATTCCATTCTGATATCAAGCAACGCTGCGGAGTGAGACAACTTTACCTGTTGAAGCCGAGAGAGGGATAGCATTTCGTGGTTAGGGAGGAAGTATGTAATCGGCGGATCGGCATTGAGGATTCCGTACGAGCAAAAAGGCCGGCATCACGCCGGCCTTTTTTCTGATTCCCCGATGAATCGAGGTGGGTGCTCGCGTCTAGAAGGTCACTTCTGCTCCCAGCCACACCACTCGGTTCCCGGGGTCCGGGCCGAAGAAGCCTCCAGGTGAAGCGGTGCCGGTGATGACGCCGAAGTTGTTGTTGCTTCCAGAGCTGCACAATTGACCACTGCCTCCAACCGGCCCCGGAGTTGTAGCGCTTCCAGGACAGGACAGGTTAGGGTTGGCGAAATGGGGCGTGTTGGTAAGCCCGAATGCGTCGCCTCGCACCTGCAGTGTGAGCAACTCTTTTATTTTGAAGTCCCGTACGACACTCAGGCTCGCGGCGAAAAATTTCGGGCCGCGGAACGCGTTCCGGTTGGTGTTTCCATAGTGGGCGTTAGCTGCGCTCGTAATCAGCGGCGCGGCAAAGACGCTCGGGTCGAAGAAATGACATGTGAGATCGCCCTGGGCGCAAGTCACACCCGTGCGAGGCGGCTTGCCATTGACCTTGTGGAATTTGCCCACTAGATCAGCGGTCTGGCCAGATCCGTTCGCGTTCAGGTTGCCGCTCGCACTCACGGTGAACGGTACGCCGCTCATCGCGCTGATCAAGGGGTTAACCAGCCAGCCGCCAAAAACCTTGCTGCCGAAGCCATTCTGCATCCAAGGTTGCCCTTTCCCGAAAGGCAATGCGATTACGCCGAAGATCTCAACGTTGTTGGTCCTATCGAAACCTGTCGGCGCATAGTTTTTCTGCCAATATGCGGGATAGGGGAAAGCCAGGGATCCAAGATCCTCATTGTCTGCATAGTTCAAGGCCTTCGACCACGTATAGGCTGCCCCGATGTTAGAGCCGCCATCGAATCTGTACATCAGTTTCGTCTGCAACGAATCGTAGCGGCTGTGCTTGAAGGGATTTAGTTCGTTGATGGTTCCCGTGTAGTTCCCGCCGTATCGTTGGCTCAGGATTCCGCCCGCGCTGCCCGTACCCGGAGGTGAAGCGTTTGCATTCATATTTACAACCGGCCGAACATCGTAGGTGCCGACGTAGCCGATGTTGTAGGTAAGCTCGTTTCCAATCTGCTGTTCAATCGTTACGTTATAGGAGTTGATGAATCCGCGATTGAAAGGATTGGGAATGGTGGTCGTGCTGATGCTCTTGGGTAGAGGGATTACACCGCTGCTGAGATCCGGCAGGGGCGCGAGCGTGAGACCAGTCGTTACGGAGTAGCTTCCGCCACCCAAACCAGTGCCGTTCAGGCCAGTCAGGCTTGCCGCAGGAACGAAATCCGCAACATTTGTCGGAACATTGGTGTCGAGGATCACGGCCGGATAAGCATTGCGGAGGACATGCCAGGAGTACGGATCGGCGCTCATTCCATACCCGCCGCGAATCACGGTAGTCGGTCGAATGCGATACGCGATTCCCACGCGCGGTAAAAACTGGCCGTAGCCAGTATCGATACCGTCGTCAACTGGAACGTTGCCGTAGCCGCCGATCAAGACCTGGCCAGAGTTCAAGTCAAGATAGCGAAGTCCCTTACCGTTGTCGCTGTATCCAAATGGGTAGTACTCCCAGCGAACACCATAAGTCAGTGTCAGCTGGGGAGTGATTTGCCAGCGGTCCTGCAGATACCCCGCCCATTGTGACCACCGCAACGCGTTCGGGTTGAAAAGAGCTCGCGCCTTTCCAGTGCCGCTGGGTAGGCCGAGCATGAAATCTGCCCAGGAGTTGAACCAGCTCGGTGTGCTTCCACGCAGAGCTGTGACGAAGCCATTGAATTCGAAAGAGCCGCGAGGTTGCTGGAACGTGCCGCCCTGCGGCTGGAAATGGTTGAGCTGCGAATGGTTCCACTCGACGCCGCCGCGCATGGAATGCTTGCCCCTGTTCCAACTCAGGTTGGCGTTGGTCACCCACTGCTGGTCGCGGAACAGAAACGGGTTGGCAGGCTGGGCGTTGCCCAAGGCCGCCGCACCATTCGAGACAGTGGTACCGGGCGGTGTTTGGGCGGTGGGAAAGATGAATCCCGGATACCCGTAATAGAGGCTGGGATCTCCCGTCGTTCCCGCGTTGTTGGTTCCCGGAATATTCAGATCGTCCAGCCCGTTGGGAGAGTTGAGATCGAATGTCGATCCAAGTCGCTGCCGCGTAAAACCGAAATTCCAGTCAACCAATACATTGGGACTGAAAGCGTGATTCACGCCAAGGCCGACAACCTGAACCAGGCCGGGAGCATCACCAAGCTGCCCACCATTGGTGGCGTCTCCAATCGCGGCCCCAAGAAGCGGTGGGTCGAAGACCAAGGTCTGCGAGAAGCTGTAGCGTCCGAAAATGTTGGTGTTCTGGTTCCGAAGATACGTGATCTTGGCGTCGGCATTGTTGCGGTTAAACTCGGCAGTTCCACTGCCAGAAAAGTTATTCAGGCCGTTGGCAGTTGCATTCTCCGTGGCAATCATTGGCTGTAGCAGCTTAACCATCGCCGCTGCGGCAGGATCAATCCGGTTCGGACAGATGACGTTCAACACCCCATTGCACGAGATCTGCTGCTTCCCTGCTCCATGCTGGTCACCCGTCGCCGGATCGTAGATGATCGGGCTCCCAGGCAGACCGGTGAAGTCGCCCGCTGCCATTGCAGCGGTCGGCAAGGTCCGGGTATCGGGGCCTGCCAGTTGGCGCTGGGTGGTCCGGTCGAAATCGCCGAAAAAGAAGAGTTTGTCCTTTATTATCGGACCGCCGAGATCTCCGCCGTACTGGTTCTGGTTGTTCCTGTTCTTCTTGGGGAAGATTTTCGGATCGGTCTGGAAGTAGTTCCGGGCAACGAAGTTCTGGTCCGTATGAAACCAGTGCCCACCGCCATGGAAGCGGTTCGTGCCCGACTTCACCTGCACATTCACTGCGGCCCCGCCTGCCATCCCCTGCTCGGAATCAAACGAGTTCGTCACAACTTGCACCGCCTCGATGGCGTCCGCGGGCGGGACATAGGCCACATTCGCCGGCAACCACGGGTACGCGTCCTGCACGCCGTCGATGCGCGTATTTATACCTTGATTCGAAAGGCCGTTAATGTTGGTATTTATAGCCCTCTGCGGGTTGCCGGCCAGCGAGTTGGTCTCCGCCGTCAGTCCCGCCCCGGAATGGTGCGAAGCAACGACTGGAAATTTGCCCCTTGGGATCCCATGATCGGCAGATTGTTGATCTGCTGGGACGTAATATCGGTGTGCACGTCTGCCTTGTCTGTCTGCAGCAATGGAGCTTCAGTCGTAACAGTTACGCTCTGTGTCGAACTCGCCACCTTGAGCTGCGCATCCAACCGGGTCACTTCGTTTACGCGCACGATGACGCCGGCGGTCTCCTGCTTCGCGAAATTCTGCGCACTGATCGTCACAGTGTAGGTGTCGGCTAACAGTCCAGTGAATCGATAGATGCCGCTGGAGTCAGCAACTGCGGTTGCGCTGGCGCCAGTCCGGACCGCCCGCGCTGTGACTTCCGCGCCAGGGACCGCTGCTCCGCTTTGATCGGCTACGGTGCCGGTGATGGAGCCATAAAGCGCTTGGGCGCCAGCCACGCTATTGGCGCCGGGAATTGCGATAACGATAGCTGTCACAATCACAACCGGCACTATTCGCCGGGGATTTGTTCTTCTGCCAAACATGTCTGACCTCCAAAGCGATATGGCGTGAAGCAGCCCGATTAGCCCTTGAAACTGCGGCTTCTTGCAATTCAGATCTTTTCTTTTCGTAATAGGAGTGGGGAACCGGTTTTTGTTTTAGTACGCGTGCCGAACTATATTCCCGTTTTGCAAAGACTGTCAAGAATGGGAAATCGATTTAGTGTTGGTTTTGCCGAAATAAAGGTCAGGACGGATCAAGTTCCTCCTGAACCGGCACGACTTCCCAAACTGAACTTTAGGTAAGCTTGATCCGCCTAACGCTTCCTGGGAGACTTGCGGACTTTTTTCGGCAGGCTAGCGGTTGCCAGATCAGCGAAATCAGGATGATCGGGCCAGTGTCGCTGAAATACCAGAGCGGCGGCACCGCGCAGACGTGCAATCTCTCCCTCGTGCGCGGGAAGAATCTTTGGGGATACTCCCGCAACCGTGAATCCGGCTGCTTCGCGTTGGATAATCGGCCCGAAGCGAGGCCATGCGCCGGTGATTTCGCCGGCAATCAGAATCATGCTTGGCGAGAGCCCTGCGATCATCAATCCGAGCCCCCGGCCTATCTGCTTTGCTTGCTTCTCAAGCGCCGCCGCGGCGTGGAGATTTCCATCTTCGGCCAACCTCAGCAAATCATGAAACGTGATGTCGCGCGATTTGGGCTGCAGTTCGCGATAATACCTGAGCGCGGCACGGCAAGAAGCGAAGATCTCCCAGCAGCCGCGACGACCGCAGGCACAGAGCGGTCCATTGGGGTCAATCGGAGCGTGGCCGAACTCACCCGCGCGGCCTCCGTCGCCGGTGATGAGGTGGCCGTTGGCGAAGATACCGGTTCCTACACCTTCCGAGATCGTGACAAGAATTATGTTTCGGATGCCATCGAGCCGGCCAAACGTGAGCTCGGCGATCAGGCAGGCATTCGCGGCATTCTCCATTTTCACGGGCAGCCGCATCTTCGATTCAATCGTACCCTTCAGATCGAAGTCGGGCCAGCCAAGATTGGGAGCAAAGATCAGGCGCTGTGTTGCGGGATCGACGCGGCCTGGAAGACTGATTCCGACGCCCTTGATAGCAAAGCGCGGCAACGCGTCACGAACCCGGTGTGCGGCCTCATTGATCAGGCGAGTCGAAGCCGCAGGATCGGAACTGATTGGTACCTGGGACCGTGAGAGGAGCCTGCCATTCAGATCCACGACAGCAATTGTGGCCATGTTGGGACGAAGATCAACGGCAATCACACCGAGTTCCTCATTCAATCCCACCATCGTCGGGCGGCGTCCGCGAGCTGAGATGAAAACAGATCCCTCGCGCACCCATTTCTCGCGAATTAGCTGTTCGACGATCTGAGACACCGTGCTGCGTTGCAGTCCGGAGCGCCGGGACAAATCGGCTCGCGAAATCGGCTGATTCTCTCGAATGAGTTCGAGAACAATGTCGCGATTGATGGAGCGCGCCGTCTCACTGGAGGCTCGCTGCACCTCAGTTAGATCAACATGTCCTATACCATTCGAAGGCCTTTGCACTGAACTTTCACTCTCCGGCCGTGCTCGAACGAGCGCCGAATCTCTTTCGCACGTCCTCTTGCTGGAAGCTGGCAGAATAACTTTAACTCAAAGGATGTAAGATTAGCATCGAAGATTGCTGCGGTTGCCTTATTTAGTACGGAACCCGAAGTAAAGAAGGATTGGCGAATCAGGGCGTAAGTCAATATCGCAGGAGGCATATGAGTTCAACGAGACGCGCTTTCATCAAAGGCACTGTTGCTGGAACCCTAGCAACTGGATTTCCCACCATCGTGCCTCGCAGCGTCTTCGGGGCAACCGCGCCCTCAAACCGCATCAATATCGGCGCAATCGGGGTGGGCAGAATCTCACGCGTGCATGATATGCCCGGCGTAATCAAGTTCACCGGTGTGGCTGGTCGAGACAATCGCATCCTCGCAGTCTGCGACCTCAGTGCTGACCGCGTCGAACTCGGAAAGCAGTTTGTGAACGACGCTTACACCAAGAAGACCGGAAATCCCTACACGGGCACAAAGGGATACGCCGACTTTAGAGAACTCCTCGCTGACAAGGAGATTGATGCGGTGCTGATCTCCACTCCTGATCATCAGCATGCCAGGCTCGCAGTTGCTGCGGTGACAGCAGGCAAGGACGTCTATCTGCAAAAGCCCGCATCGCTCACCATTCTTGAAGGCCGCATCATGGTGGACCATGTAAAGGCAAGCAAACAGATTCTGCAGATTGGCTCGCAACAGCGCTCCTGGAAGCAGTTTGCGCGGGCTGTGGAACTCGTTAGGAACGGCCGAATCGGCAAAATAGAACGCGTTGAAATTGGCCTTCCCGGCGATCCCGCCGGCGGTAATCCCGAGCCAATGCCGGTCCCTAAGGGTTTCGACTACGACGCGTGGCTCGGCTCAACGCCGGAAGTTCCCTACACTCTCGATCGTGTGATGCCTACCAAGGGCTTTGATCGTCCCGGCTGGCTGCGAATGGAACAGTTTGGAGCCGGCATGATTACAGGCTGGGGCGCGCACCACGTCGATACCGCGCATTGGGGAATGGACACGGAACTCACCGGCCCCGTCGAGATCTGGGGTCAAGCCCAGTTCCCCACCGAAGGACTCTGGGATGTGCATGGTCCCTTTAGAACCTACGGTCGTTACGCGAATGGTGTCGTGATGACGATCTCCGGCGAATTTGAAAACGGCATCAAATGGATCGGTGACAAGGGCTGGTTATTTGTCTGCCGGGACGGCATGACGACGCCGACCGCGACAACGAATGACGCGTCGGTGCCGATCATCCCACTCCGCGCCAGCGATCCGAAAATTCTGGACTCCGTCATCGGGCCCGATGAGTTTCACCCATATACTTCCGATGACCAGCATGGAAACTGGCTCGACTCCATTCACTCCCGCAAGGCACCGACGGCGCCGGCAGAGATTG
Organism: uncultured Acidobacteriaceae bacterium; assembly: GCA_963782775.1. Taxonomy (GTDB): domain Bacteria; phylum Acidobacteriota; class Terriglobia; order Terriglobales; family Acidobacteriaceae; genus Telmatobacter. The sequence goes on from CAWALE010000014.1 coordinate 22,263, forward strand.
GTCACCGCGCGTGCTCTACCTGTCTACTGCATTGGATCGCGATGAAGACACAGCATCACGTTCGTTGGGACCCGGTTTCAGAAACGATCGTTGGAGATGACATTGCAGGTAACCTGGTATCCCGTCATCAACGACACCCTTATGAACTCAGTTGACGTGCCGGTCCGATCAGAGGGCTTCAGTCATTGCCGTAGACCGGAATGGCCGCGCCATGAATCGACTTGGCGAAGTCACTCGACAGGAACAGGATCACGTGCGCGAGATCCTCTGGCTTCGGCCATGTTTTGAAATCGGCGGCCGGCATTGCCTGCCGGTTTGCGGGCGTATCGATGATGCTCGGAAGAATGGAATTCACCCGCACGCCAGTTCCCTTCGCGTCTGCCGCAAGAGAATCCATGAGCGCCACCGCGGCGGCCTTCGACGCGGCATACGCACCAGCCCCGGCGCCATGATCGATCGCCGCCTTGGCCGCGACGTTGACGATCGATCCATGCCCTGCCTTTAGCATGATCGGCAACACCGCGCGGGCCAGCACGAAACCTGACCGAAGATTCAGCTCCAGCATTCGATCAAATACGCTCGTCTCCAGATCCCACAGCTTTATTCCGCCCGCGTACCCCCCAACGGTATTGACCAACGCATCCACCGCGCCATGCTTCGCCAGGACAGCATTCAATAGGCCCGCGACAGCAGCAGTGTCAGTAACATCAACCTGATGTCCTTCCAGGGAGGACTGATTCGGACTCGCCACTTCTAACAGAGCGCGAAACTCCGCGTCACTATGGTACGTAACGATTACATTTGCGCCTGCTTTTACGAAGGCGAGGCTGACCGCCTTGCCCAGGCCACCCGTGCCGCCAGCGACCACAACCACCTGGTCCGAAAAGTTGATATTCATGTTGCCTCCGCGCCGTCGTATTCCCGAATAATGAGCAGTTCGAATGCCGTCCTTAAAGGAGAGTAACGCGACCGGACGGCCTTCGACGCCGTCGAATCTTCCAATCGAAAACCGTTCACAATCCCGCGAGAAGTCCTCGCACGTGGTGCCGGCCGGCCCATGCGGCTAACATGGTTGTCGGACCAAAGCCTGCAAAACCATCTGCGCTGAAAAGTCGCTTTCGCAGAATACCGAAAAGTCGACGGAATCGGCTGAAGATGTATATGAAAAAATCGCTCGTCTCATCGGTCGGCAACTTTGCAAGGATTCGATGGACCGCGGTTGTGATTCACGGAGAACAGATGACGACATCAAGAAGAGATTTCCTGAAAACCACGGCGATCGTCGGCGCGGGCATAGCAGTCGATGGCACTTCAGTCTTCGCCCAACCTGCCCGAAATATCGAAGCTGGAACATCCGGCCTGCAAGCCCAAACCGGAGATGCATCCCAGGCACTTGAGTACACGCGCGGCATCGGAATCTATCCCGGAGAACCGGGCGCTGATTTTAGTCCTACCCTTATACCCGACACGACAAGTTACCGCAATCTTGCTCTCCTGCGTCCTGCTTATCACTCGAGCAGCTACGACTACAACCTTACCGCCCAGCTGGTGACCGACGGCATCAAAACAGATCGATTGCCGCAATGGATTGTCGTCTCCGATGTTTCCCAGGGACCGGTGTCGAAAGAAAATCGCGAAGTGATTGTCGACCACGCGCCCATGAATACGATGGAACTTCGCGGAAATCGCGCGCAAGTCGATATTCAACTTGCGGGGGGCGACGCAGCGCCGGAAATTGACCGCATCCAGCTCTTTGTCGTTTCGCCGCTCCAGGCATCGCCTGCCGCGCTTACTTTTACAGTGTCTGCCTCTGACGACGGTCGCACATGGACAGTAGCGGGCGCCACATCAGCACCGAAGCCGGCATCTACGGCCGGGTATCCGCCCGATTTCTGCGCTCCAAATCACTTCTTTACGCCTTTCATATCGCTGAACTCAGCCAGCCGCAGCCGGTTTTACCGGATCGAGTGCGCAATGGGTTCCGGAAACAACCCCATGTCGGTCTTCAACACGACATGGAAACTTGGCCAGGTGGCATTCTTCAAAGGCGATCAGCGCGTTGAGGTCGGCGGCCCCTATAGTTTCACCAGTGCATGGATGAGCGTCGGATCCGGCGAAGAATGGGTTTACGTTGACCTAGGCTCCCGATGCGAGTTCGATCACGTGAAACTCTACTGGATCGCTCGCGCCACCGAGGGCTCCGTGCAAGTCTCCGACGACGCGGAAAATTGGCGCGATCTTCAATCGCTTTCCGGCTTGTCCGGCGCGGTCGACGACTTCAAACTGCCGGAGCCGGCCAACGGCCGCTACGTGCGAGTCCTGATGAAACGACCAAGCTCTCCGTACGGTTATATTCTCAGCGAAATCGAGGTACTCGGCCGCGGCGGATTTATGGCCAGACCCAAAGCAGCGCCCCAATCGGGTCCAGACCGGAAACTCGTCCTCGCCGGGGGATCGTGGCGCATTCAAAGAGCAAACCTCGTCCAGGATGCGGGTGAAGCCTTATCAAAGCCCGCCTTCCGCGACGCTGACTGGCTCGTCGCCACTGTGCCGGGGACGGTTTTGACTTCGTACGCGAATGTGGAAGCGATTCCCGATCCAAACTTCGGCCAGAATCAACTTCACATCTCCGATTCATTCTTCTATTCCGACTTCTGGTATCGCACCGAATTCACTGCTCCCGCGAAGTCTGCCGCAAGCAATTCGCTTGGCTTAACTTCGATGGCATCAACTGGAAGGCAGAGGTATTTCTGAACGGCGAGAAGCTGGGTCGAATTGAAGGCGGCTTCATGCGCGGTCAGTTCGATGTGTCCCAGAAGATTCTGCCTGGCCGTGTGAACGCGCTCGCCGTCCGCATTGAGAAGAACGCGACACCCGGCAGCGCCAAGCAAAAGACATTTGAAGTATGCGCCAAAAACGGCGGCGGGCTCGGAGCCGACAACCCCACCTATCACGCCTCCATCGGATGGGACTGGATTCCGACCATGCGTGGGCGCGACATCGGCATCTGGGGCGACGTCTCTCTTTCCGTCACTGAAGCCGTGACGATTGAAAACCAGTTTGTCTCCGCCAAGCTTCCGCTTCCGGATACCTCATCCGCCGACCTCACCGTCCAGGCGGATCTCGTCAATCACCAAACTCGTCCGTTCAGCGGCACAGTGCACTTCCAGATGGGCGATATCCGAGTCCAGCAGCGCATAAAGCTCACCCCGGGAGAACGGAAAACCGTCACCCTTGATCCGTCCACTGCTCCCGGCACTTCACCTGAAGGATCCCAAACTTTGGTGGCCTGTCGGTTACGGTGATCCGTACCTCTACGACGCACAAATCTCCGTGGAAGCCGGCGGAAAGACGATTGACAAGAAGGCCTTCAAGGCAGGCATTCGCCAGATGACCTACAGCGAAGACGGAGGCGATCTGCGGATATGGATCAACGGACGCAGATTCATCGCGCGCGGGGGCAACTGGGGGTTCGGCGAATCGATGCTCCGCTATCGTGCGCGCGAATACGATGTCGCGGTTCGGTACCACCGCGAGATGAATTTCACCATGATTCGCAACTGGGTCGGCCAGATCGGCGACGACGCATTTTATGAAGCCTGCGACCGTCACGGCATCGTGGTGTGGCAGGACTTTTGGCTTGCCAATCCATGGGACGGCCCTGAGCCGGATGACAACGAACTCTTCCTGAAAAACGTGAAGGACCTCGTTTTGCGCATCCGGAACCATCCTTCCGTCGGTCTCTACTGCGGTCGCAATGAGGGCTTCCCTCCGCCACCGCTCGAAGAAGGGATTCGGAAGACTCTCGGCGAACTCCATCCGGGGCTTCATTACATCCCGAGTTCGGCAGACAAAGTCGTCAGCGGACACGGCCCTTACTGGACGAATCCGGCAAGCTTCTATTTCGCGGTAGCCGACAAACAGTTGCACAGTGAAATCGGCGCGCCCAACATTCCATCGCTCGACAGTGTGCGTTTGATGATGCCTGAAAAAGCGTTGTGGCCTCAGGCGCTCGATTGGGGCCTTCACGACTTTTGCCTGCAAGGCGCCATGGGTGGTGCCGGTTTCCGCAACATCATTGAGAACAGCTTTGGCGGTGCCACGAATGCCGAGGAGTGGATCAGGCTAGCCCAGTTCGTGAACTACGATACGTACCGCGCCATGTTTGAAGCGCAAAGCAAATACCGCATGGGCGTGCTGCTGTGGATGAGCCACTCCTGCTGGCCCTCGTTCGTCTGGCAGACGTATGACTATTTCTTTGAACCGACGGCCGCCTACTATGGATGCAAGAAAGGCTCGGAGCCTCTGCACATTCAGTGGAACTGCGCCGAAGAAACCGTCGAAGTGGTCAACTACAACGCCGGCAAGGTCACCGGCCTCACGGCATCGGTTGAAATCCTGAACATGGATGGGAAGCGAGTGGACCTGAAGACCACGCAGATTGACAGCGCAGAAGACTCAACAACAGCCTGCATCAATATGAAGTACCCGGTCGGATTGTCCCCGGTCCACTTCCTGCGCCTGGCACTCAGCCGCAATTCCGAGACACTCTCCTCGAACTTCTACATGCGCGGCTTGCGACAAAACGATTTTCGCGCCATCCGCGAGTTGCCCGCACCCAAGCTCGACGCCAAAACTTCCACGGTGCGAAAAGGAGACGTCTGGGAGCTCTCAACGACACTCCAGAACACCGGATCTTCGCCTGCCTTGATGGTGCGCTTGAAAGCAGTGCGCGAGAAGACTGGTGATCGCATCCTTCCTGCAATCTACTCCGATAACTACATTGCGTTAATGCCTGGCGAGACCCGCACCATTATCACCGAGTTGAACGAGGCAGACACACGAGGCGAGAAACCGGCCATCGTCCTAGGTTGATGAGTGGAATCAAAAAGAAGGCCAGTCGCATTGCCGCGACTGGCCTTCTATTTTTGTCAATTGATCGAAAACGAAATGGCTAACAGTGTGAAATGCTTCTAAGCCGCAGACATCCTTGGAGGGATGCAAGGGCTCATGACGACGGCAGATGACGGAAGCTCAACGTCATTTGCGAAATTCACCGACGTCGTACAGAACGGGCAGTGGGCCTGCTGAATCTCCCGGACATTCATTTCTTCACCAGTCCACGAAAATGCGCGTAAGCAGTCTGTACAGGTCAGGTGCCACGCACGGCTACCACTTCCGTCTTGAATGCGCCGCGCAGTTTGGACCTTTGGCGGATGGACTGGGTGATAGTTCGTCGGCCGTGCCAACGGTAGGTGCATAAGGTCCGACACGGTGCGCATCAACTCGTCGGGCTGGCAACGGCATTTGGGATAGAACGCATCGGCCATCACTTCGGCCGGCAAGAATTCCTTCATATCGGACGCGCCGCTGATGGCAATCACTGGAATCGCGGGGAACCGACGACGCACGACCGACAGAAATTCGACGCCCGACATGCGGGGCATTTGCAGATCCGAGATGATCAGATCGGGAACTGAATTGCGAAGCTGGGCCAGCGCATCAAGCCCGTCTGTCGCGGTAGAAACTTCGTACCCTTCCTCGCTGAGGATCATCGCCATCACTTCGCGCATGCATGGCTCATCATCCACAAAGAGGATTGCCGCTTTAGCTATATTCTTCACGTTCCTGACCTCGCAAATTAAAGATGGCACTACAAAATCAAAAATAGCGAGACGGCTTTAGATAAAATAAGGTGCGGGACCACAGCAAGATCCACGTGAACAATAAGATGCGCTGGCCCGGCCGCTGGATGTCCGCCCCTCAGAAGACTTTGACAAAGCGCTTATTGTCTCGTCTCGCCCGCTTGGCGCGCATATTATGATTGCCCCATGCCGATCCGACATTCAGCTGTTCACGCGCTCGCGGCGGCGGTCGCCTGCCTTGTGTTCACTGCCTCATGCCATGCCCAGCCATCGGCGTCCCGCTCTTCGCTCGACAACTTCCGTCCACAGTTTGAAGCGGTGCTGAAGGAGCATGGGGTCGTAGGCGGCGGACTCGCACTCGTACGCAGCCAGGGATCGGAGCAGACCCTCGCGTTTGGAGAGGCTCGGCGCGAAAACCACCAGCCAGTTGACAGCGCAACCGCCTACAACTGGGCCTCGATCACCAAGACAATGACAGCCATCGCGATCCTGCAGCTTCGCGATCGTGGCAAGCTCTCGCTGGATGATCCAGCCGCTCGCTACGTGCCTGAATTGCGTGAGGTGCACGATGCATTCGGCAACATCGACTCAATCACCGTCCGGCAATTGCTTACGCACAGCGCGGGATTCCGCAATCCCACCTGGCCATGGGATTGCGATGACGCCTCCAACTGCGACTGGCAGCCATTCGAGCCCACCCGGTGGTCGCAGGTTGCAGCAATGCTGCCCTATACGCACGCGGCCTTCATGCCCGGCTCGCGTTGGAGCTATTCCAACCTTGGCTATGTCTTCCTCGGCCAGATCATCGAGCGCATCAGCGGCGACGACTTCGAAGTCTATATCGACAAGAACATCCTCAAGCCCCTTGGCATGACGAACAGCTACTTCGATGTTGCGCCTTATTTTCTCGAACCGCACGCCTCTGCAAGTTATCTCCGCGCAGGCGCGAAGCTCACTCCGCAGCCTTTCAATTACGACACGGGCATTACGACCTCCAACAGCGGGCTCAAAGCGCCGATTACCGACATGGCAAAATACCTGCGCTTCCTCATCGGCGATCCCGGCAACCAGCTCTACGAAATTGTCTTGAAGCGCAGTTCGCTCGAAGAGGCGTGGACGGGTGGGTTACCGGCAACCGAGCCGGGCCAGCCCTCAACCGCATACACAGCGGGCCCTCACGGATCGCAGCCGAAAATGGGACTTGGATTCTTCGTTGTCGAGACCGGCGGCCACCGCTACATCTATCACGACGGCGACCAGGGCGGCTTTTCGTCGGAGTTGCTAATCGATCCGGCAGATCACTGCGCCAGTATTCTCGCGGTGAATACAACGGATACCGGTACGCCGGCTGCCACACCGGAATTGCATCCGCAATCGAACACCGAACCAGACGCAAAGACCGACCTGCGCCAGACGCTTCGAACCATTCTCATCGAAGAGGTATTTCCGACTGGGAACTGAAGTGCGTGATCTGTCTAGGCTGAACCTTTGCCGATATCCATCGCAGGCGAGATCGGGTTGCGCTCATCGATGTACTCGTCAATCGTCTTTTGCAGAAGCCCCTTGGCCTCAAGAATGAACTCGACTGCATCCCGTCCTGCTCCGTACCCGCCCGCATTCGGCGTTACGTAGTGGGCCTCATCCTTTACCTGCTGCCGCGCGTTGGCCACTGCAACCGCAAATCCGCACTCGCGCATCACGGGAAGATCGATCACGTCATCGCCGACATAAGCGATCTCGTCGAGCGTCACGCCTTCCTTTGCCATAATCTCGCGTACGGCCTGCATTTTGAAGGCCTGCCCCATATAGACAAATTCCAACTTCAGGTCTCGAGAGCGTGTAGCTACCGTCTCACTGATGCGTTTCGTGATCACACCGCACTTCATGCCACCAAGTCGTGCCAATGAAATCGCCGTACCATCATGCGCGCTGTAGCCCTTCGCTTCCATCATGGTCGTCGAATGAACCCCAAAGCCAACCTGACTGGCGTGCTTTGAAAGATGCGACTGTGTGTCTGCGCTGCTCGACGCGGGGTTCGGAGCGGGAACAAGCCAGATGGTGCCATCCGTCAGCACACCGTCCACATCGAAGAGAATGATCTTGATGCGGCGAGCGCGATCTTGCGCGGTCAATGTCGTCAATGTCATGATTCGATTCTAAATGTGCGCTGGTGGGCCAGATCTGGACCGGCCGTCACTGCACCAAATAGGTTTGAGACAATTCGAAAATGGAAGAGAGCGATTCCCCGGCGCCGCCAAACCCCGTGCCAGGCCTCGATCCAGAGGACTATTACTTCGATGGCCCCTACATGGTCTTCACCGCAGCTTATCTGCTTAAGCGCGGCACGTGCTGCGGATCAGGCTGCCGGCACTGCCCCTATCGCGGCACGGATCGCGATCGAAATCCGTCCGCCTGAGCCAACCGCTTAGGTTTCATCCTCGACAAGCCCTTCCTCAGGAAAATCGTCAGCACCCTCCCTGGAAGTTTCTTCAGCCTGAATTTCGATCACTTCTTCCCCTGCTTCGATCTCTGGCTCTGCCCCCGATTGCTCCTCCTCGCCGGGCGTTTCAGCTTCAGGTGCTTCATGTTCCTTCTGCCCGTCCCCCGCCTGCTCCAGGATGAACAACACCATGCGGGCGAAATCCTCCGGCTCCAGCGGATACCCTGATCCCGCACCCTCCGGCGCAATCTCCCAGCGATGATGAGGTCCACTCTTAACCAGCCCCGGTTGAATACAGGAGACGATGACTTCGCCTTCGCCCAGCTCCGCGATCAACGCGTCTGAAAGCACTTCGATCGCCCGCTGTGTCGCGGCATAAGGTGTTGGCCGTGAACTGCTGCCAAGGACGCTCGAGACATTTACCAGGTGCCCAGACCCTTCTGAGACGAAGTGCTTCACAAACACATATGCAAAGCGGAAAGAGCCCTCGACATTGACGCGAACCATGCTGCTGAGGCGCTCAATATCAACCGTCTCGATGATTCCCGCTTCAAACAGCGCTCCATTGTTCAAGCAGATATCGCATCGTCCGAATCGATCGAGCGCTGCATAGAGCAATGTCTCAGGCAGAGACTCATCACTGAGATTACCTTCAATTACCGTGCAGGGGCCCTTGAGTTGCGAAGCCAAGGCACTCAGTTTTTCCATCGAAGGAGCAGTCAGTACGAGCGAATAGCCAGCCCGGGAAAGAGCCCGCGCAACCGCAGCACCCACGCCTCCCGTGGCTCCCGTAATCACCGCAACGCGCCCTGGATTGCCGGCCGCCATTTCACCTCACCGCTTCAGAATACGCGGATTGGTGGTGGAGAACTGTTGCAGGATTTGAGTCTACTTCTGCCCGGACAAGCCCCCGCTCAAGGTACTGGCGACCGGTTCGGTGGGTGTCGCCGTCGGGGCAGGTTCGCGTACCAAAACAGCGAATCGCGGAAACACGAAGCTGCCGCCGGCATCGTCAATTACGTTGAGCTGGCACACGTACGAGCCCGGCTTTAGCCCGGACAGCGGCACATCCAACTCCACGGCTACCGCATCCCGGCCTTCCACGTTGACGGCTTTCGCCTGCACCAGCGGCGTCTCGTAGACCTTGGTTGCGCCCTGGATCAATTGGAGGCTGCTGAGCAGGTTAATGCCGGCCTTCGTTCCCTTGGGCTGCCCCTCTGCCGGCTTCTCCCGCGTCGGTCCATAGACCTCGTAGAGCAAGTAAAGGTGCTGGTCCTGGCGGAATACGTGGCTGATGTTCGGCACGTATTCCTCGCCACCCCGGATGAGAGGCGAATTCTTCTTGCTCGGCTGCCGTAGCGAAGCCAGAACAATGGAACTCATCTTCAGGGGCTGCTTCTTCATGTCCGGCAGCGTGATGTCTGCCTCGAACGAGCCCATGCGGCCGGTCTGGTTTTCCCGCACCACGAACTTGAGGTGATATTTGCCCGGCGGCAGGTTGAAGCTCGTCGTGTACTCGATGTTCTTCTGCCGTGCCTGCAAGGATGGATCGAGATTCAGCTTCACCGTCTCGCGAGCATTGCCGATTGGCCGCTTTACTTCGTCAATCACTTCGCCAATAATGTCGAGCGTAGCTTTGTCTTTGTCGCCGCCCTTCACAAACGGAATCTGCGACCCGGGCACGATCAGCGAAACCGGCACAAAGAATCGATTCTCATCAAGCCGGAAGTACATCGCATCCAGATACACGGCAACGTCTGTCGCCGGCAGGTCGCTCGTCAGCTGTTCGTCCAGCTCGCGCTCACGATCTTCGCGGCCTGAGTGCTTGAAGTCAGCAGGCGCATAGTAGCCCGGTCGGTACTCCAGCTTCACGCCAGGCCGATTGATCTTGATCGTCAGCTTCCGATACTTGCCATCCCGTGCCGAGATTTGTCGAGTGAAAGCCGATCGCATAATAAGCCGACGTGTCGCGCTGTACCTGCGCGAACGCCGGAGCAAAATCGTTCGAATCGAAGAACGCCTTGCCACCAGTATCGGAACTCAGCGTCGCCATCACTTCCTGCGAGGCGAAGTTGGCATTCATGTTGTTCGTAAGCGCTGCGCCATTGAATGCCCCGGAACCGCGACTGCTACCCGTCGACGCATCGCCGAGCGGCGAGATGGCCTGCAAACCGCGTGTGTCCACACTGTAGATCGAGAGATTCGCCCGCACAGCCGAATTGATGGCTGCACGCAGGGATGCCTGATTTTCAATACCGTCTCGCGAGATGCCGCCTGAAAAATAGAGCAGGGATTTCTTTTCAGTAATCTTCTCAAGTGATTTCGAGATTGCACGCAGCGCAAACAATTCGCGATCCGTATTCAGGTCGTTGTACTCGCTCTCGTCGGGCGTGTAGGCCGTCGTATCCTCCACCTGATTGGTGTTTGCCGTGGCGCCCTGTGCGAACCCCTGTCCCTCGGTTCCGTTGTAGATCCCCACTTCGTTCGCCAGCACTGCTCTGTCAGCTGTAAAGTCCTGATCCACCCTGAGCGTCTGATCCAGCGAAACCAGCGCAACCAGGTCTGCTGGCTGCATCTTGTTTGTCAGGAAATCCCGCGCAGCCTTCACGCACCGATCCAAATCCTCCGGTTGCATCGTCGTCAGATCGAAGAACATCACAATCAGCCGATGGTTGCGCAGGTCTTCCGGCTTCGCGACAACAGCCGCTTTTGTTCCCGGCCCATTGATACCCGCCGCCAATCCGCTGATGGTAGCCTCGTTCAACGGCGTCGCCATATCGACAGTCTGGAAATCAAACGACGAAATCTGCTGCGCCTTTCCATTCTCTGAGACCGTGAAGTCACTCTGCTTCAGGCCCCGCACAAACTCACCGGTCTTCGCATCGCGCACCACCACGTTGGTCAACACAAGTTCCGCGTTAGCCTTGAATACGTAACTGTCTTGCCGTGCGGCACTTGCGTCCTGCGCTCCCGCAGTCGGCGACACCGGTAACGCAAGCGCACAAATCGCGACGACCGCAACCGTCTTTTCCACCCAATTCGCCATCAGAACCTGAACCTCGAGGTGAATTGGAACGACCGCATCGCAGCTGCAGAAGTCACTTGCCCAAACGTAGGGGACGCCACGTTGGTGTCGACGCCCGCATACTGCACCGTATTGAACACGTTGTTGATGGTCGCGCGAATCTCCAGGCTGCGCGTCTCGCCAAGTTGCATCGTCTTCGACAAAGACATGTTGTTCTGCACAATCCCAGGGCCCTTGAAATAGCTGCGTGGCGTGTTTCCAAACACGCCGCATGGATAAGGATTGTCCGGAGGATTAGTAGGCTCAACAAATGCCGCTGGATTGAACCACTGCCTCCCGGTACTCAAATTCAACGGCGTACCGGTTAGATTTGGCCGGAACGTGCCTGACGTTCCGCAAGCCACGCTGGTTGTTCCTGCTTGAAAAATCGGAGTCAGCGGTGTGCCTGTCGCAAACGTAAATGTGCCCGAAAGCGAGAATCCCTCCAGAATGTGCGAGCCGGCACCCGTCGTTACCCAGCGCTTATCCTGACCGAAAGGCAATTCATATAGATAATTCCCGCTCACCCTATGCCTCACGTCGATGCTTGAATCCCCTTCCTCATCCTGCAGATCCGTCCAATCCTGTGCGCCAACCCCACCTACGCCGCCCACTATCCCCGCATTATCGATCGCATGCGAGTACTGATAGTTGGCGCCCAGCGAAACTCCGTTCGAAAGCCGTTTATTCACGCGCAGCGTGCCTGCATTGAATTTGTAAAACGCTATTCCTTGTTCATAACGAAAGATCAGGTTCGATGGATCAGTGTCGGGACTAACCGCGAGTGCTCGCGGAGCCGTGACAATATCCAGATGGTTTCCCTTCGACCCGTTATAGCCAACGTTCATTACTACGTCCCACGGCAACGTCTTCTGGATATCGAGATTCCACGTCTGCACGTACGGCAAATGGAAGTGCGGATCGAGCGCGTAATTCCCCACCGTCGCCGGGGCCGGAAAACCCTGTGCAAGAGTCAGGCACGTGCCGATTTGCACGCAGGCTGAAGTCGGCGCGCCTGTCGATGTGATCTCCTGGTTCGTCTGCTGATTTGAAAACGGCGGTTGATGCGCCATGGTTGTCGCAAACGTGGCATAAGAGCCAACCGTGTAGTTGATCCCGAATCCGGCGCGGATCACCGTCTGCTTCAGTTTTGGCGGTCTCCATGCGATCCCTATACGCGGCGCAAATGCCTTGCGGAACGGATACACCAGCGAAGCGGGCAGCCCGGCTTGTCCCGATTGCACCTGCGTCTGTGCGGTAAATCCTCCTGCCGGATTCGTCAGAACCTCCGCCAGCCGTCCGTATTTTTCGGTGTAGGGAGCAAAGAATTCGTAACGCAGACCGTAGTTCAGCGTGAGACTCGGAAGCATACGCCAATCGTCCATCGCAAAGGCGTCAATCACGTTGTCGCGCAAGTAGGTTTTGTTCACCGCAGAATTGAGAGCAGTCTGCTGCGGAAGTCCCAGCAGAAAATCCGCGACCGAGAAACCCGTATTTGGGTCGCTCGCCGCATTTTGCGTGAACAGTCCGGTGAATGCAAAGGTCCCCGTCGCATTCGAACTCGAAAGAAAATCGTTGTGCACGCGCCGATAGTCGCCGCCGAAACGCATGTTGTGTTTGCCATGAATCCAACTGAAAGTCTCGGAGAAAGAAATCGTCTGTGCTACTGCGACTCTGGGCTGCTGTTCGTTCATGCCTGCGATATTGCTCAACACGATGCTCGGCAATCCATAATTCAGAGCGGTCGAATTCAGCGGGGCATTGTTCGGTCCCAGAATTCCAAGCTGCGTCTCGATGTCCGTCCCATTGGTGAAGAAGTTGGTCACATTGGTATCTGAGCGATTCCAATTCAGGTTGAGCACATTGGTAAATTTGTGATATCCCACGGTGTAGCCCACCTGCAACGAGTTCGAATTGGACGATGTCTTGCCGCCCAGTTGCGGGAAGATATTCACGTTGTCTGAGGCTGCGTGGCTCCAGTTGTAATTGGCATTGACGCTCTGCCGAAGGCCCTGGCTCTGCTGCGCGCGCCGCCCGCCCGCCGCCTCCGCGACCGCCCATACCGAAGGCGAGGCATTTGCACCGATGCTGCGCATGTAGCGGATGCCTGCCTGCGTCGAGTTGGATTGCGCCGTCGTCAACAGGTGATAGTTCTGAACCGAATTCGAAATATTCGGTTCCGGATAGAACGGCTGACAATTCGTCCCGCTCGAAACAGGATTCGGACATGTGAGCAGCGCCTTGGCTTGCGGCGAAATGCGATCCGCAGGAATCACATTCAAAACGCCACCCGACGAGAACTGTTGCTGCGTTGTCGGGTCAAAGATTGGCGGCAGACCTGGGGCCGAGAAATCTCCCGCGCGCTCGGCGTCCGTCGGCACCGTCGCATACTCGTCCACCGGATTGGAGCTCCGCGTTCCCGACAGGGTGAGAAACACCATATCCTTGCCGCTGGGTTTCGTCAGCTTTGGGATATATGGAGCGCTCATGAATGTGAGCCCGAATCGGTTCGTACCCGAGGCCGGCTGCTGCAGCGGCTGTCCGTACAGGCTGAAAGGCTGAGCGTTCAGCGCCGAGTTGCTGCCCATCCAGAAAACCGCGCCGTGAGGCTGCCCCGGATTGAAGCCGCGAAAGTTGCTGCGCCCACCTCCGCCCCCGCGACCACCGCCACCGAACCCTCCAAAGCCGCCGCCCCCTCCCGGGCCAAATCCCCCTCCTCCGAACAGCCCTCCACCGCCGATGCCGTCGACATTCATGCCGCCCTGTGCGCGCACCGTTTCCATCGCGTCGCGCAGCCTGTCCATGTCAACACCGGCCATTGGACTTACAGAACCCGATTGCCCGCTGATGGCAACCGATTGATCGCTGAATTCGGAGTTCCCCGCAATCGACGGCAGGACCGCTCCGCTTCCTGCACCCGTGGTCCCGCCCTGCGCCTCCGTGTCTCCAGTCAGCGCGCTCACCAGGTTCAGCGCCTGGGCACCGTTGCTCGCCAATTGCCGAATGGCCTGTTGAACCTGTCCCGCCTGCGCATCCTCGAGTTGCTGCTGCTGGGCCGCGCGTGAGGCAAGCATCAATTGAAAGTCCATCGCTTGGTCGCGGCTTGAAGCATTCAGCACCGCCTCCTGGGCGCCCTGCGCAAACGCCGCAAATTGGGTCCGAATCACATAACGCCCATTTTGCGGAATCGTCAGAGACCACGCGCCGGTCAAGTCAGTTGTGGTCGAGTAGCGCTTGCCGGTGAGCGTGTTCTGGGCGGTCACGGTGACGCCGGGCAGCGGAATCGTTCCGCTCTTTACTTGCCCGTGAAGTTTCCCGCCACTAACTGCGGATGGGGCATGGGGGGTATTGGGCGCGGGCGTTGCAAGGCCGGACGTTGGACCCGGAACAGGGACTGCGGACTGAGCCCACGCTCCGATGCCCGCGACTGCGCACGCCGCCGCAATAGCCCCTCGTAGTACTCTTCGCCTCATCCAACTCCTGCACTCAATCCCGTATTCAGACAGACGAACTTCGAAGCATGAAGGTTGACGTCAGGAAAAGCGCACCGCCACTTATATCTGGGTCCGCCGCTTTTTGGCAGCACAACCGCAAAAACGGCTTCTCAGCGAGAACTTGCTGTTGTCGTTAGCAAGTAGAAATGTCCGCTTTTCGTAGCAAGTGAAATGTCCGGATTCATAAATTAGTAGCCGTAGAGGCGGTGGGAAAGTGCGAATCCCGCGTCGTGTGCGGGATTTGCAAGTTGGGAGGGAAAGTCTGTTTTTGGACTTTTCCTCTCAACGTCTTTTCCACGGCCTTGATTTGTTTTTTGGTCAGCGGCGTCAACAGCTTTCCTTCCGCGCTGTAATGACCGACGCGATGTCCTGCGATCATCAAGGTCAGGGTTTGGTCGAGATGCTGATGGATGATCGCCTTCGATCCAGCCAGGGTGGGACGCCACTCGGCACGTTCGAGCTGCATGATTACGTTGTAAAAGCTCACCGTGTTATCCCGATCGACGGTGCGCTCGTAGCGTTGGGTGAAGACCATCTCCAGATTCCTGTGCCGGCAGGATATGAAAGCCGTTCCGCGCTCGGCAGCCGGGACTGTGAAGCGGCGGTTGAACTCAGCGATGTAGTGCTCCCTGAGAAACTTGTTGGCCTCTTCCAGGGTTCGGATCCCGCGCAATCGCAGTTCCTGCGGTAGCCGTCCCTGCCAGGTAGAGAAGTTGCGCTCCGAGCGTCCCCGTGCCTGCGGAGAGTAGGACGGGATCATGTGCACTCCCAGTTCCTTCATGGCACGGCCCACCTGTGTAGGACGCTCATAATCGACCTTGCCGCCGCCTTCGGCGTATACCAGAAATGGGCTCCGCGGTCGGAATAGAGCGAACAGAACAGCCCCTTCTGTTCGATCACTGCCCGCAGCCCGGCCATCACGGTGGCGGTCGTCTCTTCCTCGGCCAGCTGCGCATAGTAGATCTCGCTGGTGGCATCGTCGAGGATCACGATCAGATCGTGCCGACGCTCATCCTGAAACCACTGATGATCGCTGCCGTCGATGTGCAGCATCATCCCCGGTAGAGGACGCCGCTCACGCCGCTTGCGATGCACGCCCCGTCTGGCCTTGCGCTTTACCAGGCCGGCCGCCTGCAAGGCCTGCTTCACCCACGTGTAGCTCAAACCGATCTGGTGTTCTTCGCCGAGCTTCTCATGAAAGTGCCGCACGTTCAGATCGAAGTACCTGTCCCGATACAGACTCAGAACCTCTTCGGCTCCGCCTTCGGTACCGTCTGGAGCTGGGCTTCCGCCGTCGCCGGTCCAGCAATCCCTTCGGGCCTTGCTCATCCAGCCGCTTCCGCCAGCGACGCATCTGACGCTCGCTGATGCCGACAACTCCGCGCCTGCCACCACTTGATCTTGCCCGCTGTGGCTCGCAACAACACTTCCTGCACTTCATCGCCCGCTCCGCGCGGTCGCGGATAGATCTCCATGCTCTCGCGCATGGCTCCATCCTCACCGCCCGAAAAGCGGACACTTCACTTGCTAAAAACACCGGAATATAGGTAACGAAAGCGAGAACTTGCTGTTTACTACTTGGTTTACATGCAGGTTACCACCGGTGTTTTCAACAAGGATTTTCGCTTGCGCTCTCCAAGATGCCATGTTTACTCTTACGCCAATAACTCAGTGGTAGCTACCGTGGATGTCTCCCAGGCACGGGAAGCGGGAAAGGCATTTGGCGTGATGAAGATCGGCACCACTATCCGCGCGCACCGGCTGCAAAAGGGGCTCTCCCAGGGCGACATCGAAAAGAAGACAGGACTGCTGCGCTGCTATCTTTCGCGCGTTGAGAACGGACACACCGTCCCCTCGCTCGATACACTCTCGAAAATCGCACTCGCGCTCGACTTGCCCATCGCCCAGTTTTTCGCCGAAGACTCTCTTGGAGGCGCGGTGAATACACACCACCTCAGCGACGACGAACTGCGCTTCCTTACGCAGATTCGCCGCTACTCAACCAACCTGAATGACAGCGATCGCAAACTGCTGCTCGCCATGGTCAAGAAGTTTGCTTCTACAGCAGTGCGGTAATTTTAGATTTCCACGGCCACGCGGGGCTTCGGGCTTCATGGCCAGTGACGCACCAAGCCCCCGCTACACATCGTTCCCCAAATGAAAGATAGGTTCGGCTCCATGAGCGCCAGCGAGCAGCGCCTGCTCCTCGTGCGGCTCCAACGGCTTATAATTCTGCGCTACATCCATCGCCAGCCTGAAATAGCGTTCATCTCCTGGCGGAATCGCAGCCGTGATTGGATGCCCCAGCGTCCAGCGAAGGCCCATCGACGCCTCGTCAGGAAACCCCGCCGGCTTGTACCAGCACTTCGGCTCGGGATGGTCCTTCTTCTGATCGGCCGGCCAGACTGACTTTGCCATGCCCTTTAGCGCCAGGATCCCCATCTTCTTCTCCTGCGCCTTTTTCAAAATCTGCGGACCAAATCCCGCCTGCGTAAACAGCACAAAGTTCAGTGGAAACAGAATAGTGTCGAAGTTGTACCGATCCATCGCAGCGACGGCCGTTTCCGCCGAATGAACGCTGAAGCCTATGTAGCGGATCTTCCCTTCCTTCTTCGCTGCCTCCATGGTTTCCATCGCGCCGCCAGGCCCGAGCACCTTATTCAGTTCCGCCATCTTCGTCAGCGCATGGAATTGATAAAGGTCCAGGTGATCCGTCTGCAGCAGCCGAAGCGACTCTTCCAGTTGCTTGCGCGAGTCGTCTCTCATCCGGCCTTCGGTCTTGCACGCCAGAAAGCAGTTCTTGCGATACGGAGCCAGCGCCGGTCCAAGCCGCTCCTGCGCATTACCGTAGCTCGGAGCAACGTCGAAGTAGTTGATACCGCGATCCACTGCCTCGGCCACAATGTTCGAGGATTCGCCCGCGCTCTCGTTCATCACCACGATGCCGCCGAACGCAATGATAGAAAGCTGTTCGCCGGTTCGACCCAGCGTTCGCCGTGCGATTGGATTTGTGGGAGTTTTCGCTTTGAGTTGGCTCGAAGCAGCGGCGGCCGCGGCCGTGGCCGCTGCTTGTCTCAGAAATTCACGACGCCTCATGGTCTGCCTCCTTGAG
This sequence comes from uncultured Acidobacteriaceae bacterium, assembly GCA_963782775.1. Taxonomy (GTDB): domain Bacteria; phylum Acidobacteriota; class Terriglobia; order Terriglobales; family Acidobacteriaceae; genus Telmatobacter. The sequence continues at coordinate 40,018 of CAWALE010000014.1, forward strand.
AGGAATTCGACGAGCTGCGTTCAATCAGATTTTCGCACAGATCATGTCGGTACGCGGCTCATCAACCTGGCAGTTGAGCAAGGTAGAAACTGAAGAGCACGAGCAGTCCTGCGACCAGGGTCAACGCGATCCGGAGACGGGTTTCAAACTGGCTTTTCGTCGATCCAAGACGTGGCACAAGGGGCGCCGCAAACAGCAACCCGCAAGTGAACCCACCCAGGTGCGCCATGTTGTCAATGCGCAGACCAGAGCCCATCACGCGTGTGCCAACATTCACTGAAAACCCGATCATAAGGTTGATTGCAGCAAAATAGATAACTGACCTGCGCAGGCGTTTCAGCTCGATCCGCGGCACCGGCAGTTGCTTCGATTTGAGCAAAATGATCAATGCCCCCGCTATCCCGAAGACCGCGCCAGAAGCGCCAACTCCGGGTGGAAAGCCAATCCCGCCCGGCGTAAACCGAGCGTCGGGGTAGCTGAACCAGCTATAGAACGTGGAAAGCAGATTGCCCGCTGCTCCGGTCAGAATGTAAGCGCTCAGCACCCCAATCCACCCGATCAGCGGTTCCGCTAGCAGACCAAGATTCCACAGGCACCACATATTGGTCGCAAGGTGAATGAGACCTCCGTGCACGAACATCGCCGTGACGATGCGCCACCACTGACCGCCATTCAAGATTGCGCCAGCGTTGTTCGCTCCCCAAAACATCAGCTGATCGGCCGTGGGATTCATAGCGCTCACGCCCCGGAGCAGCATCGCCAGAAACACAGCGCAATTAATCCCCACGAGCACGTATGTTGCCGGAGCGGTTGCCCAGAACGACCGTTGCCTTCTCACCACCGGTTGCGGAGTTGGAATGTAGCCCGCGACCGGACGAAGAATCTCCGGCTCCGCGTCGGGTCCCACATGAAAAGGCCCGGTTCCCGGGGGTGGAGGGGGAACGCTACTCATATCACAACTCTACTGCATCGCCTTCATCGCGTTACGCACAGCAAACGCAGCCCGAGCGGTGCAAATCACCTCACCAATTCCGCCGGGCCTTTCGATGTAGTCTGTTGTTTGGTCTTCGCATCCTGCGCCTGCTCGGCGCACAATCCTCTTTACGAAGATCGCCAGGGAGCTGAACTGTGAGTGCATCGACAAGTACTACTAAGACGATCCGCCGGGCATTACTCAGCGTTACCGACAAAACCGGCCTCGTTGATCTAGCCAAGGTTCTCGCAGGCTTCGGCGTCGAGCTCATCTCCACCGGAGGCACCGCGCGTGCACTCCGCGAGGCTGGGTTGACGGTAAAGGACATCAGCGACCTCACCGGCTTCCCCGAGATGCTTGACGGCCGGGTGAAAACGCTCCATCCGCGCGTCCACGGAGGACTGCTCTACATCCGCGGCAACGCGGAACACGAAGCTGCCGTCGCCGCTCACGAGATTCAGCCCATAGACATGGTCGTCGTCAACCTCTACGCCTTCGAGAAAACCGCGGCGCAACCCGGCGTTGCCTTCGGCCACCTGATCGAAAACATCGATATCGGCGGCCCCTCCATGGTTCGCTCCGCAGCCAAAAACTTCGAAGACGTCGCCATCGTCACCAAGGTCTCCGATTATCCCGCTCTCATTAAAGAATTGAAGACCCACAACGGCGCTCTGACACGCGAAACCCGCTGGCACCTCGCAAAGCAGGCCTTCGCCACCACCGCTGCCTACGACTCGGCGATCGCGAACGCGCTTGATCAGATTGCCGACGCCCCCGAACCCACGCAGCCCGTCGCGCCGGAGGCGCAATCAGCTGCACCGCAGGTGCTGCCATCAACGCTCCGCATCAATATGCCTCTGGCCCAATCCCTCCGATACGGCGAGAATCCCCACCAGCGCGCCGCGCTCTACAGCGACGGCTCCGGACTCGGCGTCGCTGGCGCAACGCAACTGCAGGGCAAAGAGCTCAGCTTCAACAACCTCGTCGACCTCGATGCATGCTGGGAACTTGCGCAGGAATTCGATGAGCCTGCCGTCATCATCGTCAAGCACACCAATCCCTGCGGCGCCGCAACGGGGCCCACGATTCTCGAGTCCTACCAAAAGGCACTCTCATGCGATCCCGTGTCCGCATTCGGTGGAGTCATTGGCATCAACCGCCCCGTCGATGGCGAAGCCGCAGCCGAAATCGCCAAGCTCTTCGTCGAGGCCATCGCTGCACCCGCCTTCACGCCCGAAGCACGCCAGCGCTTCGCCGCCAAAAAGAATCTCCGCCTCGTCGAAGTTCGCAATGCGCCGCCGCGCCCGGTTGTCAAAAACGTCTCCGGCGGCTTGCTCCTTCAGGACGCCGACACCGGCCGCGTCACCGAGGACGAACTCAAAGTAGTCACCTGGCGCCCGCCGACAGCCGAAGAACTGCGCAGCCTCATCTTTGCCTGGCGCGTCTGCAAGCACGTCAAATCAAATGCCATCGTCTATGCGCGCGACGGCCAGACCGTGGGCATGGGCGCAGGCCAGATGAGCCGAGTCGATGCAGCTCGTTTCGGCGCGCAGAAAGCCGTGCTCCCGCTGAAAGGCACCGTCGCGGCATCCGACGCGTTCTTCCCCTTCCCCGATGGACTCGAGGCCGTCGCCGCAGCTGGCGCAACTGCCGTCATCCAGCCCGGCGGATCAGTCAAAGATGACGACGTGATCGCCGCCGCCGACCGCCTCGGCATTGCGATGGTCTTCACCGGAATCCGACATTTCCGCCATTGAGCCTGCGCCGAGAGTTCAAACCATGACTGCTTTCGCCCAGTCCTCGAACAGTCGGCGCGCATTTCTCTTCTCACTGGCTCGCCAAATGGACTGGTATCGCGGCCTTCGCGCCGCCGTAGCCCTCTGTACGCCCCTGGTCATCGGCGATCTCGCCGGCCTTCCCATCCTTGGCTGGGCAGCGCTTGGCGGCTTCGAAGCGACTCTGGCCGATACCGGCGGACCCTACCGCTCGCGTCTCGCTGGACTTGCAACGCTTTCTATCGGCGGAGCTGCAGGACTTTTTCTCGGCTGCATCGCAGGACGAAGTGTGATCTGGGCGCTTCCGGTCACCATCGCTTTCTGTTTCTTATGGAGTTATCTGGCAGTCCTCGGTCAGCCATTCAGTTCAGCCGGGCTCCTCGTCCAGGTCATCTTCATTTGCGGCATCGGTGCGGCGCCCGTAGGTTGGCATACTGCTCTTGGCTGGGCCATCGCCCTGTTTTTCGGTGGCGTATGGGCCGCGGTGCTCTCGCTTCTTCTCTGGCCACTCGACGCTTATCGACCCGCGCGCCTCGCCGTCGCAGATTGCTACTACGAGCTGGCTTCCTTCCTCGGTTCGGTGTACGACCTTGCCATGCGCGAGCAAACAAACGGCCGCAAACCCACTCCGGCCCTCTGGCATCGTCTCGCGCAACACCATCAGTTCCGCATTCGTCGCGTCGTCGAGCAAGGCTGGCAGGCCATCGCCAACGTTCAGGCGGCACACCAGGCCCACTCAACGCTTGCTCGTCAGCTGGTTGTCCTGCTTGAACACGCGGACTTGCTCATCGCGCATACCGTCGCGCTCGCAGAACACCTCGAAGCGCAAGTTTCCATCAACTCTTCCTGCTTTCTGCGCGGCCTGGCAGCCCTCCCCGATCTGCGTTCTGCCGAGCAGTGGATCGCGTTGCTCCTCGTGCGCCGCCGCGGTTCGACCGTCGCGCATGCCCGTGCGAAATGGAGCGAGATGGATCGACTTCCTCACTACCTCGCCTGCTGCCTCGACTCTTCCGATGCAAGTGACCGCTTTCTGCTTGCCCAGGTAGCAGAATCGGCTTCGCTTCTCCAGTCCTCCATCGAATCCGCATCTTTGCTGCGGATTGGCCAATCTCCTGAGGCCTCCAAGGATGAAGCGCAAACACCTGAGCATACGGAACACGTCCACTACCGGCTCAAGCAGGCCCGTCTGCGCCCGGACCTCGACCTCCTCGCCGCCAACCTCACATTCAGGTCTCTAACCTCGCGTCATGCGGTGCGCGTAACCGTTGTTTGCGCGCTCGATGTCGCATTGATCCTTCTGCTGCATATCGACCACGGCTACTGGCTCTTGCTTACATCGCTCATCGTGCTGCAGCCGCACGTCTCGGGTACGCTCCGCCGCGGACTTGAGCGTGTTGGCGGCACCATCGGCGGAGGCATCCTGGCAGCACTGCTCGCTGTCGTGCTTCATTCGCAACTGGTCATCGCGGCTGTGCTATTTCCACTTTCGATGCTGGCACTCGCTGTACTGCCCGTTAGCTACGCAGCCTTCGCATTTTTCCTAACGCCCGCTTTCGTGTTGGCATGGCTTCCGTACTCAGGCGACTGGCAGCTCGCCCTCATTCGCGTCTTCAACACATTCGCGGGAGCTGTCATCGCTATCCTCGCCATGATGTTCCTCTTCCCCATCTATGAGCGCGACCGTGCACCGGCCTTCCTGCGCGCAAGCCTCACCGCCGATCGCCGCTATCTCGAACAACTTGCCGAAGCATGGAAAATCGATTCGCCAGCACCGCGCCAACTTGCAGGCGCCCGGCGCCGCGCCGGCCTCGCGCACAACGACTCGGAAGAATCGCTCCAGCGGATGCTCGCCGAGTCATGGCCACGACGCCTGCCCTTCGCCCATTTCGCAACCGCATTCGTCACCTATCTGCGGCGCTTTGCGCAAAGCATCACGACGCTCACCACGCTGCGGGGCGAGTTGGAGTGGAAGCGATCTGTTTCAGTTCAACGCAGACTTGATCTGCTTCAAAAACGCCTCCACTGGCTCGAAACTCAATTCGATGCGCTCAAATCAGCCAACACTTCCCCTTGGCCCGAGTTGACTACCGACTCCTTCAAGCCGCCAAATTTCGCCGACATTCACCCCGGCGAACGACAGCTGGAGCGTATGGAGCGACAGGCTGAGATTCTGCGCCGCCAGCTCAACTCCCTTCAGCAAGAGCGGCTGGCTCGCGAGTTCAAGAACCTGAGCTGTCTGCTTTGACAGTGCACTTGCATTTTCAGGACGGTCTGGTTACCTGGCAGCCGAAAACCCCCGAATCCGATGGCTTGCTGCGACTATTCGCGGGTAAAATCGTCTTTAACAATGGGTGGGCTGCGCAGGCATACTGTCGGCATCAAACGTTTTTAATCCGGCCAGCCAGAGTGGATAATCGTCCCCCTGGTGGGACACTCTGGATCCCCGAGGATCATGAAAAGAAAAAGATTATCGCCCTCTTTGTGGTTGGCGCTTGCCGCTTCGCTCATCACGGTAACGAGCCTTTCTGCTCAAACCCCGAGCACGCCGGCTGCGACACCTCCGGCCACTTCCTCAAGCGCAAACGCCGATCCTAAGCCTGTTTCTGGCTCCGCCACGGCGGCCGAACCCGATCGCGCTCAGTCTTACTACCACTCCGCCCTCGCCCACATTTACGAGGAACAAGCGATCGCCTCAGGACGGCCCGAGTATATGCGACACGCGGTCGAGGAATACAAAACCGCGCTCAGTGCCGATCCCAACTCGCCGCAATTGAATGACGAACTGGCCGACCTCTACTTTCGCACCGGCCAGCTGCGCGAGGCTGAAGCCACCGCCCGTGGCCTGCTCAAAACTTCACCCAACGATATTGAAGCGCATCGGTTGCTTGGGCGCCTCTACCTGCGCCAATTGAGCGAAGCGCAAAATTCGGTCTCTTCCTCGTCTCCCAACGGCAACACGCTCGATCAGGCGATCGGCGAATTCCAGAAGATCGTCGTACTCGATCCAAAGAGCGTGGAAGACCGCATGGTGCTGGGACAGCTTTACACCGTGAAGCACCAGAACGAGAAAGCAGAAGAACAGTTCAAAGCCGCCCACGATCTCGATCCCGACTCAGAGGAAGTTGTTCTCAACCTATCGCGCCTTTATGCCGAAAACGGCGACCTCGCACACGCGGCTAAGGTTATCGAAGCCGTGCCTCCCTCGGAGCGTAGCCCAAAGATGGAATTCGCGCTCGGCTCGGTTTACGACCAGTTGAAGCGTCCCAAAGATGCCATCGATGCATACAAGCGCGCTGCCGACCTCGACCCGGAGGACGCACGCGGCATGGGAGCACTCGCCCAGGCACTCCTCAACAACAATCAACTGGACGAGGCCCTCAAGGTATATCGGCAAATGGCGGCCGCCGATCCTGAGGATGCAAGCACCTCTGTTCATATCAGCGAGATCCTCCGCCGCCAGGGCAAGTACGAAGAAGCGCTCACAACTGTAAAGAAGGCCGTCAAAAAAGATCCCGATTCGCTCGAGGCAGGCTACAACGAGGGACTGCTGCTCGACGTTCTCGGCCGCTACGACGAAGCCGCGCAGGTCTACGAGCACATGGTCGATCTGACCTCGCATGCCAACGGCGCGTACACGTCGGACGAAAAGAATAATCGCGCCATCTTTCTTGAACGGCTCGGCTCGGTTTACCACGAGCAAAACAAAGTCACTGAAGCCATCGCTACCTATCAGAAAATGATCGATCTCGGCGGCGAAAATGCCTTGCGCGGATACCAGAATCAGGTAGACGTCTATCGCGATGCCAGGATGTACGACAAGGCCATCGAAGTTTCGCGCAAAGCCGTCGACGCCAATCCCAAGAATCGCGACCTCAAGCTGATGCTCGCCGGCGAACTGGTTGACCAGGGCAAAGAAGAAGAAGGCATTGCCATGGCCAAGGGCATGCTCAATAACTCGGCCAGCGACCGCGAGGTTTGGATTGCCTTGGGGCAGATCTACACGCGCATTCATAAGTGGAAGGAAGCCGAAGAAGCGCTGAACAAGGCCACACCCCTTACCTCCAAAAAGGAAGACAGCATCTACCTATTCTTCCTGAAGGGCAGTCTGGCTGAACGGCAAAAGCACTACGAGCCGGCGGAACAATATTTTCGCCAGGCGCTCGAACTCGACCCCAATAATGCCGCGGTCCTCAACTATCTCGGCTACATGCTCGCTGATAAAGGCAACCGGCTGCCTGAGGCTTTGAAGATGATCCGAAAAGCGGTGGAACTCGAACCGCTGAATGGCGCATACCTTGACTCGCTCGGCTGGGCCTACTTCAAGCTCGGGCAATACGAACTCGCTGAAGAAAATCTCCGTCAGGCAGTCCAGCGTGACCAGACAGATCCCACGGTCCACGACCACCTCGGAGATCTTTACGAGAAGACTGGACGCATTCGGCTAGCCGCCAGCCAATGGGAGCTATCGCTGTCTGAGTACTCAAAATCTGCGGCTCCCGACGTTGAACCCGCCGAAGTCGCCAAGGTTCAAAAGAAGCTGGAAACTGCTCGCGTCCGGCTCGCCAGGCAGGAAAACTCCACTGGCGAAAACAAGCCGCAATAGCTCAAGGTGAAATTCCGAACTGGATAGCATTAGGGGCGGCCCCTCACTGGGCCGCCCCTAATGTTTGCCGCCGTTGGCTGAGGAAGCCCGGCACACGCTATGCAATTTCAACAAAGCGGGCCGTTTCGCTTGTGGGCAATGTTTCAGCCGGGGGCGGAAGCGGTTTGCGATGCGTAAACGAGCGTTTCACGATGAAGACCTCATCCAGATAGAGTCGGGCATTTCCTGCAAGGTCCAGAAACCCTGTATTGCTCTCTCTGCAAATCGACTGAACCTCCTCCGAGAGCTCGGGAGCAATCAGAACTGGTGTCGTCTGGCCAGGGAATCGGGCATGCAGTTTTCTGAGTTCGACGAAAGTCTTCTGCAATTCTGCTGGGTCACAGTTTTGTACCACTTTGCAGACAAGCCGGTGCGCGTGCCCATAGATTTCAACGTGCGCAATGATGGTTTTGTCAGCGCGATGCCGATGCGATTCGACCTTGATATCCTTCGTTCTGACAACCGAAATCTGTCCCAATGTCTGTCGAAGTGCTTCTATAGCTTCATTCTCCAAGTGCCTTTTCATAAAACCACACTTTCGCAGGGGAGAAGTTCTTCGCCGCCGCTCCTGTTCGTCCAAAAAATCGGCAACTGAAACGCGATAAAACGCGAATGTTTGAGCCCTTGCAGGCTCAATCTCCTGCTGAAGACCCTGAAATTCAGGCTGCCGTCAGTGGCTCAATGCCAGCCATACCGTCTCCCTTTAACCTGGAAGACCTCAGCCTGAAAATGTTTGTGCCGGCCGGAGTCATCGCCAATCTGACTTCCTTCCGTTCACCCGTGCGATGCCCGACCTTGAAGTCCAACCATTCACAGAGACGAGGATCGTGGATCTGCGGTTCCCCCTGCCAGAACTCCGGCGACAATCCGCACTGAATCTGCAAGTGATCCAATTGCAGCTCAATTACGCGAGTAGCCTTCGGAAAGTATCTGCCGCACGTTCCTGACGCCGACATAAAGGCCGGTGACTTCGCTGCCATTGAATTGTGTCTTGACCACCATCGCTCGTCCCGCATGCTCGTAAGAAAACTCGGCGTATCGAGCCCGGTATTGCCACTTCGATTGGTGCGTCAGATTCCCGGCACACTGCCGGGCTCACGCATTACGGCCCATTTGCTGCTTATGTTGGACCCAATTTTCTCCCGCGTCAAGGACCACACGAAGGGCTCAGGATAAATATTTTTCTAATCGATTTAGCAGTATTTTTAGAGTCAGAACGCGATCGTGATGTTGTTCTGTTTTTCCCAAAAAAGACGGCAGCTTTCAATTCCATGAAAGCTGCCGCGTTCCGAGTTTCGATCCGACCAAAGTGACGAGAATGTGGCCGAAATAACCTGGTTGCTACTGATGGGCCTCTGCCGAGGCAAGATACGCATCCACATTGCGCTTGTCGACCAGTGATGTGCCTGTGTCGATAAACACAGGGTATGGAGAAAACGCATCCTGGCTGTAATCCGTCGTTAACGAAGTCGGCGGCGCATGGAAAATCTCATCGAGAGACCTCAAGCCGATGAATCCCATCGTAAAGGGCTTCTGCGCAACAGTCGCATTGATCGTTCCGCCCTTGATTCCGTCCAGAGTGTCCTGATTCACGTCCCAGGCAATCACCAATCGGTCTGTCGTATTCGTGCGCTTGACTGCATCCGAAACCATCTTGCCGGATGCAGACTCCAGGCAGATAAACGCATTGATCTTCTTGGTACCCGTCAGCGTCATCAATTCCTGCGTCTTGTCAAAGGCCGTACGGGCATCGCTCTTGATATCGATTACGTCAACAATGTGAACATTCGGACGGGTCTCAAGAATATCCTTAAATCCCTTGAGCCGCTCTTCCATATTCGGCTGACCCGGAAAGCGTGAAGAAGACCACGTTTCCTGAGCCACCCAGTTTGCTCCGCTCACGCGATGGCCGCCCATTCTTCCGGCCTCCAGGTTGTTCGTGCCGATAAAGAAAAGCCGCTTGCTCGCCCACAGCATCCGAATCAATCGTAATCACTGGAACGCCGGCGGCCAATGCCGAGTCGATTGCCGGTCCAAGAACCGAAACGTCCGCAACCGATATCAGGATGCCGGCCGGCTTTGCCGCAACCGCCTTCTGCAACTCTGCCAGTTCCGCCTGCGGGTCGTAGTTCTCAGGACCCAACCACTTTCGCTGTGACCTGTACTTGCGCTGCCGCCTTGTTGAACCCTTTCGCAGCGGTCCGCCAGTAGGGCAATGCCATGTTGAAGAAACCATGTAGAACACTTCTTTGTTCGGAATGCCGTTCGCAACCGGCTCGTGAATGCAACTCCAAGGCCACCAGGGCCAATCCCAACATTATTTCACGGCTTTCATTCTTGCCTCCTGTTTCCGAACGTAAAGAGATAAATCGGAATGCGCAGAAAACAGGATTCGCCTGCACGCGCAGTTCGTAAAATTCGGCAGGATGGTACTCCCGCACGCCGATTAATTGTCCAATGCTGTCCGCAGGAAAGATTTTATAGCACTGCGCATGGTCGACAGCATCCGGTGACTGGCGACACGTCGGTTGCGGGCTCGTCCTAAAATGCTGTTCCCCAATTGCCTGCCCGTTCCGAGTGACCGTGCATCCGCCCGCTCTGCTGCGGTATAACCAGACCAAGACGACACAGGATGAATTCACAATCAAAACCCGTAACCCTGAATGATCCGCTGCCCGGCAATATCGCCGTCGACGGCAACGGCTCGCTCTCTGCCCGTCTACATCCCGAGCCGCCTCATCCGTATCGCTCTCCCTTTGCGCGGGACAGCGCCCGCATTCTCCATGCGCGCGCCTTTCGCCGCCTGGCTGGAAAAACACAGGTCTTTTCTCGTCTAGCGCGCAATCTTCCGGGCGACCACTTCCGCAGCCGACTCACTCACACACTCGAAGTGGCCCAGATCTCCCGCACACTAGCCTCAGCTCTTGGCCTGAACCGTGAGCTCGCCGAGGCCCTCGCCCTGGCCCACGATATCGGTCACCCCCCCTTCGGCCACGCCGGCGAAAAGGCCCTCGATTCCGCCTTGCAGCAGCACGGCCTCCATTTCGACCACAACCTGCACGCCCTGCGCATCGTCACTTGGTTTGAAGAGCGGTATCCGGCGTGGCGCGGACTTAACCTTACCCTCGGCCTTCGCGAAGGCATCATCAAGCACTCCCGCGATTACGCGAGCGCAACCCATCCCGATCTCACCGAATACTTTCTCGACCTTCGCCCTCCGCTCGAAGCGCAACTGATCGACTTGGCCGACGAAACCGCCTACCTCACCGCCGACTTCGATGATGGCCTCGACTCCGGCATCTTGAACGTCGCAGATGTCTGCCGCCATGTCCCACTTTTTCGACGCGTCCACGACGAGGTCACCGCGCAGTTTCCCGCCGCGCCGTCCAAGCAGACCGTGTATGAAACGCTCAATCGCATGCTCAACGCTCTTGTAACCGATCTGATCGAAGAAGTGCGGAGACGTGTGGCCTATCTCGGCGCCACCACGCTCGACGACATCCGCCGCGCGCCTGCAAGAATCGCGGCTCTCAGCCCTTCCATGGAAGCCGACCGCGCCGCTGCAAAAAGTTACCTCTACAGAAACTTCTACAACTCGCCAGGAATGGAGGAAGAACACGAGCGTGCCGCCCGTGTGGTTCAGGAGCTGTTCTCACTTCTGACGGCCAACCCCGGCCTTCTTCCCACCGATCATCAGGCCCAGATTCCGACAGAGGGCCTCGCACGCACCGTAGCCGACTACATCGCCGGCATGACCGACAGCTATATCGAGCAGTTGTGGCTCCGCCAATGCCGACAATAAGGATATTTACCGTACGTCTGTCCCGGTTTGCCTTGCCGGCTCTGTAAACGGGAGTATCATGACTCCAAGTTTCCAGCCTTAGTATGCGGATATCTACTCGTTTTGGCGGGCACTACCCTGTTCGCGCCTCTGCCTTCACTTCTTGCGAATCCTCAGACAGAGAATCAAGACACCCGGAATGATTCATCGCTCACGACCTTGCGTGTCACCACGCGAGAAGTCCTCGTTGATCTGATCGCCCTCGATCGTCACAACCAACCGGTCCTGGATCTTAAACCTGACGAACTTCAAGTGTCCGAACCGGCCGAATCGGAGACGAAAAGGAAAAGCAAAAAACGGGCTACGCATCAGCCGACTGAACCGGAAGCCGTCGAGCCGATCACCAGCCTTTCCATCGTTGATCCGAATAAGGCATCCTCTTCAGCAGGCGATGCGCGAACTGGATTTCGGATTATGGCAAGCTGCCTTGAGCGCTCCACGGCCCATTATCTCCTCGCATTCCATCCGGGGCCCTATGGCTGGAACAGCGGTCATCACCGCATCGCAGTTGCAACAAATCGCCCCGGAGTCAAGCTTTTCTATCGTCACGAATACTACGTCGGCCTTGCAGCTCCCGCCCCGGATAGTCCGGCTCTGAAGCGAGAGAAAGTCGACCAGCTTCTCCAGCAGTCAGCCTGCTACTACCCAGTGACGCCGCTCTCCATCATGCTTCAAGCTCGTGTTATCAACACTGGTCGAACTGACGTGCTCCGTTACCTCGTTTCCGTGGATGCGAGTTCGCTCTCGTTTCTAACGCTCAATAACGACTCGACAGGCAGAGGGCTTGCAGGGCTCGACCGCCGAGTTGAGCTCGATTATGGAACCTGCAACTTCGACGAAAGCGGACAGCCCCTCAGTTATTTCCACGCATCGCTTGAGCAGATGCTGACCTCCGCCGATTACGCACGAGCTCTCGATCGCGGCTTTCCACACGTTCTCGAGTTTGCCGCGTCAGAGCACATCGCGATGACGCGTGTAGTTGTGCGCGACCGCGTAACCGGTAATCTCGGAGCCACCGATGTTGTGCTTCAGCAGGACAACCAGCCTCCGACTTCGCAGGGATCACCTGCTGCCACACAAACCTCGGCAGATCTTAAGACATATCGAGATCTGCTGGATCTCCGTTGGGCAAGGGACGGTCACAAGCAACCCTCTGCCTGGATACCGCCAGCCCCGGGCCCCATTGGTTCGTTTGGATCCATAGTGCCTGCCTCGCACTCTTTCTGCGGCGACGTCTACGAATTGCCACATGCCTCCGGCTCGCTGCCCGATTTCCGTGAACTCGATCCAATCGGCTCGCTTTACACATCTTCGCTCGATGTACCAAACCAGAGCTTCTCGAATACGAGCGGTATACCGGGTGTAACCCCACGCACAAACCTATTCGGGATCGACTATCACGGCACATTTTCGGTGCGGGTTCCCGGCGAGTATCAGTTTCTGATGGCTTCCGACGATGGGGCGATTCTTCAGATCGACGACCAGAAAGTCATCGATCTCGATGGATTACATTCGGTCAACGCAGCTTCCGCTCACATCCAGCTTGATCCCGGTCTCCATACGATCCACGTGCCGTACTATCAGGGTGCAGTCGACTCCGTCACCCTCGAACTGTGGGTAAAGCCCCCGGACGCAAAAGACTGGGTTCTCTTCGACCTTAATGACTTCCGCGCACCAGGTTCTAAAGCGGACTGATCGCATTAGAATGCTCTTTTCCACAAAATGAGTCGGCTTCGGGACCACCTGGCCTCCGTCACATTTAACTCGGCGATGGTTGACATATACCCGCATACGTTGATATCAACGAAGCTTGATCGAAGAGGACTCCGGCATCAACCGGGTCTTTCAAACAGGAGAATTCCCCATGTTTACCCCAAAAGGCAAATTCAGCTGGTACGAACTTATGACCAGCGATACCAAAGCCGCTGGCAAGTTTTATTCCGATGTGGTCGGCTGGACCACCAAAGAAATGCCCGGCGGCGATGCGCCCGTACACCACCTTCAACATTGGCGATGTCGGACATCGCCGGCATGTTGAACATCCCGGGGCATACCGCCTGGGTCGGTTACATTTCCGTCGATGACGTGGATGCTCATATCGAGAAAATCGTCGACGCCGGCGGCAAACTGTGGAAGCCCGCCACCGATGTTCCCGGAATGCTTCGCTTCGCGGTGATGTCCGATCCCCAGGGCGCGGCAATTGTCGTCTTCACGCCCAATCCCGCTATGCCCTCGCCAGTACGACCCAGCACCACCAACGCCTGGAACCATCGGCTGGCACGAGCTCTACACAACAGACGTCGAAGCTGGATTCGATTTCTACAACAAGCTCTTCGGCTGGACCAAGGTCAGCGATATGGATATGGGACAGATGGGTGTCTATCGCATCTTTGATGAGGGCGACCACAAGGAGATGGGCGACGGCGGCATGATGACCAAGGCCCCCCATATTCCTGTGTCCTGCTGGAACTTCTATTTCAACGTCGATTCCATCGGTGCAGCGGTCGAACGTGTCAAAGCCGGCGGCGGAAAAGTCCTAAACGGTCCGATGCAGGTACCCGGCGGTGGCTGGATCATCAATGGTCAGGATCCGCAGGGCGCCATGTTCTCTCTCCTCAGCAACAAGGAATAACAACCAAGCCGAGCACGCACGGGCAGTTCGATTTCCTGAGAATCCGAGTGCAATCAACTTGCGGCAGTTGGCGAACACGGCGAAGCCAATTCGCCGTGTTCGTCCACGCAGATCATTTCTGAACTCTAATGTCGAATCACTATTTCCTGCTTTTACTGCACCGTTCCCTGTGGCCGCAGGCGTCGCAGGTCTAGCGCGCACTCCACGGCATTCTGCGCATAGAGCCGCAGATTGTCTGAAGCAGCCCAAAGCCACACGCGCGCCGATTCGTTCGCATTGCGCGGTCCCGGCTCAAGGCGCAGCCGCACCAGCACGTCGTTCTGCCCTGTCGCCGCCAGGTTTGAAGGCGAATCCGTGTCCTCGAGCACAAGGTCGAGATGATATCCGCTCATTGCATCTTCCAGCGTCGACAAATCTACGGGCCGCTCCAGTTCCGCGAAAATTGAGAACCCGTGTCCGTGAAACACCGGTGCACCGATCGTTTGAATAGCAAGAACCGGCAGGCGTCTTCCCGCCAGCGCACTGTACTGCCGACGAATCTTGGCGTCTATGGCGTTCAAGTTGACTTTAGCGTTTTCGCCGAAACCACAAACCAGGTTGTATGCCAATTGTGAATCGAAGGTAGCGCGCGGAATCGATTGGAAGCTCAGCAGGTTCACTGTTTGCTGATGAAGCTCATCCATCCCCTCACGACCGAACTCGCTGGCCGGCAGCATCACTGTCGCAGCCGCAGACTTCACCGGTGCAGCCTGCTGCAGCCGCTCCATCAGGAGCGCAAGTGCCAGTGCCGCAGGATGCGCGGGAACGATGGCCGGCGTAAACAGATCTGCTGCGACGTCCGGCTCTCCCACCCAGGGCGAACGCACCAATACGCCCGTCTCCTGGTCCAACGCGCCCGAAAGATCCAGCACCGTCGACCCGGCGCGCAGTGCCTCGCGCCAATTCTTGCGCGTCAAGCTTTCCGAGCCGCAAAAGAACGTGAAGTCCACGTGCTCGAACGAGTCAGCCGTGATTGCCTGCACAAACGTCACTTCGTCGCCCACCTGGTCGAGTTGGCCAAGCCCCTCATCTTCGTCAAACAGATCGACGCTCGACCCTGCGAGCAATGACTCCGCAAGAGCGTCCTTCAGCTCTTTGCCCAGTAATGTCGAGGCTCCTACGATCGCAATCTTGTACACAGTCTTCCTTCTCTTTTAGCTAGGAGTGATGCAGAGGGTCCGGATCGGCATTGGGGCCCTCGGGCAGCCGTTCCGAGTCGCTTCTTAGTCCACGGCGGCGTCGGCGCGACCAACCATATGCCGCCCGCGCCCAGATTCCCGAAAACGTGTAAACCAGCGCGATCGCAAATAGCACCACCTGCGAATACCGGATCATGATGTAAAGCACAATCGCCATCACGAAAATCAGTCGAAACGGATGGCTGCGACTGAGATCGATCTCTTTGCCCGACCAGAATCTCCAAGTGCTGACCATGAGGAACCCGGCAAGCCCAACCAAGATCAGCCAAGGTATTGCAACCCACCAAGCCTGCACGGGAATGCCATAGAAGAAATGCACCGTGGTCGCCAGCAGCCCCGCCGCTGCGGGAATCGGCATCCCCACGAAGTACTTCCGATCCGGTCGACCAGGGTTCCTCGGCTTTGGATCGTGGCTGATATTGAACCGCGCCAGCCGCGATGCCCCGCCGATCAGAAATAAGAAGCAGAGAAACGCCCCAGCCTGGACCAGGTGCTGCCGTAACTGCGGACTGATCGTGTCCGGCAGAAAATGGAATCCCCATACAAACGCCAGCAAACTCGGCGCCACGCCGAACGTAATCACATCCGCAAGCGAATCGAGCTCCCTGCCAAAATCGCTGGCCGTATTCGTCATGCGCGCAATGCGCCCATCGAGCGAATCGAATGGAATCGCGATCAATATCGCGATCGCCGCCCAGTCAAGGTGCATCTGCGCGCCGTTTGTCAGCGCACTGCTGCTGGCAGCTTCGATGGTCTGTGTAATTGCAAAATAGCCAGCGCCGATGTTCATCGCCGTGAACAGCGACGGCAGAATGAACATTCCGCGCCGCAGCCGCGCCTGGTTTTTGGCCTTGGCAAGCGCCGCGTCAGCGGAGTTCAACGTTGTCTCCTTCTATCGTCTCCGGCTCGGCACTCGCGCTGGCTGTCTTCTGCTGCGTCATCACTCCCACAGCAAGTTCAGACTCCGGCATCTCCGCGATAATCGACGAGCCGCCCTTCACACGCTCGCCCGTCTTCACGCGAATCTCGGCCTCCGCCGGCAGAATAATATCCGTGCGCGAACCGAATTTGATCAGCCCCACGCGCTCGCCGCGCCCGACTCGATCGCCCTGGCGATAATTGAAGATGATTCGCCGCGCGATCAGCCCCGCAATCTGCTTGAAAACGATCTCCATCCCCTCGCCTTGCACAGTCACAATGTTCTGTTCGTTGCGGTCAGCGCTCTCTTCGTTCATCGCATTCAGAAATTTTCCCTTCTGATAGCGGACAGCAGTGATCTCCCCTGCAATAGGCGAGCGGTTCACATGCACATCAAAGACATTCAGAAAAATACTGACACGTTGGCGGGGGCCCTGCGGCGTTTCAATCCGCACAGTCTCAGTCACGACGCCGTCGGCGGGTGAAACCACCAATCCTGCACCGTTGGGAATTGCGCGCTGTGGGTCGCGGAAGAACCATAAGAAGAATGCGGCCAGCAAGACGGGCACGATGCTCCACACCCAAGTTCCGGTGGCCCAGCACAGCACGCCAGCTACCGCCAGCAGACTCAAACCGTAGATGTAACCGTCACGAACCATTGTCCCTAACGATTATACGGTTGAATTCGACACAGAGATATCGATAGCAGACTCTCGCCCTGCGCACGGCTCGAGCCGGGCGGCTCAGCCGTTCGTTTCATCGTCAGTTTGGCCAGAAAGCGCGAAAGTCTATGCGATTGCCGGGGCCCGATGCTCGAGAGCGTAAATCAGGTCCTTGGCATGCAGTTTCAGCTTCTTCAGGCGGACTTCTTCCAGTTCCTCATCCGTCGAGAGATAAGGCTTTTGAAGCAATTCTTCTAACCGCTGAGCGTAGCGACGATGTTCGGCCTGGAGACGACCAATTTCTTCGCTCAGCGTGGCCCCATTTATCTCATCCATCAAGCACCTCCGTCCCTTCTTAACCCAATACATATAGTCCTCTGGAGAGCCTTCGGCAAGCGGGAAGACGCAAGAAAATGACCCCAAACTGTGGATTTCTTAATCGTGGCGTAACAGGTGTGACGAAAATCACACATGCGGCCGGCTCGACGGCTCAACAAGCTGCATCCGCATCAAAACAGCATCTTCAACCGGGTCAGCATAGTAGCTTCGCCGCCGTCCCTCTTCCAAAAACCCCAGCGAAGCGTAGAATCCTCTCGCCGCCTGATTGGACTCCCTGACTTCCAGCAGCACTTCCCGCACTTGCGCCCGAACCAGCTCGTCCGCCATGACCGCAAAGAGCCTCTGCGCTACTCCCTGCCGCTGGTGTCCGGCTGATACCGCAATCGACTCCAACTCAGCTTCTGGTGGCACCACGCCAGCGACGATATAGCCCACCACCACTCGAGCTACCGAGTCTTCAGCGATCAACGCAATGCGCATTGGAGTGGCCGCACCGAGCACAGCCTCAAAGACGCGGCGCGGCCATTGCGGCGCATCTTTCAATGCCGCGGTAATCTCGACCACTCGATCGAGATCCGCCGGCACCATCGAGCGAACGCGGTAAATCATGCGTTTCGCACCTTGGCCGATGTTGCATCATCGCCAAAGATTTCCGCATCCGAGCGCCTCAAATAGTGCCCATCCAGCAGCGCCAGATCGGCGAACTTCCGCGACACGATCTCGGGCACGCAAATCTGAATCGCATCTCCCGCATTCGGCGCTTCACATCGGACCAGTTCTACCCCCATCAACGCCAGCCCAATAAGAGCCGCCGCCGCTTCATCGCAGACGCCGATCTTGCGCCGGACGTATATCGACGCTCCCCAGTTCGTCTGCGCCCGCCAACAACTCGCTGATGCTCCCATCCGGCGCCATCAGCCGCAAAAACACCTCATGCCGGTGAGCATCCAGTGCCGCCGACGTCACCCCAGCCTTCGCCGCCAACACAGCCAATCGCGACACAGCCACCACCGGAATCTGCCCCGGCTCCGCCAGCCCCTTCACCGCACTCAACCCCACGCGCACACCGGTAAAGCTCCCCGGCCCGCTGACCACCACAATCGCCCCGACGTCGGCCAGCTTCACCCTGTGTTCCGCGAGCAGTTCTCCCACAGCCGCCACAAGCGTCGCCGAATAACTTCGCCCCGCCAGCTCTTTCAGCCCCAGAATGCTCGCCGAAGCTCCCTCAAGGCGCGCCAGCGCTACCGACCCCGACGGTCCGCACGTATCGACGCCCAGCACAAGCAGACCGGTCCCTGACCGAATCTCCGCAACTGATTGACTTACTGGCATCTCTCTCTCAGCATTACACACCGCTGCCATCCCCCAGCCGCCCCAATTCCGGTAATCTGGTGTAAGCACCCCCATGCTGCCAACGGCGGCTAAACGAAGCATCTTCAACCCCGGAAGGAAGAGGCGTGGCCGCCGCTGCGACACCCACATTTCACGAGACATGGCGACCCCGCGCCAATCCGTGGGTCATCGCCATCACGGTCACCATGGCTACGTTCATGGAGGCGCTGGATACCTCCATCGCCAATGTCGCCATGGTCCATATCGGCGGCTCCCTCTCCGCCAGTCCACGACGAAGCTACGTGGGTGCTGACCAGCTACCTCGTCGCCAACGCCATGGTGCTGCCCATCAGCGGCTGGATCGCCAACCGCATCGGGCGGAAGCGCTTCTACATGAGCTGCGTCTTCCTGTTCACGCTCGCCTCATTCCTGTGCGGCATAGCGCCCACACTAGGAATACTCGTCTTCTGCCGCGTCCTGCAGGGCGCAGCGGGCGGCGGACTGCAACCCAGCGAGCAGTCCATCCTCGCAGACACATTTCCGCCCCAGAAGCGCAGCATGGCCTTCGCCATGTACGGCGTCGCTGTGGTTATGGCGCCGGTTCTTGGCCCCACGGTGGGCGGGTGGATCGTAGACAACTACAGTTGGCGCTGGATCTTCTTCCTGAATATCCCCGTCGGCATCCTGTCGCTCTACCTCACTAACCGCGTGGTTGAAGATCCGCCGTATCTCGACGAAATTCGCAAGCGCCGTGAAGGTGTGGACTATTGGGGACTCGGGCTCCTCATCGTCGCGATCGGAGCTCTCCAGATCATGCTCGACAAGGGGCAGGAAGATGACTGGTTCAGTTCCCACTTCATCGTCACCCTTGCCATCACCGCGACCATCGGCCTTGCGCTTTTCTTCTGGCGCGAACTCTCCATCGACCATCCCATTCTTGATCTGCGCCTCTTCAAGCGACGAAACGTAGCGACGACGCAACTCGTCATGTTCATGGTCGGACTGTCGCTGTATTCCTCGACAGTGCTGATTCCCCAGTTTCTGCAGGAGATCATGGGCTACTCCGCCCGGCAGGCAGGCATGGCTGTCTCCTCTGGCGGCCTCGTACTGATGCTTCTCTTCCCCGTAGCCGGAGCGCTCGCGCCCAAATTCGACCCCCGCAAACTCGTTGCCATGGGCTTCGTTGTCACCACCTTCGGTCTTTGGCGCATGACGGAGATCAATCTCAACATCAGTTTCGGCATGGCTGTAAGCTGGCGCGCCGTGATCGCTCTCGGATTGCCCTTCCTGTTTATTCCGATTAACACCCTGTGCTACGCAGGCATTCCGCAGGAGAAGTACAACGAGGTCAGTGGACTCACCGCGCTGATGCGCAATCTCGGGGGCAGCGTCGGCATCAGCTTTGTCACCACGCTCCTCGCGCGCCTCAGCCAGAAGCACCTCGCCATGCTGGTGCCGAAGGCCGCAGCGGGCAACCCTGCCTATGACCGGATGCACGCCGGCCTCGCAGGCGCATGGGTGCAGCGCGGCTCAGCGATGCCCGACGCCATGCACCACGCCGGCGCACAAATCTACGGCATGGCCCTGATCCAGGGCCGGCTGTTGGCCTATGTCGATGTCATCTGGGTAATGGTCGCAGTGACCGCCATCTTGATCCCGCTCCCGTTCGTGATGACCCGCCCCAAGAAACTACCCGCTGCCCCAATAGGGCACTAGAAAATCATCTTCCCACTGGCTCCGCCATCCTGAGCGGAGGTCGCCATCGGCGACCGAGTCGAAGGACCTGCTTCTCGGGAGCCCTGAATCTGCGACAAACGTAGGTGCCCCATTCATGCGCGTTTCTTGCGCATGAGTGGGAAAGCAAGAGCCAAGCCGATTCTCACTTTACCTGTACACGCTCTTCAAGCAGCCGCACGATTTCCTGTTGCTCCAATCTGGCTTCCTCTGTGCCCGTGCCGCCCCGCCCGGTGTTCAAGCGCGCCAGCAGCAGCGGCGTCGATCCGCTTTTGTTTTTCAGCGCAGGGTCGGCACCCAATTCAAGAAGCGCCCGCACAGCACCCCCGCAACGTGTCCTAACGGCCTTGTGAAGCGGCGACACTCCGCTTTTATCCAGTGCATTCGGATCGGCCCCGGCTTCGATGAGCCGGGTGATGGTTGCTACCTGGGCCGTAGGGTTCCACATCGGCGAACCGGGAGATCCACAAGCAGCAGCATGCAACGCCTCCTGACCCCGGCGATTTCGCGCATGAAAATTCGCGCCTGCTGCAAGAAGATTGCTCACCAACTCCGTCTGATACGCTGCTGCGGCAATATGCAATGCGGTATCGCCCGCGTAGATATGTCGCACTATTTGATCGAGAAAGAATGGCTCTTCCGACTGCCGTGTCGCTCCTGTTTGGAAGCTCGCTCGCGCCAGTTGCGGCGCAGCTCTGAGAAGACGCGAAACCTCTTCGCCATCACCGGCAAGGATGGCCACGACCAACCGACGGAGTGCGAAATCAGATTCGACCATTCGCCAATGGCCTCGTCAAGAGAAGTTAGCCGAAACGGCCCGCCGAGGTTCGGGGTCCCCTGCGGCAGGTCTTTGTCGATGGTGTGGAGTTCTGGATTCTCAGACCTGGGAAAGCGCCAACCAACATCCACCTCGCCTTGAGCTAAAAGCTATACCCAACAGCTGATAGCTGCTTCTTTCATACCGCCCGCAACGCCTGCTCAAGATCAAAAATCAGATCGTCCTTGTCTTCGATCCCCACCGACAACCGCACCAGCCCCTGCGTAATTCCAACCTTCTCGCGTTCCGCATCCGTAAGAGCAAAATGCGTCGTCGTCGCTGAGTGCGAAGCCAGCGACTCCACCCCGCCCAGCGATTCCGCATTCAAAAACAGCTTCACCGCACCCAGGAACTTCCCCGCCTTCTCGCGCGATCCCAGGTCGAAGCTCAACATCGATCCAAACCCGCGCTGCTGCTTCTTCGCAAGCTCATGTTGCGGATGGCTCTTCAACCCCGGATACGCAAGCCGCGTCACCTTCGGTTGTGTCGACAGAGAACTCCGCTACCGCGCGCCCATTCTCTTCATGCTGCTTCATGCGCAAGGGCAGCGTCTTGATGCCGCGCATCACAAGGAATGCTTCAAACGGCGACATGATTCCGCCCGCCGCCTTCTGCACCAGCAGGAATCGATCCTTGTGCTCCGGCTTCGTCCCAATCAGTGCGCCACCCAATCCATCGGAGTGCCCATTGAGGAACTTTGTGGTCGAATGCATCACGATATCCGCGCCCAGCGCGATGGGACTTTGCAGCGCGGGCGACATGAACGTGTTATCGACGCTCACTTCGACGCCATGCGCATGTGCAATCTCCGACACTGCCGCAATATCCGTCAGCACCATCAGCGGATTCGTTGGCGTCTCAATGTGGATCAGCTTCGTAGTCTTCTTGATCGCCGCTTTCACCGCATCCAGATTCGCAGTGTCGACGTATTCGATCTCGATCCCGTAATGCTGAATGATCAAATTGAATAATCGCGTGGTACCGCCATAAACGTTGGCCGAACAAATCAGGTGATCGCCAGTGCGCAGTGTGGCCACCAGCGCATAGATGGCCGCCATGCCGCTCGCGAAAGCATGGCCGCATGTGCCGCCTTCGATGGCCGCAAGGGCCTCCTCAAGATGGGCGCGGGTGGGATTGCCGGCGCGCGAATAGTCATACCCCTTGTCGGTACCGATCCCGGTCAACTCGAAGGTGGAAGAGAGATAAACGGGCACGTTTACAGCGCCGGTCAGCGGATCCGGTTGCTGTCCAGCGTGCACAGCGAGAGTGGCAAATTTCTGATCAGGCATAGTTTGCGTTTTGCTGCATGCTCCTGCCCTCTAGCTTATCGTGGACGGCCCGACTAGCTTCCGTTCGCTCAGCATCCCTTTATCTCGATCCGGCATCGAAGTCGCCTATGTCCCAGGTGTTTTTTGCAACTGGGTCGGTCGAGCCAAGGAGGAAAACATGGCAGCCCCGAAGAAATGCGCAAACCCCGCTTGCAGCTGCGTCCCGACCGGAAAAGAGAAGTACTGCAGCGCCCACTGTGAAGGCATCGGCGACAAGACTGAATTGATGTGCACCTGTGGTCATGACGGTTGCAGACACTCCGGCATGAACGGTTAGCCGCAACATTTTGTGAATGAGAAAGTCCGAGTGCGCACTATCAGGCGCGCGATGAAGAGTTGTTGCGCATGTTCAGAGCTAATCGGATCCGACTTTAGTACCTATTTCCTGATCGCCATTCCCTGTCACTCAAAAATCTTCTTCGACAAATACCGTTCCGCCGAATCGGGGATGATCGTCGCCATCGCTTGCCTGCGCCCAGTTCCTTCGCCAAATCAGCGCCGCAAACACAGCGGCCCCAGAACTGGAACCCGCCACAAGACCTTCTTCCGCCGCCAGCCGCTTCACCATCGCAAAGCATCGTCGTCCTCACCATCATCACCCGGTCGCACACGGCGCGATGAAATGTCTCCGGAATAAATGAACGCCAATACCCTCCACCCGATGCTTCCCCGGCGCGCCACCTTGCAGAATCGAACCTTCTGTCTCAACGGCAACCGCGATCACCGCTGGATTATGCTCCTTCAGATACCGCGCAACTCCGGAGAAGGTTCCGCCCGTTCCGACACCGGCGACAAACCCATCCACCAAGCCTTCCATCTGATCCCAAATCTCAACTGCCGTCGTGTCATGGTGAAACTGCGGATTCGACTGATTCGTAAACTGCCCTGCCATAAAAGCGCCCGGAATCGCATCGCAGCCACCGCGTTCGCAGCCGAATAGCCCCGGCCATTCCCTCGGCTTCCGGCGTCCGCACCACCTCCGCGCCAAACCCCCGCATCAGGATGCACTTCTCTTCCGCAAATCCCTCCGGCACAAACAACTTCACCTTGTAGCCACGATTCACGCCGATCAGCGCAAGCCCCACGCCGGTATTCCCCGCCGTGGCTTCAACAATGGTCGAGCCACGCCGCAACAAGCCCTCGCGCCTCAGCATCCAGAATCATCCCCAGCGCGGCGCGATCCTTGATGCTGCCGCCTGGATTCAGAAATTCGAGCTTGGCGAAACACCCCCGCCGACTGACTCCGGCACAATGCGGGTCAAGCGCAACATCGGCGTATGGCCAACAAGTTGAGTGATATCGGCTGCGACCGGTGGGGCGAAGTGGAAGGGCTTTCGACTGCCATGGCAGTTCAGTTTACGGGATTATCGGCTCGATGTATCTAAGGGGATGTCTGAGAATTGCTCTTGCCCGCCAGCCCGGCTATTTCTTTTGTGTTGCGGACTTCTTCGCGACTCGCACTGTCGGAAAGTACCCCGTTGGTGCGACCATCAGCTTGCTCATGCCCTGCGCCTCTGCTGTAACATGGACGCGGCGAAAACCGGTTCGGTCGCCGTTTCGTTGAGCGATAGCCAATCGTGTACTGGCTTCGGATGTCGCGCGCAATTCCGCCGCGACTTCATCGACCTGCTCGAGCGATTTCGGGAAAAATGCGATGCCGCCCGTCTCCGTTAGAGAGCAATTCCAGCGCTCGCCGCGCATGCCTCACCTCGGCGCGGCTCATCTCATCGCCAAACAGCAGCCCAATCGTATAGATCACCGGTCCCGAGAGCTCCTGCACACGCCGGATCGTCTGTTCCAGCGTTCAGCGTCGAGGCATTGTCCTCCCCATCGGTAATGAGCACCAGCACCTGCTTCGGCCGTTTGGCATCCGCAACCAGCTTGTCCGCCGACGCAACCACCGCATCATACAGCGCTGTGCCGCCGCGAGACTCAATGTGGGCCAGCCCGTCGCGAAGCTTGTTCAAATTCGAGGTAAACTCCTGGTCGATAAAGGCTTCGTCTGAGAAATTGACGACAAAGGCCTCATCCTCAGGGTTAGAAACTTCCACCAGGTCCGAGCGCTGTTTGTTCACCGCGGGCCGCTTCTTCGACATCGATCCGGAATTGTCCACCACGAGCGCGATCGAAACCGGAAGATCCGTATGCTGGAAGCTGATGATGTTCTGCTTCACGCCGTCTTCAAATACCTGAAAGTTCTCTCTCTTCAGATTCTGAACCAGCTTGCTGCCCTCCAGCACTGTGGCGTTCAGACACCACTTCTTCCACGTCGGTATGAAGAACGTAGCCTTCGCCCTCCTTGTGCAAGGCTGGCCGCCACCGTCGGAGGTTGTTCGGCGTCAGGCGAACGTACAGGGTCGCGATCCACCGTCAGCGGGAGCCTGCCGAAGCGGGCAAGTCGGTCGCTGGCTTGGGCGCCTGTTGTGCGCCAAGCGAAAGTGCCGTTACCGAGAGAAGGATCGAGAGAACCGTATTATTGCAAAGGCGCATAGTAGCCGGTACGAGCATGAACCGTCAGTGGAGGCAAACCCGAAGGTGGATTCAGCTTCACCTTCACTTTACGCCACTTACCGTCGCGGGACAGATTCTTGGGCGTATAGCCGATGACATATTGATTACGTAGTTCGGTGGAAATCTTCTCCGCAATATCGCCCATCTCAGACATATCGTCGACCCGAAAGAGCCGTCCGCCCGTCTGCTCGCACAGCTCATTCAGCAGCATCGGGCCAGTCCGTTCCTCTGGAGTAGCGGCATACGGATCAAAAATGCCGATCGAATAAATCTCAACGTCCGACTCACGGACCTGCGACCGCACTTCGCCTTCTGTGTATCGCGAGCGGTTATCGCCGCCGTCCGATACCACCAGCAGGGCCTTGCGCTCGTGCTTGCGCTTCCTTCATCTTCGCGACTCCGTAATAAATCGCATCCAGCAGCGCCGTGCGATGTCCACTGCGTACCGTTGCAGCCGCGCCTGGATGTCTTCCACCGAACCCGTAAAGTCCTCAATCAGCTCCGGCCTGTCGTTGAATCCGATAACAAAGAATTCGTCCTCCGGGTTCGCCGTCTTCATGAATTGCAAAATCGATTCGCGCGCGCGAATCAGCTTCGAGTTCATCGATCCCGACAGATCGAAGATGATCCCGATCGAAACCGGCGCATCCTCGCTCGCAAAACTCCGGATCTTTTGCTGGCCGTTGTTCTCGTATATCTGGAAGTCTTCCTGTTCCAGTCCGGTCACCAGCCGATTCATAGGGTCGGTGATCGTAATCGGGATCAGCACCATGTCCACATTCATGCGGATCAGCGAGCCGGGCGTTGCCTTGCGCGGCCTTTCCCGTTGCCGCGGGCCGCGTCCACGCCCGCTGGTGCTCCGGTGGCCGGGGCTCGGTGGGGGCGGCGGCACATGGACCTTGTTCAGCGGATCATCCTGCGCCCAGATCGGCCCGACGCGCAAGACAGCCAGCGCCAGAACACACAAACTCCCCGGCCATGGCCTTTCGAATCTGCGCGTTGGCCTTCCGAGCCGATTGCGGAGTGGTTACATGCGACATGCCGCGGCTCATACCTGGGAATGATGGCGATATTAGCACGCTCGGTTGCGGATGGCGTCATCCGCAATATCGTCCATTTGTCGTTAGATAACTCGCCGTTTCCATCCCCAAACTGCCAATCCAGCGCAACACTGGGATACAATCGAGCCTAAGCGCACGTTCGTCGAGACCCAGCCGACGTATCCGCCGCGCAAATCCGTCCTTTCAAAGGGAGCAAGACCTTCTGCATGGCGAGTATTTATCCGTTCCGCGCTTGGCGTTACAATCCTTCAGCTGTTCGACTGGAAGACGTGGTCACCCAGCCGTACGACAAAATCTCACCGGCGATGCAAGCAGGCTTACTACCAGCGCAGCCCCTACAACCTGGTCCGCATCATCCTCGGGCTGCCCTGAACTCTTCGATGCGGAGCGGGGCGAAAACGTGTATACCCGCGCCGCCCGTGACTTCAAGCGCCTGGAAGCGAGCAAGGCATACTGGTCCAGGAAACGGACCCCTGCGATCTTCGCCTACTCCCAGCGCTTCCAGCGTCCCCGGACCGAGGAGGTAAAGGAACGCCGCGGATTCATCGCCCTCGGCAAGCTCCACGAATACGCCGAGCAGGTCGTCTTCCGCCATGAGCAGACGCTTTCCAAACCGAAAAGCGACCGCCTGAACCTGCTCAAGGCCACGCACGCCCACTTCGGCCAGATTTTCATGCTCTATTCTGATCCCGCCGGCAGCGTGGAAAAAATTCTCTACGAGGACGCGTGGCCCAGCTGATGCTGAAGTAACCGACGAGTACGGCGTTCTCCACCGCGTCTGGCGCGTCAACGACCCGGCGGTCAATTCGACTGCTGACCAGCACCATGGCCGACAAGAAGCTCATCATCGCCGACGGCCACCACCGCTATGAGACGGCACTAAATTACTCCAAAGAGCACACCCCCGCCGCACCTCCCAGGACCGAGCACAACGCCCACGAGCTTGCCGCAACCCCCATTCCCCGAAGCTGCCGTCATGATGACCTTCGTCAACATGGACTCGGATGGCCTCGTCATTCTGCCGACCCACCGCGTGGTGCACAGCCTCGTCGGGATTCGACCCCGCAGCCTTCGCCCGCGCCTCCGAGCAGTTCTTCGCCGTCGAAAAACTGTCCGACTCCCCGTGCAGCCAGCTACATCGACACGTTGCGCCGTCAAACCGGAACCGCCTTCGTCGCCATCACCCGCAGCGGCGCATTCCTTCTGCGCTCCAAGCCGGATGCCGCTGAAGCCGCAATGGCCGACGCTTCCTGAGAACCAGCGCCAGCTCGACCTGAGCCACCTTCACACCATCATCCTCGATCAAGCCTCCTCGGCCTCGACGCAGAGAAAGTCCGCGAGCAAACTAATCTCCGCTACTTTCGTGACGCCGCCGAAGCAGTCGACCAGGTGCGGCGCGGCGAAGCTGATGTAACTTTCCTCACCAACCCTGTAACCATGGAACAACTCCGCGAAGTCGCCTTTGCCGGCTCCGTCATGCCGCAAAAATCCACTGACTTCTTCCCGAAGCTCCTCAGCGGCCTGACCATCTATGCATTGGAGTAAGTTGCCCTCGCGTTGGATACCCCAGTTCCCGAGAACCCGGGTGCCCCAGGTCTGGACTTTCAGACCTGGGTGGGATCTACCTATCGCGTCTTCTCTTCTCGTCGGACTCTCTCTATCTTTTCCGTGCTTCGCGCAACAGCCCCTTCCATCGCCACCACCCACAGCTTCGGCCCCCCTTCCTGCTCCCGCTCCCCGCTTCGTAGTCGTCCTCGATGCGGCCCACGGCGGTGACGATATCGGCGCCCATCTCGACAGTGGCCAGTTCGAAAAGTCCGCCAACCTCGCGCTCAACGTCCGCCTCCGTTCCCTGCTCACCGCCCGCGGAATCCAGGTCATCACCACGCGCGAATCGGATGCCTCCGTCGACCTCAACCAGCGCGCAGAAATTGCCAACCACGCCAAAGCCGCCGTCTGTCTCAGCCTGCACGCCAGCGAAAACGGTTCTGGCGTTCACCTCTTCGCATCCTCCTTGCCCCTGGCGCAGCCCACCCGCTTCCTTGCGTGGAAATCCGCGCAATCTCCGTGGGTCACGCGCAGCCTGGCTCTTGCCGGAGTGGTCAACTCGGCGCTGGCACACGCAGGCTTCACCGTCACCCTCGGCCGCATTCCTCTTCCCGGCGTCGAGAGCATGACTTGCCCAGCACTCGCCATCGAGATCGGCCCCCAGCGCGATTCCAGACAACACGATTACCGCTGAGCCCGACAATCCCGATTACCAGACGCGAGTCGCCTCATCCCTCGCTGCCGCTGTGCTTCAATGGCGATCTGACCCCGCCCGCACGGAGGCGCGCCAGCCGTGATCCCTCGCTACCAGAAGATCCTTCTTGCGCTGCTCCTCATCGCCTCCCTTGGCATGGGATTCAAGCTATGGCAGCTTCGCGATCGCGCCCACAAACGCCTGCTCGCCGGGGAGACCACAGCGCCCACCCAAGCACCACAAGTCGCGCCCGCCGAGCAGGCCACCCTTGTCGCCGCAAATGATCTCGATAACTCCCTGCTCCCCCAGATGCACTCGCTGCCGCTGCCCGCTGACCCCGGAGCCCGCGCGCGCGCTGTGCTCGGCAAACTGCTCGACCTGTACGCTGCCACCGACTCTGCCCATCCCGTTCCCGGCGGAGCGGCCTCAGTCGCACAGGTCTTCCTCCTGCCCGTGCCCGGATCCAAAGCCACCGGGGCGTCCGCCGATCAGCTTGCCGTCGTCAACCTCACCGGCACATTTGCCGCCAGCCACCCCTCCGGCCTCGAAACCGAGTCCCTCACCGTCCTCTCCATCTGCGCAACCATCCGTGCCAATATCCCCAACGTCTCCGAGGTCCGCTTCCTCGTAGATGGCCAGCCGCGCCCCACCCTGGCTGGTCACGCCGACCTCACCCGCACCTACCTCACTGCCGACGTCACGCCCGCTGAGGGGAACAAGCCTTGAAGACTGAGCCGCCGTTCACCCCACCCACCATCGGCGTCTTTGATTCCGGCTTTGGCGGCCTCACCGTCTTGCGCGCCCTCATCGCACGCGCACCGCAGGCACGCTACGCCTTCATCGGAGACACGGCGCGCCTGCCCTACGGTTCCAAATCCCGTCGCACCATCGCCCGCTACGCCGCCCAGAGCGCGCGCTTCCTGGTTGAGGAGCAAGGCGCCGAGCTACCTCGTCATCGCCTGCAACACCGCCAGCGCCCTCGCCCTTGACGACATCAAGGAGTCCGCCCCTTCCATTCCCGTCATCGGCGTCATCGAGCCGGGCGCCGAGGCAGCCAACAGAGCGTCCAAAACACGCGACGTCCTCGTCATCGCCACCGATGCCACTGTGCACAGCCACGCCTACTCCGCCGCGTGCCAAATCCACGGCCTTCGAGCACTTGAGAAAGCCTGCCCCCTTCTCGTTCCCCTCGTCGAAGAAGGGTGGCTCAACCCGCCCATTCCCAGCGAACCGAATGCGGCCCACGACGCATCTGCCTCGCCGCAGGTGGCCGTCACCGCAGAAGTCGTACGAATCTACCTTGAAGAGCTCAGCACCGAAGCCGCGGCCCGAGGCATGAATCCCGACACCATCGTGCTCGGATGCACCCACTACCCACTCCTCAAGCCGATCATCGAGCGCGCGATTCCTTCCGGAGTCAAAATCATCGACTCCGCCGAATCCACAGCCGACAAACTTGTAATGCATCTCTGCCAGGACCTCGGCGCACCACCCGAACCAATGACGGCCGATCCGATCCTTCGATTCTTCGCCACCGACTCCGTCGAAAAATTCGAGCGTCTCGGTTCCCGCTTCCTCGGCCGCCCTGTAGGCAACGTCCAACTAGTCGACCTCGGCGGGTAGGCAGGCAAATCGACTTGATATCCTAGATAGGCTTTCTCTCGTATTCGCTGCAGACGGAGCAGGACTCTGGCGTCCACGAAGAAGGCCGTCAGGATAGCAAGAAGTATCAAGGCACGACTTTAGTCGAGTCTAAAGACAAGTTTAAGAAAGAGGGGCTTTAGCCCCTGTTGCACCGGAGGAACTACACAAGCATGATCAATCTGGCAGGCAAAACGGCCGTGGTCTTCGGGCTGGCCAACAAGCGTTCCATCGCCTGGGGCATCGCCCAAAAACTCTCCGCAGCCGGAGCCACCCTGGCCATCTGCTACCAGAACGAGCGCATGCGGGCACGAAGCTGAAGACCTCATCCACGAGCTCCCCGGCGCCTCCGGCTTCCAATGCGACGTCTCCAGCGACAGCGAGATCGATACCCTCTTCGCCGCCCTCAAGGACAAGTACGGCAAGCTCGACGTCCTCGTCCACGCCGTCGCCTTCGCTCCCGCTGAAGACCTCCGCGGCGAATTCATCAACACCAGCCGCGAAGGCTTTCGCATCGCCATGAAGTCAGCGTCTACTCGCTCATCGCCGTCACCCGCGCCGCCGCGCCGCTGATGACCGACGGCGGCAGCATTATGACACTCGTCTTATTACGCCGCCGAAAAAGTTGTTCCCAACTACAACGTGATGGCCCTGGCCAAGGCCTCGCTCGAGTGCACCGTCCGTTATCTCGCCTCGAACCTCGGCAGACAAAACATCCGCGTCAACGCCATCTCCGCCGGTCCCATCAAGACACTCGCCGCCCGCGGCATCGGCGCCCTGGGCGACATGCTCAAGATGCGCCGCCGAGCGCGCCCCGCTTCACCGCAACGTCGACCAGCTCGAAGTCGGCGGCGTAGCCCTCTTCCTCGCCAGCGACCTCTCCAGCGCCGTAACCGGCGAAACCCTGTACGTGGACTGCGGCTACAACATCATGGGCTTCTAGCACGAGCTTAAATCTGTGCAGTACACCGTCGACGAACAGCTCAACCCCGTTCACGAAACTCGAATCGCTTGACGCAAGGAACAGCGCAGCAGTCGCGATCTCTTCAGGGCCTCCCATCTCTCCGCGGGGAATCTGGCTCCTGTACACACAGGGCAATCGGCGTTGCTTGTTATTCGCCCAACTCTGCCTGCTTGTCCCATACTATGAGAGGCCAATCAATGTGAGGTTCCTGCCCCCCTCGCCTACGTCGCGCCGTTTGTTACGTCTATCCTAAGAGGCGATTAATGGCATCTTCCCCGCTGCTCACGCCCAGTTCCGGGCGATCCAAATTCAAATCCACACTCTGGATACTCCTCGGTCTCACTACGCTCTTTGTCTTCATCACTTCAGAAGTTCTTCTCGTCACCGATTACTCCATGTACCACGCCTACCGCTTGCAGGTAATCGCCGACCGCCATCTCCTCATCCCTCATACCCTCTGCGGCCTCATCGCGCTCCTCGCCGGCCCTGTGCAGTTCTCATCGCGCTTTCGCCAGCGTTACCCGAAATTCCATCACGCTCTCGGCCGCATCTATGTCATCTCCGTTTTTATCGGAGCCTTCACCGGCATCGCCCTCGCCGCAGGCCGTCCCGGTTTGCCAGGAACCTTCATGCAGGCCGCAGCATGGATCGTCTGCACGACCGCCGCCTTCATCACTGCGCGTAACCGCCAAATTGTCCAACACCGCCAGTGGATGGCCCGTTCCTACGCCGTCACATTTACTTTCGTCTCCAGCCGCGTGCTTAATCTCTGGCCTCGCTACTGGAGCCATCTTGGCGACGCCTTCGCCGCCGTCGGCGTCATCGCCTTCACCCTCGCGTCCCTGCTTCTCGTCGACCTCGGCCTCAACTGGCGCGAGCTCACCACTCGCCGAGCATGATAACGGAAAAGGAGATTCCAGTTAAAACGTCCAGTCTGAATCAGATTTCTTCGGAAGACGAGGTTCTCATCCTCGGTGGCGGAGTAGCCGGCTGTGCCGCTTCAATCGCGCTCGTTCGCAAAGGACGAAGCGTTACGCTGATCGAGCGCGAGCCCGCACCGCGCCATAAAGTCTGCGGAGAGTTCTTAAGCGGCGAAGCGCTTGAGGACCTGCACGCACTCGGCATCGACGTCGCCTCGCTTGGCGCTGCTCCCATCGACAATGTTCGCCTCGCAGCCGCCAGGCGCGCTGCGGAGGCTCCATTGCCTTTTCCCGCAGCCTCGCTCACGCGCAAGGCGCTTGATACAGCCCTCATCGCCGAAGCCATCGCCGCCGGAGTCCGCGTAGAGCGCGGCCGCACTGTGCAGTCGCTGAGCCGCACCACAAGCAACACCTGGCAAGCTACGCTCGACAACGGCACGACTCGTGAAGCTCCAACCGTCTATCTCGCCACAGGCAAGCACGATCTCCGCGGCTACGCGCGTCCCAAGGACCCGGATCGATGGGTCGCGTTCAAGACGTACTTTCGCCTCGCGCCTGCGCAGGCCGCAGCACTCGCGCGCGCCTCTGAACTCATGCTCTATCCCGGCGGATATGGTGGTCTCCAGCCGGTTCAAGGCGGCATTGCAAATCTCTGCTGCGTAGTGCAACAGCGGTATCTCGCGCGCGTTGGCAACCGCTGGGAGAACTTTCTCGCGAAGATGCAACAGGACTGTCCACACCTCGCCATGAGGCTTGCAGGTGCTGAGCCGCTGCTCGACAAGCCGATCGCTATTACACATATCCCGTATGGATTTATGCGGCGCACAACGGAACAAGGCCTCTACTGCATAGGCGATCAGGCGGCCGTCATCCCCTCGTTCACCGGCGATGGTATATCCCTCGCACTGCATACTGCGCGTTGTGCTGTCGCCGCCTATCTTGCATCCGAGCCGGCGCCACTCTTTCAGGCCAGACTGCGATCCGCATTGCTGCCCCAGATGCGACTTGCCGAACTCGCCGCCAACGGATTAAACAACTCACTGGCTCGCGCTGTCTTACCGTTTTGTCTGAGGGTCTGGCCCGGTGTAATGGGCGTGACGGCAAAGCTGACGCGCATCGCCCAACACACCGCAACTGCTCCACAAGCAGTCGCCAGCTAAAATCCGCCCGCATTTTGAGTTGGGCCAAACATTGTTTTGAAAGATGAAATGAAATCCTTGGCCGCCTTCGCCCTTGCTGTAGTACTCGCTCCGACCGCGCTCGCCGAGCTTCAGACATTCGTCGTCAATCCCGATGCCAGCGAGGTGAAGATAACTCTCAAAACAACTCACGAGATCGTCAACGGCACTTTTCACGTCCAGTCGGGATCGATTGAGTTCGACCGCAGCACTCCCAGGATGTCCGGTTCGGTAGTCGTGCTCGCCGGCAGCGGCAAAACCGGCAATTCCAGTCGCGACAAAAAGATGAACAAGGAGATACTGGAAGTCGAACAGCACGCAACCGTTTCCTTTGAGCCGAAGACCTATACCGGCGCCATTGCAGCCGCAGGCGACTCGACCATCCAGGTAACCGGAATCTTCACCCTGCTCGGCACGCCTCACGAAATCACCGTCCCGATTTCGGTGCATCTTGATGGAGCTAGCACAATTGCCAAGGCGCATTTTGTGGTGCCCTACGTTCAATGGGGACTAAAGAATCCAAGCTTTCTGTTTTGGAAAGCGGAGAATGATGTCGCAATCGACCTCAATCTTGTGGGTGCCGTTTCAAAGTAGCCTGCGATTGTTCTCGCGCCGGAAGTAATTCAAGCGGACGGAGCCGCACGCGCGGCTCCGCCCGCCACCATTCTCTTACTTCGGTTCCGGCGCCAGCGCTCCCTTCAACTGAACTTCGCCGCTCACCGTTTTCGGATCCACCGTAATCTCCTTCAGCTTCGCTTCCACATCAGCCGGCACATCCTTCTGATCGCGCCCTCCCAGATACTTCGGCAAAAATTCCTCCATCGCCGTCACCATCGCGAGGTTATTGATGGGGCGCGCAAAACCATGTCCCTCGTCCGGCGCAACGAGATACTCAACGGGCTTTCCGTTGTCGCGCACCGCCGCAACGATCTGGTTGCTCTCGCGAATATTCACCCGCGGATCGTTCTTCCCCTGCACAACCAGCAACGGCGTCACGATATCTTTCGCCTTCGTCAGCGGTGACTCGGCAATCAGCAACGCTTTCCCATCCGACGTCGTAGGATCGGCCATGCGCGCGTACATCTGCTTTCGCCCTGCCTCCCAGTACGGAGGAATCGCATCCAGCAGTGTAATCAGGTTCGACGGCGCAACAATCGCCACTGCCGCCGCGTACACGTCCGGCGTAAACGCCACACCCGCCAGGGTTGCATACCCGCCATACGATCCACCTGCGATCGCCACGCGTTTCACATCAACCGTACCGTCTGCAACCAGCGCCTTCACGCCCCAGGTAAGGTCGTCCTGCATCTTCCGTCCCCACTCGCCATTGCCGGCGTTTAGAAACTTCTTGCCGTATCCGGTAGACGCGCGGAAATTCGGCTGCAACACCGCGTATCCGCGATTCGAAAGAAATTGCGCGAACGTGTCATATCCCCAGTAATCCCGCGCCCACGGACCGCCATGCGGAAACACCACCAGCGGAAGATTCTTCGCCGGCAATCCCTTCGGCAGAGTCAGATAAGCGTGAATCTCCAGCCCATCCGACGACTTGAACTTGAATGGCTTCCGCTCCGATAGGGATTCGCGCGGCAGCTCCTCACGAATCTTGTACTGCAAATCCAGCGTCTTTGCCTTGCGATTCCAAACGTAGGTTTGGCCGGGCTCCGTGTCGCTCGCCGCGCTCACGATCCAGATATTCTCGTCCTTCGAGCGCGCGCCAAAATTAATCTCTTTGCCCGGTAGCTTCGACTCCAGCCACTGGTACTCCTTCTCAAAATCCTTGTCCTTGAAGTACAGCCGCGAACGATCGTCCTCATAGCGCGTGAAGATAAGACGTGGTAGTCCACATTCGACTGCAGCAACCCCTCCACGTCTACGCGATTCTCTGGATCGCTTTCGTACTTCTTCGTGGCCCCCGTGGACGGGTCGAGCATCTCGATTTCCGTCAGGTCCACATCACCCTTGTTCGTGATCAGATAGGCCTGCTTGTTGGTTGCATCGAAATCCGCCACGCCGCACGACTCCAGCACCGTGCAACTGTAGATCTCTTGAAACCGTCCGCATCCACGGCCAGGATTTCCGTGTCACCCGCCTGGTTCGTCCGCTCCGCCAGCTTCAGATTTCCATCGTGATCGAAATCCCATCCCGCGATCTGCTCAGTGTTCTTCCGCACCATCTTCTTCTCGCCCGTCGAAATCGAGAGCTCATAAAGGTCATGCCACTGCGGATCGCGGTCGTTCAGCCCGATGTACAGTATGTCCGGCTTCGCTTTCGGCGTGTCATAGATCATGGTGCGCACGCCCTTTAGTTCGTCAGCGCGCGCGTCGGCGGCACACCGGTCGCCGACTCCGCCGGCTGGGTCGGATCGATAGCATACACGTTGAAGTTTTCATCGCCGCCGGCATCCTGCGCGTACAGAATGTATTTCGAATCGCGGCTCCAGAAATACTGCCGCACCGGTCGGGTCGTCTCCTTGCTCATCGGCCGCGCCGCGCTGAAGGGCTCGCCCGCCTTCTTCACCCAGATGTTGCGCGTTCCCTTGTACGGTTTCAAAAACGACAGATACTGCCCATCCGGAGAGATCTGCGCCCCTGCAATCTGGATCTCGCCAAAGAATGCTGCTCGATCGATAATCGGCGGCTGCTCTGCCACAACTGCACTTGCTGACAACGCACCGAAAACTGCCAAAGCCGTAATAGCAAACTTCCTCATTCCCGCCTCCCAGACGCGAATCTCTATATCGCTTTTGAAGCTTACTCCTGCAGACGACATTCACCCAAGAGTCCTGTGACCAAAGGGCTTTATTGGCAGGTTATGAATGATCTGAGGGCGAGTACCCAAAGGGCCTTTCCGGGTTGGGGGCAAAAACTTGACGTCGACCTACCAGGTCCCCATGCGCAGAACCAAGCCCCAGCTGAGCTTGAATCCGTTCCGGTACTGAAGACCGTTCATCGGCGCCAGCCAGGTGTGCTCATAGCTGAGGTCGGCGACCCGAAGTTCAAACGCGCTATTGAGACGAACTTTGAGTCCGCCCCCAGTGTGCAGAGTGAACGCATTATCGGCCCAGTCCGTGGCGTAGTAGTTATGCTTCGCAACCGACTGTTGAAGGGTTTTGTCGGGAAATTGATTCGCCTCGGCCTCTTTGACAGGGTCCTTGTACTCCTGCGTAATCTTCATCCCGCCCGCAAGAACTTCGAAGTGCGGAATCCAGCGATTAGACGTCATTACCGTCCACCGCGGACCGGCTACATAAGAGAGATTGTCACCACTCCAGTTTGCTTTCCACTCCACCATGCGGCAGCCACCAACCTCGCTAATCAACTGCACATTCTCGGCAAGCCTGAACCCCGCGGTTGCACCGCCGCCAACACAGCTTCCCGCATCGGTATTCCCCAGGTACCGGCTGAGAGTCAGGTTCCACGCGAAGTCGAATGGCGCGACACCGGGTTGCGCTTCACTGGGCCCGTCTTCCTTCACTCTCGGTCTATACGCGGCTGCAAGCGCGGATTCCGGGCCGCGAGTGAACATGCCGGGACGATCATCCCGGCTCCAGGGAACTCTTCCGCTCATCATGTTTGCAAAGGAGCGTGCCGGATTCAGTCCGCCGCGGAGAAACACGCGAGCCACTGGATTTGTTACGCGAGTCTCGATTCGTTGGACGACGAGACGGTCGATCGCATCTTCGCCTACAGCCCACCCCATGCCGACCGTCGGAGTGACCACAATATCGACCAGTCCAAATTGTGGATAGCTCGCCTGCACGTTTCCCAGAGACGCCTCGCTTACGGGACCAATCTCAAACTGGGTGCTGTATGCGAACGCAAACGCCATCCCGCGCAGCTTGGCTTTCCAATAGCGGCGATTGCGTCCAAATTCTTCCGCCCGATAAGCACGGTCATCGTGCTGCCACATGAAATTTGCGACGGCGCCCTGCATCGGATGCCCGACGTAATTAACCATGAACTCGTCGCCGTCGCCCCAGCCGTGCAGGCTCGTCACCGAATCCACGTATCCATCCCACGACAAGCTGTTGACCTGTTCACGCGTCGCGTCTTCTGTTGCATAGCGAAACGTATGTTCGACCGCCAGAAAATTGGCCGTCGACAAAGCCAGGTTCTTCCAGTCGATCCCTCCCTCCGCCTTGGGCACCGGGCGAATGAAAAATGCGCTGCCGGTCCCCGTTGGAACCGGCCGCAGCAGGTGGTCCTCACCAGGCTCTTTGGGCACTTCCAGTCGCGGAGTCGATGCCGCCTCCGGTCGCGGTGTGGACAGAGACGCAATCTCCTCGGCCTGCCCCCCGGCGTAATCCTGCGCACAGGCACAAGAGAGCATGCCAGAGAAGACCGCGCAAACGACCATCAGGAAACGAATAAAATGAAAGCCCACAGCCACCACCGGTAAGTAGTAACGAAGAAAATGACGATCAGTTGAATTGCATTCCAGATTGGCTTCGGAAACAACTGGCAGTTTTTGCAGTTTCCATCCAACGGCGCATAAGTTATCCGCGCTTGAGTTCTCATCTGATCGCGCAGAATGTGACTCAGAGCGCGAGGAGAGTCGAACGCGTTGTACCCATAAGTACTTTGGTTATAGACGTTTCAGGCGCACTTACGAAACGTTCTCATTCAGGATTTTTATTTCCCACTTGTTGACGAGATTAACCAGCGGTCACCACTTTATATAAATCACTTGATCTGTGATTTTAATCACGTACGACCGATTGCCCGGATGTGGATTTCAGAATCTGGGAATCCGATGCCGCCGGTTGGATTCGCGAAGGTCTCCGCAGCGCAGCGACCAACAGTCGAAGCATCTGCCTCTGGGTAGCTGGCATGGGCACGCAAGGGCGTGCCCTATCCAAGCTCCGCCTGGGCGGGAAAACGCGATTCCGATCAGCCGCGATTTTCATTTGCTTCTGCCGTCACGCAGCGACATCCATAACCGCAGTGCTATTTCCGCCGCCCACCTTCAAGGAATCCGGCGGAGCCGAAGCATCCGCCCTGAAATTCCAACATATCTGAACCGCGACGCACACTGCTATTTCAATGTCTTCACGAATTCCGCGATTGCGCCGGCTTGTGTCTCGTCGATTCCTGAGATGCTCTTGCTGTGAGGCGCTTTCTTCTGCGAGTCACCTTTGGTCAGGAAGGCTACGATCTCATCCGTGCTTTTGGATGTACCCTTCAGAGCCGGAGCTTTCATCGCTGGTTTACCTTCGCCGGTTGCGCCGTGGCAGGTAGAGCACTTCGATTTGTACAGAGCCGCTCCATCCGCTCCCCAGGCAAACGGCGAAGATGCCATCGCCAGTGCCGCAAGAACCAACCCGATACTCAGTGATCTGTTCTTCATCTGAAAGAAATCCTCCTCGGAGTTTCAGTGTCTGTCCTAGCATTGGATGCCACTTTGCGCAGCCTTGGAACTAGCCAAAAGTAATAATGACATAGAGCCGAACTACAGTATGTTCCTGCATCGCTCGGTCCTCTACATCCTCAAGATTTCCTCCCACACCCGATCTTCCACCGGCAACCCAAGCTCAGATTCTCGTCTCGCAGCCACACCGTATTCTCTCCCGGATATCGCACCAGCTTCCCCTCTTCCGCGGTCCGCGAACGATGAAGCGACTCCACCACCTCATCCGCAATCTGCTCCATCCGTGCCGCAGCCCCCAGCGCTGCCGGATTCAAGGCCACAAACATTTGCGACAACTGAGTCTCTCTGAGGGGATCGTTCGCAATCGCATGCGTTGCATTTCCCAGCGAAACCATCGCCGCGACCATGTCTAAAACAACCGCCAGGCCCGACCCCTTCCAGAACCCTACCGGCAGGAGCCGCTGTGACTTTTCAATCGCCGCCGGATCGCGCGTCAACTTCCCTTCCGCATCGAACCCACCATCCACCGGCAACATCTCTCCGCGCTTGCGATAGCCCTCCAGCGCCCCATAGGAAAACTGCGACATCGCCATATCCAGCACCACGTGCCCCTTCGCGCGCGGCACCGCAATCACCAGCGGATTGTTTCCGATCGCCGGCTCAACTCCACCCCACGGCGGCAAATTCGGCATCGTGTTCGTCCAGCACATCCCGATCACGCCCGCATCCGCCGCCTGCCATCCATACGTCCCGCCGCGCATCCAGTGATTGGTATTCGCCATCGCCACGCAGCCCATCCCATGCTCGCGGCTCAATGCAACCGCCCGCTCCATCGCGGCCCACGCATTCAAATTGCCAGGCCCGCGCTGCCCATCCCACCGCTCCAGCGCTCCAAACCGCGCCACCACCTGCGGCTCCGCAGCCGGGTCCACGCTTCCATTCCGCACCATCGCCACAAACCGCGCGAACCGGTTTACCCCATGCGAATACACGCCGTCGCAAGTAGTCTCAGCGAATAGCCGCGCACACAGCTCCGCACGCTCGTCGCTCAGCGACAGCCCGCGCAATACCTCCGCGAGCTTCCTCTGCATTTCTTGGAATGGAATTCTTAACATGAAGAAAATCCGGGTGCCCCAGGTCTCGTTTCTGAGACCCGGGAGTCTTTCAATCTGTTAGGTGTCAGTGTTGCGTGCCCCATTCATGGGAACCTTTCAGTCCCATGAGTGGGAGACCACGAACTCAATCCGAACTACTTGTGATAATTCGGATACGCCGGCTTGTGAACCTCCGGTTGCGGAGTCTTACCCAACTCCTCCAGCGCCAGCGAAACCGCTTTCTCCAATTGCGGATCGTGCCCCTCGCTCACCGCCTTCGGATCCTGCTCCACCACATAATCCGGCTCGACGCCGTGATTCTCCACGTCCCACTCACCTTTCGGTGAAAAGAACGCTACACTCGGTGAGGTCACGTGTCCGCCATCCATCAGCACAGGGATTGGCCCGATGCCCACAAGACCGCCCCACGTCCTCTTGCCGACCAGAGGACCGAGTTTGGCCTGCTTGAACAGCCAGGGCAGCGCATCGCCGCCCGAGCCTGAAAATTCATTCGCGATCATCACCTTCGGCCCGTAAATGCCCGCGTTCGGCGTGTGCTCAACCTTGCCGTACCGCGGCGCCCAGTACGATTCGATCTTTCGCCCCAGTACCTCAATAAAGTAATCCGCCACTTGACCGCCGCCGTTGAACCGCTCATCAATCACAGCGCCTTGCTTGTCGGTCTGTGCAAAGTAGTAGCGATTGAAATTCGTGAACCCGCCTTCGCCTGTATCCGGCAGATACACATACGCGAGCTTGCCGCCCGATAGCTGATCCACCTTCTTTTGATTGCCTTCGATCCAGTCGACATTCCGCATCGCCGCTTCGCTCGCCACCGGTGTCACCGAAATATCGCGCGGATTCTTACCGTCTGCGCCCGCGATTCGCACGCTGATCACCTTACCCGCGGTCCCCTCGAGCGGCTGCTGAATATCGACATCAGCCGCGATCTCCTGCCCGTTGATATCGAGAATGCAATCGCCTGCCTTCACGTTCAGTCCCGGCTGCGCCAGCGGAGCCTTCTCGCGGGGATTGAATTCTCCGCCCGTGTAGATCTTCGCGATACAGTAGCGATTGCCCTTGATCTCGTAGTCCGCTCCCAGCAGGCCGCCCGGCACCTTCTTCGCATCCGGAATCTGCCCGCCATTCCCCCGCAAGTGCCCCACGGAAAACGCGCTCAGCATCTCCTGGAAGATGTAGTTCAAATCCGCGCGCGACGCGATCGACTGCACATACGGCTCATACTTCTTCTCGTCTGCAACCGTGTTCGTTCCATGGAAATTCGCATCGTAGAAGAACGCGCGCTCGATCCGCCACACCTCGTGGTACATCTGCGCCCACTCCGCGTGCGGCTCGACACGCGTCTTCACATCGCCAAACGATAGCGCGCCATCGCCCGCCTTCAGCGGAGCATTCGCCGGCACAATCACCCACGTCGGCTTGCCACCGCCCGGAGGTATCTGACCACCTTCCGGCCGCGGATGCCCCAGTGCCAGCAGCATCTTCTCGCCGCTCGCGGAAAGCTCGAAAGCCTCAACATGTTCCGCCAGTTTTTCCGTCTTGCGTTCTTCCGGCGTCCAGCGACTCAGCGTGGCGCCGCGATCTGCAAATCGCCCCGACGCGACAATCTCCGTGAAGTACACACTCCCTTTCAGCCCTCCGGCCACGCCGGTGTACACACTCGTCGGCAGCGGCATCGCCACAATGCGCTTTTCGATCCCCTCTAGATCCACCTTTACCGGCTTCGGCGCTGGCTTTGCGTGAGCTTTTTCATCACCGCCGCCTTCTTTGCCCTCCGCAGGCTTGTCGCCAGCCTTGTCGTCGCTTTTCTTGTCGTCGCTCTTCTTGCCTTCGGCTTTCTCCTCCGTCGGAGCCTTTTCGTCATCCATCTCCGGCGCAATCGGCGACGCCGTATCCGCCGCCAGCGTCAACGCGTAAATATTCGAAGTCACCTGGTAGAGATCGCTCGTCATGTCGAGTCCGTCCGACGTCGCGCCCGCATTCGTGCTCGTAATGAAATAGAGATACTTCCCGTCGCGATCGAATGCCGGATCGCGCGAATCCCCCATCGCGCTCGTCACCTGTGTCGGCTGTCCAGAGTCCACCGAGTACAAAAAGATCGCATGCAGATGATTTGCCATCGACCGCGAATACGCGATCCATTTCGAGTCTGGCGACCATGCAAAATCAAAAGTGCTGCTCGAAAATCCGCCGTACACGTTTTTGTCGTTGACTGTCGTCAGCTTGCCCGTCGTCGTATCAACCATGTACGTATTCATCCGATTGTCGTAGAACGCAATCTTCTTCGAATCTGGCGACCACTTCGTGCCAAAGTAGTATGCAGGCTCCGGCGCCAGCGCAAACTTCTTCACCGCCGCTGCGCCCGCCACCGCACTTCCTGTTTGCGGCGCGACATGCAACGCATACATTCCCGACTCGTCTGAGAAATACGCTATCGACTGCCCGTCGGGTGACCATGCAGGCTCGCGCTCCATTACCCCCGGCGTCTTCGTAATATCGCGCGTCGGCCCATGCTTCGCCGCTACCGTGAAGATGTCTCCATGCGCTTCAATTACAGCGCGCACACCCGTAGGCGAAATAGAAGCATTCTCCAGTTCGTCTCCCACGCTGTCAATCCGAGGCCGCACCTCTGGCAGATCGGCATCAATCTCGATCGGCACCAGCTTGCTCGTGCCCGACTTCGTATCATAGAGATAAATCTCACCGAGGCGGTCGTACACCAGCGTGTCGCCTTCTCCGTGCATGGATCGAATATCCGGCCCGTCATTCGCAAGCGCCTGCGTTACACTCTTCGCCGCCGGATCGTACTTGTAAATCGTCGCCTTTCCCTTGCGTGCGGAAAGAAAGTAGACCTTGCCTCCCGCATACACCGGCGAGAAATCCGACGCTGCCTCGTGCGGAATCTGAATCGAAGCAAGCCCCGGCAGTGTCGTAATCCAGATCGTGCTTGCGCGTCCTCCGTGATAATTGCCCCACGCCACGTACGTCATGTAGTCGAACCCATATGCCGGCGGCAGTGGCGAATAGGCAATCTCCTTCCCATCCGGCGAGAACTGCCCCTGGTACGCCATCGGCAGCGGCATCGGCTTGGCAATCCCGCCCGTCGCAGGCACCTCGTAAAGCTGCGTGTAGCGGCTCTGCGAAATCCGCGTCGACCTGAAAACGAGATCCTTCCCATCCTGCGTCCACGCCACCGCAAAATCAGCGGCCGGGTGGTACGTCACGCGAAACGGCACGCCGCCCGTCGCGGGGATGGTAAACACGTCAGTGTTGCCGTCGTAGGCGCCTGTGAATGCAATCGTCCTGCCGTCCGGTGAAAAAATCGGATCGGTTTCAATGCCCACTCCCGTCGTCAACCGCGTCGCCACGCCACCCGCACGCGGCACCGTCCATAGATCACCCGCGTATCCGAATGCAATCAGATCCTTGCTCATCGCGGGATGCTGAAAAATGTGAGGCTTCGTGGCCGCGCGTGCTTCGGCCGGTTCAACAACCACTCCAATTGCGATCAGGATTACAACAAGACAAGGAAGTAATGGCAAGCGCACGGCACGCATCAGGACCCTCCGGGTATCGACTGCTGGTATGGACTACAGGATAGCCAACATCTTACAGCCCTGGCTCGCCGCTGCTCTCGCGAAATATCGCGTTCAAGCGCAGGCGCAGCCTTCCCCGCGCCATGCACGCCTTCCCTCCACAATCAGTAACGGCACCGCCACCAGTGCCGCCACCGTATCTACCCAACGAATCTGCCACACCGCGTAAGCCACCAGGCCTGCCAGCGTCACTCCCGCAAGGTAGGCGCACGTCGCAGATTGTGTTGCGTCCGCGGCCAGTGCCCGGTTGTTCATCCGCCGCGCCTGGCTCCGCTTCATCCAGGCCAGCACAGGCATCACCACAAGAGCCAGTGCGGTAACTCCGATCCCGACGCGACTCGTCTCGATCGGGCGCATGCGTCCCAGCCACGCGATCGACACCACTACCGCCGCCAGCAGAAACAGCAGCGCCGCCGCCGCTTTGTCAGCGTGCTCTTTCTTCAGCGGGAATCGCGGAACAAACTGCAGCAGCACCACGGTAGCCGACAGCATCTCCACCAAGCTGTCCGCTCCGAAGGCCAGCAACGCCACGCTATGCGCCTGCGCGGCCGCCCACAACGCGCCGCCGCACTCCAGCACCATCCACGTCAGCGTGATCCACTGCAGCCAAGCGACCTGCCGAGGCAACACCAAAGCCGTCGTGCCCGATCCGCAACACGCATCTCGAATGTCCGATTTCATAGAAAGAAAGGGACTCAGACTCTAATGCACGTCAGGTTGGTATTCCGGTCGCTTCGGCTGCGGAGAGACTACAGCCGTAACCTTTTGCCCGCTTCCGTTCACGGTCTTGGCATCTCCGCGCCCCACAGCGGTTATGCCGGTCACGACGGTGTGCTTGTTCCCGCCGACAAACCGCGTGTCGCTCG
Organism: uncultured Acidobacteriaceae bacterium; assembly: GCA_963782775.1. Classification (GTDB taxonomy): domain Bacteria; phylum Acidobacteriota; class Terriglobia; order Terriglobales; family Acidobacteriaceae; genus Telmatobacter. Next base: position 83,713 of record CAWALE010000014.1, read on the forward strand.
ATTGAACTGCGACAACGACAGGCCGCTTTTCGTCCGATCCCTGTCGACCGTTGTCTCCGTAGAAGTACTGCGTGTCGCTCGCGGTTCCATTCACCACCTCTACCTTCAACGGTGCCGGCATATTCTTTCCCGCCACTGTATTTTTCCCAGCCCGGCTCGATGCCAGATCATTGTTGAAGACAACCTTCTGCGTCGATGCTCCGTTCATCACCTCTACGGAGTTTTGCGTATACTCCGGTCGATACGCCGGTCGCTTCGCGTCTTTGCGATTCGACGCTTTCGCGTGCTTTCCCTTTGTAGACCGATGAAGCGGAGCCGTTGTTTGAGCGGCCTTCGCATGTGTGTTCTGCGGCGTCGCAACCTGCGTCGCTTTCACGGTCGTCTCTGATGTCGACTGTTGTCCAAAAGCGACCGGCGAGACAAGGGCCAGCGGCAGAATGCAGCTCGCGAAAGTCAATCGCATCATTCCACTCCTTGTCGATCGCTCTGGTCCTGCTATCGATGGCGCTGTGTGTGGCCCTACTCTTTCAGAGTCACCGAAATTTTGCGCGCGTCTCCGCCCGCCGACGCAATCGCGATCTCGCCAGTAGCCTTCTTGCGAATGCTCTTGAACTTCTCACCCCACTCCACCAACACCATTGCATCGGGAGTCAGCAGTTCATCCAGCCCCAGCGTCTCGAGTTGCCGCTCGCCCTCAAGCCTGTAGACATCCAGGTGGAACAGCTTCACCGGCTTGCCTTCGCGCGTTCCGTCATACTCATGCAGCAGCGTAAATGTGGGACTCGTGACCTCGTCGGGCTCGGCCGCGTCCAGCGCCTGCGCAATGCCCTTCACCAGCGTCGTCTTGCCAGTGCCCAGGTCTCCGCGAAGAATCAGCAGCTGCGGCGGCGCAAGTAAACTCACCAGCTTGCGCCCCACCTCAACCGTGTCGGCGCCGCTCTTTGTTACGAATTCGTGAATCCGCCCTTCGGCGACTGGGGCTTCCTTGCTCATTCTGCCTCTGAGGAGCGCATGCTCAGCCTGCCTGCGACTGGCAGCCCCTGCAACCAAACATACCCTCTTGGGGCGCCTTTCGAAAAGCGGAAAGGCCGATAACGAAACGCATCAGAAAAATATTTCAAGCTGTCCGTCGCAAGCAGCGTGTGCTCATCCGTATCGTGTACCGCCAGATCCGCGGCAAACCCATGCAGATAAACGGCGGCGTTCACCGCGTGCGCTACGTCGTCTTTAAACTGCGCCAGCATTGCCGCTATCACGCCCGTCAGCACGTCGCCGCTGCCACCCTTCGCCATTCCTGGATTGCCCGACGTATTCACCGCGACTTGTCCGTCAGGATGCGCGATCAGCGTGCGCGATCCCTTCAACACCAGGGTTGTTCCGGTTTCACCGACGAATGTTCGAGCCGCGTCCAGTCGATTCGCCTGAATCTCTGACACACTCTTCCCAGTCAGTCTCGCCATCTCGCCGGGATGCGGTGTCAACACCACCGTCCGTCCGGCCTTTGCGACCTCCGTCATCTTCTCCATCAAAAACGAATTCGCCGCCAGCGTATTCAATCCATCTGCGTCGATCACTACCGGCAGCTTCGTGTCTGACAAAACTGCCTCCAGCAGAATCTCCGTACCGGGCCCCTCGCCCAGTCCGGGCCCCACCGCAATCACCGTCTTGCGCTCGATCAGTTTGTCAAATTGCTGTGCGGTGATTCCCTTGCTCGCCATCTCACCCGTCGGACTTGCCAACATCGGCCATGTCATCAGTTCCGGCGCAAAGCTGGATACCAGCGACACAATCGAACTCGGGACCGCCGCGGTTACGAGCCCCGCACCCGCGCGCAATGCGGCCATAGACGTCATTGCCGGCGCGCCCGACTTCCCGACCGACCCGCCAATCACCAGCACGTGACCATACTTGCCCTTGTTTGAATCCGTCGCGCGCGGCTCCTCTACCAGGGCGTGCGAACTCCCCGCCCAGGTCAGCCGCTGCTCTGAAACAATCGCCCCATCGGGTGAACCGATCGGCGCGACCACAATCGGTTGATACCATCGCCGCGTCATCTCTCCAAATACATGCGCCACCTTGGGAGCCGTAAATGTGATCACCGCATCCGATGGAAATGTCTTCTCCTCAACGCTGCTGGTCTTCGCATCCGCCGGCCACCCGGAAGGCACATCGACCGAAAGAAACGGCGCAGCACTCGCGCTCGCCCATTCCATCGCCGCCAGCGGCAGCCCCTTCATCGGAGGCTTGAACCCCGTCCCGAGCACCGCATCGACGATCAGGTCCGTCTCAAGCGCTGCGTTGTGCGACCTCAATTCAGCGGCTGAACTCACCTCGTACAAGAACCTGTTCGATGACATGCTCAATTCGCGCCAAGCCGTCGCCGCATCGCCCTTCAGCTCATACTGCGACCCAAGCAGCACCGTCGTTACCTCGAGCCCTGCCTTCGCCAGCAGCCGCGCTGCCATCATTCCATCGCCGCCGTTGTTTCCCTTTCCGCACAGCACCGTGATGCGTCGCGCCCGCGGAAAGTGCTCCCGGACAAACACGTCCACCGCCGCCGACGCCGCTCGCATCAACTCAATCGACGGCACCCCGTAACGCTCCGTCGTCGCACGATCGCACGCCTGCATCTCCTCCGCACTAAGAACTTTCATCGCAACCATCCTAACGCCCCGCCCGCAATGGAAGATTCATCACGCTTCAAAAATAGGCTTGATACTGGTTCGTCTATTCACTGGAACGAAAGAGCTTCTCCAGTTTGGGGCCGATTCTTCTGGGAACACGGCGCGCCGTTGCGATTGAGAAGTCGTGGGTAATCAGGAAAATCAGTTCAGTTAACTGAACTTCAGTTGGTTTCGAATCTGCAGTTAGCGCCACGCAGATATGTATTGGTGGTCATCCTTATCATGATCATGGAACCTGTTTCTGACGCCTTCAAACTCAATATCGGTCGATCTTATGGGCGACATTGGAAAGTGCAAGAGCTGGCTGCTCGGCAAACGGGCGCCCTGATTATGCGCCGGTGGAGACTCCTATTGATGGAACTATTGTGACTGAAGCGATGGGAATAGACTGCAAACCGCAGCAAAGTTTTTGCGATGTAATTTCAGAGATTTGCGGAGAAACTGAGGCATGACGGGGTTGACCTCTGGCGCTGGCCGCACGAGGGAGTTCGCGTCCAAGGCGGTCCATAGACTAAGCGAGCACCTGGAATCCGTTCGAGAACGGCCCCGCCCAAAGGATAAGCGGGAGAAGAGATTTTCGTGTAAATGCAAAAAAAACGGCCCCCGTCATTAACGGGGGCCAAGTTGCCTTGGTTCTCTCGTGTTGCGAGAGCTCTATTGGCGGCCAACGGCGGGGTAGCCGTCGGCGCAGAAGGGAGCCTCAGGGGGGTGGCTACTCAGCATTACTGCTGTTCCGCACCGGACGAGGACGCCATACCATGGGGGGATGTGGAGCCCTGGGCCGCCAAACTGTTTTCCATCAACTTGATATGCACTGTGCTGGGCACTTTCTCACGATGGGTTGCGGCAGGCTTCGGCGCTGTCTGATCTGCCGGAGCATTGTTGCTCGCAACTTCGGTGGTGGGTGCCGTGATCGGGGCATTGCCCAGAGCCACAGCATGCATACGGTAGACGGGAACGTCGTGTTCTGATACGAGGTAGCGCTTAACCGCTTCTGCCTCGCGCTGCGCGCTCGCGATACCGGCTGACCCTGCAGCAGGCGAACGAGCTTCGATTTCGATGATGTAGCCCGTACGACCTTGCAGGCTCTTCGCCATGTCATCGAGCTTCGCTTTTGAATCCTGCGACAGCTCAGAGCTGCCACGACGGAAAGGAACATCGACTTCACTGATCGGCTTGTAGGTGTCGAGGCCGTTGACCTCAGTGTTCACATTGTTGATGCGACCCGACGCTGCCATTGCCGTGTCGTTCGCCTTCTTCGCCTGATCGCCGGCTGCTGTCGCTACCTGGTTCGCCGCATCGGCGGAATCCTGCGCCTTCTTGATGCCGGCCTGCGAACGTGCGTCCACATCCTTGATGTCAGTGGCGTTCTTCGCATTCACCTGGTCGAGTTCGGTGAGGCGGTCATTGATTGGATCAAGCCGCTTCTTCACCCACGTCTTGCGCGCCATCGGATTGATGCGTCCCCAGAAACCCTCTTTTGCATCCGGAATCGGTTGCGTAGCCGTTGCCGGAGGAGTGGAGGTTGGTGTCTGCTGCGCGGCCGCCGGAGCACTCTGGGAATTGTCGGGCTGCTGCGTCTGTTGGGCCATCGCTGGGATCGCGATCGCCGAAGCCAAGGCCAGAACAGCTACCTGGCTGGGGAACAGAAGTGTAGCTTTAATTTGATTTTTCATTTTTTCTAACCCCTGATCATGCGGTTGCCGCAATCGTTCTGCGGGTGAGCAGTGGTGTCGCTCGCTCTCGTTATTGCATGGGGCATGCCAAAGACCCTTGTATGTGTGGAGATTTAGACAGCTTATTTAGTTTCAGATGTTTATCTACCCAAAGTGAAGGCGCAACTATTGCTTTGGGCTGACTGCAAGTAGTGATGGGAAAGTAATTTTTACCACGAGCGGTAACTCTTACCCGGTAAATCAAGCGAAAAGCCTACTTTGCGTCGATACGCACGATCCGGATCTCGGGATAGACACCGTTCCAATCCGGCGTCACTGCATCGAAGATCAGCCTGAAATCCCGGCTCTCTCCGGGCTTCAGTGGTGCAGCCGATACCGGCTCCAGATCTACATACGGATCGCGTGTCCTGATCCATTTCATGGCCTGAGTCTCATTCTGCGCCACTTCTTTCGCAGTGTTTCTGAACAGTACTTGCGCGGACACTCCCGACACTGTTTTGGTCCCATTGTTGATGATGTGTCCGTCGATGTAGGTGACTTTGCCGCCCGCCAAGTTGCTCGACTCGCTCATGACTACGTTGGTGATCGGGAGGCTTGCCGCGTAGGGGTCAAGAGCCGCCGAAATGGGAGTGACGGTCGCTGGTCCTTTACCCCGCTCCATCGTGAAAACCACAATCGCCGCAACAATCAAAACTGCCGCGGCGGCAATCACCAGCGGCATCCAATTCCGCTCGCGCGGCTCCGAAGGGGGGACGAGCTGAGGTCCTGTACTCACGAGCGGATTCTACACCTTAGCTGCTCCGCTCTTCACCTCAACAACAGATTCCACACCTGCCGTCCAACCGGGTACACTGGCCCGACCCTAGTACTTTCCCACGGAGGTTCCATGCCCAAGTACGTTATCGAGCGCCAGGTTCCCGGTGCCGGAAACCTGTCCAGTGATGAACTCAAAGCGATCTCCCAGACATCCTGCGGAGTCTTACGCAAGCTCGGCCCCGAGATTCAGTGGGTCCACAGCTACGTCACCGGCGATAAGATTTACTGCGTCTACATCGCCGCCAACGAACAACTCGTTCGCGAACACGCCTCACAGGGCGGTTTCCCGGCAAACTCCGTCGCCGAAGTGAAGTCCATCATCGACCCCACAACCGCAGAAGCCTAGCTCCCGCTAAATTCCCCTCGTGCTCTGGCTGCCGACCGACAAGTGCGATCGGCGGCGGCACTTCCTCGCCTCCGACATAATCTCCGGAGCTGTGGCATTCACGCCACCGGCGCCCTAGGCGCGACCAAAAACGCCCGCGAGCTCTCCCCGATTCCCATACGTGACTCGAGTAACTGAAGTATTAGCACTTTTGGTTGATTCACAATCCAATCGAGTTGAATCTATATAGGTCATAGCGAACTCCGTACTCCCGCGACGTTCGATTAGTACGCGCAGTGTGGAAAGGCAAGAGACATGCTCTCCTCCCCCTCGGCAGTTTCATTCCGGCCTCGCCGCAAAGAGGACCTGATCTACCAGGTCGTCACGGTTGCTGCGATGGTGACAATGCTGGCCAGCGTCTGGATCTTCTAGCCGCCTGACGCCGCGTATGGCACCGCCACTGAGCGGTCGCTCCCTATCGCAAATTGTGCTTTTGCCCCACAGAATCCGCGGATTCCGCTCGCGCCTTTGCGCCTCGAATCATCGTCATCAACTGCCAGCCCACCGTCGAGAAGACCACGAGCACAAACAGAGGAATCAGCAGTGGCGAAATCCGAAATACACCGCTGCGTGCAGACTGAATGATTCCCCACTGCAGATAGACAAACAGGCAGAGTACTTCGCACTTGATCCAGCCGACAATTAACCTGGTTTGCTCCTGGATGAACGGCAGATTCGACTCCGTCACTGGAACCGGCAGGTTGTACCTGCGAAATCGAATGCTTCCCAGAGTTGTCATCAGCAGGTAAAGCCCGAGACCAACAGCTGGCAGAAACCAAAGGAATCCGGGTGGACCCCACGCGTTCGGCTGACCGGAAATATCGAAGTGTGTAGGGATACGATCCGGCAGCCGCTCCGCTCCGTTCAGAGCGGCATAGGTCATCCAGGAAAGGACCGCCAGCATCCCCAGACAAACTGCTTCCATCGTCTTGCGCATGCGAAAGCCTCACTTGCCAGCCACCACAAGAAGGATAAAACCACCGGACCCCATTGAATACTGTTTCTGCTCTCAGAATCTATCCTCATCGCTCAAAACGTGTAGCGCAGCCCTACCGTCACCATGCGCGGAGTTAAGAAGTGCGTGCCCGAGAAGGTGGAAAGAAAGTTATATAGCGCGCTGGTGTTGTTCAGATTCACCACGGCGGCGCGCACGCCTATGCTTTGCCTGTCGTGCTGAAAAAGGTTGTCCTCGCCGGCGGAGAGATCCACCGTGTTGCGAACAGCAATGCGTGGCGGATTTGTATCGTTATTCTCCGTACCCGCTCGGGGAATTCGGATCCGCGTCGCGCCAACTGCGCCGGAACAGGATCGCAGCGGTACCGCAACTGTCGCGAAATCGGACCCGCAATGAAGGCCCATTTGTTGCTGCTCGTCGCCGGTGAGCATTAAAGCCGACGCAATCGTGGGAACCGCAACGGCCACCAGACCACCATCGTAGCGGTACGACGCATTGATCCATGGACCTTCGCGGCCGAATTGATAGCGGACATTCAGGTTCATTGCCAGCCCTTCGTCGTGGTCGGGGCGAGCGACGCTGCCATAGGGAGCGCTGAAACTGATCCCGCCCAGTTCTGGGCCGAAAAGCCGCGAGCGCACATGACTCGCCGTGAAGAATCCGGTGAAGCCGTGAATCGGGTTGATCGTCACTCGCACGAGCCCCCCATCGATCTTCGATTTACGGAACTGCGTCGGAAACGTCAGAGGACTGTTGAGGAGGACATCAAAGTCGTACGCACCGTAGGTGAACTTCCACAAATACTCGCCGCTGAACGAGAATCGCCTTACTGCGGTCTCAAACCCTGCATTGAACTGATTTCGATTTCCCGTATTCAGAATCCCCGAATTTGCTGCACCCAGCGAGCCAGAGATCGAACCAGGGCCACTGGAACTCGCGACAATCAGGTTCTCGTTGTATGGAGTGATGAACACGCGCGAATAGTTGAGATGAAAGCTGGTCTGAATCGGCGCCGCACTGTAGGCGACACCCACCCGCGGTTGCCACCCGTGGTTCCTCGCGAGACCGTTGTACTTATCGAACCGGAGGCCAAGGTCCATCGTAAAGTTCCCGAGTTTGACAAAATCCTGTCCGAACAGTGCAAGTTGTTTAATGTCGGTTGAACCGTGAAAGCCGTATAGCGACCCGTTGCGCGTCAGGTCGATCATCAACAACCCTGGCAAGAAAGCAGGGTTTACCGATAAGCCCGCGCCTGCGCACTGTGACGGGTCGGTGAGCGTCTTTGGCGATGGCGTGCCATCTGAATTCAGGCATGGACTGTTGTACGTCGGGTCTGTGAGTCCTGTGGCAAACTGCTCTGCGAGAAAAGTGTGTTTGAACTCGAGCCCGGCAATCGCATTGTGCCGGCCTCTGAAATACGTGAGTTCAGATCGCAGGCCGGCGTTGGTGAGCCGCCGCGCCTGCTGCAAATAAGCAGGCGTGTCGGAAAACAGATTCTGCGAAGGACGATATTGAATCTTGTCCTGGCGCACCCAGAAGTTCGTCTGGTCGAAGGCGTGGCTGTTGAAAGTGTGCAGCACCTGCGGCGCCGCATTAAAACTCACCACAGTCTGCCGCTGATTCTGTCCGAGCGACTCCTGCGTAAACGTGTTCGGCGTTTGAAACCAGGAATGGCTCAGACTGTTATTCATCTGCAGACTCGTTTTGCCGGTCACCTTCCAGTCGAGACGCTCGATGAAGTTCTCAGCGTTTCCATTCGCATGAAGGGCCACGGTCTCCGGTGTGTCGAGAAATCGGCCGCTATTCAGTGCGTCCACCGCGGTAAAGAAACCAAATCGCGGAGTGCCGACCGCCAGATTTGCGCTAAGGCTGGATGTGGCAAAATCGCTGCGGCTGAATCCAAAGCCTCCGTGCGGAGCGCGCTGGTCCAACCCGGAACGTGTCTGCGCAACGATCACCATGCTTGTTTTGTCTCCCACATCGGCGCCAGGCGCTCCCTGGCGCACTTCAACCGACTCCAAAGCATTCAGCGACACCTGGGTTGAGAATGTCCTGCTCTGCTGATCCGTAATCGGCTGCCCATCGACCACGAACGACGCTTCAGCATGATCGCCAAGCGGATGAAACGATCCGTTCGAGTCGGCGGATACGCCGGGCGTCGTCATGGTTACCAGCGAACTGAGTGGCGAATTCACGCTCTCCGTTGGCATTCGGTCAATCTGCTGCGATGTGATATTCACATGCGCCGGTTCGCTCGGGCTTGCGTCAGTGGAATTCACGATCACTTCACTCAAAGCGGTTGCCGTTGCCATTTCGACCGTCGTGCTAATCGACACTCCTTCGTAGCTCAAGTCCATCGACTTCCTGGAAAAACCGGCGGCTTCCACGTGCAGACGGTAGTTGCCTGCACTGATTTCCAGAAACATGAATCGGCCATCAGATCCCGTTGTTGTCTCCCGCGTTGATCCGCTGTCAAGGAAGATCAGCGTTACAAATGCGCCTGGAAGCACCGCGCCAGTTGGATCAGTGACAACCCCCGCAAGCGACGCAGAGATTCCGCTCTGCGCGGTTAACGTGCGGTCGTTAATCACGGTTAACAGCAGGAAAAAGAGAAGGCAATATCTGTTCCTTTGCGCGCGTTGCATCTTGTGACCTCTTGGGGAAAACAGGGAAAAGGGGAATCAGCGACCTGCCACCGTCTGCACCAGCAACCACCCGTTCAGCCCGGCGATCACCACCGCCGTGCCCCACGCCAGACCTTCATCCACGGGGTTCACAAACTCGCCCATCTTCTTCGCGATCGCCGGTGAACATCACCAGCGGAATCACCGCAAAACTGAGTTGCAGCGACAAAATCACCTGGCTCAGAATCAGCAGCTTCTCCGTGCCCTCGTTCGCCATTCAGAGCCACAACGATGATCGTCGGAATGATTGCCAGGCTACGCGTGATCAGCCTGCGCAGCCACGGCGAGACCTTCAGATGAATGAATCCCTCCATCACGATCTGCCCGGCAAGGGTTCCCGTAATAGACGAGTTCTGGCCGGAGGCAAGCAGCGCCACCGCAAACAGCGTGCTCGCAAATCCCGCGCCCAGCAAGCGGGCTCAGAAGTTTGTACGCGTCCTCAATGGCCGCCACCTCGAAGTGCCCGCTGCCTGTGAAACACGGCCGCCGCCACAATCAGGATGCCGGCGTTTACAAACAAAGCCAGGGTCAGCGCCAGCGCCGAATCCACGACTGGCCATATGAATGGCTTCGCGCTTGCCCTCCGGCGTCCGCTTGTATCTGCCGGCTCTGCACAATCGACGAATGCAGATAGAGGTTGTGCGGCATCACCGTCGCGCCCAGTATTCCGATGGCGATATACAGCATCGCCGGATTCGTCACGATCGCCGGCGAAGGAATGAGCAGACTCCGAAGCGCCAGCAGATAATCGGGCCGCGACAGAAACATCTGGATGGCGAACATCGCCAGGATCGTGCCGATCAGCGCAATCACCAGAGCCTCTATGTAGCGGAATCCCCACGCTGCAGCAGCAATATCACCAGCACATCCAGCCCCGTGATCAGCACGCCATAGAACAGCGGAATATGAAACAGCAGTTGCAGCGCAATCGCCGACCCGATCACCTCGGCGAGGTCGCATGCGGCGATCGCAATCTCTGCTCCCACCCAAAGCGCGAAACTCGCCTTGCGCCCGTAATGCTCTCATGGCAAATCTGCGCCAGATCCCGCTCAGTGGCTACGCCCAGTTTCAGCGCCAGGCTCTGCAGCAGAATCGCCATCAGGTTCGACAGCATGATGACGAAAAGCAGGGTGTACCCAAAGCGCGATCCACCGGCAATGTCCGTGGCCCAGTTTCCCGGGATCCATGTACCCTACGGAAATCAGAAATCCCGGGCCCTAGAAACCCCAGCAGCCGCCTCCAACAATGCGGCGACCGGAGATGCGCACGCTCGCATGCACCTCTGGCAAAGAGGGCTGCTGGAGCCCTATGGGATCGGAAGTTCTGTGGCCATAGAGGCGAATCGGGGGAAGCTGGTGCACTACCTGCTTCAGTATGCCACAGCAGTTAATCGTAGTTAACATCTATTTACTTATTTCCAATTACGATTAGGCCTATCGGGCTTCAACCAGACGGCCTCTGCCGCCGGCCTTCCCAGGATCGAGTTCCCGTTAGGCAGCTCAATCGAAACAGTTTGATCGTAGTTCTGACTCAGAACCCGGAGGCTCTTGCTCGGCCCAATGCCCATTCGATGCAGGAAAAGCAGCAGTTGGGATCCCGTTCCTGCAGGCTCGTCACCCTGTACTGCTGCCCGCTGCGCCTCCGAAAGGGGCAACTTCACCACGCCTCTTCCGCTCCTTCGGATTCTCCGGCAGCACTGCATTCCCATGCGGGCACGCGCCGCCTTCGCCGAGCTTTTCTCTCAGCTTCGCCTCGAATGCTGGCGAAACCGCGTGCTCCAGCCGTTCGGCTTCCTCGTGAATCTCATACCACTCCATGCCGAAAATTTCGCTCAGCATCCGCTCGATCAGGTGGTGCCTCAGAGCCGTCCGATAGGCCGTTTCCCGTCCCGGTGGCGGTCAGACGAACAATGCCGTCCTCGCCCATCTCCACATAGCCGTCGCGCCGGAGCCGCTTCAGCGCCATGGTCACTGCAGGAGCCGAAACCTCCAGCCAATGCGCCAGCGTCGCGGGAATTACCTGGTGACCCTCGGCCTCAGCCTCGAGAATTGCCTTCAGGTAATTTTCTTTCGATACGTTGATTGCGTCTTTCATGATCTGAGCCTCTAGCTGCTAGCTTCCAGCCTCTAGCTTAGGGCTGTTCCTCAGTTCTCCCTGGAGCAAGGAATTATTCTATGCGCTTCTCCAAAGCTTTGGTTCGATTGTGACGTTTTGAACAATGTGCAACCAAATGGTTGCGCGTTGAGGAAATTTTTTACGCCAGTCGTCAGCGGTAAGGACTTAGGCGGTAGGGGGTGGGGTAAGTCGTTGTTTCTACTAGACTTAAGCCTTAAAGTCGTCAAAGCATTGAAGTTAGCGAACGCATGTGGGGAGTTTTGCACCATTTTTGGGCCAGTCGTCCCAGATTGCGGGTCCTCCTTTTAAAAAGCGGGCGTCCGAGCTGGATCAACCGCAAAACATTTTCAAAGGTAAAGCCCTTAATTGTTTTGTTACCTGTTTCAGTTGTCGAGTCTGTCGCAAGGTTGAGGTTCTCTGCTGTCCCAGGTCCGCAAATGCGAGGGACCTGGGGCACCCATGGTGGGTTGGGAGCATCCCGAAGAACTTGGGCCGGTGGCCCGATTTTCGCTACTGAGACAAGTGTAGAAATTCGCGAGAAATAATCTGCAAGGTTCGGGAGAGTTGTTTCCGCAAAGGAATGAGCCGGATGTGGCGGAATCTGGCAGAGCAGGTATTGACATCAGTCTAAAGTGAACCGCTTTGAGGTGCCAAAGGGGCAGATAAGGCTTTTGCTTGCCGAAATTGCCGAGGCACACGGGCGGCGTGCGGCAGAGGATGGCTGGTTTTCAAACGTTCGGTGACTACACTTCGTTCGGGAAGACGACGAATCCATGAAACCACCATCGAACGTCAAGACGCCAGCGCAATACATCGCCTCACTCCCCGCCGATCGTGCGAAGACGATCGCGACGGTGCGCGCACTCGTGAACAAGCACATTCCGCGCGGCTACGATGAGTGCCTCGTCTGGGGCACGATCGGCTGGACGATCCCCCTGTCTCGATATCCAGACACTTACAACAAGCAGCCGATCTGCTACGTCGCGCTCTCGTCGCAGAAGAACTACTGCTCGCTCTACCTGATGGGCGCGTTTTGGAGTGCGAGTCAGCTCGAGCAGCTGAAGGCGGCGTTCAAGGCGGCGGGGAAGAAGCTCGACATGGGGAAGTGTTGCGTTCATTTCGAGTCGCCGGACGATTTGCCGCTCGAAGCGATTGGCAAGCTGATCTCGGCGATTTCGAGCGAGAAGTGGATCGAGATGTACGAACAATCGCGCTTGATGACCAAGGCGGGGCAGGCGCAGATGGCGAAGCAAGGCGCCCCATCGGCGAGCAAGGTGGCCGCCAAGCGCGTCGACACAAAGCGTCGGCGGTAAACTTTCCCAGCATGACTCGCCGATACCGGGCCACCACGTTTTCCATTGCTGTTGCGGGTGCCCTGGATTCTTCTGAGCGCATCAGGATGACAGCGCTAGAGGAAATTCGAAGCGGGCGGATTACCCCGAATCGTAGTTTCTACGAAGACATCCCTCAGGGGCTGAAGCCCATATTCATGCGGAGCGGTTACGGCCCGGCTAAAGCCGTGCCCTTGTTACAAAACAATCGGTTCGTCGAGTTTTCAGCCAGCTGTAAAGCCGTGCCCTTGTTACAAAGAAGGTCGGGTTTTTGCCAACGATCTGCCATTAATCAAAACCAGCTCTCCGATTACTCGAAGAGCTGGCTGAGTCGAGAACTAGCTAAGCTAGGAGCTGAGACCAGTGGCTGAAGGCTTACTTCACCCTTACCTTAGGTTCCACGCTCAATCCCGGCCGCAGCGAGTGACTTGAATCTTCCTTGTCCAGATTGTCGAAGTCGATCCTCACCGGCAACCGCTGCACTACCTTCACGTAGTTGCCTGTCGCATTCTCCGGTGGAAACAGCGACAGCACCGAACCGGTCGCGCCGCCAATCTGGGTCACCTTCCCGTCGTACTTCTTTCCGGTCGCATCCACGCTGATCTCCACGTGCTGGCCCGCGGACATGTGCCTGAGCTGCGTCTCCTTGAAGTTTGCCGTAACCCACAAGTCTTCGAGGGAAACCAGAGTCAGAAGGTTCTGGCCCGTGGAGATATTCTGATTGATCTCCACGCTCTTGCGCGTGACGATACCGGCAACCGGCGCCACGATTTTCGTATAGCTCAAGTTCAGATTCGCCTGGTCAAGCTGCGCCTGCGCCTGTGCCACCAGTGCCTGGGCCTGCTTGGCGCGTGCCGTCTGTGCTGCTACCTGCTGCGGCCCGGTCTGCGCATACTTCAACTGCGCCTGTGCCTGCGACGCCTTGTCATTCGCAACACGCACCGCATCTCCAGCAGCCCGCTCATTCGCGTGCGCGCTCTCAACAGCGGCCTTAGCAGCATCCGACGCAGCCACTGCCGCGTCAAACTGCTGCTTGCTGATCACATCCTTTTCAACAAGCGGCCTGTAGCGATCCAGGTCGTGCTGCGCTTTCAAGGCATTGGCCTCGGCCTGGAGCACCTGCGCATGCGAAGCTGCGAGTTGCGACTGCGCTTGTGAAATCGAAGCTGCAGCCGCACTCACGTCCGCTCCGGCTGAACTGAGATTGCTGCCGGTGTTGATGGTCGTGATCGGGATGTTCACATGCGCCGCCAATGCAGCAGCCTCCGCACTGGCCAGGGCGGCCTTCGCGTTTTCAACTGCAACCTGGTAGTCCCGCGGATCAAGCTGCGCAATCACCTGTCCAGCCTGCACCTGCTGATTCTCATCGACCTCGACCTTGGCGACTTGTCCGGCGATCCTGGAACTGATCTGGATGAGGTGTCCGTTGATCTGCGCGTCGTCAGTATCTTCGTAATACGTCGAGTGCCAGTAGAAGCCCAGCCCCGCCAGAACCAGTATCAGCACGACCGCGATGATGATGCCTTTGCGACGAGAAGGAGGCTGCGTCACCTCGGTGCTCTCATCTCGAGGCGCCTGCACTGTTGTTGTGGTTGTGTCCGCCACGTTTACTTCCCTCCAATTGCAAAACAAGTGTTCACGCGTTTCGAAGCCGCTGAGTGAATCAACGCCACATATGCGAGCGCCGACCTTGATCGAATTTCAAAACGCTTCAGTTTCACGGTTATTGCCCAAGATATTTCCTGTAGTCCTGCCCCGCACCCAGCGCTCTTGCCAAACTCAGCTTGGCCACGTTGTTGCGATAGAGGCTCGATACATATTGATCATTGGCCTGCGCCACCGACCTCTGCGCCTGGCTTACGGCGAGATTGTCGTCAACGCCATTTGCATAGCGCTGCTGAGCCTCACTCAATGCTTCCGTTGCCAGTTCCACGCTCGATCGCGAGACTTCAACCTGCTTTTGCGCCGCCTCAATATCCAGCAAAGCATCGCGCACATCGGCGTCTACCTGCGCATTCAAATCGCTCAATTGCGCGTTTTGCGTATCCAGTTGCGATTGCGCGACCTGTGCCTCGCCGCGCAGTCCGTACTCCCTGAAGATCGGTACGCTCAACGTACCTGCCGCATTTCCCGTCCCATGCGAGCTTCCAAGATTGGGTCCGATGACGCCGTAGTCCCCGTCGAACTTGATGGTTGGATACCGATCTGCCGTGGCCCCTTTACGCTGCTCCTGTGCCGCCTTGGTTTGCTCCACCATCGAGGCGAGGTCTTTGCGATTGTCATGCGCCTGCTTGATCAGCGCGTTCACGTCGATGTTGTCGAAGGCCGCGTATGGCGCTTTGTCTGACAAATCGAAGTTCTGCTCCAGCGGCAATCCGATCACCCGCGCCAGCGCGAGCTTGTCTTTGTCGAAGGCGTTTCGCGCCACAATCAACTGCTGCTGCAGCGATTGGTAATCCACTTGCGCGCGCAACACATCCAGTCGCGGCGACGTTCCAGCATCGTGATTTGCATTGGCCTGATCCAGCGACATCTTTGACGTCGCCACCTGGGCCACGAAACTATCCACCAACCCCTGGTCGGCCAACACCCTCATGTAGGCATTGCCCACCGTCAGCACGATCATGTCGCGCGCATCCTGCGCCGAGAGCTTGCTGCCGTGAACTGATGTTTTGCCGCCATATACGTCCGCAGGGACTTGATATCCAGCAGCGACCATGTCAGGTATCCGCGCAGGTCTGTGTAGCCGAACGGGCCGATAATCGTCGGGAAACCGGGAATCCGCAACCCCTGCGCCGCGAGGTCCACCTGCGACACAGCTTCGTGTGCGTTGAACTCCACATCGGGCAATAGCGCCTGCAACTCGGTCAAGCGTTGCGCTCGTGCCGCATCAGTCTGCGTACCGCTTAGAATTGCGCCCAGATTGTTCTTCAGGCCGCGCTGCATCGCATCGTCGAGCGATAATTTCAGCGTCTCAGCCGTTGCCTGACCTGCCGTGACGCTTCCCTGAAAGCTGCCCGCCGTAGGTCCCGCACTCTGTCCTGGTATCTGCGTCGGCACCTGCTGCTGCGCAAACACGGGCCGAGCCATTGCGGCTCCCACCATCAGTGCCAATCCCGCACAGGCAAAAAAGTGATTTAGGTACCTTCTACAGTCGTCTAGGGACATCGGTCGTCTTTGAAATCCTGGCTGTGGATTCTGCCGGAAAGATCTTTGCACTCCAATAGATGCCGGGTCCGGGCAGGTAGGTTCTTTATCTAGTGTACCGAAGAAAAAGAGAAAGACGGTGTATCTCGCAACACACCGCCTCTCAGCCTGTCTCGCTGGTCTCTTCTTTATGTTCCGGATTCGGGTTCCCCGAAGACTCCGAACTGCTCGTTATCTTGCGGCGGTCGCGTGGATAAGCTGCGAAGCCAGCGAACACAACCCCTGGCGAAAGATCTCCCGCACCGCCTCAGCATTCCAACCCTCTGCGCCCTTGCCACCGTGCCCGGCCAGAATCTCGGCGGTCTCGTTCGCCGTGAATCCCGCCACCGCGCGCAAGACGAAGATCACGCGCGTTTCCGTCGGCAGACCTTCAATCCAGTGCTTCACGTTTTCGCGATTCGGACCAGCGAGCATGCCTTCCAGCTCGGCACGGGAAATCCCGGCCGACTCCAGATCATCGTCTTCAATGCATGTGGAAGCATGAACCAGCCCTTCGGGCGCCGCCAGACTCCCGCGCTCCCGCGAAGCTATCAGTTCAATCGCCGCAGCACAGAGCGCTCTACGGCTGCTCTGCCGGGCCTCGGCCGCGTCACTCGACTTGGAGATATCTGCCTGGGCCACAGCTGTCTCCACCAGCCCGATGCTGTCTTCCCCCTCCCCCACCAGCATCGACGCCATGCTGTAGAGCCCTGCAGCGATCCGGTCGAGCATTTCATCCATGCCTTCCAGAGTTCTGCTTACCGTTGCCTCGTCCTTTGGCTGCCCATCCAGAAGCCCTTTCACTTTCTGTGAAAACTCGTCCGCTCCGGCAGGAATCGGCTCAGGGGGAATCAAGCTGTCCATGGTATTCATCGAGAGAGCTCCTCAGTTGAGAAAAAATGCGGGATCGATAAACCTCTATCCTCCACCCGTGCCCAGTTTCAGGTCAATCCATTGTCAGCCCTTTTGTCAGACCATTCCTTCCTTTTCGCACGGCTTTAATCTTCCGCACCGGCAGCCTCTGCAAGCATGATCTTCAGAGGATTCCTTGCCCCGCATTCCAGTTTCCCTGCAAACGCTGTAGACTTGCCAACACGGTTTGTACTCACGCAAATGGCTAGAACGAAGCAGAAACAAAAGCTCTTTACCGGACGCGACCACTCGTGGATGCAGTTCAATCGGCGCGTTCTTGAAGAAGCTGAAGACCCCTCAAATCCGCTGCTTGAACGGGTCAAGTTTCTCGCCATCACCGCGCTCCAATCTCGACGAGTATGTGGAAATCCGCCAGGCCGGCCTCATGCAGCGCATTGAAGACGGTTACCGCGAGCAAGGTTACGACGGCCTTCGCCCCGACGAGTCCCTCGCATCGCTTACGGCGGAAATCCACACCTTCATCGAAGCCCAATATCGATGCTGGAACGATCAGCTCCTTCCCGAACTCCGCAAGCAGGGCATCCGCCTCATGGAATGGGAAGAACTCGACGAAGACGCCCGTGCCTATGCGCAGGCTTACTTCCAGCGCGAAGTCGATCCGCTTCTCACCCCGATCGCCATCGACCCCGCTCATCCCTTCCCGCGGGTCCTGAACAAGGCGCTTTGTCTCGCCTTGCTGCTTCGCCGCAAACGCAAGAGCTCCGGCCCGCAGGTCCTCGGCGTCGTCACTGTCCCGCGCGCGCTGCCCCGCTTCATCCGGATTCCGGCTGAAGACGGCAAATTCGACTACCTCCTTCTGCAGGAACTGATCGCACAGAACCTTGGCGGCATGTATCGCGGCTACGAAATCCAATCCCGCGCTGCTTTCCGCGTCACCCGGAACTCAAATCTCTACTTTGAAGAGGAAGAAGCACGCTCGTTGCTTGAAACGATTCGCGTTGAGCTTCACAACCGCCGCAAAGGCGATGCCGTGCGCCTCGAAATTGAAGCTGGTGCCGACCCCGAAATCGTCGAGCGCCTCCGCGTGAACTTTGAACTCGACGAAGACCAAGTCTTCCGCGGCGATGGACCGGTCAACCTATCACGCCTGATGTTTTTCTACAGCGACATCCAGCGGCCCGATCTCAAATTCGAAGCCTTTTCGCCGCGCCCGCTTGCACCTGAGCCGCAAATCAATCAATATTTTCGACGAACTCCGCCAGCACGACATTTTGCTTCATCACCCCTACGACTCCTACGATTCTGTCGTCGACTTCATCCAGCAGGGCGCTGAGGATCCCGCCGTCGTAAGCATGAAGCAGACGCTCTATCGCACCAGTCAGGATTCACCCGTCTTCTCCGCGCTTATCGAGGCTGCTGCCACCAAGGAAGCCACGCTCGTCGTAGAGCTCATGGCACGCTTTGACGAAGCATCGAACATTCGCTGGGCGCGCAGCATGGAAGACGCCGGCGTGCAGGTCTTCCACGGCGTCGTCGGACTCAAGACTCACTGCAAGCTGGCCCTGCTTGTGCGCCGCGACGAAGATGGAGTTACCCGCCGCTACTGCCACCTCGGCACCGGCAATTACAACCCCATTACCGCGCGCTTCTACACCGATCTGAGCCTACTCACGTGCGATCCGCAGATCACCGAGCGCGTGCACATGGTTTTCAATTACCTCACCGCCCACGCCGAGATCGACGACTACCGCCCGCTGCTCGTCGCCCCTCTGACGATGGCTGAAAGTTTTCTTGGCCTGATTCGCCGTGAAACGGAACACGCACGCGCCGGACGTCCGGCGCATATTGTCGCCAAGATGAATGCGCTGCTCGAGCCCAGCGTTATTGAAGCGCTCTACGATGCCTCCAATGCCGGTGTTGAAGTCGACCTCATTATCCGCGGGCTCTGCATCCTGCGCCCGGGCGTAAAGGGATTGTCGAGCCGCATTCGCGTGCGCTCCGTTGTCGGCCGCTTCCTTGAGCACTCGCGCATCTTCCACTTTGCAAATGGCGGCGACGACGAAATCTACCTCGGTTCCGCCGACTGGATGCCGCGGAATCTTTTCGAGCGCTGCGAAGTCGCATTCCCCGTTCGCGATCCCGCCGTCAGGGCTCGCATTCACGATGAGATTCTGCCCGCCTATCTCGCCGACACAACCAAAGCCCGTCTGCAGCAACCAGACGGCACCTACAGCCGCGCTTCCCAGGTGCTCAAGAGCGACGCCGCCTTCTCCGCGCAAGACTTTCTTATGAAACTTGCCGAAGGAAAAGTCGACCTCGCCGCCATCCCCAAAATCAAACCCATCACGCCACCCGCCCGGCGCCCCAAAAAAGAAGCCCCCGAGCCTGCCCACGCAGCCGATTGACCGCTCAGACCCCGTGGATGCTTGGTCACCCCTGGGGTAGAGCCCATCCCAGCAACTCACCATTTCACGTTCCATGCATCCAACAATCTGCGACAATGGCTCTGAGCGGTTCGAACGCCAGTTTGTCGCGAGCAGCATAGGTTGGTCCCGGATCAGAGTCTGGGACCGCGCATTTCACCACAGCATAAAGATCACTTCAGCGAGGGAACGATTGGATCGCTTTCTTTGGACGCGACGACCGAACCTCAATTCCTGCTCATGCACAGGACGAGCCCTCGCGATCATTGGCTGGATTCTGCTAATCTTCATGGCCGTATCGCTCGCGACCATGCCGGTCACGCAGCATCTGTGGACCTGGGATCGTTTTCTTCATGGAGGCCGCGACTTCGAACTCGGCATCCTTATGGTCTTGTCGTTGCTTTCGCTAGCATTGGTGCTCGCGAAAACCTCCAAGCAGTGCATCCAGGCGTTTTTCTGCCCTTGCTGCAGCGTCGCAAACAGATTCCGCAACTCCGCATCGCAAAAGGCGCGACTGCTCGCGGCATTCTCCCCATTTCGCATCGATTCTGCAAGCTGTCCGACCTCGGGATTCTGCAATCTTCCTCTTCAGATCTGACTTCGCCGAAGTCCGCCCACACGTCACCGACGGCATTTTCCGTCGCGATCCGTTGAATTCCCCCACACGGCACGACTGATACGGAGCAACAATGAACAAATCCGAAGTTCTAAAAGGCTGGGCAAGCATTCTCGCAGGGCGCGCACCCTCGCTTTCGATCGAGATCACCAAGGAATGCCCCTTGCGGTGCCCTGGATGCTACGCCTTCGACGCAGCGCACCTCGGCGGATCAACACAACTTCGCGAACTCTCCGATTTCAAAGGCGACGAACTGGTCGCGCGCGTTCTGGCCGTCATCGACGAGAACAGGCCGCTCCATGTCTCCATCGTCGGAGGCGATCCCCTTGTTCGTTATCGTGAACTCGACGCGCTGATCCCGCAGATCCATAGCCGGGGCGTACACGTGCAGATCGTCACCAGCGCCTTTCGCGAAATCCCCGCTGCCTGGATGAAGTTTAAGAAATTGAACGTCGTCGTATCCGTCGATGGCCTGCAGCCGGAACATGATGTACGCCGCAAGCCCGCGACCTACGAGCGCATCCTGAAGAGCATCAAAGACGCCCGCGTCACCATTCACTGCACCGTCACGTCTCAGATCGCAGATCGCCCCGGCTACCTCGACGAATTCCTCGGCTTCTGGACCGCACAGCCTCAAGTGGTAAAAGTCTGGTTCAGCATTTTCACACCGCAGCGCGGAGCCACCGATCCCGAAATTCTGTCTCCCGCGCAACGAACGAACCTGATTGCCGATCTCCGCCAACTGGGGCGGAAGTACCCCACCCTCGAGATGCCCGAATCCCTCATCCGCGAGATCGCATCCCCTCCCGCCAGTCCGGAGGAATGCATCTTCGCCCGTACCACGCAGATCATCTCCGCCGATCTCCGCACGCGCGTCACGCCCTGCCAGTTTGGAGGAGATCCCGATTGCTCCCAATGCGGCTGCATTGCGTCGATGGCGCTGGCCGCAGTGGGCCATCATCGAGTTGCGGGCCGCCTCACCGCCGGACATCTCTTCATGGCTTCCGATCGACTCGGCAAACAGTTGCGGAACTTCCGTCGTAGCTTCTCGCGCGGGCGGGAGTTGCGCGGGACCGGTTCCCCTTTCAAGATCCTTGCGCCATAGATTGCAGCAGATCCAACTTCTTCATTTCAAAAATCTAGGGCCGCCATTTTCCATTCCTCCGCCCCGGGGCTCCGAGGCATCCAATAATCGAGGAATGAACCATGCCTGAACAGCCGCCAGACCCGCTCCACTACGATATGCGAATACCGCCTCCACCGGATCCCGCCAAACATCGCGAGGCTGAAAAACCATCTTCCAGCGAATCCGAATCCGACGAGACGGCGGCAACAACGAAGTCCAGCGCGACGAAAGTCCACGTGACGACAAGGAAGAGAAAGGCAAAGGGCCGAAATAGCCGCCCGTCAGTCGCCGAATCAATTGACGTATCATTCGTCGCCCTCAGACACTCTCAAGGTAATCGTGTGCGTTGGATGCATCGATGCACGCGCATCTGAGGGAGGAATGAATGAACGCGCGCAGAATGACCAGACGTCCGGCCGAATGGACCGCCATCCGGAGTGAAATCAGGCATTCGTGGATGCTTCCTATCCGGGGCTTCGAATGGGTTTTCGAGTGGGCCGCATATGGACTGAGCCGCTGGAGTTTCCTCGAGGTGCTCGAATATCTCGGGCGGCTGTCTGTCCTCCTCGGCGTCATTTTCTACTTCAGCGAGTCCGGCGACCGCATCAAGCAGCGGCACTACCAGGCGTGGCAGGTTATCAATACCGCGCAGGGCAAAGGCGGCAGCGGTGGACGCATTGAGGCTCTGCAGGAATTGAGTGCCGACAAGGTTCCTCTCGTGGGCGTTGACGCGTCTTCAGCCTTCCTTCAGGCTGTTCATCTGGAACGCGCAAATCTTCTCCGTGCCGACCTCTCCTCCGCCGATCTCCGCGGCAGCCAACTCCGATCCGCCGATCTGACCTACGCCGACCTCCACTCCGCGAATTTCCGCGGCAGCGATCTGGAGCGCGCAATACTCTCGAACGCGAACCTCACCGACGCTGACCTCGTGGGAAGCAATCTTGCAGGAGTCAAACTTGACGGCGCCGACCTCACTTCCGTGGATTTGCGCAACGCCGATCTCGATGCCATCGCATGGCAGAAAATCGCCGCCATCAAGTCCGCCAATATCGCCGGCGTAAAGAATGCCCCTGATGGCTTTCGCGAGTGGGCGTTGAAGAACGGCGCAATCGAAAATCCAGATGCCGCCGACTGACACGTAGGTGGCCATCATGACTCAGTCTCACAGGTGCACTTCTTTGTACCCGTAGAGGGAAACCAGCAAGCGAATCCCGACGCCGCAGTTTAGAACGGAACGATGAGTACCTCACGCGCAATGCGCGGCGGCTGGGTCGATCGCAAGGCAATTCCCCGTGGGCCTAATGGCCGCGGGCATTTGTCGATGGTGTTCGCTTGAAGTCCCACGCGGACGCTACACCTTCTGCTCTGAGTTTTGCGTGCACGAGTGGAAGCTTCGCACCCAGCCTGCATATCTTCGCGAACAGGTGCTTCATCGCGATCGCGGCATTTGCGCCTGCTGTGGAGTGGACGCCATCGCAGAAGCACGCAGGCTCCGCTATGCGCGCGGCACAAATCGTGCGGCGCTCCTGGCGCGTTGGGGATTGCGTCGCCGTTCGCGCAAGAGCCTCTGGGATGCGGATCACATTATTCCTGTTGTTGAAGGCGGAGGTGAGTGCGATCTCGCGAATATTCGAACGCTTTGCCTGCGCTGCCATCGCAACGCCACTGCGCATTTACTCAGGCGAAAGATGCGCGTAAACCCAGCAATTGCCATCAAAGTAGCCGTCAGCGAAACACTGCCGTCGTAAACCATCTCGCGTCGCGCAGCATCTTAGTGTCTATAGATTTTGGGCTCCAGAAACTTAAAACTATTGAAAGCGGTGTAAAGTCATGCCCTATGAAATCCCATTGAACGTGGTAGAAATCCTTAAAAGCACGTTGTATCTCCTAGAGCACACAATTTACCCCGGCAAGGATGGCAAAACAGTAGACGACCTGAAGAGATGCATCAGCGGGGCCATCCAGAGTCTCACGGCGGAATCCGCCCAGGCCGGCGGCGCTTAGAAACTCAACTTAGCCAAGCTGCACTGAGAGCCTGCACAAATGGATTTGCTGTGCCACTGATCTCGATCCGCCACAGCGAGCCAAAGGATCTGCGTGTCTTGCAAACTGGGTGACGAATATCACCAACTAAGAAGACACGCCGAACCAAAGTTGTGGGACCATCGTAGAGAACATCTATGAAGGTATTCACCACAATCTTTCTGGCTCACCCGCTCGGCGCCACCCCTCAGGGCGTTGACCGCGCGAGCGACCTGTTTCCAGATGAGCAGGATCTTGCCGATTTTGAGCAAGCACTCCGCGAACGCATCACCGTTCTCGAGAGCAGCAACTGGTTTGCCGGCGACAGCTTCGACGAAGAATAAGAGCAGCTCTGATTTCCCTTCCGGCCGCACCACTCCGATTTACGTCAAGAGGTTAAGACTAACTTTCTTTCTAAGTTGCTCAATCCAAACACTACTTTTCTCTTCATGATTTGCAGGCAATTTCGACTCATCTTGCTACAGTCTGAAGACAGATAGATAGAAAAGTGTGGCGGGTATTCAAGTCAAATCGCACTCGCAAAAAAGCTCGGCAAGGAGAACAACGTGGCAGCAAGTACACCGCAGGTGTTTTCGGGCGTGACCCCGACCCAATTCGCAAAATTAACTGAAAAAGCAAAAGCCGCAGGCATGGCGATCAACGGCAATAGTGGACGCGCAAGCAGATTGGGTGTGGAAGTCGAATGGAATTACTCCGAAGAAAAGCAGGAACTGATTCTCACTTGCCTCCACACACCTTTCTTTCTTAGCGCGCGCGATGTCAACGCACAACTCCACGCGCTGGTGAACGAAACTATTACTGCCTGAACCTCACCGAGAGCGCGATAGAATCACGCGCACATCTATCGCATACCGCGACTCACAAAAACTCACTGCATCCAGCACTCCTTTTACAATTACAGCAGTGGCTCTTCCCCTGGCCAACCCGCTGACACAGCGCGAAAACAGCTGCGAACACGCACCAGCGCGCTGGTGGCGAGTGCCGCGTGCGCTGCATCTATGGCATCTCTGCAGCCTCGACGCACCCACGGTCGCTGTGGTGTGGACACTCGCCTTTTCCTGGGCGGCTGGCGTGCATCTGAACTGCTGGATTACGCTGCTCATCGCCGTTGGAACATGGACCGTATATGTTGGCGATCGTTTGCTGGATGCGCAACGCGCGATACGCTCCGGCGATCTTGACGCTCTGCGCGAGCGCCACTATTTCCATTGGCGGCACCGGCGGTTGCTGATTCCAATGGCGTGCGCGACCGCGGCAATCGCAGCCGACCTCGTCGCGTGCCGCATGCCGGTGGCGGTGCGCAGTCACGACTCAGTTCTTGCCGCTGCCGCGCTCATCTACTTTTCCGGCGTGCACTCATCAGCGAGACTTCCCCGCTGGTTGGGAAGACTCGCCTCTAAGGAGTTGCTGGTTGGACTGCTGTTCGCGGCGGGTTGCGCCGCACCGACGCTCTCGCGTCTCCATTCTGCGCGATGGCCGTTCTCCGCCTGTCTCGTACTTTTCGCGGCTCTGGCGTGGATGAACTGCACTGCCATTGAGAGTTGGGAATCGCGAATGCATCAGACCAGCGTCTTCCTGCATACATTCGTTGTTAGCGCCGTTTGCGTAGGGGCATCCGGAGCTTTTCTCTTCATGGATGCACGCTCTTCTGCACTCGCCTGTTCCGCCGCTATGAGCGCACTACTTCTGTCGCTGCTAAATCGCATGCGAACCCGTGTCTCTCCGCTTACGCTGCGCACACTTGCCGACCTGGTCCTTCTGGCGCCACTCGCCCTCATCATCGTGGGAGCGCGCTAAGGTGAGAACCGCAACTCGGGAGTCGAACCAGCATGACGAATTGGCGTCTTGCAAGAGCGCGAATTTCAACCGGCTGGCGCGCGTCTATCGTTGGCTCGAGTGGTGCACCTTCGGTCCAACCCTAGGGAAATGCCGCTCTGCTTACCTCGCCGAAATGAAGCACCGTCGATCGGCACTCGTCATCGGCGACGGTGACGGACGGTTCACCGTGCAACTGCTCAAGCAGAATCCGCACATTGCGGTTGACGCCGTGGACGTGAGCGATGCGATGCTGCGTCGGCTGAAGCAGCGAGCAGGCCGCCACGCCGGACGCGTGCGCCCCCACCTTGCCGACGCCCGCCGACTCCAGTTCGCTTCCGGCAAATTCGATCTCATCGCGACACATTTCTTTCTCGATTGCCTGACAACCGTCGAAGTGGAATCCCTGGCAATACGTCTGCGCGAATCCATCACATCCGACAGTGCCTGGGTAGTCTCGGAATTCGCCATTCCTGAAAACTGGTATGGGCGTCTCATCGCGAGGCCGGTTGTGACCGCGCTCTATCTAGCATTCGGATGCCTGACCGGCCTTGCCATCCGTGAACTGCCTCGGCATCGCGAAGCACTTCAGAGAGCCGGATTTATCCTGACAGGCCAACGGAAACGGTTATCTGGGCTCCTGGTGAGCGAACTCTGGAAGCCCGAGCCGGTCGCGCATCCAGATCAACACTGGCGAGCGGGACCTTGAGCCGCCTGTACTGTTCCTCGGTAAGTTGAAGCCAGACACCGCCGCGCCCCATTTCCAGACCATAGTCCAAAGCCTGACGGTCCTGGAGATCGGCAAAGTTGCCAACCTTCTCCACAATCGCGCGAATCTTTTGAGGGCTTTGAAAATAGAAGCGCCGAGGCAGAGGTGTCTTCAGGTCCTCCTCCAGGAACTGGCACATCCAATTGGTCCGGTACATGTAATACATGTAGATCCGATGGATCTCCGGCGTTCGGCACTTCGCACAGAGCCTTTCACCCGGGGTGGGAGGCACGTCGGGAATGAGGTTTCGGCATCGAGCACAGATTTTGCCGGCAAGGCGCATACGAACGGTTGAGGAGCGTTCCCCCATGCACACAGTATAAGGCGAACAAAAGGCGAAAATATGCACAGCATGGCTTTTAATTTTGGCGAAATCGCTGCAACGCCTCGATCATCTCCCGCCCGTCGGCGGTTTCACGGGCATCCAGCAACTGCGAGAAGGTGAAGACGCACATTCCGTCCACCGGACTTGCTTCCAGAGCATCGACTGCCCGCCGGAACTCCTCGGCGGCGATATGCGTGCTCCGCCCGCGTCCAGCGTGCATTCCCTCGAGATAGAGCGCCTTTGCCTGGAGTGTGCAGATGACTTTTCCGGCAGCGCGGCGTTTGATGTCCCCGCCGATCGCCGCCGGCCACGAGGCATCGCGGCGCAGAATCTGGTGATACGACATGACCTCGAAGATGTCCACGACACTGGAAAGAAGTGCGATGTCCTGGCCAAAGACCTCTTCGACTGCATTGTCAAAATCAGTCGGGAAGAACGGCAGCGTGTTGATTGCAATGGGAGTGCCGGGGCGCTGCTTCTGAACGGCCGCGCGGATTCTGCCAATCGCGTCAACTGTGACGCCGCACTTCCATTGGCGCCACTCCGGGCGATAGCGCTCGGAGATGATCCGGGCGGCGTTCGGTGCATCGTGAACAGGCAGATCGGCGCCGGAAAACTCGCAAAATCTGCGGAGCGTTTCCGGCGAGTAGCAGTAATCCGGCATCATTGCACGATTCGCATCGGGCAGCCAGATTTCCCAGAACCCAGGCCAGCGCACGAAGCCGAGATGTACGCCGTCTGGGTCGAGGGCGGGAACAGCCCGCTCGAGCAAGGCAATCTTGTGCTGGAGATTCTCTTCCCGGTCCGGCGGCAGTCCGATGTACCAGTCCTGCTGTTCCTCCCTCGTTCCGAACTGGTCAATCGGCAGCAGTTCCGAATGAGTGGCCGAAAACGCCGGATCGAAGCAGATATTCAGGCACGCGAAGTATGCGATGCCTCGCTCTTCAAGTGCCCGTCGAAAGGCAACATCGTCGAGGGATTCGTAGCGGGTTTCGGGATCGCGAACTGCGCTCTCTACCGCTGAATCCTGCATCGGCAAGAATCGGCTCTGCGCGATCACAAACGTTGCCCCCATCCCCGCCAGGATGTCTGCAGCAGCTTCGGGCGAGAACCCATACTTCAGAAACCAGTCGTTGTCATAGATCTTGAAGCCCAGCCTCAAATCAATCATGGGAACTCCCTGGGGCCAGCGCCGCGTCGCCAGGCTCGCCGCTGCAAATGATATCCGGTAAGCCCCCAGCCCAAAGCATGTTACAGACGTGTTAAAATCGCCTCAAAGGAAGTGGCTTAACCCCTCCCGGTACGCCCACCCCCACCATGAACCTTTTCATCATGCGTCATGCCAATGCTGGTGTTCCTCGCGAGAGCGCCAAGCTCGACGCCAAGCGCGGCTTGATCGCTGAGGGCAAGGAACAGTGCATGATCATGGGCCGCATGCTCGGCGCTCTCAAAGTCCAGCCGGATGTGATCGTCTCCAGTCCCTTGAAGCGCGCACTTCAAACCGCGCAATTCGTGGGCAACGAGCTCGGGTACGACGGCAAGGTTGAAGTCAGCTCTGCGCTCGACCTCAATGCCACCTACGCGGACTTCCAGAAGCTGCTGGGCAAGTATGCCGATCGACAGGACGTACTCGTTGTCGGACATAATCCGAACCTGTTCCAGTTTTTAGGACGTCTCATCACCGGCAACGGTGGCGCCGGGGTCCGCATGCGCAAGGGCTCAGTCGCGCGCATCGATATGGAGAAGCACCCGCCGCTGCTGCAGTGGCTCATCGATCCGCGCATGGCTCGCTGGATCTACGCGAGCGTTGCAAAGAGTTCGCGCTCGAAGACCTCGCGGAAATAGTCCGCTTCCTTGCGCAGCGACCACAGTTCCAGTTCCGCACCGGTCCGGCCCGGTTCTAACTCCAGGTACACGCGTTTCGGATAAACCCGCGCAACCACGTCCAGCACATCACTGGCCCGGTCCTGGTTCAGCGCTACCGCAAGGCGCAGCAGCACCACCGCGCGCTCCACGAGTTTGTGCTGTTCGGCAGGAATGTTGCGGAGAGCGCGATCGCCAGGCTGCGGCCGGCTCTTGCCCTGGTAACGCGCAATCGCCGAAACAATGGTTCGCTGCACCTGCGTGTATCCATACATCTCCGACATCGACACGATGTACTGCGTGTGGCGGTGATGCCCCTGGTGGTTGACGAACTTGCCGGTATCGCGCAGGACGGCGGCCGCAGCCAGCCAGTCTTCATACTCTGGCGGCAGCCGATGCAGGGCCTGCAGCTCGCGAAATAGCTGCACCGCGTGCGCGCGCACTGGCTCAGCCTGCCGCATATCCACTCCGTAGCGCTCCGCTGTCGCAACTACCGACTCCCAGCGCTCTATCTCAAACTGCCGATGAGCGGCAGCGCGATCGTCTTGTGCCGCCAGCATCTGCGCCAGAATGCCGTCGCGCAATCCCAGAGGCGAGTAGCGAAAGCCGGGCAAATTGAAGCTCTCCAGCAGTTCCGCAAACACCTGCGCGCCGGCGATGATGATTTCCGCTCGTCTTGGACCGATGCCTGCCACCGCTTCGCGTTCGGGCAGGTTCATTCGTGAGAGCTTCGCAGCCAGTTTGCGAACCAACGCCGTTGGAGCAATCGCTCCCGAACCGCCGCTGCGCTGCGACCGTTTCGCTGACTTCGTAGACTTGCCGCTCTTGGCCAACGCGGCGGCGCAAGCCTCTGATAGCGCCGCAGCCGTGCCGGAGGTAGCGATGACGAGTTGCAGCCTGCCCGGCTGAATTCGCCGATGCGCCCGGCGCAGTTCGCGGGCAATCAGCCTTCGCATCCGCGCCATGTCCTCAGGCGGCGCGGGATCGATGGAAAGAAACTCCTCGGTCAGCCGCACCGCGCCGAGCGGAAGGCTGACCGTTTCCTTGAGCCGCTTATGTTCTGAAAGTGTAATCTCGCAACTGCCGCCGCCGAGATCGATCAGCAGCACCTTTCCACTCGTCCCAGGTTCGCCGCTCGAGAATTCCGTGATGAATCAACCGGCCTTCTTCCAAACCTGAGATTGTCTCCATGTTCCAACCGGTCTCAGCTTTCACCCACGCGTGAAACGCCGCAGCATTCCGCGCATCGCGCATCGCCGAAGTAGCCACCACGCGAATCTGGTCAGCACCATGCGACTGCACCGCCCGCTGAAACCGCTTGAGAGCGCGCAACGTTGCCGCCATCGCCTCCGGCGACACAAGCCCCGTAGCAAACACGCTGGCGCCCAGCCGCGTCACTTCGCGATCCTCGTGCAGCGTGCGCAGCTGGTGCGACACAACCTTCGCAATCTTCAGCCTGCAGGAATTCGAACCGATATCAATAGCGGCAAACGTGGGCATGAGGAAGAAGTAAACCCCACAGGATCGAAATGAGTATCTTCGGCCAAGATACACGACCGCGCCGCAACGGAACTCTATTCCTCGCTGGTCGTGAAGTCTTCAGAGACGGCAGCGCGGATTCATTGCACATTTTGCAGTGCTTCGCGCATGTTCGAGCAGTCCCCAAATTGTGCGCCGGATGCGGAAAACTGCCTCCTACGCAAGGGGTTTCAGTTTGGATAAGACGGTAGGGAGAAATTCCGCAACCGTTGGATGGATGTGCATTGCGCGTTGTATGACGGTATACGGCGTCTTCGCATACATGGCGTCCAGCAGAACGTGAACGACTTCATCGCCGCCGGTTCCGAGAATCGCAGCGCCCAGGATTTGTTTTGTTTCCGCATCCACAGAGACTTTAATGAAACCTTGTGTCTCGCCCTTCTCGATAGCCCGGCCCACTTTGCTCATTGGATGTTTCACGCCAAGCGCAGCGCGTCCCGACTTCCGTATTTCAGCATCCGTCATTCCGCATCTGCCCAGCGGCGGATCTGTAAATAACGCGTACGTCGGAATTCGGTCTGACACGCGGCGATGGTCTGCGTTGAACAGGTTATCGGCGACGATCTCATAATCGTTGTATGAAGTGTGGGTAAAGCCGCCGTGGCCATTGCAGTCACCGAGCGCCCAGATGCCCGGCACGTTCGTTTGCAATTGATCATCAATGACAATGTAGCCGCGCTCGTCGGTTGCAATTCCTGCCCGGTCGAGACCCAGGTCGCGCGTGTTGGGCGTACGCCCTACCGCTAGAAGAACGTGAGTGCCTGATACTTCCGGCGAACCTTCTTTGCATTCCATGCTGACCGCGATACCACTGTCGCGTCTTGCCAGGGATATACATTTCGCATTCAAACGAACCTGTATCCCCTCAAGCTCCACGATCTCCCGTATGGCTTCGGAGACATCTTCATCTTCGCGTCCAATCAGGCGGGGCCCCATCTCGACAATCGTGACTTCGCTTCCGAAGCGGCGATACATCTGACCGAATTCCAACCCGATGTAACTTCCGCCGACAATGACCAGATGCTTTGGCAGAAAGTCGACATCCACCATCGATGAGTTGTTGAAAAATGGCACATCGTGAATCCCCGGAAACGCAGGAACAGTGGCGCGACCGCCAACGTTGATGAAGATCTTGTCCGCTTCCAGGACCTCATCGTTGACGACGACAGTGCGGGACGATTCAAAGCGGGCATGACCCTGGATGACCGTACAGTTCTTGAGACCACG
Organism: uncultured Acidobacteriaceae bacterium; assembly: GCA_963782775.1. Classification (GTDB taxonomy): domain Bacteria; phylum Acidobacteriota; class Terriglobia; order Terriglobales; family Acidobacteriaceae; genus Telmatobacter. The sequence goes on from CAWALE010000014.1 coordinate 114,164, forward strand.
CAGCCATTCCTCCACGCCCTTGTTCGACCGCCCCGAGATTTCATCCTTGCGCGCTTTCACGCGTTTCATATCGACGCGCAACTCGCCATTCACAGCAAATCCAAATTCGGCGCCTCGGCGAGCAAGATGGGCCGCATGCGCACTCGCGACAAGCGTCTTTGTCGGGATACAACCCGTATTCACACAGGTGCCACCGAACTTCTGGCGTTCGATAATTGCGACCGTCTTACCCGCAGCCGAAAACCGCGCAGCCAGAGGCGGGCCGGCCTGCCCGGTCCCGATGATGATTGCATCGAAATGGCGCGACACGAGGTACCCCCTTTTTGCCTGAGATCAACGTTCGGTTTTGAAATGGTACGACTTTCTCCAGCTAACCTGCGACTAGCTGCTGACCGCCGTCGATGTCGTAGGTCGCGCCGGTGAGGGCAGTGTTGATCATGATGTGTACGGCGAGTGCGGCGACGTCGGCCGGTGAGACGACACGCCGGATGGGAAGCGTGGCGCGAAGCTGATTGCGGCGGTTGTCGAGTTCATCGCCGAGCAGCGATGCCGACAACGGTGTGTCGACGAAGCCAGCGGCGATGAGGTTGACTCGGACCGGCGCGAGTTCGAGCGCGAGGCTGGCGGTGAGGGCGGGGAGCGCAGCCGTGACTGTGGGCACAAACCCCATTCCGATATGTTGGCGGCGCCCACCAGTGCCGCCCATGAACACCAGCGTGCCTCCCGGCCTTACCTTGTGGACAGCGTTGCGAGCAATCTGGTGCATCTGCAGCAGGTGCGCGTCGAGGGCGCTGCGCGCCTGCTCGTAGTCCATGTCGAGAAGACGCCCGTAGTGCGGCTGGCCTGCTGTCACCATTACGTGGTCGATTGTGCCTGGCAGGGCACCAAAGAATCGCTCGAGCTCGGCAGGGTCGTTGGCATCGAACGCCGAAGTGCTCAGCGCTTCGAGTTCTCCGGCGGCGTGCTGAAGACGTTCGGGATCCCGGGCGGTGAGGATCAGCCTGGCCCCTTCAGCGCGCGCTCTTCGGGCTGTTTCGAGCCCGATGCCAGCGCTGCCGCCGATTACAACGACAGTTTGTCCGAGAAGTTCCGGTTCGTGCCGAACGGGAACAGTGCTTGTTGCGGTGCTCATGATTCCCCCAGATCCCACGATTTAGGAAGACGCGATTGGGAGCGTTGACGCTCCGCCGGGAGCGAATGTCGATCCCGGCGGAGCCGTTTATTGTGGCAGTTCTTTGCCAGACTGCTCCGCAACCATGTATGCGGCATACCAGTCCGGCCAGTTCGCATCACGTTGCCCGGTGCGCTTCTCGTGCTCGCCGTGAGCTGCCTCCGCACGCCGAAACGCGCTCGCCAAATCGTTCGCCGATGCAAAGGTCGTCGCCGTGGAGTCGATGCGACCGGGAAGCCGCGACGTGATTTCCTGGAATAGCCAGCCGTTACCGTCTGGATCGCTGAACGAAGCAAACGAGCGGTAGCTGCGATGCTCGGGATCCGCGCCTTTGACCCGGATCCGCCCAAACAGGTAGGGTTCGTCAGGGCCGGCGTACACATTGTCGCCACCGTGAAACACTTCGCCGACCTTGACTCCGCGACGGAGCAGGTTATTGCGAGCAGCCTCGATGTCCTGGACGATCAAATAAAGTCCCTGAGCCGAGCCGGGAGCCGCCGCGGTGACGTTCTTGCCGAAGATGACCGAGCACCCCGAGCCAGGCGGCGTGAACTGGACAACGCGAAAGTCCTTACCGTTGTCGAAGTCGGCATCGAGCCGCCACCCGAGCCTGCCGTAGAATTCCTTCGCCCGCTCGACATCCGAGACGGGGAGGATGACAATCTCAAACTTCATATCGACTTTCGCAACGCTCGCCTCGCTGGCAGCGTCGTTTGCCTTGACTTCGTACGTCGCATTTGCCATGTTCCTTTCCTCCTTTGTGTTCAACTGAACCGAATGTGACTGTTGAATGCGAGCGTCAGCCAACTGAATCACTTGCCCGATGTGACGTGACGTTCGTTGGTCTTTTCGACGCCTAAGCCCAGTTTGATGGCTATGCTCGCGCGGCGCGAGGGCGTGAAAACGTCTGGCTTGGAAGTGAATCTTAGGGGAATCGGGTTCGCCGATCTCTTGCCTGGGGCCCAGCAGTTTGTGAGTGACTTCAAACGACGAGCAGGGGAGGTCGAACGCCCTCCAGTGTACATCTGGGATGCAGTGAAATTTGCAAAATCGCTAATAATTAGAGACCAGACGTTCGGCTGGGTCGGCTGGCAAATACGTCAATTGGCTATCCTGATAGTTTTGCCAGTGGTTTTGATACCAGACCTGATGTACTTTCCACCCTGAAACAAATCTTCCTTTGCGGATCAATCGTCGCGATGTGCTCCTTGCAGAACGGCGCTTCTTGAACGCGCTCAGAGATCGATCGACGGATCGCGCACGGTTCCAGCACCGGCGCTGAGAGAAGGGGATGCCAGATGAAGTGTTTCTCCCGACTATCGCTATTGGCCTTGCTCACGCTTATTTGCGTCCAACCAATTCGTGCTCAGGATAGCGAAAAGATAAATTCGAGCCTCGGTACGCTAGCCAGCGTGCCTATGCACTCGACGTCGGATTTTGCGAGCTTGGGATGGGGTTTCACTGCCGGAGTCGGCTACAACTTCAACCGGTATAACGCCGTCATCGGCGAGTTCCTGTGGAACAGGAACTATTCCACCAATGGCGCCTCGATATCGAACTCCACAGGCGTGACAAGTGGAGGGGCAAGCGATATTTACGGTATCACTGGCAACTATCGATTCGAGTTGAGGGGCAAGAGGTTTGGAACCTATCTGATCGGCGGCGGCGGCTGGTATCTTCGGCAGAACCACCTGGAGCAAAAGGTTGCGATCAGCTCCGGCACAACCTGCACTACTGCGCTGGTTTGGTGGGGCGCCACCTGTACTCCGGGATCCGTAACCTCGGAGGAGACGCTCGATTCCTATGGCGTTAGCGCACTTGGGGGGAACGCTGGACTGGGCTTGACGTGGAGGGTTGGCGAGCCTCCATACAGGTTTTACGCAGAGGCCCGCTATCACTACGCACCCACAGACAACATCAAAACGCAGTTTGTGAATTGCACATTTGGCATTCGGTACTGAATCCGCAATCTACTGCGCTCGATGAGTGGTTGCCTGATCTTCGCTCTTCTTCGCTATCTTGATTTTCCGCCGCTGACTGTAGTGAACATCCAACAACGAAGCGCGCAGCCGTTAGCGGAGGTCCGGGCCCATTTAAGAGAACGAAGATAGCTATAGGACGAGCCCAATCAACTCGGCCCAAGGGTCGTGGCGATTGAGGTATCGCTGTCCTGAGGTTCGGGCACGGGAGTCCAGGAAGTGTCCGGGTTGAACAACTCCATCTTGCTGAATTCATCGAGGGTTTTGGGCCCGAGGTCCTTCTGGTAGACGATGCCATCGTGACTGACAATGAATGTCTGCACGCCCGTGACACCGTATTCCGCGGGTGCCGCGACCAGCGCAAAGCCTCCTATCATTACGTTTTCTACTACGAAGTTCATCTGGCCCAGAGGCGCAGCAGGCCCCTGGCCCTGTGAGAATTTTGAAGAAGTAGCCGTGATAAGGTTCCGATTTGAGGTCATAGCCCAACTCGATCGCCTGCGCGATCTTCTCGCCGATAGGGCCGCCCCAGGTGCCATCGGAGTTTTGCCAGGCCAGTCCGTCTTTGGTTCCAGGAGTGCTGATAATGCGTTGCGCGTACTGGTTCACGTTATAGCCTTCGCGAGGCTGAAAGGCGTAGGCTACCTGCGCTTCCACGTACCCGTGACAGACCTGGATTGCATCCAGTTCATTGGCGCCGACCCGGCGATATATGAGTTCCCTGCGACCGGCCTTGCTATCGAACGACCATCTCTCTCCTTTTTTTACGAGAGGCACGGGGAATGGCCAATCCTCGTTGCCGACGAGCACAAATGCCCGGCTGGCGGTTTTGGGATCGATTGAAACGGAGAGCTTTTCATGGGCTTCCTGGGCGAAATCAGCCGCGTGCTTGCGGTCTTGCGGGAATTCGCCGGTGAAGGCAATATCTCTCGCGTCTTCACCAAAGATGCGGACCAGGGCCACCTGGTCGAAATCTCCGGCGGCTTTCACGAGCGCATCCGCTGCTGATCGCGGAGTGTCAAAGGTCTGGGCCGCAGCGGCACCCGCCGGAGCCGGGTTTGGCACCGCAGCCGGCGGCGCCTTCGCTTCCTGGGCGGCAGAAGCAGTACAGATGCACATACAGATCAACACCGCGGTCACGATCATGGGAACGAGTTTTGGTCGACTGTTCGAAGTTGCAGATTTCATTTCATTGCTCCCGTCATCTGCTCTGTATTTTGACTACCTGCGCCGTCCGCCGCCACCACCACGACTGAAGCCTCCGCCGCCGCGAGACATGCTCGATGATCCACGGCTGCTGCTGCTGCGGGCACTTGATCCGTTGTATCCGCGTGAACCGCCGCCGAACGCATCGCGATTTCCACCGCCGCTGCGGGAAAGGTCGCGACTGCCGATACGATCAGGTCCGCCACCCAGCGATCGATTGCCAGCGCCGGCTCCAGCGGCGCGGTTGCTCACCCCTGCGCCTCCGGCGCGGTTACTGGAAAGGTTTCCGCCCTGTCGGCTAATCTGCTGGCGCGCACCCTGCTGGCGGTTGGCAAGGGAGTCGCCCCGCGCCGTTCCGCCAAACCGGTCCGCCGTGGCCCGGTCCTTATACGGCGCGCCACCGCGATGTTGAGGATTGTGCTGCCAATTACTGCGATTGCCGCCGGCTGGTAGTTGCGAGGGACCCGTGGCTCCCCCCGGACCACCAACCCCGCCGGGACCGCCAACTCCTCCCACGCCGCCAGCCCCGCCAGGGCCACCTACTCCTCCTGCACCACCGGCTCCGCCTACGCCGCCGGGACGGCCAACCACCTACGACCGGCTCCGCCGGGACCGCCGATATTCCCACGGTTGCCGTTTCCGCGACCGGGCAAGTCGTTATTGACGCGGTTTCCGCCATTGATATTCGTATTTCGATTGAAGTTATTGTTGTGGTTGATGTAGACGTTGTTGCCGCCCCAGCCGCAACCCCATCCCCAGCCCCCCGCCCAAAATGCCCCCATCGCCATGCCCACTCCGAAAGAGATCGCCACGCCCGCTGGGTAGTACCAAGCTGGCGGATAGTAGATGGGGGGATAGGGGTAGATGGGTGGTCCATAGACAACCACAGGGTCGTAAGTTGGCACGTAGATCACCTGAGGATTCGCCTGCTCGATGACGATGACCTGCTTGCTTTCGATGACCTGGGTATCGACCTTCTGCTGTTCCGTTGTCTTCAGATTTCCCTTGTCTTTTGCCTTCTTACGCATGCGTTGAACCGCATCCATGACGCCGGTCTGCTGCGCTAGAAACGCATTCCCGAGGTCGGTTGTCCAGGCAATGTCATCCGCCAGGCGCTTCACCACATCGGGGAGGGCGGCCAGTGCCTGGACACTTGGATCCCAAGGCTGCTTTGCAACAGCGTCGGCGAGTGCCTTGTCCTTCAGGCTCTTGTTTTTATCGAGCCATTGCTGAAGCTGGATGATCTCCAGCGGATAACTGGATGCCGCCAGGACCTGCGCCAGGAGCGGATCAGGGTAGAGCGCAATGGGCGCCACGAGGGAATCCAATTGATCGGGTGTGATCTGAGTGGTTTGCGTAGCGGGAGCAGCGCGGCCGGAGACTGCGAACAGGCATACGCCACCATATCGCCGGGTACAACAGCAAGAATGCACGCAATCACCACGCTCGAGTGGAACATTGCACGCCATCCGTGGGCTTTCATGGCTACCTCGTCTGTGATTCGGCTTGCCTCTTCGCGGGGCAGGAGGGCCTGCGGGTTCAACAACCCGCACAAAAAGGAATCATCACTTAAGGCTCGACCGCAAAGCCAAGACCGTCAACTTGCAAAAGTGCCAGCCGAATGCTGCAAGCTATTTAAGCGCAAGCACGTAATCGGGAGAGTCCACAGGCGGGACAAAGCTCATAAGGCAGGCGGTTTGGGAGCTTAAGGGCGGCAGCAATTCAGCCCACAGGATGAACAGGGCGGTCGCCGGTTTGTAGAGCGTGTGGATCGTGTGGGAGGTGAGGCGGGAATTGAACCGATGTGAAAAATGGCCTGCGCAAAAATGCACAGGCCATCAGTTCGAGCCATTCTCTGCGTGCCTGGTTACACCACTCTCCTGGTTCGAGTGGTACCAGTTTCGTCATCCAGGATCTCTTCCTCAGTGGCGCTTTCCGGGTACTCCGAACGTGGCTCCTTGGACCTGTATGCGTTGACTGTGTCAACAGTTTCCGAGGCCTCTACACGGGGCTCCCGGGCCCTGTATGCCTCTATCGTCTCAGGATCGCGGACAGACGTTCCAGCAGTATGGGTGCTCACTGACTTCTCGCCTGCTGAGGCAACATCATCTCCGCCTGCACGCTTGAGCACATCCTTTGCACGGGAAACTTCTTCAGAGCTGTCACAGTGAACCGATACGAGGATCCCGCCATCTTTTACGCGGCCTTCGTACCGCTTTGCTTCATACTCGGGGATTCCCATGCCGACCAAAGCACCAACCATGCCACCGACTGCTCCTCCTACACCTAGTCCAGCGAGTGTAGCCATGATCGGACCTGCAGCAATCAAGGGGCCGACTCCCGGAATTGCGATCGCGCCAATTCCCGCCAGAAGTCCAATGGTGCCACCGATAGTGCCGCCGACACCCGCCCCAGTCGTTGTGCCCTCAGGCGCCTTCGTGTTTTTCTCCGCGGCGAAATCTTTTGTGCCGGAGTTGTCGGCCATAAGAACCGAGACATCCTGGTTGGAGAAGCCTGCCGCGGTGAGATCGTTGACCGCTCTTTCCACCTCTGTCCGTGAGGGGAAAATTGCAAATGCTGCTGTATTTTTACCTGCCATACTAAAACTCCTGTTGGGTGAGGTTAACTCTTGCGTTGATCGGTCACTGCTTTACGGTCAGCTGATTGTTTACCTTGCCCGTTCCAGCAACATCGGCAGCCTTGGAAGCGATTGTCTCTTTCTCATTCTGGTTTTCAACCGGGCCCTTGAGTGTTACCTGCCCACCTTGCGTGATGATCTTCACGTTATGCGCATATGTGGAAAGAGACTTGTCCGCCATGATTGACTGGCGGATTTTTTGCGTAATCTCGCGGTCTGAAGTGTTCTCCTTCTGGTTGTCCGCCGTGTTGGGTTGATTCTTGTTTCGCGAGAATTATCAGGTGCCGTTGAAGACGGCGGATTCGCCTGATCCTGAGCGTGGGCCGCCAATGGCATGCCGATGATTAACTGAGAAGCCAAAGCGACCAGAGCCCATGCCCGGGAGCCTGACAGTTTGTTTTGCATTGTGTCACCTCGTAGTGATAGCGGAGGAACGGCGGGAGTTAACTGTCTTCCCGAGCGGCGCCCTAATACAAGGAGTTGCCTGGTCTAGAGCAGTACCCGAACCCTGCTAGCACCTGCCATCAGATGCCCGCACCTACTGGCGCGTTGCACGCGCGGAATTACGAGCGCGGCACAAGCAAGGAAGGCCGTCACAGACATACATTAGCGTGCAGGGGTCTCTATAAGGAGAGAGATGGGCGATCGGGCTGCGGCGCTCGAGCATGCCGGCGCTGCGAGATTCCGATTGCGGAATCGATTCAGGCGAGCTTCTTTTCTGCGGGCGCAGAGATGATGTGCTCGCTGCGCGCCGGCGGCTTGCGGGCCTCGATGTGCGTGGCCCTGGCAGACACCGCACTTTCACCCAGCATGCGCGCTGAAATGTTCTCTATCGTCACGATCGCCGCCTCGAACGATTCCGCGATGACAGAATTCAGAAGCTCCGCAAGGGGTTTGTTCTTTGCGTGCCGTCCGTGAAGCGCTTCGCGGCCAAGTTCCTGCCAGTCGTGCCACTCACCTATAGCGGACTGCATTTTCTTCACCTGCTGGGCGACCTGCGCGCATGCCCGATCTGCGCCGGCATGCAGCTCCGCCAGGTACCGCACTGTCTTGATGCGTTTGCGAAAATCGTGCAGGTTCTCTTCATCGAACGCTGGAAATTCGGCCCTCACTGCTCGAAAGCGCGATATGAGTTCCCCGGCGATCCCCGCATCTGCGGCGAATACGTTGTCAGACAGTGATTTATCAACGTCTTCACTTGCCTGAACGAGATGACTACCCCGCTTCTCGATCGCTGAAAGCAGTTTCTTCTCTGCGTTAGTGCGTTTCTTTTTGAGTCGCGCTTCAAGCCGATCAATCCCGCGTATCGACTCCTGCATCGAGCGAGGCACGTAGGCTGTTGTCTCGCTCAGCGATGCGCGAAGCTTGCGCAGCTTGCCGATCCACACGTCGAGTTCGCGAACCGGGCCGAGCGCCTGGCGAAGTTTTTCAGCCTGCTTGGAAAACCGCAGAATTGCCTGTGCCTGATGACTCGCGTGAGGAAGTTCAGCGAGATCGCGCTCCAGTTCGGCCTGCATTCGTAGCGTAACTACACGCAATGCATGCACCCGCTTGCGCGTGGCTTTGCGTCCACATTGAGCCAGAATCTCTTGCCACGCAGCAAGGCGGTCCCGCATCGTTGTCGACGCCGCCCCGCCCAATCGCTTCCTGTTGTTCATCGACCCTTAACCTGCCGTCCATTCTATGTTGTCCGACAGGTCCGGCATCCACAGGGCATGACCGGCATCCTTTAACACCGCGTCTAACAGAGCGTTTCGCGCCGTGAGATTCTGAATCCCTCTCGCTGTTATCCTTGATTTTCAGACCTTTAGACGATGGCGAATCCACAAAGCACACGAAATCAGGCGGTGAAAGTGCCTTCAAAACGGGCCATCTGGGCGGTTTTGGGAGCGATCTTCCTCGCTGTGCAGTTTGCCTCGCTCTTTACGCCGCCGCTGCTAGATGACGTTGACGCTTCGCACGCCCAGGTTGCCCAGCACATGGTTGAAAGCGGCGACTGGGTCACGATGAAGCTCAACGGCATTCGCTATCTCGAGAAGGCGCCGCTTCCCTATTGGCTCGACGCAATCTGCTACTCGATCTTCGGCCAGAACGCCTTTGCCACCCACCTGCCCAACTCGCTGGCTGTCCTCGGTCTCGCGTGGCTGGCGTGGCTGTGGGTCTCGCGGGGATGGGGCCCTCGAGCAGGCTTCTATGCCGCATTAGGCGTACTCACCGCGATCGGACCATTTCTGTTTACGCGTTTCGGCATCCCCGATGCGCTGCTCAGTTTTCTTTTCCTCTATGCGCTGTGGAGTTTCATCACGGGGCTGGAGAGCCGCCGCTCGAGCCGCTTCTACGGCATGTGGGCGGCCCTCGCGCTTGCCACGCTAACCAAGGGCCTGATCGCACCGGTATTCTTCGCGGCTGCTGCGATCCCGCTGCTGATGCTCAGCGGACAATGGCGTCGCTGGCGCGAATTGAAGCCCGTCACAGGTGTACTGCTCTACCTGGCGATCGCGGCTCCGTGGCACATTCTCTGCGGGCTTGCGAACCCCGACCAGGGACATCCCATCGGCAATCACCCTACGCCAGGAAACGTGCACGGCTTCTGGTATTTCTACTTCGTCAACGAACACTTTCTACGGTTCCTGGGCGGCCGATTCCCGCACGACTACAACAAGATGCCCTTCGCCTGGTATTGGCTCGCGCATCTCGTCTGGCTCTTTCCGTGGAGTCTATTTATTCCCGCTCTTCTTGTGGTGGCATGGCGGACACGGCACGCGTGGATGCAGCATTTGCATCGCGACTCCGGCCAGACAGTGGATTTCTATCTAGAGCACGCGGTGCGCGAAGATGTGGCCAGCTACGTAGCGCGACTCAAGTTTCGCGTCCGCTCCACGTGGCTCCTTTCGCTGTTCGCTGGATTCACTCTGCTGTTTTTTGCCATTTCGACAAATCAGGAGTACTACACGTTTCCAGCCTGGACGCCGATACTGATGCTGATCGCCAGCGTACTGGCGAACATTGAGGAACGCGGCGGCCCGGAAGGCCAGAAGCCGTTGCTTTCGCAAAAGTGGTTGAGCGGCGCGCAGGCCGTATTTTCTATTGCCGGAGTGGTCATAGCAGCGGCCCTTGGATGGGGCTTATGGCAATCACGCAACCTGCCCTTTGTCTCCGATATCGGCACCTTGCTGGCGCATCGCGAGGTGGGTGGATACACGCTCTCGATGTCGCACTTCTTCGACCTCACCGGTCCGTCCTTCGCGGCTTTGCGCCTTCCCGCGATCATCGCGGCGATTGCGCTGCTGATTGGACCCGCACTGGGATGGATCTTTCGCGCGCGGGACAAGCACCTTGCCGCCACGATCAGCGTTGCGCTCACCTCAGCGGTATTTCTTATCGCCGCGCACATTGCCTTCGCGCGCTTTGAACCAATGCTGAGTTCCAAACAGTTGGCCGATACCATCGTCAGCAAAGCATCGCCATCCGATTCATTCATCATCTATGGCGATCAATCCGATGCTTCTTCTGTCGTCTTCTATACGCACAAGATTCTCCGCAAGCCGGCATACATTGTGATGGAGCCATGCTCGCCGCACGGAAATGGTTCGTCGCTCGTGTGGGGTTCGTGCTATCCCGACGCGCCGAAGATCTTCCTAAGCGACGACCAGCTTTTAAAGATGTGGGGCACGGGCGAGCGCAAGTGGCTGTTCGCGCAAGACAGGAACCAGTCCAAGGCTGAGCAACTGCTTGCGGGGCGTCTCTTTCCCGTCCGGTCCATCGCCGACAAGGCTCTCTGGACAGACCGGCCGCTGCAATAAGCCGCTTCGTCTCCCAACCGCTTCAGATCAGTTTCACGAATAAATCAAATATTCATGTCGCGCGCATACTTTGTTGACAAGGAGGCCAGCGACCAATATGGCCATCGATGTTTCTGAACTTGATCAGATGCAGAGCAAATACAAATCTGCAGTAGAGGCCTGGGTATCGGCCATCCGCCAGGAAGAGACGCTTGCCTCGGTCAACCACTCAGTGGCGCAAGTCGATGAGTGGGAAAATGCTTCTGATCTCGAAGAAGAGGCAAGAAAGAACGCGAAGGCGGCCAAAAAAGACTATGAGGACGCGCTGCGGAAAGAGTTTTTCAATTTCTAAAGAAGTTTCGCGAATTACAACCCTATCAGAGCTACGCAACGACAGGACGGACTCTCGCTACCCCGCCGCCCGCATCTTCCCGCCCGGCAACAATTGAAACACCCGTCCGCGCCACAGAATCTTGCTGCCCATGTAACTCGCTGCCCAGAAGAAGAACCCCATCAGGTCGCGCACCGGATACAGCACAAGCAGGTTAAACCAGCTGGGATCGCGCACCACCATGCGCCCCGCCGCAATCGACAACGCCAGGCGCGAGGCGATCGCCCACGCCAACAGCGCGAATCCCCATCCCACGTGCCCGAGGAAGACTCCCGCCGCAAGGCCCAACAATCCGAACGGCATGCTGAATGTGAGCGCCGTTCCAAAGTGTCCCTTAGGGCGCGAGAACCGCGTCGATTTCATCCAGCGCACCTGGTGCTTTAGCGATGCGATCAGGCTGAGGTTGATCACGATGTGATCGATCGCATGGTGACTCAGCACCACCGTCTGCCCTAGCTTGTACGTTTCATTGCCCAGCACAAAATCGTCGGCGCAATAATCCGCCGTGACTTTGAATCCGCCCATCTGGCGGATCACATCGCGCCGGAACGCCATCGTTGGACCGAGAACAAACTGCATCCCCTCCATCATCCGCGCCACCAGCACGCCCGACGTCATCTCCACGCTCATGCCCACGGCCTCGAGGCGCGCCCACAGGCCACCGCCCGCCGCAATGCCGCGATACAGGCAGCACATTCCGCCGACTTTTTCATCCGCAAACGGCAGCGCCACTGCGCGCAGATAATCGGGCGTCACGCGCACATCGCTGTCGCTGATGACGAGGATGTCGTGCGCTGCGGACTTCTCCATCAACTCCATCGAAGCGACTTTTGCATTGATGTAAGGCGGCTCGCCCGTCGACATGAATTTTGCAGGGATACTGCGGATACCGCGCTGCTACTCGTCGCGCGATCTCCAGCCCCGCGTCGTTCGCCTGGCGTGCGCAGAAAAGAATTTCAAACTCGGGATAATCCTGCTCGAAGAAGCTCGCCAGGTGCGCATCTAGATCAGGCTCGGCACCTGCCAGCGGCTTCAGCAAAGTGAGTGGCGGCGTGAATCCCGGCCGCTTGCAAAGCTCGTTCTCAGCAGCCTGGCGCTCGCGCAGATAGCGCGGCACCGCCGCTAGCACCATGCCGGCAAAGACCGTAGAAGTGATGAGGCCGAAGACCGCGATGGCTAGCAGGACGTACGACATGCAGATTTAAGAATACGCGCCAGGAATACAGAGCGAGAATTTCAGCGAGCCGCTTTATGGGAAGAAAACTCGATAGGACTTCAACGGTGCCGCTATCAAGGTTTGCGCGTCTGCGCTGGCTTGACGACAACCGGCTTGCGCATCGGCACAATCGCCCCGGCGTTGGCCGCACCCTGCTGAAACCGCGTCAGCATCTCCGAGCGCACATACTCCACAAAGCTTTGCATCTGCCGGTTCATCTCTTCCATGCGCTCGCGCATCTGCAGGATGATCGCGATGCCTGCGATATTCACGCCAAGATCGCGCGCCAGGTTCAGAATGAACTCCAGCCGCTCCAGATCCTCATCCGTGTAGAGCCGCGTGTTGCCTTCCGTGCGTGATGGCTTCAGCAGGCCTTCGCGCTCGTAGAGCCGCAGCGTCTGCGGGTGAATCTCGTACATCTCGGCTACCGCCGAGATCATGTATGCGCCTTTGGATTTTCGTTTCGCTACCATGGTCAGTTCTCAGTTCGTAGTTCTTAGCTCTCAGTCCCTGGTCCCTGTTCCCTGCTTCTTACAGCTTCTCGAACAACGCCACACGAGGATCCTGATTGTTCAACTTCGCCAGTTCTCGCATGATCTCGCGGCTGCGTTCATCGTTCAGCGTCGGCACCACCACTTCGATGGTCACAATCTGATCGCCGCGCTGGCCGGGATGCGACGCACTTTCCACACCACGTTCGCGCAACCGCAGCTTCTGTCCGGCTTGGGTACCCGGCGGAATTTTCAACTGTGCGCGCCCATCGATCGTTGGCACCTCAACCTTTGCGCCCAGCGACGCCTCCGCGATCGTCACCGGCACCGTCAACTGAATATCGTCGCCAACACGCGTAAACACCGGATTCGTTCCCGTCCGTACAATCACATACAGATCGCCCGGAGCGCCGCCATTGAGACCGGCGTTTCCCTTCCCCGGAAGGCGAATCCGCTGCCCATCGCGCGTTCCAGCTTTGATGCGGAACTCCACCGTCTCTGTTTTGCTTACCGTGCCCTCGCCGTGGCACGTCGGACAATCGTGCGTCACGCGGCCGGTGCCGTTGCAGCCCGGGCATGGAATGTTGAACTTCATGCGGCCGCCCATTTGCGTTACCTGGCCAGTGCCGTTGCATTCAGGACACGTCATCGGCCCGCCGGTATGCGCTGCCCCATGACACGTCGGGCAAATTTCCTGGCGGTGCACCTGGATCCGTGCCTGTCCACCGCGAATCGCCGACCAGAAATCAATCGTCGCCTGATACTCAAGATCGGTGCCCGGCTGCGGGCCGCGCGGACGCTGCTGTTGCTGCTGCGCTCCCGTGAAGATGCCTGAGAAGATGTCTTTGAAGCTGCCCCAGCTGGATGAGCCCGGCCCCGCTTGCTGTCCTGCGTGCGCGCCGCCCTGAAACCCAGAGAAGTCGAATCCGTCGAAATCCACCGGCGCGCCGCCTGAACGCTGCTGGCGCGCATACGCCTCCGCCTGCGCGGGGTCGATCTGATCGGAATAGAAGCCGAGCTGGTCGTAGACCTTCCGCTTCTTCTCATCGCTCAACACATCGTTAGCTTCGGAGATCTCCTTGAACTTCTCCTCCGCCTTCTTGTCGTTGGGATTCACGTCGGGATGATATTTGCGCGCGGCTTTGCGGAAGGCTTTCCGAATCTCTTCCGGTGTCGCCGTCTTCTTGACGCCAAGCGTGGCGTAATAATCTTTGTTTTGTGTTGTGGCCATTTGAGTTTTCTGATCTCGCCTAGCGTACATGTTCACGTCCAGCGTTCACGGATCAGCCATCATTCGACCGCGCGCGGATCGCTGGACCCTTTATCGACAGATTGCCGTGACCTGATACAACTCGGGGTGGGCAGAACGCCCACCCCGCTTGCTAACTCCGCTAACACTCGCGAAGCGAGGCTAACACCGCCAACTCCGCTATTTTTTGTCCTCGACATCGACGTACTCGGCATCGATTACGCCTTCGTCTTTCTTCTGCTCGTCTCCCGGCGTTCCGTCGGCCTGCGCCGTTGGAGCACCCTGGCCGGCCGCAGCTGCGTTGGCCTTGTAGAGCACCTCGGCCAGCTTGTGGCTTGCCTGCGTCAGCTTGTCGTTTGCCGCGCGCATCTCTGCCACGCTCGGAGAGCCTTCCAGCGTCTTCTTGGCATCGGCCAGCGCCGACTCCACTTCAGACTTGTCGGCAGCCTGCACCTTCTCGCCGGACTCCTTCAGCATCTTCTCGATGTTGTAGACCATTCCGTCGAGAGCGTTGCGGGCTTCGATCTCTTCGCGCTTCTCCTTGTCCTCGGCCGCGTGTGCTTCGGCATCCTTCGCCATCCGCTCGACCTCGTCCTTCTAAAGACCGGAGCTCGAGGTAATGGTGATGCGCGTGTCCTTGCCCGTTGCCACGTCCTTGGCATTCACGTTCAGAATGCCGTTGGCATCGATGTCAAACGTGACCTCGATCTGCGGCACGCCGCGAGGCGCCGGAGGAATTCCCGCCAGCTTGAACTTGCCCAGCGTGCGGTTCTGCCCGGCCATCGGGCGCTCGCCCTGCAGCACGTGCACTTCAACTTCGGTCTGCGAATCCGCAGCAGTTGAGAACGTCTCCGTCTTCTTCGTCGGAATCGTCGTGTTGCGCGGAATCATCGGCGTGGCCACGCCGCCCAGCGTTTCAATCGCCAGCGTCAGCGGTGTCACGTCGAGCAGCAGCAGGTCCTTCACTTCGCCTGCCAGCACGCCGGCCTGTACCGCCGCGCCAACCGCAACCACTTCGTCAGGATTCACGCCGCGATGCGGTTCCTTGCCGAAGAGGCCCTTCACCATGTCCTGGATCTTCGGCATGCGTGTCTGGCCGCCAACGAGCACCACTTCGTCGATGTCGTTTGGCGTCACGCCCGCGTCTGTCATGGCCTTCTTGCAGGGCTCAAGCGAACGCTCCAGAAGATCGGCAACCAACTGCTCCAGCTTCGCGCGCGTCAGCTTCCGCACCAGATGCTTCGGCCCGGTCGCGTCCGCCGTAATAAACGGCAGGTTGATCTCGGTCTCCACCGTGGTCGAGAGCTCGATCTTGGCCTTTTCCGCTGCGTCCTTCAGACGCTGCAGTGCCATCTCGTTGCCCTTCGAGGCCAGGTCGAGTCCTTCTTCCTGCTTGAACTCGGCAATCAGCCACTCCACGATGCGCTGGTCGAGGTTGTCGCCGCCCAGGTGGGTATCGCCGTTGGTCGACTTCACCTCGATGACGCCTTCGCCCACTTCCAGAATGGAAATATCGAACGTACCGCCGCCGAAGTCATACACGGCGATCGTCTCGTCCTTCTTCTTGTCGAGCCCGTAAGCCAGCGCGGCTGCCGTCGGCTCGTTCACAATGCGCTTCACGTCGAGGCCGGCAATCTTGCCAGCGTCCTTCGTGGCCTGCCGCTGCGCATCGTTAAAGTAGGCCGGAACGGTGATTACAGCCTGCGTGACCGTCTCGCCCAGGTAGGCTTCCGCGCTCTTTTTCAGCTTCTGCAGAATCATCGCCGAGATCTCGGGCGGGGTATATTCCTTGCCCTGCGCCACGACGGCGATATGGTCGCCCTGCTGGACGACTTTGTACGGCACCATCTTCATCTCGTCCGTCACTTCGTTGTAGCGACGGCCCATGAAGCGCTTGATGGAGAAGATTGTGTTCTCCGGGTTGGTGATGGCCTGGCGCTTGGCCACCTGGCCCACCAGCCGCTCGCCGCTCTTTGAAAAGGCGACGATCGAAGGGGTAGTGCGCGCACCCTCTTCATTCGCAATGACTTTGGGCTCTCCGCCCTCGAGAACGGCGACGCACGAGTTGGTCGTGCCGAGGTCGATTCCAATGATTTTTGCCATAGTTAGTTTCCTGCCTCAGGTTTAAAGGAGTTTCAATGTCACTAGATAAGATGCACTATGAGTGAATTAGTGTCAACTTTTATTGATACTGAACCGATAAACCTCACGGGTGCCCCGAATCATCCCGTTATGTGTGACGAATGACCTTGTTCCTAATTGCGGACCGAAATAGTCTGAGTTTATATTTAATATACGACTACTTAAGTCGCATATTCCAAAGAGGCTGTACGTGGCTCGAAATTACGTCAAATCCGCCAAAACCTTAAGTCTGCTGGCTTTCCTCCTCATACTGCTCCCCCTAGCATACCAATCCAACTCTCCACGCCCAGGAAAAGCCCTACTTCATTACCTACTCGCAGGACCTGGAAGAGCCGGGAAATCTGGAAATCGAGACCAAAACCGCTCTGGGCCAGCCCGCCGACAGCCACCGCTACGGCGCTACCGCAAGCGAGCTGGAATATGGAGTTTTTGCCTGGTGGACCACTGAACTCTATCTGGACACGCAAACCACAGGGCAGGAATCGACAATCTTCACCGGCTATCGCCTTGAGAACCGCTTTCGCCCATTGATGCGCGAGCACATCATCAACCCCGTTCTTTATGTGGAATACGAAAGCATTACCGGAGCTGACAAGACTCTCCTTGAAGTCGTAGGCCACGACGGCCAGGCCGATCTTTCCGAGCCAAACGACGAAGCTAGCGAGGAGCACGAGCACGAAGCCGAACTCAAGCTGATTCTGTCTTCAAATCTGAAGGCCTGGAACATCTCTGAAAACTTCATCGCTGAAAAGAATCTCGGACACGAACCGTGGGAGTTCGGCTACGCCATCGGGGCAGCCCGCCCGTTTCGCACCCTGGGCAGCGGCAAGCCGTGCACCTTCTGCCTTGAGAAATTCATGTTCGGCGGCGAGGCATACGGCGGCCTCGGCGACACGGATTCCCTCACCCTGCACGACACTTCCCACTACATCGCTCCAATCGTCGGCTGGCAGTTGCCTTTTGGCCGGCTTAGCTTTTCAACCGGCTTCGGCTTGACGTCGACTAGCCTCGATCGCGTCTACCGCTTCGGCTGGGCCTTTGAACTGCCTCAGGTCGGAAGCTGGTTCCGGAGCAACAAAGGGGGTGCGCGATGATGCGTCGTTTCTTCGGTATCCTATGCCTGATGATGGCCGTCAGCCTGCTTTGCGCCGCATCCAGTTCCAATTGGAATCGGATTCCAGAGAAGGATCACAATCGAGCCAATCCGCTGGCCGCACGGCCCGATGCAGCAACAGCCGGCGCCCTTGTCTATCGCGAGCATTGTGCGCAGTGCCACCGATCCGATGCCATGGGAGACGGCCGCAAAAAGCCGTCTCTGCACAGTGAACGCATCAAGTCGGCAACGGACGGCGATCTGGAGTGGTTCCTACGTCAAGGCGATCGGGGCCATGGCATGCCCTCCTGGTCAAACCTGCCGGAAGCCCAGCGCTGGCAACTGGTCGCCTATCTCCGCTCGATCCAATAAAACTCAGTCAACATCCAGACCCTCTTTCAAGCCCCGATGCCCATCTATTCGACATTTTTCGGTCGGATGGATGGCGCTCTACGAATGGGCGACGTGGGACAGCCAGATCGCGTCGAGCCATCGAAGACGTGAATCCGGCAGCCGAATCAAAGGATCAAGAGGTGTATCAAAGCAACGAGAGATCGTAACAGCACGTGGGCCCCCTCGTTGATTTCGCTATCACTGTCATAACTGTCAGTTTTGCTCCGCAGCAGGGTGGTGTATCTTCCGTGGGAATCTCAAGGAGAACTCGAATGATGCAGCCCAAAAAGTTGGTTGCTGTAGCTGCGCTTCTCGGATGCGTGCCCATCACATCGTGCAAGACGGGACAGGCCATTTCCCACAAGGATGATTTCAAGCAGGCCTACATTTACGGCTTCCCAATGATCGCGGCCTACAAGGCGATGCATGAGTTCAATATCGACAAAACGAATGTGCAATACAAAGGTCCTTTCAACACCATCGTGAACGATGCCCGTGTCTTCACGCCGAAAGACACTGCAATCGTCACGCCTAACAGCGATACACCCTATTCCATGCTGCAGGCAGATCTGCGAGCGGAGCCGATGGTGGTCTGCGTGCCTACCGTCGAGAAAGGCCGCTACTACTCCGTGCAGCTCATCGACATGTACACGTTTAATTACGGATACGTTGGCAGCCGCGCAACCGGTAATGATGCAGGTTGCTACCTCATCGCCGGACCCGGTTGGAACGGTGAAACACCGAAGGGCATCAAAAAGGTGTTCCATCCTGAAACGCAGTTCAGTCTCCTGATCTTTCGCACTCAGCTGTTCAACCCCGCAGACATGCCGAATGTAAAGAAGATCCAGGCCGGATATACCGCGCAGCCACTCTCGGCTTACCTCAAGCAGCCCGCGCCACCAGCGGCTCCCGCAATTGATTGGCCCGAGTTCACCGACGAAGCGTTCAAGATGGATTTTCCCAAGTACCTGAGCTTCCTGCTCCAGTTCTGTCCGGAAGTTGCTGCCGAGAAGGACCTCAGGGCGAAGTTTGCCGAGATAGGCATTGTGCCGGGGCAGGCGTTTGACTCCAGCAAGATGTCAGAGACAGAGAGGGCTGAACTCGCGCTAGGAGTTGAAGAGGGCTACAAGGCGATAAAAGGCCAGGTCGAAGAGATTGGCAAGGAAGTGAATGGCTGGCGTGTTGGTTCAGCCTTTGGCGACCGCGAATTCTACAAAGGAAACTTTCTGCTCAGAGCCGGAGCCGCGATGGCGGGAATCTATGGCAACGATGCGGATGAAGCAATGTATCCGATGGCGAAGGCAGATTCAAAGGGCGAGAAACTTAACTGCAGCAATCACAAGTACACGCTGACCTTCGCCGCCGGGCAGATGCCGCCGGTGAATGCGTTCTGGTCGGTGACCATGTACGACGGCAACACGCAACTGCTCATTGAGAACCCGATCAACCGCTACCTTATCAATACGCCGATGGTGCCGCTGTTGAAAAAGAACGCGGACGGCTCACTGACCATTTACATTCAGAAGGACGCACCAGCAGGCGACAAGAAGGCCAACTGGCTTCCCGCTCCCGATGGACCCATCTTCATGGTGATGCGCCTCTACTGGCCGAAGACCGAACAGCCTTCGATCCTTCCTCCGGGAGAGGGCTCATGGAAACCGCCGGTGATCGAAGTAGTGCAGTAACTTCAAAAGAGGCAAGCACAGGAAAGAGCCGCTCATCGAGAGCGGCTCTTTCCTATTTGCTGAAGATCAGGGTTCTTGAGACAGGGGAACGATTGCTGCGGCTGATTTGTTAATTGCGCCGCGACAACGGTGTCTGTTACAAACATCCCACCGTCTCGAGGTCGATCAATGGCAGAAGTCATCCCTGCACGAATGTCCGCTGAAATCGAGGGCGATTTCGTCGTTTTTGTCATCGGCATGCGCGTCAACAAACTCTGGAAGATCCACAAATGGCTGCCGGTATTTCTCGCCATGCCCCGAATGCTCAAGGAGCTCGCAAAGAATCCTGAAAGCGGCTTTCTCGGCCACATTCAGGGCGGCCTCTTGATCGTGCAGTACTGGCGATCGTTCGAGCACCTCGAAGCCTACGCGCGCAGTCACGATCAACACCACTGGCCTGCGTGGGTCGCATTCAACCAGCGCATGGGAAGAAGCCGCGGTGACGTCGGCATCTGGCACGAGACCTACCTTGTGCCTGCCGGCCAGTATGAAGCTGTCTATAGTGGAATGCCTCGCTGGGGATTGGGACGCGTGGGCTCGCTTGTTCCCGCATCAGGGCGCAAAGATTCTGCGCGAGGTCGCGTAGCCGATAACGCGCCCGCTGCAATCCCAAGCTGAACCCGTTCGCCAACTCGAGGAGCGAGAGCCTATTGCAGAAATCTCACGTGGCCCGAGGCGATCTCATAGACGGCGCCCACGATCTTAGCGCGTCCTTCCTGAACTGCTGATTTCGCTTCGGGTGTTTCCAGCATTTGGTGCATCGACCATCGAACGTTAGCTTCGACGGCGCGTTCAGCGTGCTCCTGCTGTGGCGCTTGCGGATCAAACTCGGGCAAGCCCGGAAGAATATTGTCCACAAGTATCTGAATGTTTGACCGGTGCTCAATGGCGTCCAGCTTGCTGTCGATCGCTGCTTTGACCGCACCGCATCCCTCATGGCCCAGAACGAGGAAAAGCGGAGTGTGGAGGTGGGCGCCCGCGTACTGCATGCTGCCAAGGACCTCAGGCGAAATGACGTTTCCAGCCACACGAATGATGAAGAGCTCGCCGAAATTGGCATCGAAAATCAGTTCGGGCGGAACGCGCGAATCGCTACACCCGAGAATGGTTGCGTACGGTTGTTGTCCTCTCGCCAGATCTGCGAGAGTCTCTTTGCAGACGGTGGGAAAACGCGCCTTGCCCTGACGAAATCTTTCGTTACCTTCGATAAGCCGCTGCATTGCCTCATCGGCGGAAATGGTGGACCGCTGAAGTTGGATGGTGGCCATGTCGTTCTCTTTCTGGAATCGATAACTGGTAGTCGATAATAGCGGAACCAAAATCCACACAGAGTATTGCAGGTTTGCTGCAAGCGCGCGTATCGAGCCATTGCATGACCTGGGATGTTGTGAAGCTACTGCTCGCACTATACCGATTCACCACGGCAGTCGAGAATATCCGCTCAATCAGGTAAACGCAACTCGCTGCGCTCGATCAATGGCAGCCCAGACCCCAAGACCGATCCCTTGTGCCATCTGCGCCAGATCCACCATATTGTGGGCGAGGAAGATGAAGATTGAATTCTCCTTTGGATCGGCCTGCCACCAACCTCCAAAGGCGCCAGGCCAGCTGACAGATCCTTCGCTCCCACGCCGCGCCAGATCTGTATCGTCGGGTTTGAGGATGACGGCAACTCCCAGACCAAACCCTCGACCGACGGCGAACGGTTTGAGGCCCAGCCATCCGGGGTGAGCGTTGTCGTCAGTGAGCCTATTGGTCATCATCTGGGTGAGCGTCTCCGGGCGCAGTAAACGCACGCCAGCCACTTCGCCGTTATTGAGAAAAATGCGGGCGAATTTCAGATAGTCGTCGACGGTAGACCATAGTCCGCCTCCTCCGCCCTCGTACGCGGTGTGCTCGGGCCTCTCTTCGATGAACACGCCACGCCGCGTGAGGCATTTGATCAACCGGCCCTGCTCGTCAAAGCCATACGTAACTGCACGTCGATTCCACTTTTCGCGCGGGACAAGGAAACTGGTGTCATTCATGCCGAGCGGTTCGAAGATTCGGCGAGCGAGAACTTGACCGAGAGGAGCGCCTTCCATCCTGGCGATCAGCAATCCAAGCAAGTCGGTAGACCTGCCGTAGGTCATCACGCTGCCAGGTTGAGCGATCAGCGGCAGACTGGCGAGGCCTCTAATCCAATCATCGGGCGCAATGTCGCTATCGATCTCGCCGCCGAGAGTTTCGCGATACGCCTGGGCGATTGGACCACGATGAAAATCTGCGTAGGTCAGACCGGCACGATGCGTGAGCAGATCTTCAAAGGTGATCGGGCTGTTCGCCTCTACAGTATCGTTCAAGGGACCATCGGGCGAACGCAGCACCCGCATACTCTCAAACTCCGGGGCGACGCGAGAGATGGGATCGTTCAATCGGATTCGGCCCTCGTCGAGCAGCATAAGCGCGGCGACCGAGGTGATCGGCTTGGTCATGGACGCAATGCGAAAGATGGTGTCGCGCTCCACGGATAGACGATTCTCGATATCGCGCCAACCGGCGGCAGCACATTCCGTTTCACCATTGCGATAGACCTGCACGACGGCTCCGGCTAGTTCTCCCTTGGCGACACCCTCCTCCACGATGGTTTTAAGCTGCTGTTCTCGGCTCATCTCTGCCCACCTCTGTTCATCCATATTTTATAATTGATTTATAAAATAGATTATCTATAAAATCAAGTCATGGCTAATTATTCTGAACCGGATTCCACGCAAACAAGAGCGAAGGGGGATAAGCGTGCCCGCACTCGAGCCAAACTGCTTGAAGTTGCGCGCGCGCTCATTCGCGAGAAGGGACATGAACACACGACACTCGAGGAAATTGCGGAACGCGCGGGCATGACGACTGGGGCGATCTACGGGAACTTCAAAAACCGCGAGGATTTGTTCATAGCCCTTGGGCTCACCTACTGGGCACCGATCAAACCGCGGGTGAAGCCGGGAGCCAGTCTCGCGGACATCATGAGAGCGATGGCCGATGCAACGATCGCCGCGATTCCTGATCGTAGGGCGGCGGCGGTAGGCCGGCTGACCGGTCTGGCCTACACACTTAAAAACGAAGCCATGCGCGAACAGGTCGAAAAGGTCACGGCAGAAAGCTACGCATTCGGCGAGGAATGGCTGCGCTCCGTAACGAGAAAGGACGAACTTCCAATGCCCGCAGCACAGTTCGTACGCGTGCTCCACGTCATGATTGAAGGGCTGGTCCTGCAGAGACTCCTGACTCCGGAATTGATCCCGGACCGTCTCATCCGCGCCGCCTTCGCAGCACTGGCGACGAAGAGGTAGCGGGTGGCGCAGCGATTACACTGACCGGCATCACAACCAATCGTAGGTCCAGTCGTTTAGTCTCAACTATTCCCTGTTGCGATGACCACCGCTGAGGCCCAAGCCCGATATCCCCTGACCCAAGGCGTCAATCCCTGGCTCGTTACTGCTTCGGTGATGCTGCCAACGTTTATGGAGGTGCTCGACACCGCCATCGCGTCGGTTGCGTTGCCGTATATAGCCGGCAGTCTTTCCGCCAGCAACTCCGAAGCCACCTGGGTGCTGACCAGCTACCTGGTCGCCAACGCCGTCATCCTCCCGGCCTCCAACTGGTTCGCGCGCCGCTGGGGCCGCAAGCGCTTCCTGCTGATCTGCGTCGTCATCTTCACCATCGCTTCGTTCTTTTGCGGAGCGGCGCCATCGCTTGCTGTGATTCTGCTGGCACGTATCATGCAGGGTGCAGGCGGCGGTGCTTTGCAACCGCTGTCGCAATCCATCCTGCTCGAAAGCTTTCCGCCGGAGAAGCGATCGATGTCCATGGCCGCATACGGCCTCGGAATCGTGGTCGCGCCGGTGCTGGGCCCAACGCTGGGCGGCTGGCTCACCGATACGTTCAGTTGGCGCTACGCCTTCTACATCAACATTCCCGTCGGCATTCTCGCATTTTTCATGATCGCCCGCTTCGTTCACGATCCGCCCTACATCAAGAACGCCAAGGTTGGCGCCTTCGACAACATTGGCTTTGGTCTCCTTATCGTTTGGACCGGCGCCTGCAAGTCGTCCTCGACAAAGGGCAGGAAGACGACTGGTTCGGCGCCCTCTGGGTCCGTTGGGCCGTGGCCGCACTCGTCATTGGCTTCATCGGCTGGATCTGGCGCTCATGGACGAATCCGCGCGGCCTAGTTGACCTGCACGTGCTCAAAGATCGCAACTTCCGCACCGGCTGCTTTTTGATTGCCCTGCTCGGCATGTGCATCTACATCACCATCGCCATTCTGCCGCTCTACTACCAGGAGATTCTCGGCTACACCGCCTTTACCGCCGGCCTCGTGGTAGGCCCGCGCGGCATCGGGTCGTTCATCGGCTCCCCCGTCATCGGCATACTCGGCTCCCGCATCGACAATCGCAAACTGCTGAGCGCCGGCTTCATCGGCTTCGGCATCTGCTCTCTCATTTTCGGTACTGTGAACCTGGATATCGGCCCCTACACGCTGCTGGTTCCGATTTTATTTACGGGCTTCGCGCTCAGCTTCGTCTTTGTGCCGCTGGCCACCATGTCCACGTCCACCATTCCGCGCGAAGAGATGGGCAATGCCACGGGACTCTTCAATATGCTTCGCAACATCGGCGGGTCAATCGGGATTGCGATGGCGACTACCGCCATCATTCGCCGCGCCGCCCTGCACCAGACCGAGATCGGCGCGAACCTGTCCCCATCGAATCCCATCTTTCAGCAGAAGTCGCGCATGATCGCCGCATACCTCGGACATCAGATCGGTCCTGCAGCCGCACGTCCCGGCTCATTGGGCCTGATGTATGGGCTTCTTCAGCGGCAATCTGCCTTGCTGGCCTACATCGACGTCTTTCGCTGGACAGCGTTGCTAGCATTCTTTTGCGCGGGCGCCGTTTGGCTCTTCGGCAAGCCGCCAAAGCACGCAGCTCCGCCACCGGGCGCGCACTGATTTCTCGCGCATTGTTTTTGCCGCAGCCTCAAAATTCGCATCTTATTAGTTGGATCGGCCTGCCCTCTGGGGCGCAGGACTGATCCGTTATTAGGGCAGGGGCGTTGGGGTTTTCGCGATTTCCCCCACTTTGCCGGCGGCGAAGGAGAATCGCAATGGCAGCCGCCAGACCCTGCCCGAATTACCTACTTTTGTTCAATGGAGAGTGTTCCCTATGTCATCCCCCTCGAGAGACCTGAAAGAAACCGAATCGTCCCTGCGCTCCGTTATCCAGGCCCTCATTGACGGCCAGGAGGGATTCAAAAAAATTGGAGAAGAGATCAAGGATGAAACGCTGAAAGAATATTTCCTAGCCGAGTCCCTCACCCGTGCCCAGTTTCGTGGAGTTCTCGAGTCCATCCTGCATCAGGAGGGTGTGCACGACATAAAAGAAAGCGGCACGGCGGCAGGAACCGTGCGCCGCGCATGGGCAGATCTCAAGTCTGCGCTCGGCGGTGGTGACCACACCCTGCTCGCGACCGCGGAAGAGGCAGAAGACGAAGCAGTGGAAGCCTATGCAAAGGTTACGGAGTCCTATCTTCCTCTTCCCGTGCGCCAGGTACTTACGTCTCAGGCCGCACACATCGAAAAGTCCCACGAGTTCGTCAAAGCCGCGCGAGACACAAAGAAATAGCTGCGACTGCTGGCAACTTCGGTGTGCCCAAACCAGGGCACACCGTTCTCCTGTGCGGCGAGTCTTCAACCCTTCATCCCACCAGCGGCACAAACCGCCTTGCATCCTCATCGAATCGCTCGATGCGTCCCGAGAGAATTTCGTAGTACCAGCCATGCACGGCGAGCCGTCCTTCCATCATTGCCCGAGACACCGACGGCTGGGCCTTCAAATTCAAAAGCTGCGCTACCACGTTGCCTCGGATCAACGATGCAAGCTCCGCATGAAGCCCATCGTCGGGATTCAGCGGCTGCCGGTGCGAGAAGGCCGCCTCCACGTGGTGCAGCCAGCGGCTCGCCTTCGGCAGTTTTTCCAGTCCTCGCCGATCGAGTGCCGCTTTCATCGCTCCGCAGTCCGAGTGTCCGCAGAGGATTGCGTGCTTCACCTTCAGCACCTCGACCGCGTATTCAATTGTTGCTGTGCAGCCGTCCACATCGTTTGCGGTCACCGGCACCACGTTTCCCGCATTTCGTGTGATGAACAAATCCCCCGGCCCGGTGCCCAGGATCAGATCCGGCAGCACACGCGAGTCTGAACAGGTAATGAACAGCCACTCCGGCGCCTGCGACTCCGCCAGCAGATGAAACTCGTCGCGCCGTCGCGGAAACACGTCGGCCAGAAATTTTTTGTGCCCCTCAATCAAACGCTCCACCTGCGTCCACCTCGCGACTGTCCTGAATTCACCAGCACCAGCCTAACGCATCACACTCCGCTTCTCATCTTCTGAGATATAGTTGTGGCGACGTCCGGCAGCCGCCACCGCACTCACCCCTGAGAGAGGAGGCTTCGCATGATGTGTGTGCTTGCGTCATTTGTAGAATCCCTGCCTCTTCTCGAACAGCTCCACAATGTGCCTACGCTCATTTATGCGGTCTTTTTTTTCTGCCTGGCGGCGGCATATCTTTCGCTTTGGTGGGCAGCGCCCGACTTTCGCGTCTTCCGCAACATGGGCGTCTTCCTCTTCCTCGCCACGCTGCAATTGATCACTACCTACTTCGGTGGGGAAGCATACCAGTGGGCTCTCATCGCGTGGACCTCCGCTCTTCTCGTGATGATCGGCGGTGAGGCCATGCGCATTCGCAGGCGACAGTGGACTTTGCTTATTTGGCCTCTCTGCATTTTTGTCTTCTTCTTCGGGTGGTTTCCTGCACTTCGGTTTCTTCAACCTTTGCCTATCGACATCAGTCAGGTATTTCTCACTATTCTCACTGTCCAGGGATTTCTCTACGGGCAAAGGCGGGACCGTCAGATTGCCGCCGTGTTTGCTTTCCTCGTCTGCGTGCGCCTAACGCTTTCCCCGAGCTTTCAGGCCCTGACGCACGTTCCGCGCATCATCGAGATCGGCGGGTGGCGATGGCCGATCAACCCGGTCTCGATGATCTTTCTGGCGACGGCCGTTCTCTTTATCTATGTGCGCGACCTCACCGAAGACCGCCGCGAAAAGCAGCGCCTTTCTGCGGAATTGGCTGCAGGCCGAGCCATTCAGCACGTTCTCATTCCAGATCAGTCACTTTCCATTCCCGGATTTCAAATCGAGTCTGTCTACAGACCGGCCGGTGAAGTCGGCGGCGATTTCTTTCAGATCATCCCTCTCAAATCGGGTGGCGTTCTTGTGGCCATTGGCGACGTCAGTGGCAAAGGAATGCCGGCAGCGCTATTGGTTTCGCTTCTCGTTGGCGCACTCCAGACCCTCGCCGACATCACCACGAGCCCTGGCAAAATTCTCTTCGAATTGAATTGCCGACTGCTCAGTCGGAGTGCCGGCGGATTTACCACCTGCCTCATTTTGCGTGCCGATCCCGATGGCACTCTCGTTATTGCGAACGCCGGCCATCTTGCGCCTTACATCGACGGCAAAGAATTACCTCTCGAAAACAGCCTTCCGCTCGGAGTTTTCGCAGATACCGAATATTTCGAGTCCACTTTCCAATTCGATCCCCGCTGGCACATCACGCTCATCACCGACGGGGTAGTCGAGGCGCGGGACAAACACGGCACACTGTTCGGGTTCGAGCGCACGGCAAACCTCAGTACGCGCTCCGCCGAAGCCATTGCCCAGACAGCGCAGGCTTTCGGCCAGGAAGATGACATCACTGTACTCTCCATCGTCCGCGCTCAGGTGCGTGCAATTATTTGAATCAGGACGATTCCGCTTAATCTCTGCCATCCCCAGTTTTCTGGCGACAAAACGCGTCGCGTTTCATACACTGATCCAAACATGTCCCCCGACACTCCCCTGAAGATCGAACCGATTCCCGGCAATACACCCGGAACAGTCGTCCTGCGCCTTACCGGTCCCTTGACCCTGAACAGCGTCTCCCCATTGCGCGCTCTGTTCCGCGGAACCGATCCGCCGCGTCACACCATTCTGGATCTGCGCGGAGTTCCTTTCATGGATTCGGCCGGCATGAGCGAGATCATCAATCACGAGGTGTATTGCCGCGACAAGCATGTATGGCTCACTCTTGCCGGCGTCACTCCTCGCGTACTCAGCATGTTTCATATCACGCGGCTCGAGAAAGTCCTCACCCTGACAACTACCGTGGAAGAAGCCGAAGCTCGGACGTAAGCAGCGGGCTGCGATTGGTACTATTCGAACGGAAGGAGTTCCACGCAGCCAACCATGACCTGCCGCCGCCTCGTCTCTATTCTCGCTGTCCTTGCCTCGTTCTGCCCTCTCGCGCTCTACGTTGATGCGCAGACCGTCGACAATCTCGATCCCGCTCTCAAAGCGCGCATCGACAGCATCGCAACCGACGTGCTGAAACAAACCGGCGTCCCTTCAGCATCCGTCGCGATCGTCAAAGGCGGGAAGCTCGTCTACACCCGCGCCTACGGCAGCGCACATCTCGAGCCGCCAGTGCCCGCAACTCCGGAGATGCGTTACTCCATCGGCTCCATTTCAAAGCAGTTCACGGCGGCCGCCATTCTCCTTCTGCAGGAGCAGGGAAAACTCTCGCTCGATGATGCCGTCGGCAAGTATGTGCCCGGCCTCACCCGCGGCAACGAAGTCACCATCCGCCAGATCCTCTCTCACACTTCGGGCTACCAGGACTACTGGCCTGAAGACTACGTGATGACTCCGATGCTGCACCCCGAAACCGCGCAGCAGATCATCGATACATGGGCCAAGAAGCCGCTCGACTTCGATCCCGGCACGCAGTGGCAGTACTCGAATACCAACTTCGTGATTGCCGGCGCCATCATGGAAAAAGTCAGCGGGCAAAAACTCATGGAGTTCCTCGGCGAACACATTTTCCATCCGCTCGGAATGAAAAGCGTCTGGAACTCCGATGAAACCAAGCTCACCCAGACCGACGCCACTCCTTACTACCGTCACGCGCTCGGCCCCCTTCGTCTGGCACCCAAGGAAGGCCGCGGCTGGATGTTTGCCGCCGGCGAGCTCGCCATGACCGCGCATGACCTCGCGCTGTGGAATGAAAGCATGATGGCGCAAACCGTCCTGAAGCCCGAAAGCTACAAGGAGATGTTCACTTCGGTAAAGCTCAAGAACGGCCAGGATACGCACTATGGGCTCGGGGTCGGCGTGCGTGACATGAACGGCCATCGCGATATCGAGCACAGCGGCGAAGTCTCCGGCTTTGTCTCTGACAACCAGATGCTCGTTGACGATGGCGCAGCCGTCACCGTGCTCACCAATCAGGATGCCATCGGCGCCGCTTCCACCATCGCGCGTCTCGCCGTCCCTGTCGTTGCCGGATTCCCACCAAGCGAGACCGAGAAGCAGGCCCTCGACATCTACCGTGGTCTCCAGCAAGGCCGCATCGATCGATCGCTCCTGGCGCCGAATTTGAGCGACTACTTCACACCTGAGGCCATCTCCGATTTTCAATCCAGCCTCGCTCCTCTCGGTGAACCGCTCACCTTCCACCAGACGGGCGAAGCCCTTCGCGGCGGCATGACTTTCCGCGGGTACAACATCACCTATCCCAACAAGCGCCTGAGGCTCACCACCTATACCTACCCCGATGGCAAACTCGAGCAGTATCTGATCGCTCCGGCCGATTGATTTCCTGCTGCCGTCGTCGTGCGAACAAAGGTGCCCCATCCATTCGAGAGTTTTCGTCGAATGGGTAGGAAAGCACGAAAACTTCCACCAAGAGCGTCCGATGCAGTTGCACCGATTCCTATTCACGGCCACGCTCACCTGCACAAGCCGTGTGGTTCAGATAAGAGATCGCTTGCTCGGCAGGGTCCCGCGCACCCGCCCGGAGTGCGCCGGCCTCTCTGTAGCCCAATACGTTATTCCCAGTGGCAAAAACCAGCTTGACGCGGTTTTTGCTGCGCCTTGCAGCGGGTCACCGCAAGCAGCAGTACTCATATGTCATGGAATTGGCGAAATCGTCTCGCAATGGTTTCCCATTCAGCGAATATTTGCTGAGAACGGGATCGCTTCCCTCGTCTTCGACTACTCCGGTTATGGCCGCAGCACCGGATTCATCGATTGGCCCCAGTGCGAGCAGGATGCGGTTTCTGCCTTCGAACTTCTGCAACGCATCGCACCCGCAGTCCCAATTTCGCTCCTCGGATTTTCGCTTGGAACCGGAGTGGCATCCGCTGTCATCAATCGAGTGTCCGCCGATCGTCTCGTGCTTTGCGGTGGTTACTCTTCCTTCCGCAATGCCGCGCGTTCCGCTCGGATTCCGAGCTTCCTCTCGGCACTCGTGCCGCCAATCTGGTCCGCAGCAGACGCACTGCGCGAACACTCATTGCCAATTTTGATCGTGCAAGGCGATCGAGATCGCCTCTTCCCCAGGCAAATGGGACGCGATCTTCTCTCTTGCTGTGGAAGCCAAGCCGACCTGCTTGTCCTTCCTGCCCGCTCTCACAACGATCCCTTCTATAACCCGAAGCCAGAGTACTGGGGCCCAATCATCAACTGGTTCTCCCAACCCATCAAAGCCGCTGACTTGCTAACCCGCTAAGAGGCGCGCCAGCGTCGCTACCAACGCGGAGCATGCGCTACCCGTTAACTCCGCTGCTCCTCCTCTTTTCGATACACTTGAATCTGACCTATGTTTGAGAACCTTACAGAAAAACTGCAACGGGCCTTCAAAAACCTTCGGGGGCAGGGCACGCTCACCGAAGAAAACATGGATGAGGCTCTGAAAGAGATTCGCGTCGCCATGCTCGAGGCCGACGTCAACCTCAATGTCGTCAACGAGCTCATCGAACACATCCGCGTGAAAGCCATTGGAAGCGAAGTGCTTACGGCACTTTCGCCCTCCGAGCAGGTCATCAAGATCGTCCGCGACGAGCTCGTCGAGCTCCTGGGCCGCGACACAGCCCGCTTCAAATTTGCCTCGCAGCCCCCCACGGTCATCCTCATGGCCGGCCTGCAAGGCTCTGGTAAAACCACCACCAGCGGCAAGCTGGCAGCGTGGCTAAAAAAAGGCGGCCACCGCCCCATGCTCGTCTCCGTCGACGTCTACCGTCCGGCCGCGCGCGAGCAGCTCAAAGTCGTCGCCAAGTCCATCGAGGCCCGCCTCTACGAAGGCAAAATCAACGACGAACCTGCCGGATCGAAGCTCGTGGAGCGCCTCGCCACCGAGGCTCGCCGCGAAGCGCGCATTCTCGCCTGCGACACGCTTATCGTGGACACTGCCGGCCGCCTTCATGTCGACGAAGAGCTGATGACCGAGATGGAGCAGCTCAAGAAGCTTCTCTCGCCCTCTGAGATTCTCTTCGTCGCCGATGCCATGACAGGCCAGGACGCCGTCAACTCGGCTCAAGATTTTCATAAGCGCCTCGGCCTCACCGGCGTCATCCTCACCAAGATGGACGGCGACTCGCGTGGCGGCGCAGCGATCTCCATCCGTCACGTCACCGGCCAGCCGATCAAGTTCATCGGCACCGGCGAAAAAGCCGGACGCCTTCGAGCCTTTCCATCCGGATCGCATTGTCGGCCGCATTCTCGGTATGGGCGACATGCTCTCGCTGATCGAGAAAGCCGAGTCTTCGCTCGACCGCAAAAAATCAGAAGAGTTCGCCAAGAAGGCGCTCCTGGGCGATGGCTTTACCCTCGAAGACTTTCGCGATCAGTTGAAGCAGATCAAGAAGCTCGGGTCGATGGAGAGCATTTTGAAAATGCTCCCTTCGGTTGGCCCCTTCGCCGGCTTGCAGCAAGCCGCGGGTCAGGTCGACGAAAAGCAGTTTGTCCGGCTCGAAGCGATGATCAGTTCCATGACGCCCTTCGAGCGCCGCAACCACGAAATCATCTCCGGCTCCCGCCGCAAACGCATCGCCGCCGGCTCCGGAACCTCCGTGCAGGATGTAAACCAGCTCCTCCGCCAATATGCGCAGATGAGCAAGATGTTCAAGCAGATGGGCAAAGGCGGCCTCGCCAAGCAAATGATGCGCGGCGGCATGCCAGGGATGATGGGGAAACAGAAATTCGGGCGTTAGCGGAATCGAAGAACCTGCTTTTGTTCTTTCATTGAAAATGTATAGAGAAGCCATGACGCCGTCCCTCCAGGACCAACTCGACGAGATCACCTCAAACACGCGCAACCTCGTGCAGCCCGAGCGTCTCGCCGTCAGTGAGAAGGCAGTTGAGGAACTCTTCGCCACCGGCATCGAGGACCGCATTCTCCCCGTTGGCGCGCAGGCGCCTGAGTTCGCGCTGAAGGACTCGACTGGCAAACTTGTCCGCTCCCACGACCTGCTCGACCTTGGACCCCTGGTCATCAAATTCTTTCGCGGCCGCTGGTGCCCCTATTGCGTGACTGAGCTGGAAACCTGGCGCGATCTCTACGGCCACCTCCGCGAACGCGGCGGACTGATGGTTGCCATCGGCCCGCAGATCGAGCGCCAGAGCGACTTTATGGCCAACCAGCACGGTCTGCCATTCCCCGTGCTCATCCGATCCCGGCAGCGCAGTCGCTGAAAAATTCGGCCTCGTCTATACCATCCCCGAATACCACCGCGATTATTACCTCTCCATCCTCGTCAACATCCCCTTCGTCAACGGCGATATGAGCTGGCGTCTTCCTCTGCCGGCCACCTACGTGATCGCCAAGGACGGCAAGGTCCTCTACGCCGAAGCCCACGCCGACTTTCGCGTTCGCCCAGAACCCGAAGAAGCACTCGCCGCCGCCTGCGACATCCATCACCGCTAAATAAGCTTCCTTCCAGGTCTCAAAGTCGAGACCCGGGGCACCCATCGCACTTGAAGATGTTTGGATAAGCATTCGTGCTTTCCCACTCATTCGACAAAGAGCGTCGAATGGATGGGGCACGCAGTTTCTTCCTGGCATATGGAATGCCCTGTTTGATATGCAACCGAAAGATTGCTGGAATTTGAGTTGCCCTACTTCACTGCCTCATCGAGAATCTGTTTAGCCCGTCCGAGTCTCACTCCACTCAGGAGAAAAACCTTGCTCCGCGAAAGCTCGCCGCTGACTAGTTCGACAGATCTTTTTGGAATGCCGAACGTCTCGGCTAAAAACGCGACGAGCGCCTCATTCGCGCGTCCTTCCACCGGTGGAGCCTGCACGGCAATCTTCAACTGCGCTGTATCGCCTTCACCATACACGCCAACAATCGTCGTCTTCTTCGCGCCCGGCTGCGCTCGCACGGCCAGAGTGACTCCGCCCGCCACTTCGCGCAGCATTGCCAAACTCATTCGGGCGGCCCCATGTACGGCGCGCGCTTGCCGAACAGCGCCGTCCCCACGCGAATGCGCGTTGCGCCCTCGGCAATCGCCAGCGGAAAATCTCCACTCATCCCCATCGAAAGCACATCCAGATTCAACCTGGAGTGCGCCGCTGCCCATCGATCGCGCCACTCGCGCAAACTGCGAAAGCAAGCGCGAGTCACATCCTCCGGAGCGCCCCACGGTGCAATCGTCATCAACCCGCATGTCTCCAGATGTTTTAAATCCGGGAGCGCCTCCAGCAATTGCGCAGCATCCGCCGACTCCGGCTCAAGCCCCTCCTTCGTTTCTTCAGGACTGAGCTTCACTTCAATAAGAATCGGCAGCCGTTTGCCGAGCTTTCCTGCCGCATCATTCAGCCGTTGCGCCACTCGCAGTGAATCCACGGAATCCACAGCGTCAAATAGCTCCGCAGCGCGCGCCGCCTTGTTCGATTGCAAATGCCCGATCAGATGCATGCGAATTGGTTTTTCGCCACGCGACCGCAGGGGCTTCAGTTCCTCGGCCTTACCTGCAAATTCCTGAACGCGATTCTCACCAAACAGCGTCAGTCCAAGCGCCGCTGCTTCGGCAATCGTCTCCGCCGGATAGGTCTTCGACACCGACATGAGCTCAACGTCTTCGCGCCTACGCCCGGCGCGGCGGCATGCATCTGCAATCGCCGCTTCAAGCTTTTCCAGATTTTCGGCGAGCGAACTCATTGCTCAGCGCCCGTGTTCTTCGAGATATTTCTCCGCCTCAAGCGCCGCCATGCAACCCGTTCCCGCAGCCGTGATCGCCTGCCGATAGCGCCGGTCCTGCACGTCGCCGCATGCATAAACGCCCGGCACCGGGATCCCTTTGCGTGTCGTGATCACGTTGCCCTGCGTCAGCACGTAGCCTTCATCGTCGAGATCGATCTGGCCCGCAAACATCTTCGCATTCGGCTCGTGCCCGATGCCGAGAAACATTCCGTCAACATGAAGATCCTCGGTCATGCCCGACACAACGTCGCGCAGCCTCAGCCCCTTCACTTCCTTCTCATCCACGCCCAGCACTTCATCCACAACCGTGTTCGTCCTGAACTCGATGTTCGGGTGCGCCATCGCCCGCTCCAGCATGATCTTCGACGCGCGGAACTGTGGCCGCCGATGCAGCAGCGTCACCTTCGATGCAAAGCGCGTCAGGAACAGCGCTTCCTCCATCGCGGAATCGCCGCCGCCCACCACCGCAATCGGCTTGTCGCGGAAGAAGAATCCGTCACAAGTCGCGCAGCTTGAAACTCCATGCCCAATCAGCGCCTGCTCGCTCGGAAGTCCAAGCCAACGCGCGCTCGCACCTGAAGCAATAATCAGCGTACGCGTCAGGACCTCGCCGGCCGACGTGTGCAGCCGAAATGGATGGCTTCCCAGTTCCACACGACTCAGGTGCGCCAGCTGAAACTCGGCGCCAAACCGCGCCGCCTGCTTCTTCATGTTGTCGATGAGCTCAGGTCCTTGAATTCCCTCAGGCCACCCAGGAAAATTCTCCACCAGCGAAGTGATGGAAAGCTGGCCGCCGGGTTCGTGCCCTTCGAGCACAAGAGGTTTCAAGTTCGCGCGCGCGCTGTAAATCGCCGCTGTCAATCCGGCGCAGCCGGAACCAAGAATTACGGTGTCACGAGTCTCTGTCATCAGGTTTCCCAGTAAATTGTAGACGGCACGCCCGAATATCCCCCATTCGGAAATCAGCGTACAAATTCGCCGGCCTTTCGCTCGCAATCCGGCTGCCGAGCGGCTGTGACCCAAATCCAACCGCACTAGATAAGATGATAGCCATGGCAAATCTGACTCTTGTCTACGGAATGCGGCTATTGCCCGAGGGCGAAGTGAAGGAGATTCACGATGCTACGCTCAAGCTGGTCAACGGCCACGAGGCACACGTCACCATGCACCTGATCGAGGGCTCGCGCAAACAAATCGAGGCCCAGCTTAAGCAGAGCCTCGATGCGTTTTTCGATTTTTATCCGGAAATCTGACCTGTCGAAGCCGGCTCTCGCTGGCCCGCTCTGGCCGCCTTTGCGCGCAGACCCGCGCCTATCAAATCCGCGCCTGTGTGACCTTCTTTGAAGTGCTTTGCCGAACGCGCAGATTGTCAATCGCGTAATCGATAAAGCGCGGTTCAAAGTGCGGAGGTTCCCGCATGAAGCGGCACGTTGCAATCACCTGGTCCACGATGAATCGCGGGTGATACGCTGCGAGTTCCAGCCCCTTCTCCACCGTCACCGTGTGCACAATTTTGTCGAATATCTCATCCGACATCTCGACCGACTGCTTCTGGCACTCCGACTCAAATATCTTCTTGTAATTCTCAATTGAAGGCGCACCTACTTCGATCTTGTAAGGCAAGCGCCGCAAAAACGCTGGATCCATCAGGTCTTCCGGCTCCAGATTCGTCGAGAAAATGACCAGTTCTTCAAAGGGAATCGAGAATGTCTTGCCGGTGTGCAGCTTGAGATAGTCCACTTTGCTTTCCAGTGGCACAATCCAACGGTTCAGAAGATTCGTTGGGCTCACAATCTGCCGTCCAAAGTCATCGATCAAAAAGCATCCGCCCAACGCCTTAACGTGCAGCGGAGCCTCGTAGTAGTGCCCCGTTGTGTCATAGCGCAGGTCAAGCATCTCCAGCGTCAGTTCGCCGCCCGTAATGACAAATGGCCGCTGGCACGGAACCCAGCGCGCATCGTAGCTCTGCGCCCTGACAACGGTGAACGCGCCTTCGTCCTCAATGTCGGCCGTCGCGAGCGGAAGGTGGATGCTCGGATCGTGCACCCGGATAATCTGGCCTTCAACAATGACGGAATACGGAACGTAAATCACATCGCTGAAGACCGAAGCGAAGCGCTGCGCCACGGTTGTCTTGCCGTTTCCGGGCGGTCCGTAGAGCAGCATGGCGCGACCTGAATTCAAAGCCGGGCCGGCCTGCTCCATGATGCGGGCGTCAAACTGCAGTCCGGCAGTTGCTGCCTTGATCTTCTCCGGCGTCACGAGCTCATTCGTAAGCTTCTGGAGGTTTACCTGTTCAGTGAAATCATCAAGCGTGACCGGTGCCGGTCCCGTATAGTGCTGACGGGTCATGGCGTCGATCACGTATCGCTTGCCCTGTTCCGTAAATGTGTAAGCGAGATCGATCAAACTATCAGAGCTGCGAGCGCCCAGGTTTTGCAGCAACGACCTGTCAACCGCCATGCGGACCAGTTCGAGAACGAGGTTGTAAGGCAGCTTGATCGCGTCGCCAAATTGCCGCACTGTCTGCAGCCGGCCCACATAGATCAGCTTGAGCATCAGGCCGAGCAGATCGCTTTCGTCCAACCCTGTGGCCGCAATACTCTCTGGCTCCCGCGGCGTGCGGTGCGCGAACCTTTCCAGGGTCTCCTTCGTGATCGCGCCAATGGCAACCAGATTGTCACCGAGGCGTCCGCCGCACATCGAAAGGCGCTCCAGCGCCTTGGCAATGTCCATCTCAGTCACGAGCTTGGCTCGGACGAGCAAATCTCCCAATCTCAAACGCGTGCTGCTAATGGGTGGCCCCCTTTGAATCCCCTGAATCGTCTGCTGTGGGTTGCAGAACTCATTGTAGCCAAGAAAGTAACTTTGCAATGAACTTAAGTAACTGTATGTATGGTGTTTATGGTTACGGGGGTGACTCCCATCCGGCGAAAGTTCAGCCGCTTGAATGCGATTCGGCAATCGCGTAATTAGAAGATCCTCATCGAAAACGCGTCATCGTGGACCGACAAAAGCAACTGCTTGCATCGGGAGCTGCCGTGCTTGCGCTGCGATTCGCCCTTGTAATTCTGGCCGTTATTACACCCGCCGCAACCTTTGCCGGCGGACCCAAATACGTAGCTGGCACCGCTTACTTCAACCCCGCCGTCGTTGGACAGCCGGTGCGCTGGTCCGGTGGTGTGGTTCACTACTACGTCGATCAGGGCGCACTCAGCAGCCAAATCAATAATCAGCAAGCCACGGCTATGGTCGATTCAGCCGCTGCGCTTTGGAGTTCGGTACCCACAGCCGGCATCCTGCTCAGGCGCTCGGGCTCCCTCAATGAAGACGTCAGCGCTTTCAGCGTCGTTGCCGGTAACCAGGTATTCGCGGCGCCTTCCGACGTTACGCCGTCGGCGACCAGCTATCCTCTCGCGGTCATCTTTGACGCAGATGGTTCCGTAATCGACAGCCTATTCGGCGCCGGCACGAGCGATCCAACCAGCTGCCAGAACAATGGCGTCTTTACCTGGCTCGACAACATTCAGCCCGACGCCTCGATCGCGCACGCCGTGATGCTCCTCAACGGCCTCTGCTCCACCAATTCCAATCTCGTCTCGATGATGCAGTACGAACTGGAGCGGGGCTTCGGCCGCGTTCTTGGCCTCGATTATGCGCAGGTCAACCCGCGAGCCCTCAGCGAAAACGAGCCCAACGGCACGCTGGGCTGGCCCATCATGCACCCAATGAGCGGATTCTGCGGCTCGGCAGGTGGTATTTGCCTCCCCAGCCCCGGAGAGCTTCGCTTTGACGATATCGCCGCCCTCAACCGCATCTATCCCGTCACGGCATCCAACATTGCTGCCTTCTCCGGCAAACAAACTACTGCTGCAAACACCGTCTCCATCAAGGGCACCCTCAGCTTTCACTCTGGCATCGGCATGCAAGGCGTCAACGTGGTGGCACGGCCGCTCGATGCCGACGGCAACCCTCTCTATCAGTACACCGTGACATTTGTTTCCGGCGCTTACTTCAGCGGCAATCGTGGCAACCCGATCACGGGCTTCACCGACCCAAATGGGAATCCTTTCGCGCAATGGGGCTCGAACGATCCGGCCCTTCAGGGCTTCTTCGATCTCAGCGGCATTCCGTTGCCGCCGGGCATGTCTACCGCGGATTACCAACTCACGTTTGAGCCCATCAGCCCCCTTTACATGCTTGCTGAATCCGTCGGCCCTTACGTTGCCGGCTCCCCAACCCCTTCCGGATCCATGCCTGTACTGTCCGTCCCCAACATGTCCGCCGGCAGTGCACAAACACTCACCGTGCCCATCACCGACTCCGCATCAGGCAACTCAATAAACGCGATCGCCTCGCCCGACCTGCCTCGTATGCTCCCACCTGGCGGCTTGTGGTGCGGCCGGCTCAGCCAGGTTGGCCAGACTGATTGGTTCGCATTCCCGGTGCGCGCCGGCCACACTTTCACCATCGTCACGCAGGCTCTGAATGAAGCCGGCCTTCCCACCGAGACGAAGGCTCTGCCCACGATTGGTGTCTGGGATGCTTTCAAATCCATTTCTGCGACCTCCCTCAACTGGGCTCCGCCGCTCAACGGCTACGCCACTGGCGAAACCTGGCTACAGGTCACAGCTTCTGCCGACGACATCGTCCGTCTCGGCATCGCCGACATGCGCGGCGACGGTCGCCCCGACTACACCTACAACGGGTGGGTGCTCTACGCCGACACGGTACAACCTCCGCGCCTGCCCGCTTCCGGCGGTCCCATCGTGATTCGCGGCATGGGCTTTCGCCCTTCTGACACTGTGCTCATCGGCGGCCAGAAAGCTATCGTTACCAGCGTGTCTCCCAGCGAGATCACGGCGATTGCACCTGCCGCCGCGCCGGGCGCAACCGGTTCGGTTGACGTCGAAGTGGATGACCTTCCGATGTTCTACGCAATGGCGATTGTCTCCGGCGGAATCAGCTACGACTCCGGTACCGGCGACACGCTCACACTGAGGACAGCTCCCGCAAATACCATTCCCATCGGTGTGCCTGTCCCATTCACCGTAAAGGCACTCGGGTCTAATCTCACCCCTGCGGGCAAGGTGACCATCACCTTCTCCGTCGTGAGCGGCGACGCAACTCTCTCCTGTGGCGCTTCATTCTGCTCCACCACTGCAACCGGTGACGGCGTGGCCACTATCAACGTAATCGCGCCCACCTCCGCCGCTTCCGTCGTAACTGCCTCGCTCACCAACGGTGCTTCTCTGCAAGCGCATTTCAACGGTGGAACGCCGCCCCTCCTTGCCGCAATTACCCCGAATATTTCCGTCGCTGCCGGAGTTACCATCAACTGGACCGCGCAAGCCCTTGCCCTGAGCAACGGTGCACCTGCTTCTGGCCAAACCGTCGCCTGGCAAACCAGCGGCGGCATCACACCATCCGGCAACCCACAGTCCACCACAAACTCCGGCGGATTTGCCACCAAGTCCCTTATCGTCGGACCTCTTGGCGGTGGGCAGCAAGCCACCTCCGTCGCCTGCCTCAACGGCACCAGCCATTGCGTAAATTTTGTTGCGCTCGGTGCGCGACCGGAGTACGCATGGCTTGAATCCGTCGCCGGAACGATGCAAACCGTTGCCGCAGTCGGAACTCCTGGTGTCGTGACGTTGCGGGTTCGCGACATGAACGGTAACCCCATGGCGGGCGGAGCCGTCACCTTTTACCAATCTCTCTACGCCTGGACGCCTCCCTGCCCGCCTCGTGGCCGCTGTGCTGCGGCCCCTTTGCTTGCCACACAGACTTCAACCGCCATCTCCGCCCTCGATGGCATCGTCACTTTCTCCCCAGCCTCCATTCCCGGCATTGCCACCAACCTCGCAGGTTTGGCCGTTACCGGAAATTCCGGTACCCTGACCGTCGCCATCGAGCAGCATCCATAAATAAAATCAACTCAATCACATGCCAACATCTGTGACCTGCACACCCCCTCGGGCATCACATAAGCTGAGAGCGAGGTGCAATGAGCGAACTGACAAAACCTCTTGAGGCCGGTGGGAACGCAGGACGGCCACGCGTGGTCATTGTGGGTGGAGGATTTGCAGGTATCCACGCCGCCCGTGGGCTGCGGCACCTGCCCGTCGATGTGACAGTTCTCGATCGACGCAACCACCACACCTTTCAGCCGCTGCTCTACCAGGTGGCGCTCGCTGTACTCTCCCCAGCCGACATCGCACAGCCCATTCGCACCATCCTGCGTCACCAGCAAAACACTGAAGTCCTCATGGACACGGTGAATGCCATCGACGTCCATGCGCGTCGCGTAGGCCTCGCCTCCGGCGCGCAGCTCCCTTACGATTATCTGGTCCTGGCCACTGGCGCCACGCACTCCTACTTCGGAAAAGACGCAGTGGGCAAAGGATGCTCCCGGCCTGAAGAGCATCGAGGATGCCACTGAGATCCGTCGCCGCGTCCTGCTGGCCTTCGAGTTAGCCGAGCGCCAGATGCAGGAGCACGGCTGGCATCCGCCGTTGAATTTCGTCGTCATCGGCGGCGGCCCTACTGGCGTTGAACTCGCTGGCGCCGTCAGCGATATCACGAAGCTCTATATGCGGCACGATTTCCGCCATATCGATCCATCCAAGGCGCGCGTCCTGCTCTTCGATAGCGGTCCCCGCGTCCTCGCAGCCTACCCTGAGGACCTCTCCGCCAAAGCCGAGCGCGAACTCTTTCACCTCGGCGTTGAAGTTCACACCAAAAGCCATGTCACCAACGTCGGTCCCGGCTGGGTCAGAAGTTAACGATCAACGAATCGACGCTGCCGTAATCCTCTGGGCTGCCGGCGTACAGGCCTCGCCCCTCGGCAAGATGCTCGGCGCACCCACTGACAAGCGCGGCTGCGTCATTGTCGACAGCAATCTCAATCCTCCCGGCCTGCCGGAGGTATTTGTTCTCGGCGACCTCGCGCACTTCGAACAGGACGGGAAACAGGTGCCCGGCGTCGCGCAGCCCGCTTTGCAGATGGGCGACTTCGTGGGCAAAGCCATTGCAGCCGACCTCGCCCACCAGCGCCGTCCTGCCTTTCGCTATTTCGATAAGGGCGACATGGCTACGATCGGTCGCATGGCCGCCGTGGCCAATGTGCAGTGGCCCTTCAAGGCGCACCTCAGCGGACTTCCGGCCTGGCTCACATGGATGGTGGTCCACATCTACTTCCTCATCGGCTTCCGCAACCGTATCACTGTCTTTTCTCAGTGGATCTGGAACTACTTCTGGTTTACGCGGAGCGCAAGACTTATTACCGGTGACCAGAACCTCCCCGGCTGGCAAGACCAGCTCAACGCGGGCCCCGCTGCTACCGAAGAGACCGACGCCGTCGAAGTGCGGTAAGGCAGCTGCGAGCTTCTAGCTTCTATTCCGTGGACCGGCGCTTTTCGGTGCTCTTCATAACTGGGCGATCCGGCTTTGAACCACAAATCGCCGGAGTCGCACGACAGAGCTAGAAGCTGTAGCTAGACGCTAGCAGCTGCCCTCATCGGATAAACTGATAAGAGATATGCTCGATCTGGGATTCGTCCGGGGCAACCTGGAAGTAGTTGAAGAAAAACTGCGTGCCCGCGGCGCCGATCCTGCCGCGCTGCTGGGTGATTTCCGGCATTTGGACCAGACTCGCCGCGAAGCCATCACGGCTTCAGAACAACTGAAAGCCCGCCGCAACGACCTCAGTCAGCAGGTCGCCACACTCAAGCGGGAAGGCAAAGATGCCACCGCCGTGATGGACGAGACGCGTGCGCTGAAGGACAAGCTCGACGAACTCGACAAGTCCGCCACCGCGCTGGACGAGCAGATG
This sequence comes from uncultured Acidobacteriaceae bacterium, assembly GCA_963782775.1. Classification (GTDB taxonomy): domain Bacteria; phylum Acidobacteriota; class Terriglobia; order Terriglobales; family Acidobacteriaceae; genus Telmatobacter. The sequence continues at coordinate 155,590 of CAWALE010000014.1, forward strand.
CGCCTCTCTCTCGCCGGCATTCCCAATCTCACCCGCGACGAAGTCCCGATCGGCAAGTCCGAAGAGGACAACGTCACCGTAAAGACCTGGGGCGAAAAGCCGCAATTCGACTTCACGCCGAAGCCCCACTGGGAGCTAGGCGAACAGCTCGGCATCCTGGACCTTGAGCGTGCCGCGAAGCTCAGCGGTGCGCGGTTCGCCGTTTACATGGGCGCCGGCGCGCGCCTCGAGCGCGCTCTCATCAGCTTCATGCTCGACACGCACACCAGAAGCACGGCTACACTGAGGTGCTGCCGCCCTTCATGGTCAATTCCAAAAGCCTCTTCGGCACCGGCCAGCTGCCCAAGTTCGCCGAAGACCTCTTCCGCTGCTCCGATGCTGACGCCGAGGCTGTCGCTCGCGGCGAGTTCAAAGACAACGACCACTGGCTGATTCCCACTGCCGAAGTCCCCGTCACCAATCTCTATCGTGATGAAATCCTCGACGAGACTCGCCTCCCGATCTCGTCTGGCCGCCTACACGCCCTGCTTCCGCGCCGAGGCCGGAGCAGCAGGCAAGGACACGCGCGGCATCATCCGCCAGCACCAGTTCCAAAAAGTCGAGCTGGTCAAGTTCACCCGCCCCGACCAGTCCGACGCGCGAGCACGAGCGACTGACGCGTGACGCCGAAGAAATTCTCGAAGCCCTCAAGCTTCCCTATCGCCGCGTCTTGCTCTGCACTGCGGACACTGGGTTCTCTTCCGCCAAGACCTTCGATCTCGAAGTCTGGCTTCCGGGGCAGCAGCTTTATCGCGAAATCTCTTCCTGCTCCAATTTCGAATCCTTTCAGGCCCGTCGCGCCAACATTCGCTTCAAGCCCGCCATCAAAGGCAAGAACGAATTCGTGCACACGCTCAACGGCAGCGGTTTGGCTGTTGGCCGCACCTGGCTCGCCGATTCTCGAAAACTATCAGCAGGCGGACGGCTCCATTGCCGATCCCCGAAGCGCTGCGCCCTTACATGGGCGGCCTCAGATCGAAAGTTACTGCAGTCAGGGAGCAGAAATGGAACAAGCTCCTCAAGAACTATTTCTACTGGACCTATCCGCGCGGCAACGTTCACTACGACGTCATAGTGACATTGATTCTGCTCTTCATCTTCGTCACACCGCAGTTTTGGGATTACGGCGACAAGCCATCGCGCGTACCTGGTCCACAGCATCCGATCCAGGTAGTCAGCGACGGACCCCGCGGGATTATTGTCACTTTGAATGCCGATGACCTCTCCGTACCTGAGTCCGAGACCGTCAGCGAAGTTCGCAAACGGCTGCGCAAGGCCATCGAGCCGGTCACGGGCGACGCCGTCTCTGTCACCCGCTGGGAAACAGCAATCGACGCCCAGGGCAATCGAATCTGGAAAATCTGGGCACGACGCTAGACCGCATGCACTGTTCACAGCATCTATCCGTCCAATAGGAAAAGGAAGATTATGCTCCTGGGAAAGAAAACTTTGTTGACAGCGTCGCTTGCGTTCGCCTTCGCGCTCGTCACCCGGAACGTTGTTGCACAGAGGATCTGAAGTCGGTGCTGGCCAAACTCGACGCCGCCGCACCAAATTTCCACTCCACCTCCGCCGACTTTCAGTTTGACTCCTACCAGACCGATCCGGTTCCCGACAAAGAAGTGCAGAAGGGCACGGTATATTATGCGCGGCGATGGTTCAGACTTCCAGATGGCGGCGCACATCGATCAGGAGAACGACAAGCCAGTTCCCAAGATCTACACGTTATCAAGAGGCGTTTTCAGCTTGTACGAGCAAAGTTCCCAACCAGGTGACAACCTACAAGAACGACAAGCTCGGCGGCTATCTTCTGCTTGGCTTCGGAGCCAGCGGAAAAGAGCTTTCGGAAGAAATGGGACATCACCTACGGTGGCTCGGAGACAATCGACGGCGTTAAGACTGAAAAGTTGGAACTGAGTGCCGAAGGATCCGGCAGTTCGAAAGAATCTTCTGAAGGTGACGGTGTGGATGGATACCGAGCACGGCGTCAGCCTGAAGCAGGTATTCGACCAGGGACAGGGACAGTCGCGGGTCTCCAGTCTACTTCAACTTCAAGTTCAATCAGCCCCTGCCGTCTGACGCCTTCACCTTTAAGACCGACAGCAAAACCCAATCCATCAACCGGTAGAGCGCAATTCCCAGCCAGCACAAACAACATCGGAAAGCACTCCAGCGTGTATCGCGCCTCGGGCGCCTCCACCGTCAGCAGCAATGCGCTGCGCAGCACCATGTACGCCAGCATCCACGGCCACATCCGTGGACGCATACAGAGCCCGGCAATAGCCAGCAGCAGATAGAACGCGTTCAACCCTGCATAGAACCAGCTGAATCGCGTTTCCGCATGGTGATGTTCGTACACCCACCAGTCCAGATCGATGGGGAGGTTCTCCACGCGCGGCCGCAGCCACATGTCCGCAACGCGCGCCATCGGCAGCAGCACGTGCGAACGCACAGGATGTGCCGCATACCTTTCCGCCGCCAGCTTCGCGAAGCGCGCGTCGATCTCGGGTGTCAGGCTCTGGCCGTTGTTGTAGTCATCTGCCAGCGCCGCAGTCTGAGCATACTGCTCCGGCGAATCGAACGCCCGACTCGGCAACTTCGAAATATCGAGCGTATCCCCGGGCACGTTCCAGTACACCTGGTAGGTCGAAACAAAATCCACGCACCACGTCTTCACCCAGCTCACCCAGCCTGCCTGATGTCGACTCTCCCGGATCGGTTGCATAGCGAGGGGCCAGCGGTTCGAAAACGTGGAAGGTACTCCAGTTGCGCCACGTCCACGCAGCAAAGGGTGTTACTGCCAGCAGCACGCAAACCGCTACCAACCTCACAGCTCCGCCTCGGATATTGAGGCGATCCTTCTGCCGCACTAGCGCCATCAGAAGCACTGGAGCAAACGCCAGGCCTATCAGCGCTCCATCCGGGCGCAGCAACGCCGCAAACGTTACCGCAAACGTAAATCCCAAAGCCGGCCACCACTCCGGCTTCTCTTGAAACTTCGCAGCACACCACATCGCCAGCGCGATCGCAAAAAGTGTCGGCGCCTCGGTGAGCGGATTCGCCGCATATATCGCCGTGAACGGGCAAAGCAGTGCCAACCACAATGTGCAATAGGCAGCACCCCGGCTCAACCGTTGCGGCGCCACACGGCGCGCAAAATCCGCCAGACAGCAGGCACGCGATCAGGTCCAGTACAATTTGCACCCAGGCGGCCGAGGCATAATTCTCGATTCCAAACAACTTGAAGCACGCCGCAAGAAAAATCGGGTAACCTGGCAGCCTAATCAGCGTCGGATAAGTTTCTCCTGTGCCCACCGTCAGGGCATAGCGCCCGGAAAGCATCAGGTTCTTGGCGATTCCTCCATAGATAAGCGCGTCGCCGGTGACCTCGAAGAATTTCTTCAGCATCCAAACACGAAGCAGAGCTCCGCGTCAGAAGAGCAAGCAGAACCCACAAACCAGTGCGCAGCCGGGCCGTTGCCCTAACGCGTCTCCATCGATTGACTCAGGGGTTCAGCTTCCATACGATTCGTACTGTATACCTTAAAAACGGCAATGCTCGATAAACAGATATTTTTCGATCCTCAGCGCACACGATGGAAGCGCCTTCGCCGCATACTCGACATAGCGGCCGTCCTCTCCTCGCTCGTGCTTGCCGGGTTTATCTTCAATGTACTCCGTGTACCAGCCACTACCGGAGTTGCTGCTTGCCTACCCAGAAGCACACCTATAAGGGGCTGCAAAACCGGGTCTCTGCAGCACGCGGCCAGAAGCCGGCTCATCCCGCGCGCCGCAAGACTGACCGCAAGCCCTCCGAAATTCCCTTCAATACCGGCGAAGGACTGCGTGCGGCCTACTACATCCCGGAAGACGCGGCCAGCTACTCGTCCCTCAAGGAACACGTTCACCAGATCGACCTCCTTTTCCCGCAGTGGCTGCACTTTGACGCGCCATCGCTTGAACTCGAAGGAACAACCTCGGATGGCCATGAATTCCCCATCTTTCAGAGTGGCGTAATTCACGACCCCGATGAAAACAACAAGGTCAAGCGCGTCGTCCAGCAGGCGCACGAAGATACCGAAATCTTCCCGCACCTTAACAACTTCAACGCCCACACCCAGAGCTTCGATCCTGTCATGGGCGAGGTAATCAAGGATCCTGCCAACCGCAACCAGATCCGTCAGGAGATCCTCCGGCTCTTCACGGCCTTCCCTGGTTACCACGGCCTTTCGTTCGACATTGAAAATCTGAACGACGATGCCCGTCCCGCATACCTGGCGTTGATCCAGGAGATTTACTCCGACCTGCACGCACGGCATCTTCATCTTTACGTCAACGTCGCGGCATCCACCAGCTCCGAGGATTTGAAAGCGATCTCTGACAATTCCGATGGCGTAGTGCTGATGAACTACGACGAACACGAAGTGGAATCGCAGCCCGGTCCCATCGCCAGTCAGGACTGGTTTATTGAAAACCTGACCCGTGTCCTTATTCCAAGATCCGTGCCCAACGACAAGCTCATCTGCGCGGTGGGCAACTACGGCTACGACTGGGAGATGTCGATCCCCGATCCCAAGGCCCGCGATCCCAAACAGCGCAAGCCCCGCGTCGTAGATACCGAAGTCATGGACCACGTCTCTGATGTGTGGCAGCGTGCAAGCGACGCCGATGCCGACCTCGATCTCGATTACGACTCGCTCAATCCTCACTTCGAGTACATCGACGAAGACACGCACACGCGTCACGTCGTCTGGTTTCTCGATGGCGTCACCGCTCCTGAACGAAATGCGCGCCGCGCGCGAGCCTCGGAATTCAGACTTTCGCCCTGTGGCGTCTGGGCTCTGAAGATCGCGCCATGTGGAATATATGGGACAAACCCAGCAATCCCGATTCTCTCGACGCTCTCGGCTCGCTCCAGCCCGGACACGACGTGGACACTGAGGGCGACGGCGACATCTTCCGCGTCACCGGCTTCCCGGCGATCGGCAAGCGCACCGTAACGTGGATACCGACGAGATCGACCCTCGCAAGAAACTCATCGTCGACGAGCACATGGACGTGTATCCGCACTCCTACACGGTCAGTACTACGGCTATCATCCCGACAAAGTCGCGCTCTCGTTTCGATGACGGACCGGATCCCCAAGTGGACTCCGAAAATCCTCGACATTCTCAAGCAAAACAATGTCAAGGGCACATTCATGATGATCGGCGCCGAGGCTGAGGAAAACGTCGGCCTCATGCAGCGCGTCGAGCGCGAAGGCCACGAAATCGGCAATCACACTTACTTCGCATCCTGACATCAGCGAAATCTCGAACGATCAGCTCGATCTCGAGGTCAAGCTCACCGAGCGCCTCTTCGCCAGCAAACTCGGCGTCCAGCCACTCTACTTCCGTCCGCCCTACGACATTGACGAAGAGCCGGACACCGACGATCAGGCCGCGCCCGTTGACCGCATTCAGCGGCTCGGCTACACCATCATCGGCAACAAGATCGACACCAACGACTGGGATGAGCAGCCCCGTAAAACTCCGGAAGAGATCACGACAGCTGTGCTCGACCAGCTTGCACACCATGAAGAAGAAGCCGCAGTTTCGCGGCTCCGTCATCCTGCTGCACGATGGCGGCGGCGATCGCTCCGCCACGATTGCCGCTCTTCCCGTCCTCATCGATACGCTTCGCGCCAAAGGGCTACGCAGATCGTTCCCGTTTCCGACGCTGATGGGCAAGACCACCGCGCAGGTCATGCCTCCGCTCTACATTCAGGCAGTATCTGCCGCGCGATCCCTGATTCCATCGCCTTCTCCGCGCTCTCCATTCATTGGCCACTTTATTGTCTGGGTCTTCTTCGTCGGCGACGTGCTGATGAGCGCGCGACTCATCATCGTCGGAGTCTTCGCCATCATCGATCGCTTCCGCAAGCGCCATCACCGGCAAGCCTCGCCCGGATTCCATCCCCGCGTCGCCGTCCTCATCCCCGCCTACAACGAGGAGAAGGTCATCGTCCGCACCATTCGCTCCGTGCTCAATTCTGATTACGCAGAATCTGCAGCGTCATCGTCATCGACGACGGATCGAAAGATCGCACCTTCGAAGTAGCGCGCGAAGCCTACCTGAAGGACATCGCCGCCGGCCGACTCAGCGTGCTCACCAAGCCCAACGGCGGAAAGGCCGATGCGCTCAACTACGCCCTCGAACGCATCGACGAGGAGTTCTACGTCGGCATCGATGCCGACACCGTCATCGCCACGGATGCGATCTCAAAACTGGTTCCGCACTTCGAAGATCCCGAACGGTCGGCGCCGTCGCGGGAAACGCCAAAGTCGGCAATCGCGTGAATCTGTGGACACGCTGGCAGGCACTCGAATACATCACCAGCCAGAACTTCGAACGCCGCGCGCTCGATCTCTTCGACGTGCGTCATGGTCGTACCCGGAGCTATCGGTGCATGGCGCACCGCGGCCGTGCGAACGCGGCGGATGGCTACCCCGTCAACACCGTCGCCGAAGATGCCGACCTCACCATGAACCTGCTCGAGCAGGGATACAAGGTCGATCTACGAAGATCGCGCACTCGCATTCACTGAGGCTCCCATCGATGCGCGACGGCCTCATGCGGCAGCGCTTCCGCTGGTCCTTCGGAATTCTGCAGGCAGTCTGGAAGCATCGCATGGCTTTCGTGCGCAACACGCGCCATGGGCCTCTTCGCGCTGCCCAACATCCTCATCTTCCAGATGTTGCTTCCGCTCGTCTCGCCGTTCATCGACCTGATGTTCCTCGCCGGGATGCGTCCACTATCTCGTCGATCGCCACTACCATCCCGAAGCCGCTTCCGCCGCGAGCTTCGAAAAGCTGCTCGCCTACTTCGGCGCATTTCTGCTCATCGACTTTGTCACCTCGAGCCATCGCCTTCCGCTGGAGCGCCGCCACCCCGCCAACAAGGGCGACGGATGGCTGCTCTTCCACATCTGGCTGCAGCGATTCGCTTACCGCCAGGTCTTCTCCATCGTTCTGTTCAAGACGATCAAGCGCGCCATCGACGGCAAACCCTTCAATTGGGACAAACTCGAGCGCACCGCAAAGATGAGTCAAACAGACCGAAGCCCTGACGATGTGATCCGTCGTCAGATCCTTTCCGATGCTACAAGAGCGTGGATGAGCACGAACCCGGCTAACAGGTAATTACTGTGTCTTTCATGGAGAATGTTTGGGAAACCGCTACTACACTGGTCCCATCACAGACCACTTCGACGGCAAGAAGTTCTACCACGCTGGTTTGCCTTCTACGGACAAAAGCCTGATCGATCTCCTTCGCTGGCAGTTCTTCGGCATGCGTTCCAAATGGCCAAAGGCGGTTCCCGCGCGCTTCGGTATTAAGCCAGCCAGCGCAGTTGATGGTCTACGCATCACCGCGATCGGTCACGCTTCACTGTTGATCCAAGCCGCCGGGATCAACATCCTGGTCGATCCCGTCTGGTCGGATCGCGCCAGCCCTTTTCGCCGAATCGGTCCCCGTCGCTGCAATGCGCCCGCGGTGGCTCTCGAAGACCTGCCCCCGATTCATGCCGTCCTCGTCTCCCACAACCACTACGATCATATGGACACCGCAACCATCGCCGCGCTCTGGCGCATTCACAAACCCGCCGTCATTTCGCCTCTCGGCAACGACGCAGTGATTCGTAAAGACGCGTCCGAAGTTCGGGTGCAAACCGGCGACTGGTGGCAAAGCTTCACCCTTTCTGAACAAGTGCGCGTCACCCTCGTCCCTGCCTATCACTGGTCTGCCCGCAACCTCGGTGATCGCCGGTTCGCGTTGTGGTGCGGCTTTGTGCTGGATACACCAGCCGGCACAATCTACTGCGCTGGAGACACCGCCTGGCAGGATGGAAAAGTCTTCGCAGAAATTCGCAGCCGATGCGGCGAACCACTCGTTGCCGTCCTACCCATCGGTGCCTATGAGCCGCGCTGGTTTATGAAATCGCAGCACGCTGACCCCACAGAAGCAGTGCAAATCGCCATCGATATTGGCGCACGGCATCTCCTCGGCATCCACTGGGCAACCTTCCAACTGACAGACGAGCCCTATGAAGAACCGGCTCAGTTGCTGGATAAAACCATGCAAGAACGCGGACCCGCCTACCTGACCGCCCAAGCCCTTCGCCCCGGCGACACCTGGGACAAAGCCAACATTGGATCGAGGCCGTAATATCTCAAGCGATTAAATCCGGTTTGTTATCCTGAGCGACCGAAGCGATGCGAAGGAGTCGAAGGATCCGCAGTTTTTTCTTTTTATTGCAACCAATCAGTTGTACATCCCTCACGCTCAAACGGCCCTTCGCAAATCCGCTGCGAGCAACCGATGAAACAGGTGCTCGCCGCCTTCTCGTCTCACCGACAGCCGTCCCGCACCATAAGCCCGCGATCCCAACCCACTCTGCACCGACTCGCAAATATCCACATCTTCATCCTGGATCCGGTCGCTCACCGCTACGCTTTCGGCATTCGCCGCACGTACACCATCGCTGCACGTCTGCGAAGAAGAAATCAAACTGCACCATGCACCGATCCGTCCCCAGCGGCAGCACCAGGTTCGTATCCATTACGCCTTCATAAATGTTGATCATGAAGTTTGGATACAGCCAGTAGTAGTAAGCACGATCCCCTATCCGCGTCGCTGCAAACGACTCATGCTCCTGCGAACTCACGATCGGACTCGACTGTAGCGAATAGCGTGCGCTGTTCTCGATCGTGTATTCCTTGTAATCGAGCACGCTGTTCAGTCCCTTATGCAGGTGCGGCACGTGATACCCGCCATCGAGATAGTTGTCTACATAAACCTTCCAGTTGCAGGCCAGCGTATATAGTCTTCCGCGCAAAGAAACTGAGATTGCCAATCGCCAACGGCGCAACGCGCGCAGGCAAGTCGCCAAGAAACGTCGTCAACTCCGGCGCATCTGCATCAAGCGTTACAAAAACAAACTGCTCCCATGCTGCAACACGCACTGGAACCAGCCCATTGGCTGCGCGATCGAAATTGCACACTCCCGTAAACTCCGGTGCCCCCTTCAACGCTCCGTCCAGTCCGTAGGTCCAGCCATGATACGGACATCGCAAATGCTGCACCGTTCCGCAAGGCACGTTCGCCACGGCGGCCGCATGATGCCGGCATACGTTGTAGAAGCCACGCAACTCGCCATCCGCCCCGCGAACGATCACCAGCGGCTCGCCCGCAATTTCAACGGTGAAGAACTGTCCCTCCGCCGCCACCTGGTCCAGTCGGCCCACTGCGATCCAGTTGCGTCCGAACACCTGCTCGCGCTCCGCCTGCTCAATCCGCGCATCCAGGTACCACGGTGCCGGAATCGTGAAGGCCTCTTCCAATGGCGCTTCCGCGTTATATAAGTCCAGCAGCTCCGCAAGAGTCTTACTCATGCAGTATTCCTTTCAGAGCGATCGTGCGCCTGCACTCGACTACTTGAACGATAGATTGTAATGCCGGCGCCCAGCAGGACAAGGGTCATGATGACGACTTTGAGAAAGGTTGCTGTCGGATGCGCGTCATCCTCGGCGGGAAAAAGCGAAAGCACAATCGTGCAGGCCGTCGAGAGCAGCCCGACACACGCCAGAGGGATAATGGTCCGCTTGCCCCCGGGAAACCGAAACACGCACTCCGGCAACGGCTGTGCCTGCAGCCGAATCGCTGAAGCAAACAAGAAAAGATAAGGAATGAAGTACGTGATGACTGCCATGCTGACCAGCATGTCGTAGGCGCCGCGAATGGTCGTACCCGCCTGCCCGAGCAACCCGAAGAGAATCCCTGCCGCACCGTACGAAATGATCGCTACATGGGGCGTGCCAAAGCGCGGGTGGATCCGCCCGAATGCCTCGGGAAGGTAGCGATGCACGCCCGCTACAAAAGGCAGGCGCGCTGTCGACGACAGATATGCGCTGGCCGCGCCGATGTTACTCACCGCTACCAGCACCGCGATCGGCACCACCAGAATACCCATCCCTGATCGCCGCGCGAGAAAATCAACTGCCGTCATAAAACCGCCCAGGCCGCTGATCCTGTCTACCGGCAGGGCAACCAGCATCGACAAAGTTCCCGCAATATATCCAAACCCCAGAATCAATCCCGCAACAAACAATGACCGCGGAATCACTCGCCGCGGCTCACGAATCTCATCGCCCATGAACGACCCTGCCTCACATCCCCCAAATGCAAAGAAGATCGTCGAAAGAAAAATCAGATTCTTCATACCCGGCCGGGGCACCATTGCACCAAGCGTGAAATGCGTTGCGGAACCAAATCGAACGAAGGAAAAGAGACCGAGGGCGATGAGAACGACGGCGGGAATCATGCCGCCAATGGCCCCAAGATTGTTAAGCCACTTACCCGTGCCCAGCCCCACAACGTTCAGCGCCGTAATTAGTGCCAGCATGACGACAGTGAAGACCAGAAAGTAAAGCTGCGACTCCGCGAGCTGCTGCATCGGAGCACCAAGATAGAGCAAACTGCTCGCCGCAAAGAAAAGCACCGATGGAAAATACGGCAAGTTGCTCATCCAGTAAGTCCACGCCGAAATAAATGCAGAAAACGGCCCGAAGGCCTCGCGCGTCCAGATGTAAAGTCCGCCCTCAGCCGGGTAGCGCGCCGAGAGATCCAGCACACAGGCGGCCAGCGGCACAAAAAATCCCACGAGCGCAGTCAGCCACACCACGATCGCGGAAGGACCGCTGGCGGCCGCGGTTGCGATCCAGCGCAAGCTCAATCCCGAAGCAACGTAGAACAGGATGAGATCGCGGAAACCAAGCGCCCGCTTCAGTTTTGCCATAGCCAAGAGTGACCTCGCTCGTCAGATCGGGGAAAGCTTGCTCCCCAGAATAACTGCCGAGGCTTCCGACTTCGAATTTGTCTATTTTGTCGAGGATTCGCCGGCCCGCTGCGGGATCAGCACCGGAATTCCATCCACTATCGGATACGTGCGAGCACAGCCGGTGCACACCACTGCAGCACCTTCGAAGCGCAATCGCGCATAGCAAACCGGGCAGACGACATCGTCCGCCCATTGCTTCAGCTTGTTCAGATTCGCATCCGTGAATTCGTCTGCCATCGAAATGCGCTAGTGAATCGTCGCGTCGGTAGCGCCCTTTTCAGCATCTCCCGATTTGCGCTGCGGCCTGCGCATGAACTCCTGCTCGATGCGTTCGTTCGTTCCTGCATGAGCAAACTCGTAGGCCACGCGAATGCCGTTGTAGATGGCGCGATCGTTTGATGACCCGTGACCGATGACGCATACACCACGCACACCCAGGAGCTGGGCCCCGCCGTACTCGCGATAATCCAGCCGACGACGAAAATCGTTGAACGCCTGGCGCGATAGCAGTGCGCCGACTTTCGCGGTAACGGTCCGTGTCAGCGATTCGCGCAGCACATCGCGCACAAAGCGCCCCACACCTTCGCTCGTCTTCAGCGCCACATTGCCTACAAACCCGTCGCAGACAATTACGTCTGCCTGGCCGCTGAAAATGTCGCGTCCTTCCACGTTGCCAATGAACTTGATCGGCAGCGCCTTCAGCAGCGGAAATGCCTCCCGCGTCAGGTCGTTGCCCTTGCTCTCTTCCTCACCAATCGAGAGCAGGCCCACGCGCGGATGGGCAATCTTCAGCACGCTGCGGGCATACATCTCGCCCATTACCGCGAATTGTTCCAGGTTGTGCGCCTTGCAATCCACGTTGGCGCCCACGTCGAGCAGCACGCAGGGATTGCCAGTGGAACTCGGCATCGGAGTGGCAAGCGCCGGCCGGTCAACGCCAGGCAGCGCGCCCAGCACCATCTTCGCCGTGGCCATCGCCGCACCGGTATTACCGGCTGTCACAAAGCCCTTTGCCTTGCCCTCGCGCACCAATTTCAGGCCCACACGCATCGAGCTGTCGCGCTTGCTGCGGACGGCGTTCGCCGCCTTCTCTTCCATGCCAATTCGTTCGGAGGCATGATGGATCACGATGGGCAACTCCTCGTTTTCGAGGTGTTCATCCAGCAGATCGCGAAGCTCTGAAGATGGCCCTACAGGTGTACACGGACAGGGAAGCTCCCGGCAAGCCATGATGGCGCCCTTGATCTCGGGCTCGGGAGCTTTGTCGGAACCGACTGCGTCAAGAACGATGTCGACGAGCATGCTGCGTCACCATAAATCGGCTGATGATGCGTGAACGCCGGAAATACTGACGGGGCCGTTCCCTTGGGACGACCCCGCAGTCTTAAGCACTTGAATCATTGCATATTCCGGCCGGTTCGGTTGGCGAACGCCGGTTTACTTCGCGGCTTCCTTGGTCTCGAGCACCGCGCGACCCTTGTACTCTCCGCACTTGGCGCAGGCGCGATGGGGAAGCTTCTTCTCGTGGCAATTCGGGCACTCGGAGACTCCGGTTGCAGTGAGAAAGTCGTGGGCACGGCGGTTGGCAGTACGGCGCGTTGAGTGGCGCCTTTTCGGATTCGGCATGATGCAATTCCTTTCGCGTTCTCACCGCTCCCGGACCACACGAGTCCAGACTGCCTTTCGGCAACGGCGGAACACCTGAACATTAATGTTTTGAGGACTTTATCTGGCTGCGTAACCCGGAAAGCGCCTCCCAGCGGGGGTCGGATAGACCCTCATCGCAGGAGCAATCCTGGCTATTGCGGTTCTGACCGCAGCGCGGGCAAAGTCCTTTGCAGTCAGGCTTGCACAGCGTTCTGACCGGCAGAGACAAAAGCACCTGCTCGCGCAGCACATCCTCAAGCAAAAGACTGTCTCTCTGATAATAACCGATTTCCGTCTCCGGCGCCGTTATCGACCGTTCCGTCGGCTCGGAGTCGGCCACCACCGGCCGGAAAATCAGGTCAAAGTCTGACTCAATCGGGATTTCCACAGGTTCCACACACCGGGCACAGGGCACCTCGAACTTGCCCGAAAACTTCCCCCGCAGGCGAATATCGGCAACGATGTCCTTCGGTCCGCGGTGCTCATGGATAACCTCTGCCAGTCCCGAGGTCGCCAGATTTCCGATCTGTTTGGCCTCGTCGCCCAAATCCACCTTGCCCGGAGGCATCGCCAAATCAAATTCGATCGGCTCCCGCTCCAGTTCAACAACTTTGAATTCCATGAATTCAGCCTAAGGCGCAGCGCGGTGCACGTCAATGATGGCTCAAGCTGCCCGAGGGCAGCTTCTACTGCTGCTGAAAAGAGCTGGCAAGCTTCGCCCGAATCTCGCCAATCTGCTGCGCATGCCGCGCCGGATGGGCGGCGATCATGATCAGCATCTCTGCGCACGTCACTGGCCCTTCAATCAACATGTGGTCCGTCATCATGCAGCGCAGATCGCCGGCGCAGTTCTGCACCCAGCGCACCACCTCGGCCCGCGTTATATGAAACGCCGCAAGTGCCTCTTGAAGCGTTGCGTATCGCCCATGCGGATGCGCCTGTCCCGGCGCTTCAATTCGGCGAGTGCGATCGGAAGCGAGCCCAGCGATCTTTGCTTCGCGCCGCCACTTCTCGAATGGCTGATCTGCAACTGTTGATGCCTCCAATCGCGTCAGCAGGTATCTCTCTGTAACAGCCACATGCTCGACGCAATCGAGAATGGACCACCCGCCCACAGCGGGCTTGCGCGCAGCCATCGCATCATCCACGCCTGAAAGTGCCCCACTCAGCGCATCACGGCCAGTTTGCAGCTTGAGTAGAACCTCGAGCTTTTCCGCTTCATCCATCTTGACCCGACCCTTATGCTAAAACAGCTATTCTGGTTGCGGGCTACGACCCCAGTCAACTGCGAGGGGATCATGCAGATTCGCGATGCTGTCGAGGCGGACTTCGAAGCGATCACTGCTATATACAACGAGGTCCTCACCAACTCAACTGCCATTTACAACGACCGCCCCGCGAGCGTTTCCGATCGCATGGCCTGGTGGGGCACGCGCCTCGAGCAGCACTTCCCCGTCCTTGTCGCGACAGATGGTGACCGTGTTTGCGGATTCGGCAGTTACGGTGACTTCCGCTCCTGGCCCGGCTATCGCTACACGGTCGAAGGCACAGTCCACATCGCGTCAGGTCAACGCGGCCAGGGCGTCGGCTCGCTTCTGCTCAACGCACTCATCGTGCATGCCAGGCAGGCCGGCAAGCACTCGATGATCGCCGGCGTCGACTCCGAAAATACTGCCTCCCTTCGCTTTCTTGAGCGCTTCGGATTCGAGCGTGTCGGCTACCTCCGCGAGGTTGGCTACAAGTTCGACCGATTCCTCGACCTCATCCTTTTGCAATACTGGATTACGCCGCGAGTTGCTCAGGATTAAGAACACGCTGAAAAGACGCACGAAACTTCATTGCGCATAATGTTTGGAGGAACGATGCTGTCGACAATTGATGAGCTGATCCGGCACAAGTGGTGGGCCAATGCTGGCCTGTTGCACGCAATCGAGGAACATCCGGCTGCCGCTGAGGACGAGGAGTTACGCAAGATGCTTCACCATATCCTCGTCGCCAATCGCTTCTGGCTTCTCACTATCCTTGGGCACGCGTTCGTGCGCGAAGATGAGATGCGGATTCCCGGTAGTCTCTCTGGCATCGTCAAGCGATTCAAAGAGACCGAACGGCTCGAGTCCGAGTGGCTTGCAAAAGCGACTGACCCGGATCTTGATCGCACACTGGAGACTCGTTCTTCACGGCTCGGAATCGATGTCTCGGTCAAACAGGCTCTTCTGCAGATCTGCATGCACACCCAAGGGCATCGTTCTCAATGCGCAACGCGTTTGCGTGCCCTCGGCGGAACGCCGCCTGGCATGGACTACGTTTTGTGGATCAAAGAGCAAAACAGCTAGTCCTGTCTCACGAAGCGGGGCTATCATCTGCGCGTAAACTGATCATAATGCTTTACTTATATAGATGAATCTGATATAATACTAAAGTGCCTCCAGCCACAGAATCTCACTGGAGACCCACAAAAGGAGAACCTCATGAATCAGAACGAAACGGCCATAGGCCGCTTCTTCCAGTTATATGTGCAGAAGAGCAGCGTCGACGATATTCCCGCGCTGGTATCGCAATTCAGTGATCCATTTCTTTCAGCCGACCCCCATGGAACGCGCTGCGTGCGGCGTCGATGACTTCGCCGCCGCATTGCCGAAGCGAAAGCTGCTCTTCGATCGGCTCGGCTGCAAGCCCGCGGTTTTGGTTAGCCTTCATGAGACGCAGCTTGACGCACGATACGTCATGGCAAAGGCCACATGGCGGTTTGACTTCGCTCGAGCAAATTCGCCAGAGCCCGAGCAGGTACTCGCCGATTCAACATTTCTGGTCGACACCGGCGGAGAGGAATTCAAGATCGTAATGTATATGGCACATCAGGACATCATGCAGGTACTCCGCGATCGCGGGATCCTTCAGGATTGAATCTTCTGCATGTACCATGTTGGCAAGCCATCAATCCATCGGACGGCGAGTTGTTTGTGCCGTCCGATCTCCAGATTATGAAGAACGACTCCCTTTCCGCACTCCACTTCCGCACGGCGACTCCGGAAGATCGACCGAGCCTGATCGCAATGATCAATGCGGCCTTCGCGATCGAAACCTTCCTCGAAGGCACGCGTACCGATGAGGAACGTCTGGCCGCAATGATGCAAAAAGGCGAGATCCTCATCGCGGAAAATGAAGAAGGAGAATTATTGGCATCCATCTACACTGAACGCCGCGGCAATCGAGGCTATCTAGGCATGCTCGCGGTGGATCCTTCGCATCAGCGCGGCGGACTTGGACAGCAAATGCTCGCGGCTGCCGAAGACCGATTTCGCGCGCAAGGCTGCGAAGCGGTCGACATCAGCGTCCTCAGCCTTCGCCCTGAGCTGCCACGCATCTATCGGCGCTATGGTTTCGTTGAAACCGGAACCGAAGAATTCACTATGTCGCGTGAACTTAAAGACGGCCAGAAATGCCACTGTATCGTGATGTCGAAGACGTTGCTGATCTAGTGCGCCCGCTCTCCCGGCGCATGCAGATACCGGCTCGCGAACTCCAGAAAATAGGGCCAGTTCGGCTGTGGCGTATGCCCGCCATCATGCTGCCGAAACGCAAGATCGCCCGTCATCAGCGCCGTTCCCACCGCAGGAAATTCCGCTGTTCCCAGGTCCTTCGCGCCCATCATTCGATACACGGGCCCCGCTGCGACCTCCGCCAGAAACATCCCGCGCGGATCGGCCCACGCATCGCCGTTGGGGTTGGCATAGCCATCGCCGGTGTCCGCTCCTCCTCCGATAAACAGCGGCGTTGGAGCACACAGCGCAATCAGTTCGTGGTTGTCTACCGGCAGATCACCCGCATTCAGCGGACCTGCATAGCGCAAAAAATTCCCATCAAACCAGTGGTAGAGCGAAGGGCTGGCAAGGTTCGGAATCGTCTCTCCATAAATATGCCGGTACAGCTTCGCGCCGCCCTCACCCGAAGAACTGATGTATCCCACCGCAAATTCCCGGTAGTTGTAAGCCATCGTCACCAGCACGGCTTTCCCAAACCGCGAGTGACCCACCAGGCCCACCTGCTTCGCATCCACCGCCTTGTCCGTCTCAAGGTAGCGCTTGGCCTGTTCCGCGCCCCAGGCCCACGCCTTCAACACGCCCCAGTCCTCGAGCTTCCGTGGCTGCCCCTGGTTCGCGAGGCCGATGATACCCTCTGTCAGCCCCGATCCATCGTCCTTCTGATAACTCACCGGATTCAGAATGGCGAAACCCCATCCGCGCTGCACTACGAGCTTTCCATCTACGCCCCATGGCGTCGGAGCATAGGTTTCGAGTGGAGCGCTCGTCGCCAGCTCAAAATCCTTCGCAAATGCCAGCTCCATGATCACGGGCACCGGACCCGCTGCTTGCGCAGGAACCGTGAGCAGCAGATCAATACTGCATTTGATCGGCGTATTCATCCACGGCCCGACTCGCCCTTCCAGCCGTTTCGTAATCACATCGACCCCGCCGTATTTCTCGTGAACGGTGCTCATCACATGCCACTCCACACCCGGCATCGAGACCGGCGACCGCCCCAGCACTTCGCGATCGAAGTCCTCCCGGATCTCTCGGCTCCTTTTGATCCGCCAGCCCATTCGCCGACTTCACCGGCTGCCCATCCTTGAACACCAGCGGATCCGGCAGCTTCGGATACACATTGGCCTTTGCCTCGTCATAATTCGCCGCACGCGGCGATTTCGCATCCGGAACCGGCGCCGGCCGCAAATCGGCGTCCTTCAATCCCAGCAGTCCGAGCAGCCGCAGCCGATCCTGTTCCGCCGTCAGATGCACCGGAGCCTGTTTCTCAGCAACCGGACTGACACTCTGCAATGGCTTTGCGTCTTGCGCCGACGCTCCACGAGGGTAAACAGCGAGCACCAGCATCAGCAGCTCGAATCTCAAAGACGCTCCCAAAATTCTCGAACTCATTGAATGATTCATATTAGGCCGGGCCAAGAATAGCGGCTGCGGCTTCCACTCGCAACCACTCGACCTCACTACTTCAAGTTTCCGCTCTTTGCGCCGATGACCAAGTTGATTGATTCACAGCGTCGTTTCGTGGATTCTCGGTGCGGGATCAGCAGAGTCCGGACCATAGCGAGGGAGGAAACAGCACTCATGTCCGTCATCCGCAACATACCCATCGGGCGAAAATTCATCATTGCATTTGGAATCGTTTGCGTGCTTTGTCTAGCTCTGGGCACCTACACATTCTCTCACATTCCTCTCCATCGCCAGATCCACGCGAGACGTGAGCGGGCATGCATTTCCCTCCGTCGTTCATCTTTCCGAGGCCCGAAGCGCACTGAATCTTTTGCGCCGTGCAGACCTTGACCTTATGCTCTGCCAGACGGCCGATTGCACCGCGAAGTATTCCGCGATGCGTCAGAATGCACTCACCGGCTATCAGACCGAGATCAAGGCGTACGAACCGTTAATCAGCTATCCGGGGGAACGCGAACTCTACGAGAAAGTGGAAACAGCCTTCGTCCGCTATAGAGAGACAAGCGATCAGGCGGTGGCATTGATGGCCGCCAACAAAACGGCAGAAGCGGTGGACCGTTTTTTCATCCGAGTCAACCGTGGCTATCTTTACAGCAGTCTCCAACTCCCTCGGCGAGGATCTCAAACTGAATGCAACCGCTGGACTGCAAGATGCAGACAATTCCACCGAGGCGAGCAGCCGAACCCTCTGGATTGAGATGATCGCAACCTTGGTGATCATTGCGCTTTGCGTTCTCGTCGGCGCCATTTTGACCCGCGTCATAGCCCCCCGCATCGCCCGGGGTACCGCGATGCTTGAGCGCCTCGCAACAAAAGACCTCACTGCTTACATCCAAGTTACCGGCACCGACGAGATCGGGCGCCTCGGCGCTGCGATGAATAAATGTGCAGAGACCTTCCGCACCGTCCTCCAGGAAGTCGGTAGGGGAGCTGATACGCTCTCTGCCGCAACAACTGAGATCTCAGCGCGTTCTGTGCAGACTTCCGGCAATGCTCATACGCAATCATGCAAGACCAACCAGATTGCGGCGGCCGCACAGGAAATGACCGCCACGATTGCCGAAATCAGCCACAACGCCGAGAGCGCCTCCGCGGCCAGCCGCACTCTCCGCTGAAACCGCCGACCAGGGCGGAGCCGTAATGGAGGCCGCGGCGGAGACCATGGAGAAAATCGCTGCCGCAACCGGAACCGTCGCCGAGAAGATGAACTCGCTGGCGCATCGCTCCGAGGAGATCGGCAAAGTCGTCAGCGTGATTCAGGAGATCAGCGAGCAAACCAACCTGCTGGCTCTCAACGCCGCCATCGAGGCAGCGCGTGCCGGCGAGCACGGCCGCGGCTTCGCCGTGGTCGCAGGCGAGGTCCGCCGCCTCGCCGAGCGAACGAAGGGCGCAACCGAAGAGATTGCCACCACGATTCGCAGCATCCAGGACGAAACACGCAGCACGCTCGAAGTGATGCAAGACAGCCGCGCCGCAGTCGAGAGCGGCATGAACGAAACCAGCCGCGCACGCAAGAGCCTTGAGGCAACCATCGAGGCCTCAAAACAGGTTGAACACCAGATCCAGTTGATCGCCTCGGCCGCAACCCAGCAGACCGCTGCCTCGAGCGAAATCTCGGAGTCCGCCGGAAATATCTCGCAACTCGCAATCGAGAGCGCCCAGGGAGCGGAAGAAGCCGTAGAAGCTCTCAAGAACCTCGCCTCTCTGGCAAGCGAACTCGACGGGATGATTCGCCAATTCCGATTTGAATCGTCCAGTGATTCCGCTGAACTGGCAAACCGCAAGCCCCGATCCGTCTTCCTCAACGAACCTCGGACAGCACACGCTTAACCCCTCCCTGGTGCAACCTCCCGGCCCCGGCAATCTATCTCTTTGCCGGGGCCGCTCTTTTTGCACCTCCGACGCCCGCATACATCATTCAACAACCCGGCTCTGGTATCCTCGGCAAGCATGACTTTCGCCCCGGTCAAGCTGGCGGATGGCGTATTCTGTGCCTGAAATAGCTGAGGCCGCCCTCGTGTTGAGCACCTGCGTTTCGACCCTCTGTTTGCACCCTGGAGACACCCGCATGAGTGCCTCAAATACGACCTCGTCGTCATCGGTTCCGGACCTTCCGGGCAACGCGCCGCCGTGGCCGCCTCAAAATGAAGAAACGCGTTGCCGTGGTCGAGGCTCGATCGGTGGTTGGCGGAGTGTGCGTGAACACCGGCACCATTCCTTCCAAGACAATGCGCGAGGCAGTCCTGCATCTCTCCGGATACAACTACCGCTCTGTCTATGGCATGAATTATCGGGTCAAAGAAAAAATCACCATGGCCGACCTGGCCTTTCGCGTTCAGGCCGTCATCAAGACCGAAGTCGACGTAACCGAAGCGCAACTTTCGCGCAATGGCATCGACATGGTTCACGGCATTGCCCGTTTCCTTGATCCGCACCAGGTCCGCGTCGAGGGCTCGAACGGCGACACCACCATCGAAGCCGAACGCATCATCATCGCCGTTGGCACCAAGCCCGCCGGATCACCCAAAGTTCCCATCAATGGCCGCACGATTATCAACAGCGATCAGGTTCTCGATCTCCCAACACTCCCGTAAATCCCTCATCGTCGTCGGCGGCGGCGTTATCGGTGTCGAATACACCTGCATGTTCGCGGTCCTCGGCGTGCGCGTCACGCTGATTGAAAAACGTGCCGAAACTTCTTGAATTTGCCGATCAGGAAATTGTTGAAGTCGCTCAGCTACCACCTGCGCGACAGCCGCGTCACCATGCGCTTAGGCGAAGAAGTCGAGAGCGTTGAAGAACTCCCCGATGGCACTGTCATCGCCAATCTGCAAAGCAAGAAGCAGGTCTCCGGCGACGCCCTGCTCTACGCTGTGGGCCGCCAGGGCGCCATCGACGATCTCAACCTTGCCGCCGCCGGAATCGAAGCCGACAATCGCGGCCGCATTCCCGTGGACGAGCACTATCAGACCAACGTGGAACACATCTACGCCGTCGGCGACGTCGTCGGCTTCCCCTCTCTCGCCTCCGTCTCGATGGAGCAGGGTCGCATCGCTGCCGCACGCGCCTTCAACGACACCCACACATCATCAAATCCCAGCTTCTATCCCTACGGCATCTACACCATTCCTGAAATCAGCTTCATCGGGAAGACCGAGGAACAACTGACTGATGAGGATGTGCCCTACGAAGTCGGCATGGCGTTCTACCGCGAAACAGCTCGCGGCCAGATTCGCGGCGACACCACCGGCCGCCTCAAGCTCATCTTCCATCGCGACACGCGCAAGGTTCTCGGAGTGCACATCATCGGCGAGGGCGCAAGCGAATTGGTCCACATCGGCCAGGCAGTCATGATATTCGGCGGAACTGTTGACTACTTCGTGGACACCGTCTTCAACTACCCCACTCTCGCCGAGTGCTACAAAGCCGCGGCATTCAACGGTCTCGGCCGCCTGCACCGCTACCAGGTGGAATAACGATGATCAACTTCGAATGCTCCAGCGCGCGCATCACAACTCACCCCTTTAGCATTTCTGTCCGTGCAAGCTTTCTCCCCATGGAGGGCGAAATGACTACCGCAATCGGTGTTGTCGTTACGGAACACATCGTTGCCGGCAGGCTCGAAGATATGCGCCTGGCAGGAGAAACTGTCCGCTACCCCCAAAACGTCGATGAGGTCGATGCGCTCAACGGACTCCCTGTAGCCGAGTTCGTTCAAATCCTCGCCGGAGAAATCCTGTCCGTGCGTCGGCAAGGGCAGCGTCGATGCAATTGGTGTAGCGGTCCCCGGCGTCATTCGCCATGGCGTCATCGAAGATTCGCCCAATCTTACCCAGATCAAAGGCATGCGTCTTGCCGAGGAGCTGACGCGCGTGCTCACTGCAAAAGGGATAACTGCCCCCGTCCATATTGCCAATGATGCCGACGCCATCGCCGCAGGGGTTGCAGCCACCCGAGGTCAACTCAACAAGCTCACTCGCGTGTGGACCATCGGCAACGGTATCGGCTACGGCCGCTGGCCCTACGTTCGAAGGCGTGTGGGAAGGCGGGCACATCACCGTGACTCTCGATCCCAAGGAACGCTTCTGCGGATGCGGCGGGCGTCGGCCACCTCGAAGGAATCATGGGCTATCGCGCCATGCGCATGCGCTTTCTCGATCTCGAACCTGAAGAAGTTTTTGCGCAAGCCAAAAAGGGCGATGTTCGTTGCCGCGAATTTGTCGATCTATGGCACAGCGCCCTTGCGGCGGCAACCGCGTCGTTTATTCACCTCGCGGGTCCCGGGCCGCTTCTACTTCACGGGCCACAACGTGGGCTTCCTCGACCTTCCCATGTTGCGCCGCCATCTTGAAACCATGGTGAAGATGAGCCCGCTCTTAAGCTACTCGCTCGAGATCCTGCCCAACGACGACGCCACTGCGTTGCTCGGCGCCGGTGTCAGCGCAATACGCGCTCTAGCCACGTAAGCAGATTCTTCACATTTGATAAGGAGTTTGGCGGAGTCCTTTGATGAAAGGAATTTACACCCAGGGACCGCAGAAAAGCCCCCTGGATTCGCTGGGAGCTAGAAGCTAATAGCTAGGTAATCAGCTAAGCCGCAGGTAAGTCTTCGAAAGCCGGTCGTGCCAGCTCATCTGATCCTCGTCAAAGATTGACCAGACTACACCCAGGCCGACGGGTAGAACGGAGATCAGCATCGCCTTCATACGTCCCTTGATCTGCGCAGCCGAGGGAACCTGCTCGTCGAAAGTGCAAAGCGAGAGCTGGGCGTACCGCATTCCCGGCGTCACTTTGGCGAAGGTGAGGAAGAACCACTCGTACAGCGCGGCGATTCCCAGTGTCACGATCACCCCGCATACTTCGGAGACGCGAATCCCCGGCAAGTGATCGAAGCGCGAAGCAACAAGATACGCAGCGCCCCATACCAAGCTGAGGATCAA
This sequence comes from uncultured Acidobacteriaceae bacterium, assembly GCA_963782775.1. Taxonomy (GTDB): domain Bacteria; phylum Acidobacteriota; class Terriglobia; order Terriglobales; family Acidobacteriaceae; genus Telmatobacter. Next base: position 178,101 of record CAWALE010000014.1, read on the forward strand.
GGCCGCATCCACCATCGTCGCCATCATCCGCCGGCCGAAAGGCGCCTGGTAGAGCTTCGCGGCGTCCGGCTGTATCGCGTAATAGTCAGGCAGAGGCTGAGGCTGCTCGTCGAGTTCAATCTCCTGCCAGCTCGACCCGATCCACATGGGCGGTGGCGTTGCCGTCGACGTAGCAGCCATTGGCTCTGTAGAGACGGTGTTCGGATCTACCTCGAAGATGCTGAGCTGCTGCGGTTCAGACGATTCCGGGTTCGCTTCCGAAATGCGCGGACGCATTCGGCGCGTGGCAATAATCTCGCGAGGAAACTCGATGAGGTTCGCAGGAATCGGCTGCGCCGCCTCCACCGCCTCATAAATCGCCCCGTCGTAGTAGGTGTCCCGAGCGAACGTGTCCTGCCCATCGGCGGGGGTGTCCCACGCGTAGCTGGTTGTTGAACGAGTTTCGTGCTTAGCGGGACGCACCGGCATATCCGGTTCCCAACGAATCTCAAGATCACCGGCTGTCGCCTCGTTGCTGCGCGGAACGCTCACGGAGTTCTGAGGATGCCAGTCCCGAGTCTCTGTTTCGACTCGATGAGCAGCATATTCCGGCCCGTCGATCTGTTCCCCATTACTCTGGATGTGATCGAGGACAGCCTGAGCGGCAGCCTGAGCCTCGAGTGCAGCGCGAGTGGCCGCTTCAGCGGCGCGTAAAGCATTGCGCGCTTCCATGGCTTGCATTTCACTGAAGCTGGGTGTCTTCGCATAACGAGCGGCAACGCGTGCTGCGGCGGCAGCGGCGCGGCTGTTCGCCGATGCCTGTCCGTCATCGCGCATGTCCTCATCAACGGCCGAAATCCCCTTGCGATTCTTGTGCTCTGCAAGGCGGCGATTTACTTCCTGCTTCCACGAGGGAAGTGGAGTAGGCGGGCTAGCCAGTGTGCTCAAAACTCTAGAATCCCTTCTATACCTTCCCCAAATCAGTGCACTGATCGGGATGGATTGTTGCCGTCCGCGCGAGTCATGAAGAATTTCGGCGGGTAATGTTTTAATAACGTCCTGTGTGCGAGAGGACTATCGAACCCGAAGAACCAGTGCTTGCATTTGCTATGCTTGCTTTGGCCCTCGGATGCAGCCTCGCAATTTCGTGTTTATCACGGTGATCACCCTCTGTCACCTGCAACTTGCCGGACAGATGTTGACCAATGCGTTACCCCCTGTGCAAAGTCCAGCGACCCTTGCGAGCAGCGGCCAGCCGTCAGCAGCGTCCCAGTTGCCCGACGACCCAGGGCAGGAAGCTATTCCCATCGCAAAACCCGAGCCCGTTCCCGCCAGTGGGGTGCCAGTTGAACTGCAAGCCGATCGGCAGACCTGGGCGGAAGACACATGGACCGGAACTGGCGGGGTTGTGGTTCACTATCGGGACTACATTATTCGAGCCGACAAGGTTGTCTATCACCGAAAGACCTACGAACTCGAAGCTGAGGGGCACCTGCAGGTAACAGGCGGCCCGGTTGATGCGTTCATTAGTGCTTCGCACGGCGACATGCGTTTCGACATGCACACCGCACGCTTTTTCGACGTCAGCGGGTCGCTCGGAGTCAGGCGCGCGGGACGCACTGTTGTTTATTCCACGGCGAACCCCTTCCTGTTCTCGGGCCGCGTCCTGCTGCAAACCGGCGAAGGAAGCTACAAGATTATCGATGGGACTATGACCAACTGCCGCCTTCCCAAGCCGGATTGGCAGTTGATTTCGCGCGCCATTACCGTCGAAAACAACCAAGCAACAACCAGGAACACGTTCTTCAAATTCCTCGGGATTCCTTTGTTCTATCTTCCTTACCTTCGACATCCAGTGGAAGAAACGGGACGTGAGAGCGGACTGTTGATTCCGGTTATCAGCAACTCCTCAATCAAGGGATTGACGGTTGGTGAACAGGTATACATCGTCCTTAATCGCAGCATGGACATGGTGGTGGGAACCGAGTACTACAGCAAACGTGGCTGGGCCCCTAACGGCGACTTCCGCTTCAAGGGGATGGACCTGAACCACTTCACCGTCAAGTGGAACGCGCTGTTCGATCGCGGGGTCATCATTCCCCCTTCACCCGAGCTCGTAAATCAGGGAGGCGCCGACATCGTCTCGGAAGGCCGTTACGACTTCAACCCGGAGACTCATGCAGCGCTGAACATTGAATATCTTTCAAGCTACATCTACAAGCTAGTGTTCAACGACAACTACATCCAGGCTGTGAACTCCGAGGTCCATAGCACCGTGTCGCTGACGCACACGCATAACGGGCTGGTGCCCTCGGCCTATCTGGAACGATTACAGAACTTCGCCAGTTCAAATGACGGTGACGAGGTGCGCATTCTGCACCTTCCCAGCCTGCGCTTCGACGTCCTTGACGAACCACTCCACACATCTCCGTTCTACTGGAGAATGGGTTCGTCGATCAGCTATCTGGGGCGCTCGGAGTTCAGCTTTCACGTTCGCAACCTGGGCAGGTTCGATCTTTATCCTCACCTGTCGTTGCCTTTGATGCGCGGCGGCTGGAGCGTGGTTCCGGAAGTCGCGCTCCGTGAAACGTTCTACACCGGAAGCCAGAATCCAGACCTCACGGGCACGAATGGCGGCATACCGACTGTTGTCCATAATCCTCTCAACCGTGGCGATTTTGAAGCATCAGTCAACGTGAGACCGCCGGCCGTGGAACGCGATTTCACCATCGGCAACCACGATGTGCGCCATGTAATTGAACCCGAAGTTTTCTACAACTTCGTCGGCGGAATTGGAGTCAAGGCGCGCAACGTCCCACTCTTTGACCCCACAGACATTGCCACCGATACCAACGAGGTCGGCTACGTCTTGACGCAGCGCTTCTATGCCAGATCAAAGAATGCTCAGCCCTGCACTGTCACGGACGCTGAAACGGCAACAACATGCGCGCCGCAACCTCGTGAATGGGCAAGCTGGGTAATTACTCAGAAATACTTCCTGGATCCGACATTCGGCGGAGCAGTCATCTCAGGCCGCAGAAACGTCTTCGACACGACGCTTGATTTGACCGGAATTGCTTTTCTGACCGGCCCGAGGAATCTCTCCCCGCTTGTCTCGCGACTGCGCTTTGAAGCGGTCAAAAACTTGCGCCTCGAGTGGGACTTGGACTACGACCCTAAAGGTGGACGCCTCGACGCGGATAACGTTTTTGCCGGCTACAGCTGGGGACCGACGACCATAGGAATTGGCCATGCTCTTCTCAACGCCGTCGATGAGAAGGGGAGCACCGCCTCGTTGATTCAGAGTCAACAATTGCAGCCATTTATCGAAATCGGGAAGCCCAATGCCGGCGGATTTAACCTGGCGGCGAACGGAGGGTACGATTTCGTCAATGGCGCGCTACAATATGCCGGGATTCAGGCGGTTTATAACTGGAACTGCTGCGGTTTGAGCCTGGGCTACCGTCGATTTGCCCTTGGATCGGTACGCGACGAAACCCAGTACCTTTACAGCTTTACGCTCGCTAATTTCGGGTCGGTCGGCGATATCCGCAGGTCAAATACGGTGTTCCACGACCCAACCGCCCCGCCCGCCTATTGATACTCATCTCAAGCCTCTCGATTGCTTTTGCCCGGTTTTGACGTCCACTCATCAGTAATTTCGCACTCGTCCATTGCTGCGCCCGGCAGTGACTTGACTGGGATATCCTTGCTGGAGAGGACAATCTATTGTCGCGCATACATTTTTTGGCTGGTCTGCTTGCACTTGGCCTGGCCGTAGGTTGCAAGGCCCAGTCTGCTGGCTCCGGAGCACAGGACGCCGCACTGAACCGCCGCATTGAAGTGATGGTACGTTCGCAATTCAGCATTCCGCCCGAAGTGTCCGTCGTCCTGGGTCAGCGCACTTCCAGCCAGATTGGCGGCTACGATACGCTGCCAATCACGTTGTCTCATGGCTCGACTAAAAAGGTGATTGATTTTCTGATCTCCACCGATAACACGAAGTTGGCGCGGCTCGAAACATTCGATCTTGCCAAAAACCCCATCTTCAACATCGACATTGCAGGACGACCGATTCGCGGCAATCCGGATGCCAAGGTAACGGTAATCAATTTTGACGATCTGGCATGCCCGTACTGCGCACGCATGCACACGTCTCTTTTCCCGACCACGATCGATCGGTACAAGGATAAGGTGCGGTTCGTCTACAAGGACGACCCCCTCACCGATCTGCATCCGTGGGCGATGCACGCCGCGGTGGATGCGAATTGTCTAGCGGTGCAAAACGGTCAAGTTTATTGGAATTTTGTGGATTACGTGCACGCGCACGGACAGGAAGTCAATGGCCCGGACCGCGATCTGAAGAAGAGCTTCGCCGCGCTCGATCGCATAGCTCGCGATGAGGGTACGCTGGCAAAACTGGATAGCGCCAAGCTCGACGCCTGCATCGCAAAGCAGGATGAGACGCAGGTACGCGCGTCGGCGAAGGAAGCGGAAGCGCTGGGTGTGGATGGAACGCCCGCTCTCTTCATAGATGGCGAGCGCATCAATGGCGCTCTTCCTGCGGAGCAAGTGTGGCTCGTGATCGACCGTGCCCTGCGGGCAGATGGAATTGAGCCGCCGCCTGAAACGGCCCAACAGCCGTCCGGCAAAGGTCAATAACAACCGGGAGTCTCGTCACCGTGCGCCATCTTTGTCTGAAGGTGACGTGCGAGAACGAGAACCCCCATTGGAGTCTTTCGTTCCGGCGCCTCGGTCTCTGGATATATCCTGTAGTACCGGGGCCATTATCCGGGGTCCTCGTCGGCGTTTCTTGGTCGATGGGGTGCAGGGCAGGCTCCCGAGGAGATACAGGTTGCAAGTCAAAGCTTTACCCTTCAAGGGTCGCAAGCCTTTAGCCCTGAGTTTTTCAAGCGCGCTTTTGCTGGTTGCCTTGGCAGCTTGTAAGCACGCTCCCTCGCCCGACGTAATGGCGACAGTTAACGGCAAGGACATTCTTCGATCCGATTTAGACAAAGCCTACAACAACTACAAAGCCACGCAGGGAGATGCTCCGCGGGATCCCAACCCGGAGCAGGCCGATATCGTTCGGCTTAATCTTTTGCGCCAGTTGATTGACAGCGAGATTCTTGATCAGCGTGCCGCGAAGCTGAACCTTGCAGCCTCCGACGAAGATGTGAATGCCCAGCTGATTGAGCTTAAAGCGCCCTACACCGCTGAAGAGTTCGACAAGAAGCTGAAGCAGCAGAATATGACGCTGGACGACCTGAAGCTGCAAATTCGACGAAAGCTGACTTCAGACAAACTCATTAATAAAGAAATCGAATCAAAGATCAACATCACCGACGCCGATATTAACAGCTACTATGCTACCCATAAGTCCGAGTTCAATGTGATCGAGCCGCAGTATCACCTTGCTTGGATCGTGGTAACCGCAGGCCCCGGGCAACAGGCCGGCAATCTGCAGAACAACAAAGCCATGACGGATGCTGATGCACGCAAGAAAATCCAGACGGTTCGCAACCGTCTGACATCCGGTGAGGATTTCGGCGCGCTCGCGATGAATTACTCCGAAGATCCGAACACCAATTCAAGCGCCGGCGATATGGGCTTTATTCCTGAATCCGCACTACAACAGCGTGATCCGGCAACGTTCGGGGCAATCAGCAAACTGAAAGTTGGGCAGGTTACGGATGTGCTGCCTATCTACGGAGGAGCAGGACCAACTCAGCGGGCGGCCGGCTACGCCGTCTACAAACTGCTTGAACGCGAACCAGCTGGACAACGCGAATTGAACAATCCGAGCGTACAACAGCATATCCGGCAGGGATTGCGCGAGAGCCGCGCCCAGTTGCTAAAGCTCGCCTACTACGAAATGCTGCGCGACGATGCAAAAGTGCGGAGCTATTTTGCCGAGCAAGTGTTGAAGCAGGGCGCAAAATAGGACTACGGCCGCGTGGCTTTCGCGAGCAGCACCCAGGAACCCGGGCTGAGCGTCTCTGTTCGATTCTGACTATGTAAGTTCAATGTGGCCAGCACTCCACTTTAGGACTTTAGGCGGACACACATAATCAGCAACCCCGTGTGCCTCTCAGGAATTCGCGGGATAAGCCGCGTGCAATTCCGCAAATCGTTAGGCTAGGGTGGATCCTATCCGCCTTCGATCGATTCCCATCGACAGCGAAAACGAAATGGCCTTCGCATTGCGCGAAGGCCATATTCATTTCAGGTTGAGTCGATGGCTACTTGAGGTTGCCGCTCGAGTCCATGGTGATGCCGCCCGGTCCCTTATCCTTCTTCGCTTCGTTAGCCTTGCGAGTGCCCATTGCCTTTGAACTCCACTCTTTGGCAGATGCGACATCGGCCTTCACTGCGCTCGGGTCGGCATAGTCAATATCAGCTTTGCGGCGATACAACAGGTTTGCATATGACATTGCTTCGTCATAGTTGGCACGATTCGCCATAGCCTGGTTGATGTATTGAAGTCCCTCATCGACCAGAGCTGTGTTCTGCTGTTTGATCTCTTCCAGCACCTTTTTGGGCGCCTTGGAGTTGCCTTCGCCATCGTCATTCATGTTGACGGTTGCGAGCGCTTTCAGCGTATTTTCGTGAGCCAGCGTCCAGTCGATTACGCCGATTGTATAGGCAGCCTCAGGATCCTTCGGATCGGCTGCCAGAACCTTCTTCTGAAAGTCTTTCGCCTGGTCGAATTTCTTGATGCTGAAATAAATGGCCGCAATTTGCTTGAGGCTGTTAACGTCGTTCGGTTCCTTAGCCAAAACTTCCTCGAAAATGCTGATCGCCTGCTGGGCGTTCTTGAGGTTTTCAGGGGTAGAAAGGCCGGGAACAACGTTTTGCGCCAGTGCCGTGGCCAGGTAGCTCTTTGCCATTGGCAGACTGGGATCCAATTCAGTGGCTTTCTGGAAGTGTCCAATCGCCTCTTCATAGCGGGCGGACTTGTACGCCTCCACTCCCTTGTTCAATTGATCACGGGCTTGCAGGCGGTTGCACCCGCCCATGGAAAGCACCATGCCGGCTAGAGCAACCGTGAGCGCCGTAATTCGTGCGGGTCCATTCATGTTCTTATTCTTCTCCTTCAGGTTGTGCATAGCGATTGCACACCTTGTCAATCATGCACCTGGATCCGAGCGGGAGATTCCGAAACCAAGTAGGCCAAATTGTACTCCTGTTCCCCCTGAGCAAGCTGTGTTCTTCAAACGTCGAGAAAACCTATTCTCCATTCGAAACTCTCGGCGTCGTCAATCCGATCTGATCAACTCCTATGATTCGTGAGGATGATCAACATAACATACGCATCGATCATGATTGCGGAATTGATCTCCGATGCCAGTGTCGTCGCAATTATCCCTTCCTTCCCGCCGGGGGAGGAAGGGAGTCAAAATGCGCTTTACTGTCCGGCCATGATCTTCGGCGTCATCAGTCCGATGTGATCCACGTTCGCCGCATGGGCGATATCAATCACTTCGGCGATGTAGGCGAAATTCAGATCATCGTCGCCCCTTACGAACATGACACGCTCGGCGCGATTCGCGTAGATCTCTGTCAATTTCGCCAGCAAGTCCGTCTTGGCAACATCAGTTTCATTGATCTTGTAGGACGGTGCTGCCCCCGGGCGATAGACCACCTGGACGACGATGGTGCGGTCGTTCTGTGGCGGCTGCTGTTGGGGGTTCTTGGGCGGTTGAGGCACCAGGGCATCCAAACCCTTTGGCGTAACCGGCACGATGACCATGAAGATGATGAGTAGCACAAGCAGAATGTCGATCATCGGGGTGACATTGATGTCGCCCATTGCGCCACCCTTGCTACCTCCAGCTGTCATTGCCATGGCTTCAAACTCCTCGTGTAAGACAATCGGTTAAATGTATAAACGTTCCAAGCCAATGATTACTGGCCGCCCAAGCCGCCGGCGCCTTCCTTCTTGTTGGTGAGCAAGCCCACTTCATCGACGCCTGCAGTGCGGACGGCGTCAATCGCATCTTCAACGGCGCGGAACTGCGCGCGCGCATCGGCGCGAATAAAGATCTCTTTGCCCGGCGTGTCGGCCAGCTTTTCTCGGACCTGAGACCCGAGCTCGGAAGTAGCGACTTTGTTTTGGCCTAAGAACACACCGCCGTCGCGAGTAATGGCCACCACAATGGCATCTTCTTTGTCAGCGTCGGGCATCGGGGTGGGATTCTCCACCTTGGCCATATCGACGGCGACCTTGTTCTGCAGCATTGGGGTAATAACCATGAAGATGATTAGCAAAACCAGCATCACGTCGACCATGGGGGTCACGTTGATGTTGGAGTTGACGTTACTGCCTTCGTTACGAACCGCAATTCCCATGTTTGGGCTCCGTGCCTATTGAATTCATGTACCGGAGGGCATCCGGCTTTCGCTCGAAGAGGCTGCCGCGCCATGTTTGAAACTCGGGGGCAAGATAGCCTTGCGGCTTTCCTGCCCACCTGAAAGTTTCTCGCTCGGGGCTGCACCCGGATTGCTTAGCGCTTGCTCTGCTTGATGAAGTAGTCGATGAGCTCACTCGAGGAGTTGTCCATCTCGACGTCGAACGCTTCGACACGACCGGTGAAATAGTTGAACGCCATAACGGCGGGGATAGCCACCAGCAAACCGAACGCGGTGGTTACCAGCGCCTCAGAGATACCGCCGGCGACTGCACCGATGCCGGAAGTCTTCTGAGTGGCGATTTGTTGGAAGGCGTTCAGAATTCCGATAACCGTTCCGAGCAGTCCAACGAATGGAGCCGTGGAGCCGATGGTGGCCAGCACAGCAAGGCCTCTCTTCAGCTTGGCGTGAACGATTGCTTCGGCACGTTCCAATGCACGGCCCGAGCTCTCGATCGTTGCTTCACTGGCGACGCCGCCGGAAGCGCGGAACTCCTGCAGGCCAGCAGTGACGACTTCGGCCAGGTGCGACTTCTTGTTGCGATCGGCAATCTTGATGGCTTCTTCAAGCTTGCTATCTTTCAACGCGCCGGCAACTTTAGGCGCGAACTCGCGCGACTGTTTGCGGGCGGCCGAGAAGTAAAGGTAGCGGTCGATCATGACGGCCAGCGACCAGATCGACTCGATGAACAGGATGATGGCGATGATGCGCGCCGGCCATCCCATGTGCTGCCACAGTCCGAGCGGGCTGAAGCTTACCGCCTGCTCTTCCTGAAAGAACGCCAGACTGTTGACCGTGTGCGAAGCGAAATGTGCGAGCTGAGCGAGAATCACTTGAATCGTTCCTCCTAAGGAGTTTATGTACTCTGTCGATCCGCTTTCGTGGATCGATTACAACAAAGCCGGGGAAACTGACTCCTGACGAGCTTCAAATCTTACCCGCCGTTCACTGCCTGACCTCACGATTGAAAGCCTATGAGGTTAAGCTCAGTGCGCGCCGGAAGGAGTGTTGTTGCCTTGGGATCCACCATCCCCGGTTTGGCGATTTGGAATGCGGCTCTTTCGAATTCGCATTCAGGTCAAAAACAAGGCTGTTTCTCACTTGAGAAACAGCCGAAGATGAAATCTATCCACCCAGAGTGAAGATCACGTTGACCGTGGTCTCCACCTCGACGGGCTCGTTATTGAGCAGGTAAGGCCGGTAACGCCAGCTCTTCACGGCATCCAGAGCAGCCTGCTGCAACATGGCAGGTCCACTCACTACGTGAAGATCTTCAATGGTCCCCTGTTTCGAGATCTTCGCCTGAATCACGACAGTCCCGGAAACGCGGGCCGCCTTCGCAATCGGCGGATACATCGGCGTTGTCTTCTGGATCAACATGCCCTGCGCGACGCCGGCAGAGATATTGACCTTCTTGGGCGGAGCAGCCTGCACCTTGGGTGCGGAGCCCGAACCGAACACACTGCCCATCACGCCGCCTGCGCTGCCGCCCAGGCCTTCTGCGCCAGCCACGCCAAACGAACTCGGGGGGGCTTCTCTCTCGGCGACCTGCTTAATATCCTTAGGAATCTTCGTCGGAGCGATGAGCTGGTTGTTCATCATCTCAGACTGCACGTGCACCACTTTTATGATCTCAGCCGGCGGTGGTGGCGGAGGTGGAGGTGGAGGCGGCGGTGGAGCAACCAACAGGGTCTGCATCATCGCCTTGGGCAACGCCTCTGGGTAAATGAGCGGATATAGGATCATGGCAACCAGGACTGCGCCGTTGGTGATGAATGTAAACATCATCCAACGTCCGCTCTTGCTCTTGATCCTTCCGCCTGATTCAAATGTGGAATCTTCAAACATGGCCAGCCTCGAATCGGGGTGTCGGTTACCTCTACTTAGACACCGCGGGAAGTTCAAATGTTCCCGCGCTCTAAAACGCTCACAAAAAGCGTGCTCCACCTATATCAGAACTACCTACTACATGCAAAGGTTGCTACAAAAACGTTACAACTTGAATTGCTAGACCCTGGACCGCTTCGCTGTCGGAAGCACAACTGTCTTGCCGCTTCCGGCTCGCCACTGTTGCCAGGCGACCAGCATGGGTGCGGCAATGGCGATCGAGGAGTAAGTTCCGATCAGAATTCCGACCACCAGGGCAAAGGAAAATCCCCTCAGAACCGGTCCACCGTAAACAAAGAGCGAAAGCACTGTCAAAAATGTCAGGCCGGAGGTGAGCACAGTTCGGCTCAGCGTCTGGTTGATGCTCCGGTTGACAACGTCAGGCAGAGACTCTCGCCGGCTCAGACGAAGATTCTCGCGGATACGGTCGAATACGACGATGGTGTCGTTCATGGAGTAGCCGACCAATGTCAAAATGGCGGCAATGACGGTGAGGCTGATTTCCATGCCTTTAATACCAAACGAGTCAAGCAAAGCAAAAGCGCCCACCGTGATCAGGGTGTCGTGGAAGCATGCGATCACGGCCGCGACTCCGTAAATGAGCTGGAACCTGAACCAGAGATACACCAGCATTCCGGCCAGAGACAGAAGTGTCGCTTCAATTGCCTTCACTTCCAGCTGGCGGCCAACGGTGGGTCCAACCACGTCCACTTTCACGTCGGAATCCGCAAAAGGATTCCCGTAATGCTCACGGAGAGTGTTTACGACCATCTGCCTTCCCGAATCGAGCGTGCTCTCATTACTTTGCTCAGGCAGGCTGATAAGCACTTCATTGGATGTGGAACCGTTGTAGTTCTGGATCTTTGCGTCGCGGATTCCCGTGGTTTCGATAGCCGCACGAATCTTGGAGATATCCGGTGGCTGCGAGAATTTCACCTGGACTTCAGTACCACCGCGAAAGTCGACGCCGAGCGGAACAGGGCTGCGAACACCGCCCACGGGATGTGCCCAGTGCGCCGCCATCGAAATAATGCCGGAGACGCTGAAGATGAGTGAAAAGGCCAGGAAGTACCATTTCTTCCCCAACCAATCAACATTTACGCCATGAAAGAATTCCACTGGTTCTCTGCCTTCCTCTATCCGGACCCGCGCGGTTCCGGGGTGCATTGATTACTTCCCTGCTCGTCTCTGGACTAAATCGAAACGAGCTCGCCCGGCTTCAGATTGTTTACGTGGGTATCGAAGATGACTCTCGACACATAGACGGCCGTAAACAGGTTGGCCAGCAATCCAAAGGTCAGGGTAACTGCAAATCCTCTTACAGGCCCATTCCCGACGATGATCAGGATCAGAGCCGAGACGATGGTCGTCACGTGGGTGTCGACGATCGTCGTCCATGCATGCGCAAATCCCTGATCCACAGCCGCTGAAGGCGCCTTGCCGGCACGCACTTCTTCGCGAATGCGCTCAAATATCAGCACGTTGGAGTCGACGCCCATACCGATGGTCAGAATGACGCCGGCAATGCCCGGCAGGGTGAGCGTCGCTCCTGAGAAGCCCATGAAGCCGAGCAGGATGACAAGGTTCAGGAACAGAGCAAGATCGGCGTTGACGCCCGACCCCCGGTAATAGACGAGCATGAATATCATGACCAGCAGGACGCCCACAATCGCAGCGGTGACACCCTGTTTGATCGAATCCGAGCCGAGTGAAGCCCCCACGGTCCGGTCCTCGAGATAGTTCAGCGAAGCCGGCAATGCACCAGTGCGAAGCATTTTGGAGAGGACGGTGACTTCGTCTTGCGAGAAGCTGCCACGGATTTCGCCAGAATCGCGAATTGCGCTCTCGATATTTGCGACTTCCTTCACACGGCCGCCGAGAACCACAGCCATGCTGTGACCCACATTGGCACTCGTGTAATCCCAGAACTTGTCGCCCGCTTCGTTTGTAAGCGTAAAGTGGACCGTTCTCTGTCCAGTGTTGGAATCGGTGCCCGGGTCAGCAGAGCGGAAGTCAGTGCCCGCGACGATCGCAACCCGCTGCAGCACGTACACGCTGTCCGCGTCGGATCCGGTGGCCATGGAGCCGGAGCCGTGAACCAGTGCCTGATCCGGCGGAATCGCGCCGCCTACGCTGGCCAGCGCTGCCTGTTCATCGGGATACGGACCACCGACGACGGCGTGAATCTCGAGGCGCGCTGTGGATTGGATGAGGCGTCTTGACGCGGTCGAGGTCCGAGATGCCGGGCAGCTCGACAAGAATCTGGTTGTCACCGAGGCCATACTGCTGAATGACGGGCTCGCTGACGCCAAGGGTGTCGACGCGGTCGCGAATCACTTCAATCGTGTTCTGGACGGTCCGCTCGTCGAGCGCCTTCTCGATGTTCGGCTTCATTGTGACGTTCAGCGTGTTATTGCTCCCGCTGCTGACGTCATATTCGCTCGAGTACTTGCTGTCGATGAGGGACTGTACCGCGCTGGATTGCGTCGGGTTAATTCCCTCGATCTGAATCTTCTCAGGGTGGGCCGGATCCGGCTTGCTGACCTGCGAAAAGGTCAATTTCGCTGTCTTGAGATCCTGTTCAATCCGAGCGACGGTGTTGTCGGTTTCGGTATTGACAGCCTCTTTGACCTGGACCTGCAGAATCAGGTGAACGCCGCCCTGAAGGTCCAATCCAAGGTGGATGTGCTGCGTAAGCTGCGTGAGCAATGGCTCTCCGCCGCCAAGCCTGGGTGCATCGAATCCGAAGAAAGCGCCGTAAAGAAATACGACCAGCACTCCGATAATGATCACGATCTTCTGTTTGAGATTCTTCTTCATTGTTCCAATTCTCTAGTTCAAACCGCTGTCGATTTTAGGACTTTTCGTTGACTGGCCTTCCGTATTGCTGGACGGAATGTGTTGCGGGCACTCCGCGACATGTTCAAGGCTCAGGAGCCCGATTCTTCCTGTGTGGTGACGGAGGCAATTGCGCTCTTTGCCACTTCAATTTTGAGGTTGTCCGGCGCTACGCGAATGATGATCGCGTCATCCTTGATGGACAGGATGATCCCGCGAATGCCCCCCGCGGTGGTCACCTTGTCTCCAGTCTTGATGCTGCCAAGCATTTGCTGCCATTGCTTCTGGCGCTTCTGCTGCGGCCGGATCATGACGAAGTACATCAGGGGGATCAATAACAAAAGCGGAAGCATCGTGATTCCGCCCCCGGCGGGCGAAGCCGCCAACAATGCCAAACTCGTCGTCACACTTATCCTTTACTCGTCCTCACCCGCCGAGAAATCCGACGCTCAGGACACAGGCGCTTCCGCCAAAGCGGAAACCTGCACAACAGATTTGTCTCCGGGAATCGTCCTGGCCTCCTGATCCTTCCGGCACAGGTTGTAGAACCTGAAATCGCTTCGTTCGCCCGGCAAGCATACTGTATCGCTTCTGCCAGAGCCAAACCAGTGACCCAGCTCACCTTCTGCTTCCTGTTCGACAAGGACTTCCCTGGAAAGCCGACGAGAAAGTATGCCAAAGTCTTACGGCGCACACTCCAGTTCGACTTCAAAAAAGAAGGCCTACTACAGATAAGAAATGCGCAGCCGTAGCCGTGTCAAGGACAGGACCTGGGTGGTGAACAAAGGACACCCCGCGAATGCCAAATGCTTCAGCATGTCTCTCGGGGACGACCTTTATAAACACCTTACCGTTTGAGTACTCCCTCCTTACCTCTTTGGGCGCCAACTGGGTTTGAGGCGATTGCAGCCACGGAATGAATCGATCGGCCATTCGCTAGGAGCGCCTCAGAGGAAACGGCCATGCAAACTCCAAGCCTCCAGTATCTGTTTCTGCTTCCAATCGGACTCGGCGTGGCATTTATGTCCTGGGTCCTATGGAATCTGACCAAGCAGCTTGCCTACCGGAACGACTCGACAGAAAAGCAGCCGATTGTCTCGATCCGAGTTGGGGAACGATATTCGCCGGGCCGTCATGCGCAGCGAAATCCGAGATCGGAGTCCGAACCGAGATCGCCCTGGGCTTCCGATTCCGGGGCGAGGCCCAGTCGCAGCGTGTCGCAAGAGTCCTTCCAGACGCCAGGTGTTCCGACCCTTGGCATGGGTCTCAGACGGAAGTCCAATAGCACAATTCAGGGTGCGCACAGGTAAGGCAGAGCCGCTGATCAGCAACCACTTCGAATCGCCCAAAATTGATTCCCTCGCCGCAGCGGGCACACACAACGCGGTCCGTCTTGTATCCCGGCAACTCCGAGGCATCGACGTGCACGCGAACGCGTTGCAAACGGAATAACTGATCGTCGCCGAGTTCGCGGTAGGCTAGCATCTGCTGCTGGCTCCTGCTTTCAACTTCAGGATGAAGCTCGCGAGCGAGGTCGCGTGAGTTTTCGAGTGCGACGACGCGAACCCCGGAGTCAGACGAGAGGTCGACGAAGGTCGCGGCCATTTTGCCCCAGTCGCGGAACTTCAACGTGCGTTTTCCCAGCCGGCATCCGGTTACCATGGCGATCGCGTCGGTAGCGCAACGGTCAATCTCAACGTAGGAAACCAGCCTCTTGCGGTCAGCACCGAGCGGTTCTTCTATGCCAAGGCTCTTGAGGCCAAGGAGTGACATGCGCACGCCGAGTACCTGGCCGGCACACATGTGGCCGTGCGCGACCTCCGCTTTCTGCAAAAGAGTCTCGAGGGATTCGACCATCATTCTTCAGCTTGGCGCAACCGGAGCCGGCACGCAAGCCCGAGTTGAGAGATGTTTGAGACCAGTTAATTCGCCTTGGAAGGAGGCGCAGTTTCAGCAGTGTCTTCTGACTCTTCGACGAGAACGGCGGACCCCGCGATGACGTCGAAGCTGATGGCGTCTTTGCCTGCGGGATGGAAGGTAGCGCGCAGCGGATCACGCTGCCACTCGGGCACACCGCAGGCTGGTTCTGCTCGGCCGGCGGGCTCAAATGCGTCGAGCTTTTTTGCAAGCACGGGCTTGCGGGCAGCCAACTGCGCAACGACGGCGTAGAGACTCTTTCCACTGGCCGTGACGCCGCAGTAGGCTGCGTAGTCGCGGAACCAGGCCACCTGGCTGACGCTGGGGTCGTAATCGGGCAATTTGAGCGGAGCGATGTGGCCTGTGACACGATCAACCAGCAGCCATGGGCCACGCTGCCAGACCCAGTTCGCTCCGGCTTTGGCAGGTTTTTCTCCGGGCAGTTCGTCGTTGATGCGGAGGACGCGGCGCACTACGAAGCTGCGGTCAGTCACGTCGTGCGATTCGCCGGTGGTCCATTCCTTGACGGCGCCATCAATGACAAGCGGTCTGATTCGAAGGGCATCTTCGCCCGGTGCGGCGCCGGCCGGATCACCGGTTTTCGAGTATGGTACGCGCCGGACTGCGCCGAGAGCCACGACATGCGCCTTGCGCGGCGTCGCATTGAGTGTGGTTGGAACAAAAACCAGGAACGCAAGAACTGCAATCAATACCACAAACCTTCTACCAACCAACATTACGAACCCCTGTTTCTAAGTCTGTGCTGCCTCCAACGAACGCGCTACTCGGAATGCAATGGCCTCGTTGAAATGAGCGCCCAGTATCTGCATTCCAACCGGCAGACCGGCCTTGGTGGCGCCGCAAGGAACGGTGACACCACAGATGCCTGCAAGACTCGCCGTTACCGTATAAATATCGGCGAGATACATGGCGAGGGGATCGCCTGTTTTTTCGCCCAGCTTGAACGCGGGAGTGGGTGCGGTGGGAGTAACAATCGCATCCACGTCAGCAAAGGTCCGCAGGAACTCGTCGGCGAGGAGGCGCCGGACCTTCTGCGCCTTGAGATAGTAGGCGTCATAGTAGCCTGCCGAGAGGGCGTAGGTTCCGAGCATAATACGGCGCTTGACCTCGGCACCAAATCCCTCGTCGCGCGAATGGCTGTACATGTCAGAAAGGGTTGCCGAAGCCGGCGAGCGATAACCGTAGCGCACCCCGTCAAAGCGGGCGAGATTCGCACTGGCTTCCGCAGTGGCAACGAGATAGTAGGTCGGAATTGCGTAGCGAGTGTGCGGAAGGGAAACTGGCTTGATGGTGCAGCCAGCGGCTTTCAACGACTCAATGCCGCTCTCAATACGTTCGCGGACTTCAGGGTCGAGGCCCTCACCGAAATATTCGGCGGGTACTCCGATGCGCAGACCCTCTGCGCCTTTGTCGCTTTCAGCGGCGTAGTCGGCCACCGGAGCCATAGAGCTGGTGGCATCGCAAGGATCATGACCCGCAATGACACCGAGCACAGCGGCTGCGTCGCGAACGTTGGCAGCGAAAGGCCCGATGCGGTCGAGAGACGAGGCAAAGGCAATGAGTCCGTAGCGGGAGACTCGACCGTAGGTCGGCAGAACGCCAACGACTCCGCAGAAGCTCGCGGGCTGGCGAATCGATCCGCCGGTATCGGTGCCGAGGGTCGCTACGGCCAGATTGGCGGCAACGGCTGCTGCTGATCCACCGCTGGAGCCACCCGGGACGCGGTCCGTGTCGACCGGGTTACGCACCGGGCCGTAGGCCGAGTTCTCGTTGGACGAGCCCATGGCGAACTCATCGCAGTTGAGCTTACCCAGCAGCACTGCACCCGCAGCCTCGAGCCTTGCGACGGCTGTGGCGTCGTAAGGGGGGTGATAGCCCTTGAGGATCTTGGAGCCGGCTGTCGACGGCGCACCGCGTGTCACCAGAACATCCTTGATGCCGACCGGAATGCCAGCGAGAGGACCGGGAGGGTCGCCCTTGGCGGCGGCTTCGTCTACCTTGGCCGCCTGCGCAAGGGCGCGTTCTTTGGTCAGGCTCAAATAAACATTGAGCGGCGGATTCATCTCCTCGATGCGCTCGTAGTACGCGGTTGCGAGATCGGTGGCCTTCATGTGCCCCGATGCGATGCCCTCGCGTAATTCAGAGAGGGTCTTCGGCTTTTGCACATAGCTTGCGGTCATCTTGGTTTCGCCTGGCAATGCAGAGTTCCCTTCCGTCGTCTATCGTTCAATCACTTTCGGCACTTTGAAGAAGACCCCGTCGGTCTCTGGAGCTTCGCGCATCACGACTGCGCGATCGAGCGAGGGCCGCACAGCATCGTCGCGAAGCGATCCCTTGCCGCCAGCCTCGTCCAATTCGCTGACCTGCGCCAGCGGGGACACGGAACTGGTGTCCAGTTCATTTAACTGAGCGACGTGGTCGAGGATCGCGTTCAGATCGTGAAGCATGCCCTCGGTTTCGTCCGCAGTCAGCTCAAGATGAGCCAGTTCGGCCACGCGCTTCACCTCTTGAAGGGTCACGTTGACGGTCATTTTTGAAATCCTTACGTTGGGAGCTCGAACGCACAGTGACACGGCGCTTTCTGCTGGGTCATGGCGCGTCTTGCTTGAAATTAAAGTATAGCTGCTCCTTTGTTCACCTCGAATCAGGGTGTGGCCATCGACTTTTGCTTATCGGCGCATGCAGCTAATCCACCGTCAAGGTAAGTGTGACTTTGTGAGAAAGACCGTTGGCCGTCGCGGTGACGATAACGGAGTATGTTCCGGGCGGAGTGTTCTTGTTGGCGGAACTTGGAGGTGGCGAGCCACCTTCGCCACCACCTGCACCTGCGCAGCTTGTAACGGCGAAGGCACTTAAGAAAACAATCGCTATGAAGAGCAGCTTGGAGCGTTTGCGGCCGAATGCAAGCGGAAACATGAAAATGCCCAGGACAGCGAACAGTATGCGAGAGTGATGCCCTGGGAGCCAGGTCGCGATTCTGTGCCGAAGTCGAAGCGAGACCGGTCGCGATCTGTACGGTGGCACTTCCCGTGGCGTTCGCCGTGACCACTTCGGCAGCCGGATTGAAGTTGCAGACTGAGTTGGACGGAAGTGAACTGCAGGCGAAAGTGAAGGTTCCGCTCGATCCACTCATGGTTGCCAGATTGATTGTGAAAGTAGCTGTCTGGCCGCTTGCTATTGTCAGGCTTGAATGACCTGCTGCCGAAACCGAGAAATCAAATCCCATACCGGAGAGAGAAACCTGGGTATGTGTAGCCAGGTCTGAACTGGAAACCGTGAGGCTGCCTGTTTGCTGGCCTGCGCTCGACGGGGAGAAAGCGACCTGCGCAGTGCAGCTGGCTCCGATGCCGAGCGATAATGTGCAGGTTGTGGCTGCGAGTTGGAATTGGCCGGAAGTCGAAAGCGTGAGCCCGGAGAGAGCTACGGCACCATCGTTCGTTAAGACGACGGATTGTACTGCGCTGGTTCCGCCCACGCCGGTTGCCTGAAAGGAAAGAGACACTGGCTGCACTTGTACCGTGCCCGCCGAGCCACCAATTCCGGTAAGGGAAGCAGTCGCCGCAGTGGCGAACCCTGAAGAGCTGACGGTGAGCGCGCCGGTTACAGCTCCGTTTGCCGTGGGTGTGAAGACGACCCCGGTCGAGCAGCTTCCCCCAGCCGCAAGCGTTGCAGTGCACGCGTTCTGAACCAGGCTGAAGGGTGATGTGACAGAAACTGCGAGACCGCCTGCGGGAGTGGAGCTTGTGTTCGTGATCGTCGCAGTTTGGGTTGAGCTGGCTTGACCGAGAGCCGGCTGTGTGAAGACCAGTTGCAACGGGGTAATCGTGATTCCTGAGGCAGACTGGCCAATGCCAATGAGCGGCACCTGGACGGGTGCGACTCCCAGCGTGGAGGAAGTTACGATGAGCGTTGCTGTGAGCTGCCCCGCTGCTCCGGAATGAAGGCGACTTGAACCTTGCAACTGCTTCCGCTGTTCAGCGTTGCTCCGCACGTGCTCGCACTCCAGGAAAAGCTCGATGCAGACTGGCCGGCAATCTGGAAGCCGATGTTATTCATCGGCGCTCCACCGTTGTTGGCGATGGTAAGCGTGAGGGGCGAACTGGCCTGGCCGAACGAGCTGCGCGGAGAAAGAGAGTTGCGTTGGATTAACTCCGATGAGTGCCGGCTGGATGCCCGTGCCGGTGAGAGCAATCGTCTGCGTGCGAATGGCGTCTGACACGGTTAAATGTCCACTGATGCTGCCAACTGCGGTTGGCGCAAACACAACGCTGATGACGCAACTGGCATGTCCCGTCAGCTGGGTTCCGCAGGTGCTTGATTGCTGAAAACCGCCGCCGACAGTGACTTCGATCGAAGTGAGTGGCAGATCGCCGCTGTTGGTTAAAGTGACGTTTTGAGCCGTCGATTGTTGGCCGGAGGCCGTATCAGGAAAATTGAGAATTGTGGGTGAGAGCGAATCGGTAGCTGTGGTCGCGCCGGTGCCGCTGAGGACGACAGTTTGCGTGCCCGCGCCGTCAACGAGGGAGAGCGTTCCGCTCGCCGCCCCAGGCTGCGTGGGCTTAAAGTTAACAGAAAGCGCACAATCACTGTTTGCCGCGAGGGACGAGCCACATCCGTTAGCGGCGAGAACGAATGGAGGAGTTACCGTCACGCTGGTCACGGGAACAGGAATGCTGCCCGCGTTTTCGACGGTGATGGGCATCGCCGATGATGTTGTCCCGATCTTCACCTGTCCGAAACTCAAATTTCCCGGCAAAGCCGTAACCAGACCTGAGCTGGTTCCTACGCCGGAAAGTGGAATCAGAATCTCTCCGCCGGAGATGTTCGCATTGATCGTAAGCTGTCCTGTCAGGTTGCCGGTCTGGCTGGGTGTGAAGCTTACCTGGATCGCGCAACTAGCTCCCGCACCTACTGCGATGTTTACGCAGTTGTCCGTTTCGCTGAAGTTGGCGCCTGCATATATAGAAGTGAAGACAAGCGCAATGCCGCCCGTGTTCGTGAGCGTTATCGACTGATTGCCGCTGGTGGTTCCAACAGGCTGAGAGGCAAAGCTCAAAGAATCCGGATTGGTTGACGCTGTGGTGAGTTGCGTTCCCGCAGTCCACAAGGGGATTTGCCAGATGCCGCGCCCGTATGTTCCGGCCACCAGCACGTTGGGAGTGGTTGTCGTGGGCGCCGCACTCAATTGCGTGACTGGAGCGAAAGGGAGGCCGGCGCCGAAGACGGACCAGCAATTTGACGGACCGCTGGAGCAGGAGGCGATCTGGCGGGTTGAATAGACACCCTCGTCGGTGGCGATGTAGGCCGTGTTCGCATCCTGGGGATCAATGACCACCGCATTCGCAGGAGAATGCGGCAGATTCGAAGTAAGCTCTGCCCAGTGCTGCCCGCCGTCCGTTGTCCGGTAGAGGGTGCGGATCAAGTGGCGGGAATCTTCAGCGCCTTCGACCGTAATGTAGACCGTGTTGCCAGAAGCGTCGTGAGGATCGATGAAGATACTGGAAATGTCGAGGCGGTAGTAATTCAGCCCCACCTGATCGTTCACCACCGGGTTGAGCGTGAGGTCCTGCCATACAGGCATGGAAGAGCTGGCGGGATTGTAAGTGGCCTTGAGCACGTGCCCGGCCAGGATTGCACCGCCGTTTAACGCGCCATACATTCCCACATAGACCACTTCCCTTCCGCCTGAAATTGGCAATGCGGCGATCGTGCGAATGAACGCGTCACCACTGCAGTAGCTCGGGCCAGAGATGCCGTCGAGGATTGGGCTGATTGCATTCGCGGCCGTCCAAGCGGAGCCATTGCCCGGCCCGCGCCACACTCGGCAAGTGCCGATCAGGAGCTGAGCTGGGTCGAGCGGATCGACAATGAAGGGCGCAGGGGAAGTCATGGTGTTGCCATCACCGCCGACATCAGTGTTGCTGACCATTGGTGTGGTACCGAAATCGCCCGGAGTGCAATTTCCTGGCTGCGAACAGCGATGAATCGAAACACCAGCGCTGTTGTTTACATACCAATTCGACGGGCTGACAGGATCGATCGCGACCGGACCGCCTTCGCCGCTGAGTATTTGCGGCCAATCGGTCGTTGGTCCGGTTGTACTCTTCACACCTGCGGTGCCATTTACGCCAAGGCCAGCAATCATGGTGTAAGGCGAGCTGCCGACCTGCGACATGCTCTCGACTTCCGCCAGAGGACCGAGGCCAGCGTTGAGATTCTGAAAATGCGAAGCATCGGTTGGCGAGCA
The DNA here is from genome assembly GCA_963782775.1 of uncultured Acidobacteriaceae bacterium. Taxonomy (GTDB): domain Bacteria; phylum Acidobacteriota; class Terriglobia; order Terriglobales; family Acidobacteriaceae; genus Telmatobacter. The sequence continues at coordinate 199,402 of CAWALE010000014.1, forward strand.
GACTGATCCTGTTTCGCTGATCGCGTCAGTCGAGCGCCAGAGGCCGCTGTCGTTGCCGATGAAAACCTGCTGCGAGTTGGAGGGATTCCATGCCAGTGCGTGCTGGTAAGGCGCAACCTGCGCGCTCATGCACGTGGATGCATTGGTGGTGTTGCGCCAGGTGCAGCCCATGGCAAGGCTGCAACGCCACAAATCGTTCGCCCCTGCGAGCAGAATTGTGTCTTGCTGTGCGGGTACGGCGGCAAGCACGAGATTGTAGTCGCCGTTCGCGATTGTGGCTGCTCCCAGTCTGCTGTTCGTTTCAAGTGGCGCGGTGCTCCATCTCTGTGCAAATGCAAATGTCTGGTTGCTGCAGGTTCCGCCTGAAATTGAGCATGCATCCTGCCATAGGCCCTGATCTTGGTTATAGAGATCCACGGTCCAGGCGAAGGTGTCGCCAGTGAGCGGATTAACGGCGAGCGCTCCGCGAAAGATAGGGCACGCGATGGAACCAATGCCGCCGGGATTGGTGGGGCACATCTTCGCTGTGAGGCCGTTGCCTGGCTGTGCGGTCATCCGGGTCCACTTGATGCCATCGCTTGACTGGTAGTAGCCGTGAAAACGAACAGCGGCGATGAAAAGCTGGCGTACCGGATTCCAGACCACGGCTGTGACCGAGTTTCCATTGGGCCCGGCGAACATATCAAGGGGGCCCTGCACATCCTGGCCCGAGGAGTCGGTGATGGTTGCGAGCGACCAAGTGGCGCCCGCGTCGGTGGAATAGTACAGACCCGCGTAGCTGACGCCGTAGAGTTGCGCGCTGACGAGGGTGCCCTCATAAGCCTGCGATGCTGCGGCCACAACCAGTTGCGGATTGACTGTACTCCATGCGAAACCTGCGAATCCCTCGCCCTGAAAGGAGTACATCTGGTCAGCGGTGTGCGACATGACGGTCCAGCTGTTGCCGCCATCCGGGGAGCGCAATATGCCGGCGCCGTAGTAAGAGTCGAGCGCATCGTTGGGATCGCCCGTACCGGCGAGAACTACGCCGGATCCGCCGGGCTGAACCGTGACTGCGCCGATGCTGATGGAGGCGTAGCGGACTGCATCGAATCCGGCGGGAGCGTCAGTGAGCGGCGTGAAGACGACGGTTCCGGCGGCGCCTGCGTTCTGGGACAGCCAGACGCCACCGCCTGTCGTTCCGACGAAGACGCGATTACCGGTCGGGTCGGCGGGATCGATCGCGATGGAAGAGACGCGGCCCGTGACGAGGCCGAAGTTTGGAGTGATTACAGCGGAAGGGCCAAGCGGCTGCCAGATTGCCGTGGATGCGCTGGAGGAGCCTGACGCAAAGGGCGAAGGACGCGAGGTAGCCAAGGCGGCGCGACGCGGATCAGATTCAGCGCTGGATTGATTCTGCGGCCAGTTGCGCCTGGCGAGGAATCTCCTGGCTTGAGCCACGCGAGGCGGGACAGTCGTTGCTGTTGTGGCCTGAGTTGATGCGATTGAGATTTGGCCTTGGGCCGCGGAGATGAAGACAGCGGTCAACGCAAAGACCGCGAGTGCGCAAGTGATGACAGCGGACCGCCGCACTCTCTCAATTGCCGAAATCGTCACGCGCACAAAGGATCCGATTCCCGCCTCCCACACTGATAGTCCGAGGGAAGCTAAGCAAAATCCAATGAATTACCTAGCGCGGAACATGCAGTTTCCGGTGTTGAAATTGTGTCCCATTCTAGGACTCGGCGGGCGGTCCGGAGATGTGATCGCCGCTACATCTCTCAGTGAAAAGAGTGTCGCGTTATTTAGAATTGCAGCTTCGTGCCGGCACCGTGTTGCTCGATATAGGCCTGTGCGTTGAATTTCTTCGAAATTGACGCGCCAGACATGGGCCGTACGAGTCCGAAGATGGGGCGATTGAACCAGGGGCGGTCGTGCTTGCCGACGATCGCCCAGGCAATGCCGGCATAGCCGTTCGGGTCGCGGCCATCGAGTTCGTAGCGGTCGTTGAGGATGACAGCCCACTCGTAGGCGCGTGCGGGGTCGGGAGCCCATTCGAGGATCATCTTGGCCCAGTACATGCGCATGTAGTTGTGCATCCAGCCGGTTTCGGTCATTTCGCGCTGGGCTGCGTTCCAGAGGTCATCGTGGGTTTCGGCGCGTTCCAATTGTTCGAAGGTGTAGCGGGAGGGGCGCAAGTCGCCGGCGTGCTCTACGAGGGTCTGGCGCGCCCAGGGCTCGGCGCACTCCCAGTTGTCGTAATTGTCGTTGTACTTGACGAAGAGGACGGAGAGTTCGCGCCAAGCGATTACCTGATCGAGGAAGCGGTCGCGAGCTCTGTGCGAAGCGCGGCCTTTTGCGACTGCATCTTCGACAGCGAGTGCGATGGTGAGCGGGCCGATGTTGCCAAAGTGGAGATACGGCGAGAGACGGCTGGTCCCTTTGACTTCGGGGTAATTTCGCTTTTCGTCGTATTCTTTCAACCCGTGCTGGACGAAGTCCTCAAGGCGCTTGAGGGCGGCGTGCGTTCCTCCGGTAAAGGTGTCAACGGGTTTGATGCTGCGATCGAGGTCGTTGAAGCCTGTGGTGATGTCGTGCGCGAGAGATTCGCTGTGGAACGACTTTGGTTTGTTCCACGCGTGTTGCGGTTTGGGGCTGTGCGGGGCGACAAGGAACTTTGGTAGTTCCTTATTCAGGTGCGGGCGCAAGTGCTGAAGAAGGAAATAGTCGCGACCGAAGATGGCTGAGGGGACGACGACATCGGCATCGACGGTCCAGTAGGGCAGTTTGAGTCGACGGGCCAGGACCCTGCGCCAGCGTTCGGGTTCGCGGCAGGGGTTTTCGTCGCCGATCAATATTGCCGCATCAACCTCGTCGAGAAACGTTTCAAGAGAATTGTCAGGATAGCGACGGAGCACGAAGCCGATTCCTCGCTCTTTCGCGTCTTCTTCCACGTCGCGCAGGCCTTGCTGGAGGAAGTGGTAGTGACGGAGGTTGGCGTTGGGGTAATTTGGAATGACGGAAAAGAAGACGACCACCGGCAGGCCGAGGAGGTTGGCGGCATCAATTGCAACGTCGAGCGCCGGGTTCTGGTGGATACGTATGGCGCGCTGCATCCAGTAGACGACGCATTTGGGGTCCGGCAGGAGCGGCAAGTCGCGGCGAACGAGGATGCGCGGGTTGTCGGCAAGTCTCGTAAGGGCTTCGGGATGGTTGGTTCGCTTTGCCATTGGGCCGGACCGCTTGAGCGGGCTCCTTTATTTTCTCCGGCAGACCAATGCGCTGAGCTGGTATGTCGCGTGAACCGAAAAAATCCGGCGCGAGAATTTGATTCGGTAAAAGCGCACCTTCAGGGCACAGGTGTAGCCCATGTTCTTTGGCAGCTTGGCGGATATATGCCATGTAAATAAATCACTTATTTTCAGTAGGTTATATGCGACGCCTGTCGAGTAGATTGCTACTAGAGCAAAATCCCCGAAATACCTTGAAAAAACCTGAGTTGCTCGTCAATGCCAAGGTGCGAAGCGAGCGGATTATTGCTGGAGGGTGAATCCACGGTGGCGTTCCTCCCCCAGGAACGCCCCATGGAGCATCAGGTGTCCGGACTTTCGGGACACCCTCTCGAGTCTGTATAAGCAGAGGACGACTCGAGTGCATCGTTGACGCTTGCGAGGCGCCAGAAAGAGATATATTCGCGAAGCATTGGATACAAAAACGTCAGTGCTTCGGTTCCAGCGGGCAAGCAGTCGATGCTTTAAGGGACCACGTCAGCCGGGGAGAAGTCGCTCGGAACGATGAGACTCTCGATCGTTTCCGGTCGAGCAGCCGAATCAATCCTCTCGACCATCGGGCTCTTGGCCTATGCCCAAGGCTGAATCTGGCCCTTTTGCGATGTCATGCAGATTGATCTTCGCAAGTTCCACGGGGCCGTGTCGTTGCCTGCGAGCACGTAGCAGATTGCTCGAGGGCAATCAATGGATCATCCAGCAGCAATTCGGGTCCTCATGCGCGAAAGTGCTCGGGTTTCTCTCAGAAGGCAGATGGAGCGTCCTGGATGGTGCACTTCTGCGGAGCGCCGTCGAATTTGACTTCCCAGATGAAAGCGCCGGGCTGGTAATAAGAAGCAACCCACTGTAGTTTTTGCCAGTTCTCTCGGGAAACGTGCTGGATTAGGCTCTCGTGGCAGAAATGAACGGATGAGGCGGGCGCAAGCGACAGCCAGCCGAATGTTGTACGGCATTTCCCGTGAAGAAGGTGTGCTGCACTTTTTCGCCATTGATTCGCGATGATTCAAGCGGCATGCCAAAGGACAGGAGCATCATCATGAAATTCGATCTGAAAGAAGCATTCCAAAAACGCAGCGTAAGAATCGCAGCGATCGTCGCGGGGTGCATTGTCGTGATTCTGATCGCGCTTCCACTCTTCATTGATGTGAACAGCTTTCGTCCGAAGATAGAGTCGGAGATAACCAGTGCCCTGGGACGACCGGTAACGTTGGGGAAACTGAGCCTTTCCATCTTTTCGGGTTCGATCCGCGTGGATGATGTGAGCATTGCCGATGATGCGAGGTTCAGCAAGCAACCGTTTGTTACGGCGAAGTCGCTGGAGGTTGGGGTCGAGGTGATGCCTCTGATTTTCTCGAAGGAACTGAAGATCACAGGACTGGTGCTCGAACAGCCCCAGGTGGCCCTGATCAAGTCGGCGGACGGGACATGGAACTTCTCGAGCCTTGGAGCAGCGGGCGGGAAGGCTGCGCCCGCATCCGAGAAGCCGGGTGACAGCTCAGGGAGCTTGTCGATATCGAAGCTCGAGGTGAAAGACGGCAGGGTCACGCTGGCAAAAGCGAATGCGACGGCCAAGCCACAGGTTTTCGACAAGTTGAATGTCACGGTGAAGGAGTTTTCGTTCACGTCGCGGTTCCCATTTGAATTGACGGCTGAACTCCCGGGCGGTGGGACCACGGATGTTTCTGGAGAGGCGGGACCGATCAATACCGCGGATGCTTCGGCCACTCCGTTCGAAGCGAAGGTGAAAGTCAAAGAGCTGAACCTGGCGAGTTCCGGATTTGTGGAAACGTCGAGCGGGATCGGGGGCCTTGTCAATTTCGAAGGAACGGTCAACTCTGACGGAAAGCAGGCGAAGACGAATGGCGAGGTCACGGTGGAGAAGTTCAAGTTTTCTCCGAAGGGATCGCCGGCGCCTAAGGATGTGACGATGAAGTACGCGGCGAGTGCCGGACCTAGCCCAGCAGACGGGCACGATTACGCAGGGAGACATTGGCATAGGCAAGGCTGCGGCGCACCTTACGGGCGGTTATCGAACACAGGGCAACGACATGCTGCTGAATCTGAGGCTGAATGCGCCAGATATGGCTGTGGATGAACTCGAGCCGATGCTGCCGGCACTGGGAGTCACGCTTCCGAAAGGATCGGCACTGAAAGGTGGGACTCTCTCGGCAGACCTCGCGATCAGCGGATCACCGGCAACGATGGTGATTACCGGACCGGTACGGTTGAGCAACACAAAACTGGCGGGATTTGATATGGGGTCGAAGCTTGGTGCGCTGTCATCCTTCACAGGAAAGACGGCAGGGTCGCCGGATACGTCGATTCAGAATGCCAGCCTGAATGCACGGGTTGCACCGGAAGGGACGCGGGCAGATGGGATCAACGTGACAATTCCGTCGCTTGGCACGGTTACGGGAGCCGGCTCAATCAGCCCAGCGGGAGCACTTGATTTCAAGATGCAGGCGGATCTGCATGGAGGCATGGCAGGTGGACTAACGGAGCGCGCGGGGCTCGGCGGATCGAATCAACCGATTCCCTTTTCGATTGAAGGGACGACCTCGGACCCGAAATTCGTTCCCAACGTCGGAGGCATTGCAGCCGGTGCGGCAAAGTCCGCTGTGGGGAATGCAATAACTGGGAAGAGCGGTGGTCTCGGGGGGTTGTTGGGAGGAAAGAAAAAACAGTAGGACTTCAAACTTGCTCATTGAGGTTGCAGGAGTCAAAGTCCGACAGGAACTTACGTGCTGTGACAAAGGCCGCCCAAGGGCGGCCTCTGTTCTGAAAGTCTAACGCTGAGAACTGAAAGATATGTTTACCACCGGCCCCAGGCGCGGGTGAAGTAGTCGGAGAGGGTCATGCCGACGAGGACGAGGAACGTGAAAAGTCCGGCGCCGACAGTAAGCATGGTGAGCTTGGTCGAGTACTTCACGTGCATGAAGAAGAGCACGACGAGGATCATCTTGCTGGCGGCGATGGCCAGGGCGACGACCGGATTCCAGAACAACGTGAGCCCCTGGGTGATATGCCACTCTCCCAAGTCAATGAAGGACACCCACACGGTAACCGCAGTGCCAACGAGGAGTGCCAGCACGATCGTCAGGTACACGCGAGGGGAAACAATGTGGTGGTGACTTTCGTGGGCTTCGATGGATTCTTCGTTGTGTTGCGTCATGCGATTCCTCAGGGGCTAAAGCCCGGATCTTTTCTTGCGATCTTTCGGCACGGCTAAAGCCGTGCCCCTTCAAAACGATGCCTAATGCCGGCTGATCAGGTAAAGCAGCGGGAACAGGTAAATCCAGATGATATCGACGAAGTGCCAGTAGAGGCCGAAGTTCTCAACGTATGTGACGTGGCCGGTGGTGTATGCACCGGCTTGCGCCCGGAAGATCATGAACGCCAGGATCGCAATGCCGATGATCATGTGCAGCGCGTGCATGCCAGTCATGGCGAAGTAGAGGAAGAAGTAGAGTTCGGTGTGGCGCGCCATGTCGAGCGGCAGAGGCTTGTCATCCGGATACTTCTTGTGCACTTCCTCATCCGAGGCCGGATTCACGAAGGACTGGACGCTGTAGTGGAAGCCGGGAACGTGGTGCTTGTCGATCTTCTCTTTGTACTCGATGGTCTTGATGCCAAGGAAGGCGAGGCCGAGGATGAAGGTGAGGACGAGACAAAGAACCAGGGCGCCCTTCTTCTTCATCTCCGCTGACCACACGCCCATGGCCATGGTGAAGCTGGAGGTGATGAGGACGGCGGTATTGGCAGTTCCCCAGAAGATGTCGAGCTGGTGCGAGGCTTCGACGAAGGCCGGGTAGTACCAGTTGCGGTAGATGAGGTAGGCGGTGAAGAGACCGCCGAAGAACATGATTTCGGTGAGCAGGAAGAGCCACATGGCGAAGTTGGTGGCGTCGTTCTGCTGCGCGTAGGTTTCGAAGTGGTGGCGCTGGTAGGGCGGGTGCTCGTGGTGAGCACCTTCTGCCGCGCCGTGCACGACGACTCCTGTATCGGTGACTACCTGGCTATCCGACACTGGCCACCTCTTTCTCTCGTTGGCCGTCGAGCCACTCGTAGTCGTATGCTTCGTGGTCCATGATCGGAATTTCGGGGAAGTTCTCAGTGAGCGGCGGGGATTGCGTCATCCACTCAAGACCGGTGGCCTGCCAGGGATTTTCGCCCGCAATCTCGCCGTAGCGGAGCGACCATGTGAGATAGATCAGCGGCAGCAGGTAGCCGATGCCGAGAATGGTTGCGCCAGCAGTGGAGAAGACGTTCAGCACCTGGAACTCAGGCGGGTAGGTGGCATAGCGCCGCGGCATGCCGAGAGTGCCGAGGATGAATTGCGGGAAGAAGGTGAAGTTGAATCCGATGAAGGTGACGACTGCAGCGAACTGGGAGATCTTCTCCGGATACATGCGGCCGGTCATCTTGGGCCACCAGAAGTGGATGCCGGCGAGGAACGCCATCAGCATGCCGCCCACCATGACGAAGTGGAAGTGCGCGACGATGAAGTAGGTCTCGGTGAGGTGGATGTCGGTTCCCGAAGTGCCGAGGAAGACGCCGGTGAGGCCGCCGATGGTGAACAGGCCCATGAAGCCGAAGGTGTAGAGCATCGGCGTTTCAAAGGTGATGGAACCTTTGTAGAGGGTGAAGGCCCAGTTAAAGATCTTGATGGCGGAGGGCACCGCGACCAGCATGGTGAGCAGCGAGAAGACCAGCATGGAGTAGTTGGAGATGCCCATGATGAACATGTGGTGCGCCCAGACGAAGAATCCGAAGACTGCGATGGCGACCGATGAGAATGCGACGGCGGTGTAGCCGAAGACGCGCTTGCGGCTGAAGGTGGAGATGGTCTCGGAGATGACGCCCATGCCCGGCAGAATCATGATGTAGACGGCGGGGTGCGAGTAGAACCAGAAGAGGTGCTGGAAGAGCAGCGGATCTCCGCCCTTCGTGGGGTCGAAGACGCCGATGCCCATGGTGCGCTCGAGAGCTACCAGCACGATGGCGATAGCGAGGACCGGGGTACCGAGAACCATGAGGATGCTGGCCGCGTAGTGGGCCCAAACGAATAGCGGCATGCGGAACCAGGTCATGCCCGGGGCAGCGCATCTTGTGGATGGTGACGATGAAGTTTAGGCCGGTAAAGATGGAACTGAAGCCAGCAACGAAGATCGCCGACGCCGGTGGTGAGCACGTTGGTATTGAGGTAGTGCGTCGAAAGAGGAGTGGTGAATGTCCAGCCCGTGTCGACGCCGCCGGTGATCATGGCGTAGAGAATGATGAAGCCGGCAGCCATGTAGAGATACCAGCTGAGCAGGTTGATCTTCGGCAGGGCCAGGTCCTTGGCGCCGATCATCATCGGGATGAAGAAATTTCCCAGTGTCGCCGGAACGGACGGCACCAGAAACAGAAAGATCATGACAATGCCGTGCATGGTGAACACCTTGTTATAGGTGTCGGTGGCCATCAGGTCAGACTGCGGCGTCAGCAGCTCAAGACGGATCAGCCCGGCCAACGCTCCTCCGATGAAGAAGAAGAACGTGATCGAGAGCGAGATACAGCATGGCAATCCGCTTGTGGTCGCCGGTCAGAAGCCAGCTCAACAGACCCTTCTCCTTCGAGATGAAGTTCATCCTGGGGAGACGGGCTGTTGACTGATCGGGAAGACTGACGATTGTGCTACTACTCATTTCTTCACCATCCCCTGCCCGGCGGGCTTTTGACCGTCGGGCGTTGTCGTGCCTTCGCTTTCCGGCAGCAGCGTTGTTGTGGCTGGTCGTCTGCTGGACGCGGTAATCGGAGTTGAGGTTCTTGAGGAATTCGACGAGCGCGATCACACCGTCTTCACTGATCTGGCCCTGGTACGTCGGCATGATGGGCGCATAGCCCTGAGTGACGTGCTGCGAGGGATTCAGGATCGAATCACGCAGAAAAGCTTCGTCGACGATGGTTGTGTGACCGTTCGCCATGGTGAGTTTGGCGCCGTAGACGTTGGCGAGACTCGGTCCGCGCGCGTCGGGACGGGCATTGTGGCAGGCTGCGCAACTGAGGCTGGCGAAGAGGCGCTCCCCATTCTGGGCAAGCGATGCACCGCTGGTGGAACTGGCCAGCCACTTCTTGAAGTCGTCCGGCGTCATGACGACGATGTCGCCGACCATATGCGAGTGATCTGTGCCGCAGTACTGCGTGCAAAAGAGGTGATAGGTTCCCGGTGTCGTGGCTTCAAACCAGACGGTTGTGTAACGGCCCGGAATAGCTTCGCGCTTCACGCGGAAGGCGGGAATGGAGAAGCTGTGGAACACGTCCTGCGAAATGAGGGTGAGCTGCACTGCGCGGCCGGTGGGAATGTGCAGCGAGTTGATCTCGTGCTGGCCGCCGGGATGCTCTGCTTTCCACATCCACTGCTTACCGACGACATAGATGTTCATGGCGTTGGCGGGCGGGGTGTAGACGCGGAAGTAAATGAGCGCGCCCCAGACAAACATGATGAGGAACAGGCCGAGCGGAATGATGGTCCACGTTGCCTCGAGCATCGTGGAGCCTTCGATCTGCACAGCTACCGGGTGGCGCTTCTTGCTGTACATGATCGAGAAGCTGGTGACGAGCAGAATGACAATCGTCAGACCGATCAGGCTAACCAGGACCATGAAGAAGTACAGCGCATCCATCTCCGGGGCGATCTTCGACGCCTCCGGTGGATACAGACGAGAAGTTCGTCAGCCACTTGACGAGAAATTGCCAGAGTACTGGACTGATGTGACATTCCGTTATCCGTTCACCTTTGTTCCTGATCGCAAGTTGGTCATGGGCCTGCCGATAGTCGCGGCGGAACATGACCACATGAAGCCACCCAGCAGTAATCACTGTCATGGCGCCGCCCATCTGCACAACGCGCGCAACGATGAGCGAATGCTTATTGGTCGTGGGGTCGTAGTGATAGCAGTAGGTAAGAATGTTGTCGACTGGAGAACCGATGTGGTTGTTGGAGGCTTCGACCAGTCCGAGCCGGATATCTTTCGGCGAATACTCGACGCCCATGTAGTACTGCGCGAGCTTGCCCTGCGGCGTAACGATCTGAATTGAGCTGGCATGCGCGAACTGCGTGAGCTTGCCGTCGGGGCCGGGAATTTTGACGTAGCCGAAACCGACTGCCTTGGTGAGCGCATCGATGTTGGCTTGCGTGCCGGTCATGAAGTGCCAGCCATCGGCGGTCTCGGGATGTCCGTAGCGGTGGAGGTAGTTGCGCTTCTTGTCGGCGGCGAGGTTGGTGCCTTCGCTGGGATCGATGCTGACGATGATGACGTTGAAGTCTTTGCCGGGAACGAAGTTCACCATCTGCAGCGCGCCGGTGAGGCCATTGAGCTCTTCAGAGCAGAGCATGGGGCACTGATAGTAGACCAGCGCAAGGATGGCGGGCATTTTGCCGAAGTAGCTGCCCAGCTGGACCGGTTTACCCGTGTCGTCAGTGAAGGTGAGGTCGAGCGGAAGCTGCTCATTGAGGCGTTGCGCGACACCTACGCCGTTGAGGATTGCGGGCGGCTTGTCGTTGGAGGGGCCCGTTTCCTTTTCGCCGTATCTTGATACCTGCGCCACCAGAGATGGCGTCAGCGCGGCAAGGCACAGGAGCATAGCGGCCGCTATGCTGATGCTTCTCGTCGCACTGTTACTGCTGTTCATACTTCGAATCACCTTCTGCGGTTTGCTGCGGTTGAGGACCACTCCTCAGGGGCTAAAGCCCCTCGTATATTGATCTGCTCTTTCGGCACGACTGAAGTCGTGCCCTGATACAAAACGTTTCCTGATCTCACAGCCTAGTTGTGGCTGTTTTCTTCGTGCTGCTGTGTCTCGGCTTTTTGGGCCACAGCTAAATCTTGTTCATAGCCGGTACGGGCAAAACCGCTTGTCAGCGGAACCGTAATGGCTGGTTTCTGATCGCCTGCGAGAAGCGGGGCCTGCTGTACGGCCGGGGCTACGGGAAGACCTTGTTGCGCGATGAACTGCATGGCGCGTTCGATCGGAATTCGTATTTTTCCTTGCGACTGGTCGACCCAAGTGTAGTTATCGAGAAGGAGGTCTTCGCGCAGGTGGAGGTCCGCGACGTCCTGATTGCCATCGTCGGTTTGCACACGGGGTGTTGGGAAGGTCCTGGTAACCTCAGCGATTTTGTTTTGCATCTCCGGACTGGAGGGCAGATTGCCGAGTTCGCGGATTTCCGCGGTTTTGGTCCATTTGCTGTTGGGGCCGTCTTCCTTGTTCATGTGGGTGTTGATGAGCTTGCCCATGCCATAGGTGAGCTACGCCGCAAACCCCCACAAAGATGAAGAGCGAGGTAAGAAAGACAACGATGCCCGTGACCTGAACGTCGGTCTGCTCATAGCCGGCGGAGGCGTCGATCTCCTTGGGGCCGTGCGAGCCGAGGATCTTCTTGTCGTCCGGTTCGTTGTGATCAAGCGTGGACATGTTCGGGCTCCAGAATCTCTGCCACGTGCGGATCGTTTGTTTGCACCAGCGCGCGCGTCTTCAAATTGTGGCTATAGAAGGCTACCCAGAGAGAAACCATGGCGGCGGGCACGGCGATGTATTCGAGGATTCCCCAGCTGAAATGAAGGTTGCGTGCGGCATCCTTGAAGTTCGGCTCAATGAGCCAGAACAGATCGAAGGCCTTGGCGAAGATCATCCATTGGCAGACGCGAACCAGTCGCTTCTTGTTGCGCTTGATGTCGCGCGAGAGCAAGAGCGAGAACGGGATGAGCCAATGAAAGATGAAGTCGAGGGTGATGATGATGCCCCAGTGACCGCGAATGCGATCGAGGTACCAGCCGATTTCTTCTGGAAGGTTGCCGGACCAGATGATGAGGAACTGGGCAAAGCCAAGATAGATATTCAGCATGACGAAGGCGAAGGTGAACTTGCCGAGGTCGTGCTGCTCAGTGGTGCGGAGGATTGTCTTGAAGGGCTCGCCTTTGGAGAGGCTGATCGAGGTGAGGATCGAGAGAGCAAGCACGGAATATCCCTGGCCAACGAGGAAGAGCAATCCGTAGACCGAGGAGAACCAGGTGACATCCATCGACATGACCCAATAGATGACAGCTGCCGTCATGGTGAGGGAGTAGACGACGATGCCGGGGCCGCTGATGTTCTCGAGCTTCTTGATCCAGTAAGGCGTGGTGTCGATCGATTCGGTGTCGCGCTGAAGGCCGAGTTTGTTCAGGCGCCATGTGTAGAGTCCCCAGATGCCGAAGCACAGGAGCATGGCGATCACGTAAGTCGTCGGATTCAGCATCGGACGCTTGAAGTCGAGGCAGTGAGCTTGAATCTCGCTGATCAAGCCTGATTTCAAGCGCTGATTCGGTATCGCTGGGGTTGGTGTACTGCGCCCAGAGATAGAGCTTCTTCATGAAAATGGCGGAGATGACCCAATAGCCGAAGACCAGAGGAAGCGTGCGGGTTACGGCTTCGAGCGGGCGACGAAGAAGAAGGCCCCACTTGCCGCCGGAGCAGTATTGAACCATGAGAAGCGCGAGGCCGCCGACGGTCCAGCCGAAGGTGAGCAGCATGCCGAGAACCCATGCGCGGTAAACGTGGTCCCAGCCGAGCTGGTCCTGCGACTGGCCGAGGAATGCGAGAATCACGGCGGCAATGGCAGCCACCGCTGCAACGACAAGTGCCCGCGACCGCCAGCCGTCGACGAACGAGGGTGCGCTCAGATCGGCGGGAAGCGCTTTAGCGTGTGATGCTCCGTGTGTATCGTGAGCCATTGAACTCAATCCTTACTTCGCGGCCGCTGGAGCCGTTTTGCTTGCTGGAATCTTAATCAGTGGGTCAGCCGGATTCCCCGGGGCCATTGCGGGCGTTCCTTCTTTGGTTGGCGGATAAGCCTGCACCGCCGTCGAAGGTAGCGCCCATGGTTGCGCGTAGCTGGCCGGCAAGTGTTGCTGCTCTGCAACGTCACTCAGGTTCTGAACTTGCACGCCCGAGGGCACATCCTGCGCCGTCGCGGCCTGGCTTAGTTGCAATGCGCGAATGTAGGCGGCGACTGCCCAACGATCTTCGGGCGTCAAGTTGCTCGCGATAGTCGGGCATTGCGCCGTAGCCGTGGGTCATCACATAGAAGTAGTGCGAGAGCGGCTGCGCCCGGCGGACCTGGTCATGAAGGTTGGCGGCGGGCTTGTAGCCGCGCTGAACGATTTCACCGAGACCATTGCCGACGCGCGAGTGGCAAGGAGTGCAGTAAATGTTGAAGCGTTCCTGGCCGCGCTCGAGCACTTCCATGGTGGCCGGGAACGGCAGCGTGTTCTGCTCTTCGCGATATCCGTTGGCACCCTGGATAACGCCGGTGTAAAAGTAGCTGTCTTCGTTGAGCTGCCCGCGTGCGACAGTGTTGACGACCTGTGGGCGAGCCCCGCGATGATCCGCGTAGAAGTCTCGAGCCGCGCTGCGGAATCATCTTCGGCTGGTCCTGCATGTCCTGGCGGCAGCCCGCGATGAGGAAGATGCGTGGAGAGGCCGGCGATCGTCAGTGCTTTCCCACCGATGCGACGAAAAGCTGTCGCATGGATGGGGCACCCATGTTCATTGACGAGGACAGCTCTCTGATTGGTGGAGTTCGGAGCTTGCATTAGTACTCCACCTCCACGACTGAAACTGGCTCGAACTTCTTCAGATATTCCTTTGCTTCGCAAGAGTTCGAATTTCGGATCAAGCGCTTCGAGACAGAGGAAGAACTTGTCGGTCGTCGCGCCGTCGCGGAAATTGGGTGCGTTGAAGAGCGGGTGATAGAGCTGCGGCAGTCCGTTCAGAGCGAGCATGCCGAATGCAGCAGACAGGCCGGCCCACAGGATCGTCCACTCGTATGCGGGAACGATGAATGCCGGCCATGAGTAGAGTGGGCGACCACCGATATTCAACGGATAGGCGATCACGGAGATCCAGGTTTCCATGGAGAACATGGCAGCCAGGCCCATCAGCGCGCCGATGAGCGTGACAAGCGGAACGCGATTGCGATGGAAGCCGATGGCTTCGGCCGCTTCTTCGACGGGATAGGGCGTGTAGCAATCCATGCGTCGCCAGCCATCGAGGCGCGCCTGTTGCGCGGCGCGGACCAGGTCGCTCGGCGTATCGAATTCGGCCAGCAGGCCGTAAGTTCCTTCGCGTGAAGGCATATTAGATGCGGTCCTCCAATTCACCCGGCACTTCAGGTGGAGTCGAAGGTGACGTTTTCTTGATGAAAACGCCACTCGAACGTTGCGGCTTCGACGAGCTGTTATTGGATGGCCGCATTAGTCACCTGCTCCCGCTGTTGCTTTCGGCTTGATCTTGGCCGCGGGTAGAATCATGCGGATTTCGTTCATGGGAATCATGGGCAGGAAGCGGACGAATAGGAGGAACAGCGTGGTAAACAAGCCCAGCGTTCCGACAAACGTCATGTAGTCCCACTTGGTGGCGCGATAAGTGCCCCACGAAGATGGCAGGAAGTCGCGATAGAGACTTGTCACGACAATGACGAAGCGCTCAAACCACATGCCTGTGTTGACCACGATGGAGATGAAGAACATGAACGACAGCGAGGTGCGCAGCTTGCGTGACCAGAGGGTCGTGAGTGGAATGGCGAGGTTCACGCGATCAGGACCCAGTAGGCCCAACCCATGGGACCGAAAGCGCGATTCCAGAACATGAAGGCTTCCCAGTGAGAGGCCGAAGTACCAGGCCATGAAGGCCTCCATGCCGTAGCCGTAGGCGACGATGAAGCCGGTGGCGAGCATGACCTTGCCCATGTTGTCGATGTGCCGCTCGGTGACGAGTTGCTCAAGGTGATAGAACTTGCGCAGCGGAATGGCCAGCGTGAGCACCATGGCGAAGCCGGAGTAGATGGCGCCGGCGACAAAGTAGGGCGGGAAGATGGTGGTGTGCCAGCCGGGCAGGACCGCCACTGCGAAGTCGAAGCTGATGACCGTGTGTACGGAGAGCACCAGAGGCGTTGCTAGTCCGGCCAGCAGCAGTGACGCCGTCTCATAGCGCATCCAGTGGCGGATCGAACCGCGCCAGCCCAGCGAGAGCAAGCCGTAGACGTACTGCGCAGGCTTCGACTTGTGCGCGATCGCGCAAGGTGCCGAAGTCGGGAATCATGCCGAGATACCAGAACACGATGGAGATCGGTCGCGTAGGTCGAGACCGCGAATACGTCCCACAACAGCGGCGAGCGGAACTGCGGCCACACGTTCATCGTCAGTGGGATCGGGAAGAGCCAGTATCCGAGCCACGGGCGGCCAACGTGAATCAGGGGAACATGCCGGCGCAGACCACGGCGAAGATGGTCATGGCCTCGGCAAAGCGGCTGATGGAGTTGCGCCAGGTTTGCTTGAAGAGAAGAAGGATGGCGGAGATCAGCGTGCCTGCGTGGCCGATACCGATCCACCAGACGAAGTTGATGATGGCGAAGCCCCAGGCGACGGGCTGGGTGATGGCCCAGATGCCGACGCCCTTGAGGAAGAGCCAGGTAACTGCGACGAGCAGCACGGTGGCGCCCGCGCCGGCGATGCCGAAGAACGCGAGCCAGCCCAGCGGCGTGTGCGGCGTAAGCACGATGCCGGAGATTTTTTCCGTTACCGATTTAAAGGTTTCACTGACACCGACGACGCGGAATTCACCGGTCTTTGGATCGATGCCAGGGTCGCCTCTTTTGATTTCACTGGTCGCCATCGTGAGTTCAACCCTTTTCCGGCGCGTGTTCCACCGGCTTCTGTTCGAGTTCAGGATTCATGTTCAGAACTTCGGCGAGGTAGCGGGTCCGCGGACGCGTGTTCTGGTCGGCGATGACCTGGTACATGCGCTTGTCTTCGTTCAGCTTCGCGACTTTGCTGTTCTTGTCGTTGAGGTTGCCGAAGGTGATGACCGAGGCCGGGCATGCCTGCTGGCAGGCTGTAACGATTTCGCCATCGCGGATCGGGCGGTTTTCCTTGTCGGCTTCGATCTTGGCCACGTTAATGCGTTGTACGCAGTAGCTGCACTTCTCCATCACGCCGCGCGAACGCACCGAGACATCGGGATTGCGCATCAGCTTGAGGCTCTCGGTTTCGTAGTCGGAGTAGAGCAGGAAGTTGAAACGACGCACCTTGTAGGGGCAGTTGTTGGAGCAGTAACGAGTGCCCACGCAGCGGTTGTAGACCATCGTGTTGAGGCCTTCGGGCGTGTGCACGGTGGCGCCGACCGGGCAAACCTGTTCGCACGGCGCGTTTTCGCAGTGCTGGCAGGTCATGGGCTGAAAGTGAGCACGGGGAGCGGCAAGATCGCCTTCGAAGTAGGAGTCGATGCGGAGCCACTGCATGTTGCGGCCGATGCGCACTTGCTGCTTACCCACGACTGGGATGTTGTTCTCGGCATAGCAAGCCACGATGCAGGCGTTGCAGCCGGTACAACTATTCATGTCGATCGACATGCCCCACTTGTTGCCGTTGTACTCCCAGTTGGGGAAGAGCGTGGTATCGTGCTCCGGGGTGTCGTGGCCCTCGCCTTCGTGCGCGAAGTTCGGGTTGGCCTTGAAGTCCTCAAGCGTGGCGTAGCGGATGATGCCGCGCGGGCCGAGAGCTTCGACGGCTTCGAGTGAATGATTCTGGTCGCCTACGTCGGTGAGGTTCTTGCCTCGATGATCCTGATAGTGGCTCTTGGTGATCGCGATGCCCCACTTGCCATCGACTTTCTTGATGGAGCCGGTAGAGTAGAAGGGGGCGGCGGTGGTGCGGACCAGGTAGGCATTGAAGCCGGCACCAGATCCGACACGGCCGGCAAACGCGCGACCATAGCCCAGATAGAGCGTGACAGAGTTGTCAGGATGGCCCGGAGCCACCATCACCGGAGCCTTGACGATGCCGCCGCCTGCGCTGATCTCGACAATGTCGTCTTCTTCGAGGTTGAGCCTGGTGAGGGTCGCACCGGACATGATGGCGGCGTTATCCCAGCTGAGGTTTGTAACGGGCTTCGGAAGTTCCTGGAGCCAGCCGACGTTCGAATAACGACCGTCGTAGATGTTGGGGTCGGGACGGAAGATGACTTCGAACTGATCTTTCGAGTTTGGCGCGGGCACTTTGGATGATTCCGCCTTGGGTGCGCCACCGTTCGCGTAGGTTGTGCCATCGATCCAGCCTGCGTGGAGAACCTTGCGCCAGCCTGTCTCGAAGTCGCCCTTGATGTTGTCTTTCTGCGTAATGCGGACGGCTTCGTAGGCGCTGAGTTGCGGATTGTCTAGCAGAGTTTGGAAGACATGGTGCGCGCTCTTGCCGCCGTAGAGCGGCTCGATCATTGGCTGCACGATAGAGACAGTGCCGTCGTAGGCACGGGCATCGGACCACGACTCAAGGTAATGCGCGGCGGGAATGTGCCAGTTGGCAAGATGGCCGGTCTCGTCGTAATGCGAGCCGAGATGCGCGACGACTTTGGCCTTGGTGAAGGCGTCAGAGAAGCCGAGGTCTGCGGGAGCGGAATAAACCGGATTGGAATCGAGAATGACGAGCCAGTCGACTTTGCCCGCATTCAGATCGGCGATGAGTCTTTTGAAATCGCCGTTTTGATCGCTGGGCAGCGGGACTGATCGGATCGAAGGAGACCGTGACGGTCTTGCCAACGTTGCCGAGCGCCTGATTGATGGCAAGGGCAAGGGTCGCGACTGTTTCGTCCTGATAGAGACCCGGGATCACGGCGCTCTTGCCGCTGTTGGCTTTCAGGTCCTTGGCGAGTGCGGCGAGAAAGGCTTGTTGCTGGCCGGTCCACGAATACTGCGTGGCAGATGCGCCGGAGGCTCCGACAGCTGCGGCGAGGGCGGCGGCAAATGCGGGAACTTCGCTGGCACGCAGGCCAAGACGATGCTCGGCTTTCATGCCGGTGGTGGTCGGCGAGCTCTCGATGGTGTAGAGCCGGTTCATGCCGTTGGCGGGATCTTTCCGGCGCTTTGCGTAGTCGGCTACGAGCTTGTGAAAACCGGGGTAGCCCGCGCCGGAGAGGAAATCCGCATCGAGCGAGACGATCACGTCGGCGCTGCTGAGGTCGTACTGAACGTTGTAGCCCTTTGCGAGAAAGGTGCCGGCTATCGCGGGGTCGTACTGTACAAGCGTCGCCTTTGGCCATGCAGCCTGCACGGCCTTCCACTGGCGCGCGAGCGTGGGTGAGGTGATGGTCGCCGAGAGGAAGTAGATACCGGTGCCGTCTTTCGTGCCGGCAACTTTGTCGTGAAGCGCCTGAGCGAACTCTGCCCATTGGCGATTCTCGCCTTCGAAGGTCACATGCTGCGAGCGATCGGGATCGTAGAGGTCAAGCAGCGAGCCCTGCGAGAAGACGTCGGAGGAGCCGTGGTTGTAGGCATGATCGGGATTGCCGTCGACCTTGACGGGACGAAACTCGTCGCTTTTGACCAGGACCGGAACTCCGCCGGTGGGAAGCGGATTCATGGTGGCGAAGTAGTTTGGCTTGCCAAGCAGGAGATCTTCGGGCGCCTTGACGTAGGGATAGATCGGCTCGTCGGGCTGCTTGGTGCATCCGGCAAGGCCGGCGAGCGCCATGGATGCGCCCATGATTTTGAGGAAGCCACGACGTGAGACCGGATCGACCCACTCCTGCGCAGCGCTGGGAAATTCCTTTTCGACTGCAGCCTGAAATTCAGGTGTGTTCTGGAGTTCGTCCAGCGAACGCCAATAGCGCTTGCCTGAAGTACCTTTCAGATCGGCGCGCGCCTGTTCCAGCGTCATTGGCTCCAGCGTCATCGGTGTTTCATTTTCAGCAAGGTTGGCCTTGCTTTTTTCAATCTCCACGGTGTTCCCTGTCTGGTTCGTTCCTGCATTCATGGGTTCGCGACTCATCGGTGGCAAACCTCGCAGCTGCTCAGTTCGTTCGGAGTGCGAATGTGATATTGCTTCAGAAGAAAGTGACCCAGTTGATCCTGGCTGGTGAACTTTTCGTAGTGCAGTGCCGCCGGAAGTTCGACGGCCGGGGCATCTGGCGATTTCGCGGTTGTCGCCGATTTCGGCATTTGCAGCGCCGCTACCTGCGGACCCTCGCCGCTGGGATCCTTGACTGTGCAATTCACACCCTGCGCGGTGGGCGTGCCTTCTTTAACGTCGCTTGTCGCACACCACACCGGGCGATCGAAGGCCGGCTCTTCCCATGCCATGTTGTAGACCTGGCCGGTGGGGCGGAGATTCTTCGCGGGGTTGCGATGGCAATTGAGGCACCACTCCATCTGGAGTGTGTTCTGCGCGTACATCAGCGGCATCTGATCGACGCGGCCGTGGCAACTGGCGCAACCGAGGCCCTTGTTCACGTGAATCTCGTGGCTGAAGTAGACGTAATCGGGAAGGTCGTGCACTTTGATCCATGGCACCGACTCGCCGCTGGCCCAGCTTTCGCGGACAGGCTGCAGCAGCTGCGGCGTTGGTCCAGATCTGGGCGTGGCAGTTCATGCAGGTTTTGGTCGGGGGAATGCCGGCGTAGCTGGATTTCTCAACCGAGGTGTGGCAGTACTGGCATTGAAGGCCGAGTCCTGTCACGTGATGTTTGTGGCTGAAGGGTACCGGCTGCTCCGGCCGCTGGCCTTGGCGAGTAACCCATGGGGAGCGCTGCAACTGATCGAGCGTTACTCCAAGTGCAATCACAATCAGACCAGTCAGCACCAGGCTCGCTCGAGCCAAAGCATTGGAGCTGCGGTCAAATATCTGCGCCATGAATGCTTTCCTGCTTGTTGTTCGTTGTCCAGTAGTTTGTGCACGCAGTGCTGGCGGTCACACAGGTTGTGGTTAGATTTCTTTTTCGGACAAAACCCACCTGAAAGGCGGACGACCCCGAAAATTCAATATAGCAGCCAGAGGTCTATCTGTAACGGCCTCAACAGTTGAGAGAACAAAAAATGTTTATACAGCTTAACTTTTTGTAATCTCTTGAAACATAAATATGTTCCGACAAAGGAAAATGCGCAGAAATCGGCGCAATGTCGCGTGTCTGACTGTCTCAGAGAATGGGATGTTTTGCAGCTAGATTTGCACTGATTTAGTAGCGCCAGGATTTTGTGTCAGCGCCTGCGGGAGCGGTCGCGAGCATGTGCTCGACCATCTTCGGCAGAATTCGCTGCGTCCATTCGGAGTTGTTCTGCTGCATGGTGTACTCCGATGGCCCCCCGGTGTAGCAATGCGGCATGCCGGGGCCGTACTGGAAGGTCGCATCGGAATGCGGGTTGCGTGTTTCCTGAAGCTGCTTATCCAGAATGTGAACGGCGTTATTAAGGAAGTACGTGTCGCCGTCGCCGACCGCGATGTGCAGCTTGCCTTCGAGCTTAGGGCCGAGCGTGAGCCAATCGCGCTTCAGGATCGCCGTCAGGTCGTAGTGATCGTGCCAGTATGCGAGCACCTTCTTGTCGATCGCGCCAGTGATTGGATCGATGATCTGAGCAGGATAGCCATCTTCGCCCGCGGGTGAAAAGACGGCCTGCCAGATGTCCCACTGTTCGGTGGATCGGCCATGCGTGCCAAGGACCAGTTCGTATGCGAACTCGGCTCCAGCTTCGGCGGTAATGGTGCCGTCGGGCTTGCGATCGGCAGCAATGGCAATCTGTCCGAAGTCACCTTTGCGGACAAACGCGTTGGCGTCGTCGTAAAGATTGATGTTCTGGTAGGCATGGAAGTCGACCGGATCGGGACAGGCGACATACGCGCCGTTGTAGAGGTCTGGATAGAAGACCTGCGTAGCCAGAGCTTCCCAGCCGCCAGTCGATCCGCCATAGGTAGCGCGCGCCCAGCCCTGGCCGATGCCGCGATACTTCTTCTCGAGCATGGGGATGAGTTCGTCGTTGATAGCTGAGCCGTAAGGGCCGACGTTAGCAGAGTCGACAACGTAGGAGTCATCGTAATAAGGGTTGGCGCTCTGCACGTAGATGAGGATCACGCGCGGAAGACGCCCGGAAGTCCAGTCCTGAAAAAAGTGATAGCCGATCTGCTCGCGGCGAAAGTCGGGGGACTTGGAGTCGGTTGGCGGCACTGCAGTGAAATGCGCGGGACCGATGCCGGGATGGTAGTGATCCTGGTAGACGATCACCGGGTACTTCGCGTCGGGATGATCGTCGAAGCCGTCCGGCAGAAGGACCCACGCGCTGAGGTACATGTCGCGGCCCCAGAAGGCGCTAAGTTTCGGGCTGCGAAAGCGCTCGTATTTGAGCCATTTCGCCGTGGGCTGCTGCTGTGCGATCACCAGAGGATCGCGAGATGTGCCCGCAATTGGCGGAACGATCTGGTCGAGTGTGAGTTTGATCGTTGTCGTGGCTTTTGGATCGAAGTGGATCTTCTGCGCCTTGTTGTAGGGATTGCCGGGCTTCTGATTCCAATGCTGGCCCTCGCCCTTGTCGGGCGGAAGCCAGACTGTTTTGCCGGAGGCAAGATGGAACTGCTCATAAACGTTGAAGACGGCCTGCACGTAGTAGTCGCCGGCTTCGAGATCGGCAAGTGAACGGCGCGGATAGCCAAAGGTTGTTGCGTCGATGATGAGCGGAGTGCCGGGCGCGAGGTTCTCGGCATCGACGCCAAAGCCCTGCGCGGAATCGTACGTCTCAGAAAGCTGCATGCGCGGTTCGGGGTTGTCGGATTTCGCGATGACGAGGATGAGATGGCCATTCAGAGGCATAGTGGAAGGCACGGTCACTTCAATGCGTTGCGCGCGGCTGACGCATGCCGAACCGAGGATCAGAACAATGGCGAGTAGAGTCTTTGTCATTTTGGTGTTTCGGGCTAATGAGATGGTGTAAGTCTAACGTGGGGGTCCATGCGCGAACGGTCTCTCGCGAGAGGAGCATTTAGAATTCATAAAAGCACTTCAGCCGGTTGCTCTCTGCCATACATTCATTTTTCTTGTGGACACGGGTCCATGGGCCGACCTCTATCAACTGAATTGCCTGAAAGGATGAGGCCATGAAATATGCCGGATTGTTGGTGATGCCAGCCGGATTCTTTCTTTCGATCGCGGCAATGCTTCTCTTTCCTGCTTCGGTACAGCGCACCGCATTTATTATGTGCGGACTCGCGGTTGAAGTCATGGGCTTGGTGGTTGCCGTTCGCGGCCACATGCAGTTGCGGAGCGAAAATCGATGACTCCGCTGGCGCCGATGCCCTTTCCGGAAAGCTCTTTCGCGCTGACATTGGGACTATTGTTGGTGGCGCCGCTTGCCATTGCCGGCATTGCGCTGGTGAATACGGGACTTGGCCGGTCGCGTTCGGCGATGCAGTCGCTGCTGGGAAGCCTGGTTGTGATTTCAACGGCTGTGATTGCCTTCGCAATTGTTGGGTCGACCCTTGCCGCAAGTACGGACGGCGATCATGTTTTTCATTTCGCCGGCAAAACATGGAACTGGGCAGGTGCGGGGCCGCTGTTTTTGAAGGGTCTTGGCGCGGCCTCCGCACGCACGCAGCTTGCGGTTCTGTTCGAACTGCTGTCGGTTGCGCTTGTGGTTCTTATTCCCTGGGGATCGGGTGCGGATCGACTGCGACTGCCTGCTGGTGCAGCGGTTGCGGCGATCATGGGAGCAGTGGCTTTTCCGCTGATAGCGCATTGGACATGGGGGGGCGGATGGCTGGCGCAACTGGGCGCAAATTTCTCGTCGGGAGCCGGGTTTCTTGACGGAGGCGGAGCGGCGGCGATACACGCGCTTGGCGGCGTTTCGGGATTGGCGATTGTGTGGATTGCGGGTCCGCGCAAGGGCAAGTTTCCGCGCGAGGGTCTGTCGACAGCGATGCCGGGACACAACGTGGTGTACGTGCTGCTGGGCTGTTTGATCGCGCTTGTGGGCTGGCTGGCATGGAACATGGCGGGGTCCTTGCTCTGGCTGAATGCTGCGCCGGGACAGTTGGTGATTACGGCAGTGAACACGTTGCTCTCAGCGGCAGCGGCGCTTGTGGCTACGTTCGCGGTGACGCGCATCCGATTTGGCAAGCCGGACGCGAGCTTGTGTGCGAATGGATGGCTCTCGGGACTGGTGACGTCAAGCGCATGCGCGGGGCTGGTTCCGCCGATGGACGCACTGTTTACGGGACTGGTAGCCGGCGTGATGACGCCGCTGCTGGTCGAGTTGTTTGAACTGGCGTTGTCGATCGACGACCCGTCGGGCGCTATCGGCGTTCACGGCGCGGCGGGGTTGTGGGGGCTTGCCGCGGCAGGAATGTTTGCTCCGCATGAGGGTCAGTTCGTTGCACAAGTGATGGGGGTTTCTGCGCTGCTGGGGCTGATGCTGCCACTGATGTATTTTGCGTTCTGGATCGTGAATCGCATTTTCCCGTTCCGAGTAGATTCCGACGGCGAACGCCTTGGCATGGATCTCCATGAACTCGGCGGAAATGCATATCCGGAGTTCGTGGTACACCGCGACGAATCTTATCGTTAGAATCTCGAGACGAGTCGAAAGCCTTCACACCAACGTGGACTGCTGGTTCCAGCTTTGCGAGTGTAATCTGACGTCAGGACCACTCACTGCATGGGATTGCTAACGCACCTCTTCTATCCCTGGGGACTTGCTGCTCCAGGCTGCGGCGATTATTCATTTCATTCGCCGCCGGCCCGACACTTATTGGCTCTACATCATCCTTTTTCTCGGGCCCATCGGCGCGATCGTCTACCTGTTCGCCGAAGTCTTCCCGGATGTGGGTCTGCTGAATCAGTCATTCAAGGGCATCTCGCGGCGCAAGCGCATTGCCGCTCTCGAACTCACGATCCGCGATAATCCTTCCGCCGGAAACTACGAAGAGCTCGGCGAACTCTGCATGGATGATGGGCAGTTGCAGAGAGCTCGCGAGGCGTTCGACAAGGCAATCGCCGCGCGCTTGAATACGCTGGATTGCTTTTACCGGCGCGGCGTATGCGCCGTGCTGCTGGGCGATGCCGTGGCAGCTCTGCCGGACCTGGAAAAGGTGGTCGCCAAAGAGCCAAACTACGATTTCAATCGCGCTCCAGCTTTGCTTGCCCATGCTTATGCGCTGACAGGAGAGAAGGAAAAGGCTGAGGCACTGTTCCGGAGCGTGACCGTTGTTTCGACTTCATCTGAAACCTATCTGAATTTCGCCGACTTCCTTGTGTCCGAGGGCCGCTCCGCCGAAGCGCGCGAGTGGGCTCAAAAAGTGCTGGATAAGGAGCCGACGATGCCACGCTACCTGCGGCGGCGGGAGCGGCCGTGGTCGCGGCGGGCGCGGAAGATTCTGAAAAAGATAGGGAGCAGAAACTAGGGACTGGGTTGAGGGCTGAGAGATTAGATTCCTTGCTATTTTTTGGCAATTAGCAACATCAGGGCGAACAAGATGACAGGGACGAGAGCCATGGCGGCGTAGAGCAGTACTTTCTTGTTTACCTTGCGTCCGGCCACATTGACCGGCTTTTCACCCCGAGGCTCGATGCCAACCTGCTCCTGGTGTTCGAGGTCCCACATCATCTCACTGGCAGTTGCGTAGCGGTGGCGCGGCTCACGCTCGAGCGCGCGATACAGGATCTCCTCGAGCTGCGGCGAGATTTCGGAGTTCAATTCATGCGGCGGCTTTACGCTGTTCAGAATGCGCTCGTTCATGACGGCGAGCGGGTTTGGCCCTACAAATGGCACGCGGCCGGTTAGCATTTCGTAGAGAATGATGCCCACGGAATAAATGTCGCTGCGCTGGTCGCCGCGCGCACCTTTCACCTGTTCCGGCGAAATGTAGTCGGGCGTACCCAGCAGCGACGAAACGTTGACAAAGGTGAGCCGACGGGCTTCTTCCTTCATCGCAATACCGAAATCGATGAGCTTGATTTGGTCGTTGTCGTCGACCATGATGTTCTCTGGCTTAAGGTCGCGATGAACGATGCCGCGCTTGTGCATGTAGTCGAGTGCGTCGCATATACTCAACGCAATCTTGACTGCCCGCTCGATGGGGAGCTTTTTTTCTTCATTCAGAATGGTCCGCAGGAGTCGCCCTTGGACCCACTCGATCACCATGTAGACGCGGCTGCGTTCTTCGCTGTTGAAGCACTTCACCACGCCGGGATGATCGAGTTCTTGCCCGATCTCCTGCTCGCGATTGAAGCGCTCGATGAGAACCGGGTCCGCCTCCATCTCGGGGAGGGGAACCTTGATGGCAACCTGCCGGCCGGAATTCAGATCGGTCGCCCTATAGAGCACGGACATGCCGCCGTGAGCAACGGCAGCTTCGATGCGATAGTGATCGAGCGTGTCTCCGGCTTCGTAGGTGGTCATCATCGCCTGTCAGGTTTCAATACCACCAATTGTTTCATGCCTCGGCACAAGGAATTCATAAGGAATTGTAGCGATAGACCACCGGCGAAAACCTTTGCGCAGGCACTATGATGATTGGAGCCTATGCACCGCATTCTGAGACTGCTCGCGGCCTGCCTCTGTTTTGCGTGGGGAATGGCGCTGCTGCATGCTGCGCCGGGACCTCACAAACATCCATTGCAGGAGACAGGGTTTCTGAATCGCAGGATTCAGATCGGAACGAACTGGTATCGATACCAGGTATATGTTCCAGAAGATTGGCACCCGGACAAACACAAGCTCTGGCCGGTCATCCTTTTTCTGCATGGGCGTGGCGAGCGCGGCTCCGAGGGCATGTGGCAAACCCAGATCGGCTTGCCCGCGGCCATTCGCGACCATCCCGAGCGCTGGCCCTTTATCGTAGTCCTGCCGCAGTGCTCGATCGACCGTTATTGGACTGACAAGGACATGCTCGCCATGGCTATGGCCGAGCTTGACGTAGAGACGGCCGAGTTTCAAGGCGATCAGGCGCGTACCTATCTTTCGGGACTCTCCATGGGAGGGTATGGCGCGTGGGAACTAGCACGTCAACATCCCACTCGGTGGGCTTCCATTGCCATCGCGGCTGGTGGCATCTTCTGGAGCTACGCGAAGAACCGGTGGGCGCAGGCCTCGACCCTACCCGGCGAATATGCGCAGGCCGTGGGCCGTACGCCCGTGTGGCTCTTTCATGGCGCCGAAGACAACGTAGTGGCTCCGCGGCAGGACGAGTTGCTGTACACGGCACTGAAGACGGCGGGCGGCCACGTGCGACTTTGGGTCTACCAGGGGCTGAAGCACGACTGCTGGACACGCGCCTTCAACGAGCCTGAGTTGCCACGCTGGCTGCTGCTGCACCGGCGAGAAACACCCGTGTCGCCTCCGTTTGCCGAACGTGTTTCCATCCCGTTGCATCCACCGGCGCTGAAACTTACACCCCCCCAGCTTGATAGCTTCGCCGGCGACTACGTCGATAAACGGGGGTTGGTTGTGGTCACGCTCTTTCGCCAGGGGGACCAACTCTTCCAGAAGAATCACTTCGGTGAAATCGCGGAGTTGGCAGCGGAGTCCAATTCGGTTCTTTTCTACCCGAATGGAAGCAGTTTGACGCGGATTGCGGTTGAGCGCGATCCGCAGAGCCGGGTCACCGCGCTGGTGCTGCATGACGACCGCCATGAAGAGCGGTGGGAACGAATCAGGATGCCCCTGCGTACCCATTCACAGCAGGACTAAGTGTCCTCGCCGGGCTCGCAGGGCTTCAGAAGAATAGAATCTCGTTAGCTCCAAGGAGGTACAGATGTTTTGCAGTGGATGTGGTCAGGCTCTTGTGCAGGGGCAAGCAGTTTGTCCCCAATGTGGTCGCCCGACGGCCGCGCCTCCTCCTCCCAGCGTGCCTAACCTCGCGTTTGAAGTGGCCAACTATTCCAATCGCGTGCGGGCGCTCAGTACGGTGTGGTTTATCTATGGCGGATTGTCGCTGGCGCTGGGAATCGTGGGGCTGTCTTTCGCCAATTCGTTCCTGAATGGCGGCGGCTTCTGGATGCACGGTCCCTGGCCACGTGGCAACTTCCCGCTTGGACCGGGCTTTGGACCGGCGATTATTCATTTCGCCTGGATCATGGTGATTCTGCGCTCTGCGCTTGCCTTTGTGGCGGGTTGGGGACTGATGGAGCGCGCACCCTGGGGACGCGTCGTCGCGATTGTGGCTGCGTTCCTGAGCATTCTCAAGATTCCATTTGGAACCGCGCTCGCTATCTGGACGCTCGTGAGCCTGCTCGGATACCGAAACACGTCGCTTTACGATCAGTTGTAGAAGCTTCGGCGGAATCGAAATGGATTGTGTACCCGTTCAGCGAGTCACGGCTGACAGTTCAATCTTGCCTTGCCCCGCGCCCATCAGCATCAATGACCGCTGCGCGAATGGCGAGTAGACCAGCAGGGCCATGCATGCCAGTGCCAGCCCGGTATTGATGTGGTGCATGAGCAGAAAAGGCGAGAGCGCCCACAGTACGTCGGCAACGAGGAGTCCGGGCCACATCTGCAGAAACTTCCGACGGACACCGGGTGCGCGAAACAGAACCGCACACAGCACGAAAGCGCGGACGGGAATCAGGATCGCCGCCGTTCCGATAAGGGCGTAGAAGACTAGCGTCGCACGCCTCAGTGGAGACAGCAGATCCTCAATCTCCGCGAGGTTCGTAAGCGCGCCGACATAAAAGCCCAGGTACATCACTTGCAGCAAAAGGAAGAGAGACTGCACCACGGCGTGCGATGTCCTGGGGAGTTCTTCGGGCGATGCAAGGATTCCGTTGCCGGATCTCGCCTCAGACTTCTGCGATCGCTGCGGCAAATCTAATGGGGCGGCGGGCAAGGGGCTTGGGGCAGATTCGCTGGCGATGGATTCAACAGGAGCGACGAACCTGTACCCACGGCGCGCCAGCGTCTCCACAAATCGAGGGCTGCTGGCCACATCGCCAAGCGCTTCACGGATGCGGTTAACTGCGGAGTTCACCCCGTGGTCGTAGTCGACGAAAGTGCCATCGGACCACAAGGTGCGGGCAATTTCTTCGCGGGTCAATACCTCGCCGGAGTGTTCCAGCAGCATCAATAAAACCTGGAACGGTTGCGCGTTGAGCTTGATGCGGATTCCCTGCCTTCGAAGCTCCCCTGTCGAGGGGTCCGCCTCGAAAGCTCCGAAGCGGTAACGCCGGGCTGGCGCGGATTCTGTCATATCTGATGTCAAGTTTACTCGAATGCGCCGATCCAATCTTCATTGGTGGGAGATGTACAAGTCGGCGGAAATCCAATTCGCACAGACGTTTGCGCCGTGAGATTCATTTGGCATGCTGGGTGACACGCCTTGCATTGATTCTCTGTCAGAGATTTGGGAGGCTGCAGTCATGATGCTTGGGATTCCGAGATTGCGAATGGTCGATCGCGCCCGAGCCATTCTGGTTCCGCTGTTGTTGATGTCTGCGTGCGTGGCTGGCAGGTGCGAGGTGCCGGCCGCCGCGACTGCCTCGTTCAACGCTTACGTCGGAAAAGTTGAGACGAGACTGGCCGGGCAGCACCGGTCGCCGAACGGTTTTTTGGCTTCAGCTGCAAGGGTCGCACAAACCGATGCCCGCCTCCGCAAAGGCGAACTGATTATCGAGCATCTGACGCCGGCAAATGAGGCCGACGTTCCCGGAGCATTGCTGCATCACTGGCGGGGCACCGCATTCGTCCGCGGAGCTACCGTGGCTGATTTTGAGCGACTGATGAAAAACTTCAGCGGCTATCCGCAGCGCTTCTCGCCCCAGGTTGTGCAAGCCCAGGTTCTTTCGCCGCACAACGGCCGGATCCCGGACCAGTTCAGGGCGATGATGCGTGTGCGGCAGCATCATGTGATCACGGTTGTCATGGACACGAGCTACGAGGTCACATTTGGCCAACTCGACGCGCAGCACGGTTACAGCGCATCACGGAGCACTCGAATCTCAGAGATTGCCTCACCGGGCACGGCAAAGGAACACGCGCTGAGCGATGGTGAGGAACACGGATTTCTGTGGCGGCAAAACATCTACTGGAGCTACGAGGAGCGCGATGGCGGGTTGTATATGCAGGTGGAATCCATCTCACTGACGCGCGCGATTCCCGCAGGGCTCGGCTGGATCGTGCGGCCATACGTGGAAAGCGTGCCGCGCGAGTCGCTGGAGTTTACGTTGCGTGCTGCGAGCAACGCGCTTCGAAGTTAGATCGAACAAGCAAGAGGAGATGCGTATGAGTTCGACCTCATTGACGGAAGTGGAACGCCAGTTTGCATCCGCGCGTCGCATCAACCAGTCACTGACCGCCACTGTTGAGAAGCGCGCCCTGACCTGGATGGCTGAGCGTGCGCCGCACTGGGTGACTTCAGACGGGCTGACGTTGCTCGGCTTGTCCGCACAGGTCGGAGCGGGGTTGTTTTATGCTCTTTCGCGCTTCAACAAATTCGCATTGATTGGCGTTGCTGTTTGCATTGTTCTCAACTGGTTTGGCGACAGCATGGATGGAACGCTGGCGCGCGTGCGCAATCAGCAGCGTCCGCGCTACGGATTTTATGTTGATCACATCGTGGATGTTTTTGGAGCAACAGCGATGATGTCCGGGCTTGGCTTCTCCGGCTTTTTGCACTGGCAGGTTGCGGCGGCGATGTTGGTGGCTTTTCTGCTGCTGTCGGCGGAGAGCTATCTGGCTACCTATGCGCTTTCCTGCTTTCAGATGTCGCAGGGCGTCTTCGGGCCGACGGAGATTCGCATTCTGCTGATCATCGGAAACCTTGCTCTGCTGCGAAGCCCATATGCGACGGTGATGGGCCATCGGTGGCTGCTATTCGATCTGGGCGGAACAATAGCAGCCGTACTGATGTTTGCGATGGCGATTGCAATCGCGGTGCGGCACACGGCGGAACTCTACAAGCAGGAGAGGCTCTCGTAATTTCTATTCGGTGCGCAGCGCCTCTAGGGATCGACACTGGCAGCGCGGCTTGCGGGGCGCACTGGCCGCGAAAGCGACGATCAGACTCCTGCGATCGCGAGCGCGTAACTGAGCGCATCGAGCGCCTTGACGCCGTAGAGAGAAGATGTCAGAGCGCGGCCTACCAGCGTTGCCAGGGGAATGCCGACCAGCACTCCAATCGCAGTGAGCACCAGGCTGTCTTTGCAGGATCATCCAGACTACCTGCTCGCGCCGCGCACCTACAGCCATGCGTACGCCGATTTCGGCGGTTCGCATGCTCACGCGGTAGGCAAGCGTTCCATAGAGGCCGGTAGCGACCAGCACGACTGCGAGGAGGCCGAAGAACCCGGCAAGGCGCGCGAACAGGATCTGACTGGAAATGGTCGGTGTCGTATTGCGCGCGTTGGGTCATGGGTCGGATCAGCGGCAGGTTCGGGATCAATTTGCTGAACGACTTTCTGTGCCGGCGGGCAGAATTGCAAGCGGATCGCCATGGACGCGCATCTCCACGTGCATCTGGCCGATGACAGGGATCTGCGCATACATGTACCACGCCATCGGGATCGGTCTTCCGTCGATACTGCGATACTTGTGGTCCTTCACCACGCCGACAATGGTCATTGTGTATTACCACCCTGTGTCCCGATGATGTGTCCCAGGGGATTCTGGTTGGGCAGGAAGCGCTTGGCGAATTCTTCATTGATGATGCCTACGTGCGGCGAGCTTGCGTCATCGGAATCTGCGAAGTCGCGGCCGGCAAGGATGGGCACGCCGAGGGTAGTGAAGAAGTCCGGCCCGACTACGTTGCTGCGGACCGCCGCGATCCGCCATTCGCAACTTCGGGCAAGCTGCCGTCGACCATCATGTCGCCGTTGTTCGACACCACGAGCCTAATACGTTCTTCCATCACGGTCACGGATTCCACGCCGGGCAGCGATGCGAAGCTTGCTCATCAGGTTCCTGGTAGAACGCGACTCCAGCTGAAACCGACGGGGTGTCGGCTTGACTCCGAAGACCACGAGGCCATCAACCCGCATTCCCAGGGGAGTGTTTTCGAGATTGCTCAGCGTGCGAATCAGCAGGCCTGCGCCGACCAGCAGCACGACGCAAAGCGCCATCTGCAACGCCACGATGATTTTGCCGGTGCGCGATTTGCCCGTATCAGTGTGCGACGTTGCCGCAGAGGTTTTCAGGGCGTGTTCCGCTCCGCTGGCGAGCGCCACGCGCAGTCGGCGCCAGGCCAAAGAGCAGCGCCGCAAAGACCAGGACGCCGAGCGTGAAAAGCAGCACGGTGCTGTCGGGCGCAAGACTCGATTCGATCTGCGCCCAATTTGCCCAACAGGCGCGTCGCGACCATGCGCGAAGCGCCAGGCCAGCGCTCCGCCCGCGGCAACCAGAATCGCGCCCTCTGTCAGCAGTTGCCGAAACAACTCGCCGCGTCCCGCGCCCAGCGCCTGACGTAATGAGAACTCCCGCTGCCGACTCGCGTTTCGCGCCATCAGCAGCATTACCACGTTGGTCACAGCAATCAGCAGGACAAGTCCGACCATCGCCATCAGGATGCGAAGCGGATTGCCGTACTCCTCGTCGTAGCCGGGAAAATTCTTCGCATCGGTGAAGCTGAGCACAGGTGGTTTTTCGCCTGCCTTTGGCGAACCCAACCCAACGAATGCCGCCGATTGAAAGACCGGCTGCAGCTGTGCCATCGCCTGGGTTTTGCTCACGCCTGGCGCGAGGCGCCAATGAGCCGCAGGCACCACCACGTCGGGTTGGCAATATAGGGTTTCCCGTCGTCGGGAGGATTGCCCCACGCATTCAGTTCGCGACGGTTCTGCAACGGAATCCAGAAGTCGGTTGATCCGCCAGGTTCCAGGCCTTCAAATCCTTCGGCGGAACTCCGACGATGGTCGTGGGTACGCCATTGACAAAGAGGGTTTGGCCGAAAACGTTTGGGTTCTCGCGCAAAGCGCCGCGTCCAGTAGTTGTAGCTCAGCACGGCGATCGGTGCGTGATTGCGCTCATCGTCAGCCGTAAAGCCGCGACCCATAGGGCAGATTCACGCCAAGGCCAGAGAAGAATGTGCCGCTGACCATGTCGCCTTCCGCTTCTTCCGGCTGGATCCGTAGCGGACCGAAACCTTGCTTGACGGAAAACGGCACATAGGCGATCAGTGACGAGAGCCGTTCCGGCTGTTTGCCGCAGCGCATCGTAAACCGCGTAAGTGAACGTCCGTTGGAATCGACAGTGCCAGTCCCGTGGGCGGACCAGAGATCCTGAGATACACGACGCGGTCGGGATCGGCGACGGGCAGCGACTCGAGCAGAACTGCATTCATCACGCTGAAGACTGCGGTATTCGCGCCCACGCCAAGCGCCAGCGTGAAGATCGCGGTGAGCGCAAATCCCGGGCTCTGCGCAGCGACCGCAACGCCGAAGCGAAATCGCGCGCGACGTTTCGAGAGCTGTGCCCACCGGCCGCGCATGACGAAACTTCTCCTGCGCGAGCGGGACATTGCCGAATTCCAGCTCGGGCGCGCGTTGCGATTCTGCTTCCTCGCTCAATCCCTCGTCGCGCAGGTCGTCGGCTTCGAGTGCGAGATGCGCTTTGATCTCTTCGGCAAAATCTTCGGCGGTGCGTTTGCGTTGAACATGCTTATGCCTCCTCGCCTTGCGGCCCGGCAGCAGGATCGAGAATCAGACCCATGGCCCGCATAAGGCGCCGCCATTGCTGAAGCTTTTCCGTGGAGCTCGCTACGGCCCTTGGCGGTCAGCGAATAGAAGCGCGCCTTGCGGTTGTTCTCGCTGACGCCCCACTTGGCGCGAATGAGCTTTTTGTCTTCCAGGCGCTGGAGCGCTAGTAGAGCGAGCCGTGATCGACGAATGAGCACTTCTTCCGACTGTCGCTGGATGGAGCGCGCCACGCCCTGGCCATGACACGGCCCGAAGGAAAGAGTTTTCAGGATCAGCAGGTCCAGGGTGCCCTGAAGAAGGGCGATGCGGTCGTCGTTGTTCTCTTGGGTCGCCATACGACCTGAGTATGCGCTGCTTCGGGTAGGATGTCAACCCAAGAGCTGGTGGACGGTAATGGGACCGGTTCAAATCAATGAGGAGAAACCGGCTGGGTCAACCCGGTCTGAACTGGCTTCGCAACAGCGAGGCGCAGTGATCTTGGCCGGCTGCGCGGGAGTCTGCGTTCGCGGCGTCAGACTCTGCGAAGGATGGGGTGCAGGAGCCGGCGCGGCGGCAGGACTCGCGGGCCGAGTAACTTTCGCCTGCTCCATCGGAGGCAATTCCGCATCGCCGGGGAACTGCTCGTCGTCCTTTCCCGCGATGGCGACCTTCATGATCTCCATCCAGATGGGCAGAGCGGCACGGGCGCCGGTTTCCTTTTCGCCGAGAGACTGGCGGCTGTCGTAGCCGACCCAGACGCCGCAGGTGACCGAGGGTGAAAAGCCCATGAACCAGGCATCGGTGTAGTCGCTGGTGGTGCCTGTTTTTCCGCCCAGAGGATGATTCATCTGCGCGACCGCAGCGCCGGTGCCGTGCGCCGTCACGGCCCGAAGAAGCGCCATCATGGTGCGCGCGGTCTGCTGGCTGATGATCTCGTCGACGGCAGGCGCATCTTCCCACAGCGTGATGCCGTCGGCGTTGGTGACCTTCTTGATGAGGCGCGGCTTCACGCGAATGCCGTCGTTGGGAAAAACGGAGTAGGAAGTGACTTGTTCCTCCAACGTGATTTCTGCTGCGCCGAGGGCGATGGGAAGGTAGGCCGGAATGTCTGTCGTGACGCCGAAGCGGTGCGCCATATCGATGACCTTGCGGATGCCGACGCGTGCGGCGAGTTTGACGGCAGGAATGTTGCGCGATTCGGCAAAGGCGCTGGTCAAGAGTCATTGCGCCTTTGTAGTCGTTCTCGTAATTATGCGGGGCGTAGCTGCCGAAGCTGACGGGACCATCAACAATGATGTCGTCTGGGCTTGGCGCCCTCTTCTATTGCCGTGGTGTAGACGTAGGGCTTGAAGCTCGAACCCGTCTGGCGTTCGGCCTGCGTGGAACGATTGAACTCAGAGAGAGCATAGTCGCGGCCGCCGACCATGGCGAGAACGTCGCCAGTGGTGTTATCCATGGCGAAGACGGCTCCTTGGGTTCCGGAATCCTGTTCAAGCGTTGCGCGCCTCGCGGGGCCCTCTGTCGCGTCTGCAAGGTGGACATAGATGACGTCGCCGGGCTTCACGAGCGCTTCGCCATAGCGTTGGCCGGTCCAGGCCCAGTCCTGAGGAAGCAGGACAATATCGTTGGCGCCGACGCGCGCTCGGATTTCGAGTGGCAGCACCCGCGTGACCATTGCGTGAACGTAGTCGCCGGGGTGTGTGGCGAGCGCCCAATCGGGATGCTTGTAATTGTCGAGCGAGTTGGCGTCTGCGAGCACGTTGTCGAGCTTGCCCTTCCAGCCATGCCTGCGCTCGTATGCGGCGAGTCCATCGGCGAGAGCTTTATTGGCGGTCTTCTGCAGATCGAGATCGAGCGTGGTGTCGACGCGAAGTCCGGCTTCGTGCACCTGCTCGGTGCCGAATTTCTTTTCAAGCTCGCGGCGCACTTCTTCCTGGAACCAGGGCGCTACCGACATCTCCGGCTGACTGACGTGAAGCCCAAGCGGCGAACGGCGAGCCTGATCAGCCTGCTGATGCGTGATCACGCCGTCAGACTCCATCTCGCTGAGGACAAGATTGCGGCGGCGCAGAGCCTTCTCAGGATTGATCAGCGGCGAATATGCGGCGGGGCCCTTGGGCAAACCAGCAAGCAGGGCGGCCTCAGTAAGATTGACGTCTTTGGCGTGCTTGCCAAAATAAAACTCCGCTGCCGCTTCAAACCCATACATGCCGCTGCCGAGATAAATCTGATTGCCGTAGAGCGTAAATATCTGCTCCTTGGTGAAGGCGCGCTCGATCTGGATGGCGAGATAGGCCTCTTGCAATTTGCGGGCTGCGGTGCGGTCGGCAGAGAGGAACAGGTTGCGCGCCAACTGCATGGTGAGCGTGGAGGCGCCTTGCGCGCGGCCGTGTGAGCGCAGATCGTGCCAGAGCGCGCCGGCAATGCGGAATACGTTGATGCCCCAGTGGGAATCGAAGTTCTTGTCCTCGATCGAGATGACGGCCTGATGAAGGACGGGAGCGAAGTCGTCGTAATTAACGATGATGCGCCTCTCTAGTGCAAAGGAACCGATGACGCGGCCCTTGCTGTCGTACAGGTGCGTCATGGTCGACGGCCGATAGTGTTCGAGGTCGTTGATCTGCGGCAAATTGACTGAGAAGACTAACATCAGGCCGGCCAGAGAGCCGGTAACAACAGCGAGGAACAGGAGTACGAAGAATGCAACTTTGCCAGCGACTTTGCGCCGGCGAAAGAGCGGAGGTGGGACGGCTTCGGGCCGCAGCCGGTGGGCGCGGCCAAGGCCGCGAGAATCAACCGAATGTGCAGGAGGGGCAGCCAACAGGAGCCTCGTCGACGATCCTCTCGTTTTTAGCCACGTCGAAACGCGCTGTTGAACGGGGATGCCTGCATCAAGGCTAGCACGCTTACAGATTGACTGTCGGCGTGGAAGGAGATCCTGGAACCACGCCGTGCAAGAGTGAAAACGCGTTCCCGATTTAGGTGTTTTTTGCCTTAAGAAGCTCAAGCGCCTTGTTCAGCGGCTCGTCGCCCTTGCTTGGCTGCGGATTGTCATCAGCATCTACATCATCATCGGCGACGCTTCGCCCGACGACGACGGTGGGGGCAACTGCTTCATCTTGAATCTTCTTGCCGTCGGGGCCCTGGAACTTGGCCACCGTCAGCAAAATGGCCGAACCATCGGGCAGTTCAATCGTTTTCTGTACCGACCCTTCGCCGAAAGTCCGCTCACCAACTACATCGCCGCGCTTTGCGCCCTGGATGGCATCGGCCGTAAGCTCAGCCGCACCGTAAGTTCCACGATTTACGAGCACTGCAACCGGCGCGCTGGTAAGAACCTTTGCCGGATCGGCTGTGAAAGTCTGGCGCGGAAACTTCTGGCCTTCCAGAACAGCCAGCGTGCCCTGGCCTATGAAGAAGTTGGCCAGGCGAATTCCCTGCTCTGCTTCGCCATCCGAGTCATCGCGCAAGTCGAGAAGAATCTTGCGGGTCTTTCCGGCGGACTTGATCTTGGCGGCGATCTCATCCACACGGGCCGCAGTGAGCGCCCCAGGCTTGAGATATAGGATGCTGGAATTCTCGTATTGCTGCTCATTGAATGCAGGCGACGGAATGACGGTCCGCGTGAGCGTGAGCTTGTCCGGATCTGGTTTCCGCGGACGAACCACAGAGATTGTGACCGTGCTACCGGTCTTGCCTTCAAGCAGGAGGCGGATAACGGCCAGCGAAAGCTCGCGGGTCGAGCTGTCGCCGATGGATTCAATCACGTCGCCGTCGGACAGGTGCTCGCGATCGGCCGGCGAGCCGGGAGCCACGCTGACAATAGTTGCATAGCCATAACGTTTTGAAACCGTAACGCCGATTTGGGCCACACCATTGGAGGGCCGATCCTTGTAGATCTTGTATTCGGTCGGCGTCAGATAGCTGGAGTCCGCGTCAAGCGACTCGAGCAGTCCGTGCAGGGCGCCGTTCGTCACCTGGTTGATGTTGGGATCGGTGACGTAGTCGCTCTGAATTCTCTTGAGGACCTCCGCGTAGACATGCATTTGGCGATAGGCGCCATCCTGTTCGGCTCCCGCGTGAACGCCGAACATGCCGAACTCGCCCAGCGCGAAGCCGAGGCCGAGAGCGGCAAAGATGGTTGCGGCGAGGACGAAGGTCAGTCTCTGAAAGAATCGGGACACACACACCACCAGTAGGGCCTCTGAGGGGGAGCAGGCCACTAAGCTTTAGACGCAATGATACCGCAACGGGTAAAAGAAAAACCGGTGACGGGGAACGAGAGGTAGGGATGGGAGGCCACCGAAGCATCGATGACCGCGTCAGGCGATGATTGTCGAAAGTGAGGAGCTATCTGTGGAGAACTGGTGGCGGGAGGCAGGATCGAACTGCCGACCTACGGGTTATGAATCCGTCGCTCTAACCATCTGAGCTACCCCGCCGGAAGGGGCAAGCAGCGGAACAGCTGCATCACTCTAGATGATACGGGTGGTTGGATTTAAGGTCAAACCGTTGCACGAGGCTGCCTGGGCCAGTCTTCCCCACTCCCAGGCGTTGGGCGGATGAATTCTCACGCCTGCTCCTGTAGACTCGCGTGCATGAGCAAGTTACGGATAGCGGGGGTGATTCCGGCGCGGCTGAGCTCAACGCGGCTGCCTCGCAAAGTGCTGCGCGAGATTGCCGGGCGACCAATGTTCGTATGGGTGTGGCGCGCAGTTGTCAGCAGTGGTCTGATGGATCCGGTGGTGGTGGCGACGGATTCAGACGAAGTGGCCGCGGCATGCCTCGCGCGCGGTGTCGCAGTGGCCATGACTTCACCAAGCTGCACGAGCGGGTCCGACAGGGTGCGCGAAGTCGCTCGCCAGATCGATGCGGATATCTACGTCAATATCCAGGGCGATGAGCCGACACTTACGCCGGAGTTCTTCCCACCTTTGCTGGAGTTATTTGAGAGACCCGAAGTGCAGGTTTCCACATTAGCCGTGCGCTGTCCGGCTGACGAGATCAACAATCCGAATGCGGTTAAAGTGGTGACGACCCTGGATGGTAAGGCGCTCTATTTTTCGCGCGCCACCATTCCCCACGATCGCGATCATTCGGGGGTTGCGGGTTATCGAAAACATCTGGGGATTTACGCCTATCGCAAGGCGGCACTGGAGAAATTTTCAGAGCTACCTCCCGGATGGTTGGAAACGGTAGAAAAGCTCGAGCAGTTGCGATTGCTCGAGGCAGGAATCGATATCTACGTTGCAAAAGCGCCCGCGGATACGATTGGCGTCGATACGGAAGAGGATCTGCTGAGGGCGGAAGCCGTGCTGAGAGACAGGCAATAGGGATTAGGGATTGGGGAATAACTGCAGCTTCGTGCGCGGAAATTCCGAATTGCGCGCAAGAATCGGAGTGTACGCGAATCGAACTTCGGCGACGATGAATCCATGACGAGCAATGTTCAATTCGCAAATGTGGATCAGGCAGTGAAAACACTCGACGAGACCCAGGCGTGGCAGCAGCTTTGCGAGCGCGATAGCAGCGCGCGGTTTTTCTATGCAGTGGCAACAACGGGCGTTTTCTGCAGGCCCGATTGCCGAAGCCGGCGGCCATTGCGCGCGAATGTGCGCTTCTTCGAAACGACTGATGCTGCGCAGGCAGCGGGATTTCGGCCCTGCAAACGCTGCAAACCGAGCGCTCCGCGCCGTAATGCTTTGGACCAGCTTCGTGCTCACCTGGAAGCGAACCTCGATCGCGCTGTACCGCTCGCAGAGCTGGGACGCATCGCTGGCATGAGCCCGTTCACGGTGCAGCGCATCTTCAAGCAGCAGATGGGCGTGAGTCCGCTACAGTATCAGCGGTCTCTGCGCGCAGGCAGGCTGCGCGGGGCACTGAAACAGAACGGCCGCGTGACCGACGCAATCTACGAAGCGGGGTTCGGCTCGTCGAGCCGGGCATATGAAGGAGCGCAGTTGGGAATGACTCCGGCCAGGTTTGCACAGGGCGGCAAGGGTGAGCGAATTGGGTGGTGCTCCGCATCTTCACCTTTTGGCCGAGTGATCGTGGGCGCGACCGATCGCGGGCTTTGCTGGCTGTCTCTGGCTGGAACAGAGGCGGAGGCCGAGGCGAGTCTGCGCGAGGAGTTCCCTGCCGCCGAGTTGCACCAGGATCCTTCGCTGTCGCGGCTTGTCGATGCGGCATTGCAAAGCGTGCGCGAAGGCTCAGACCTCTCTGAAAATCGCGGACTGCCGGGCGCACTTGACCTGCGTGGGACCGTATTCCAGCTTCGCGTGTGGCAGGCGTTGCGACAGATTCCGCGCGGGGAGACACGAAGCTACAGCGAAGTGGCGCGCGAAATGGGCGAACCCAACGCGACGCGCGCCGTTGCGCGAGCCTGCGCGACGAACCGGGTGGCCCTGATAGTTCCATGCCATCGCGTGGTAGGTGCAAGCGGCTCGCTCACTGGTTATCGCTGGGGAGTGGAGCGGAAACGAGCGATTCTCGAGGCAGAGAGAGCCGGTTCATAAGCTGGGTTCTCCTGCTCGCGAGCTGTTTCCCAGGTCTCAAAAGCGAGACCTGGGGCACCCAAGCTCAGCAGCGCCCGCTGCGGCGAACCGGATACCAGGCACCTTTGCGCATTTCGCGGCCGTCTGTTCGAGGCAGCCTCGCTGTAGATTCATAAGCCCACACAACTGCGCTCCCATCGCCTGCGCACCGCGTGCGTTCGAAAAGCGGTGCGCGAAGTTGATCGCCAGCCTTCGCGGCAAAAATTCCAAGAGCCGCAACCACAACTGTGGGAAAGAAAATGTATGTCATGATTCGAATCCTTCGATGGGCTGGTCTTTCCTATGGTCCGATCGCCCGGGCCCGGCGTCTGGGGCCCGGTTTCGTGCGGAACTGGTTTCTATTTCAAAGGCGATTGCCACCAGAGGCTTGAATGGCCTGGCCATTGACCCAGACAGCATCGTCCGAAGCCAAAAATGCGGCGATTGTCGCGATGTCGCCGGGCTGGCCGATGCGGCCAAGCGGTGTTTCGGCAACGATCTTTTGATGGAAGTCTGTGCCGATGAAGCCCGCTGCGTGAACGCCTTCAGTCTCAACCATTCCGGGGTTGAGGGAGTTTACGCGAATCTTCCGCGGGCCAAGTTCCTGCGCGAGGGCGAAAGTAGCAGAGTCAACGGCGCCCTTGGTGGCGCTATAAACTGCCGCGGTGGGTACGCCGCCGGCCGCCACCGATCCGATATTGATGATGCTGCCACCCTTGGGATCAAAGTGTTTCAGAGCTGCTTGCGTTGTCAACAGAAGTCCGAGAACGTTGACGTTGAATTGCTTGTGAAAGTGCTCCGCGGTGACGGCTTCGATGGGGGCGAAGTCATAGACGCCGGCGTTGTTGACGAGAATGCTGATGGGGCCAAGCTGTTTGTTCACCGTCTCGATCAGCGGACCGATGGTGTCGGGATCAGCCACGTTGGCCTGGACCACGATGGCTTTGCCACCCGCCTTCTTTATTTCCTCGACGACTTTTTCCGCTCCGGCCTTGCTGCCCGAATAGTTGACTGCGACGGCCGCGCCCTGCGAAGCCAGTTCTTTTGCGATGGCTGCGCCGATGCCCTTGGATGCGCCGGTGACCAATGCGACTTTTCCCTTAAGTTTGCTCATTTCTCTGATCCTCCAATATCTTGTTGCCCGCCGTCCTTCGTTTTGACGTTTCGACAACTATCGAATTGATGTGAGGAGACGGGAATGGATTCAGGAGGATTGTGAAAATTCTGGAAAATGGGCTTAGCGGGTCGGGCAGGAGCCGGGGCTGAGCGACTGCAAATAGGCTGAGAGCGCTTCGAGAACACCGGGCTTGACGGTAAGGAAATGCGAACTTCCCTTCCCTGCGTACGTCGATGAGGCCGCTGGTCTGAAGTTCCTTGATGTGGTGCGAGAGAGTGGCTGGCGAGATGGCGAGGGCCTCGTGTGCAGCGGCGCATCCGAGGGGACAATTGGCGCGTGCGATCTTCTCGAGCAGTTCGAAGCGCTTGGGATCAGCGAGGGCCTTGAGAACGGCGGTGCGTTGGGCGCGGGTAAGACGTTGAAGCCTTGCACCCCGTGTGGCGTCGTTTCTTTCGCTCGGCAAAGCCAAGGTCATTTCAAACCTCGGTGGTTCGATGCCATGCTATCGCAATTGGATTGTGTTCGTGGCGGAATCCTGCAAAGCAACCGAGTCGCGCAAATGGTAAAGATTTCGCGGGCCATCGAAGTTGTCATCAAGATCGGACTAATTTCGTCTTATACTACAGCGCGCTCGATGCAGGACTTCCGGGGATCGGAGTAAGCCGATGAATAGAGCAGGCGCATATCTCAATCATAGGAACATTGATGTCGAAAGCTCATGCAGTCTTGAAGTTCACGCGCAAAGTGCACCTGCTCCTGGGGATCTTCACAACTCCAGCGTTGCTTTTCTTTGCATTTACAGGGGCGATGCAGACGTTCAGCCTGCACGAGACTACGCAGGGCAGCGCCTATAAGCCGCCCGCTTGGATCGCATCACTGGCGCAGCTCCATAAGAAGCAAGATACGACGGTGCCCGTGCGCAAACTGCGGCCCCCGGCAATCGAGGGTGGAGAACGAGGAAACCTCGGGAACTGCATTGGCGGGGTTCGCTTCCGGTGGAGCTTCGCAAAACGCGCCGGGCCAGGCGAGCAAAAAAGCGGATGGCCCGGAGAGCAGGAGCGGAGGACCGGCGCCTGCCGCGCAAAAGAGCCATTTACCTATGAAGATCTTCTTTCTTCTGGTGTCCGTGAGCCTGGCCCTCTCGACGCTGACCGGAGCTTATATGTCCTATAAATTCGACCGCAGGCGGTGGCGGCTTACCGGGCTATTGGTGGCTGGGCTAGTTGTGCCATTGCTGCTGCTGCCGTTTTGAGGACAGGAACGTATTTGACCGGGGCGTTGGACACAATGTTATTGTGTTTCGCATCCACAGCGCATTCGACCTGCCCCTAGACACGATGCGCCTCAAAGTCCTCAAAGTGACGACGGCAAATGCACAATGGAAAGAGAACGAGGTTCGACAAATGAGCAAAGCCACTGAAGAAATCAGAATCGGCGAATTGGCAATACGATTCCTGCTCGAGGGGAAAGATACCGGCGGCGCGTTGGCGATGTTTGAGTTTGAGGTGCCCCCGGGTGGCAAGGTTCCGGCTGCACATTCGCATGACGCCTATGAGGAGACAGCCTACGGCATCCAAGGTGTGATGACATTTACGGTAGAAGGACAGCGCGAAGAGGTCCGTCCGGGTGAGGTATTGTCCATAGCGCGCGGAGCGGTTCACCGCTTCGATAACCTACATGGGGAAACAGCGACTTGCCTGGCAGTTTTGACGCCCGGCATTCTTGGCCCGGAATATTTTCGCGAGATTGCTGCAGTGTTGAAGGCTTCAGCAGGAGGTCCGCCCAACCTGGCTGCCATTGGCGATGTGATGCGGCGACATGGGCTGACGCCGGCGCAATGAGTCGGAGCTGCCCGCAGCACGTGACTCGGGCATCGCGAGTTGTTCAAGCCTTGTGAGCAACAGCGAGCAGCGTCTGGAAATGCGGCGCCTTCTCTTCCTTGTAGACGATGGAAGTTTTGGTCTTTTGGAATCCGGAATTCTGCAACATCGATTCAAGTTCGGCTTCGCTGAAGCCCAGCCACTCGTCGGCGTAGATTTCGCGCGCTTCTTCAAAGCGGTGCTTGGCCAGGTCGAGAATGGCGATGCGGCCGCCCGGGCGCAGAATGCGCCATGCCTCTGCAATGGCACGCTGTGGATGTAATGCGTGATGCAGCGATTGCGAGAAGAAGACGAGGTCGACTGACTTGTCGTCAATGGGGAGCTCTTCCATGTCGCCTAGGCGGTAGTCGACATTCTTCACGTGATGGCGGTGTGCCTGATCGCGCGCGAACTCGATCATCTTGGCGGAGGTGTCGACGGCGATGACCTTTGTCGCATTCTGTGCGAGGAGCAGAGAGAAACTTCCGTCGCCCGCGCCAAGGTCGGCGATGACCATGGGCGGCATGAGGCGCAGCAGCGCTTCGGCAACGCTCTTCCAGGATTTGCCGGGAACGTAATCCTTGCCGAGGCGGCCCGGCAACGCTGTCAAAGAAGGCGCGCATCTTGTCCTGGCGTTCTTCGACTACGCGGCGAGCGGTGGCGTGGTCGTGCGCGGCTTCGGGGATTTCTCGTTCGGCGCGAGCGAGCAGGTCGGCGAGCACGTCGTTTCCATCGCCGGTTGTAAGCGATAGAGGATGTTCTTGCCGGTGCGGCGGTCTTCAACCAAGCCTGCCTGCTTGAGCTGGGAAAGATGAGTGGAGATAGTGCTTTGGCCCATGACGAGGATCTCCTGCAGTTCGGCGACGGAAAGCTCTTCCGCCTTCAGCAAGCAGCAGGATGCGCAGCCGGTTTGGGTCGGCTACAACGCGGAGGATTTTCACAATTGACGTGGCCATGGTTTCTGGTACATATCAATATATCACGATATGGTCGATATAAGGAGAACTGAATGGCTTCCTCAACCCTGGACCATTGACCGAATACAAAGTTGCCGATCTCGCGCTGGCCGATTGGGGCCGCAAGGAGATTTCGCATTGCCGAGCACGAGATGCCGGGCCTTATGGCGATCCGCAACAAGTACGCGGCAGAGAAGCCGCTGGCTGGCGTCCGCATCACCGGCTCGCTGCACATGACGATTCAGACGGCGGTGCTGATTGAGACGCTGGTGGATCCTGGGCGCGAAGTGCGCTGGGCAAGCTGCAATATCTTCTCCACGCAGGACCATGCGGCGGCGGCGATCGCGGCGGCGGGCGTTCCGGTGTTTGCTTGGAAGGGCGAGATCCTCGAAGAGTACTGGGGGTGCACGTACAAGGCGCTGAGCCACAAGGGCGGCAAGGGCCCCGAGCTGGTTGTGGACGATGGCGGCGACGTGACGCTGCTGATCCACAAGGGCTATGAGTTGGAAGAACGGCGACGGCTGGGTGAATACGCCTTCCGGCAACCACGAAGAGCAGGTCATCAAGGACCTGCTGAAGAAGGTCTACGCCGAAGACCAGCAGCACTGGCACAACGTGGTGAAGGAGTGGCGCGGCGTTTCAGAAGAGACGACGACGGGCGTTCACCGCCTTTACAAGATGATGGAGCAGGGCAAGCTGCTGGTTCCGGCCATCAACGTGAACGACTCCGTGACGAAGATCGAAGTTCGACAATCTCTACGGCTGCCGCGAGTCGCTGGCTGACGGCATCAAGCGCGCGACCGACGTGATGGTGGCGGGCAAGGTTGCAGTGCATCTGCGGATACGGCGATGTGGGCAAGGGCTCGCTCGCACTCGCTTCGCGGCATGGGCGCACGCGTCATCGTGACGGAGATCGATCCGATCAACGCACTGCAGGCGGCGATGGAAGGCTACGAAGTCACGCACGATTGAAGACACGCTGGGACGCGGCGACATCTACGTGACCTGCACCGGCAACGTGGACATCATCACGCTCGAGCACATGAAGAAGATGAAGGACCAGGCGATCGTCTGCAACATCGGGCACTTCGATAACGAGATCCAGATCGATCGGCTGAATGCGGAGAAAGGCGTGGAGAAGCTGAACATCAAGCCGCAGGTGGACAAGTACCACTTCCCCGATGGGCACTAGATCTTCATGCTGGCCGAAGGCCGCCTGGTAAACCTGGGCTGCGCGACGGGCCATCCCAGCTTCGTGATGTCGAACAGCTTTGCCAACCAGACGCTGGCGCAGCTTGACCTTTGGAAGAACAAGGACACCTACAAGATGGACGTCTACATGCTGCCCAAGAAGCTGGACGAGGAAGTGGCTCGGCTGCACCTGGAGAAGATCGGCGTGAAGCTGACGACGCTCTCAAAGAAGCAGGCGGACTACATCGGCGTTCCGGTGGAAGGGCCGTACAAGCCGGAATACTATCGGTACTAAAAGCAATTGCTGGTTCGAGCGTCAGCCCTTCAGCGGTCCAGTCGAATCTGGGCGCTAGGCAACGCTGATCGTCGCGTCGAAGCCAGCAGGCCCACATTCTCCTTCGAGCTGTTTCCGCCACGCACCGCAGAGAGTGCGGCGATGCTCCCGCAGGTTATAGGCGAGCTTGCTGCTGCACGTCCTGACTTCTTCTCGGTCACTCACGGAGCGGGCGGTTCCGAACAGGACGGTACGTACGACACGCTGCTGCAAG
Source organism: uncultured Acidobacteriaceae bacterium (assembly GCA_963782775.1). Taxonomy (GTDB): domain Bacteria; phylum Acidobacteriota; class Terriglobia; order Terriglobales; family Acidobacteriaceae; genus Telmatobacter. The sequence goes on from CAWALE010000014.1 coordinate 244,308, forward strand.
TGGTAGAGCATAGCGGCATTGAGGTTGCGCCGCATCTCACCTGCGTCGGTTCCACCCGCGCGTGTATCGCGACCCATCTCGATCGCTACCGCGAGGTCGGCGTCAAGCGCATCGTTGCTCTGCGCGGCGATCTGCCGGCCACTGCTTTGTCGTCATCGGCGCCCGGCGAGTTCCACTACGCCAACGAACTCGTTGCGTTCATCCGCGAGGAGCACGGCGACTATTTCAAAATTGAAGTTGCGGCCTACCCAGAAGTTCATCCGCAGGCAGTCAGCCCCGATGCGGATTTTGACAACTTTCGCCGCAAAGTTGATGCAGGCGCAGACGGCGCTCTAACACAGCTCTTCTACAACGCCGACGCGTATTTTGATTTCGTTGACCGCTGCGAGAAGGCTGGAATCCGAATTCCGATCGTGCCCGGCATCTTGCCGATTACGAACTTCTCGAGAACCGTACGCTTCTGCGATGGTTGCGGCGCCGATCTGCCGCGTTGGATTCGCCTGCGCCTCGAGCAGTTGCAGAACGACAAGCCGGCTCTGCTCGATTTTGGCTTTGGCGTGATGACGCGTCTCTGCGAAACCCTGCTGCGCAACGGCGCTCCAGGATTGCACTTCTACACGATCAACCGAGCCGAACCAACGCTGCGCCTGTGGCAGAGCGTTGTTGTAGCTTCTGTGGCGTGAAAAGCGTTGAAGTGACCGGTTCCGCTTTTCCGGTTCCCTTTCCGCCGGAATCGAAACGGACATTCTGATACGGATCAAATGGCATAGCATGGCCAGATGAAGCCGCTCACCAAACAGATCGTCACGTTTCTTTGCCTGGTGTTCCTCTTCAGTTCCCTTCCCTATTTCCTGATGATCCATTCGCATCACATCGGTGCCGGCAACGGGCTGGTGGTGCGGCTCGTGATGTGGTGCCCGGCCGCGGCGGCATTTGCAACCTGCGCGCTGTTGCGCATCGACACGCGCACGCTCGGTTGGAGCTGGCGTCCGGTGCGGTTTGAACTGTGGGGATATCTACTGCCGCTCCTCTATGCCATTCCGGTTTATGTCATCGTCTGGATCGCGGTGCGCGGATCGTTCGCGCTCGGTGAGTTTGAAAAGGCCGCGGCAGAATCGCTGAGTCTGGGTTCGTCGCCACACTTTGCGACGTTCGGGCTGATGATTCCCATGCTGGCTACCCTTGGAGTGATCGGGAGTCTTGCGAACGCACTCGGCGAGGAGATTGGCTGGCGCGGGTTTCTGCTGCCGCGCCTGGTGGGTCAGTTCGGCTTTACGTTTGGGTGCATTGTCAGCGGGCTCGTCTGGGCGATGTGGCACTATCCGAGGTCTGCTTTGGGCTGATTACAACGCAGGGACCAATCCGGCGTATGCGTTGGCGTGCTTCACCTGCATGGTGGTTGCAATGGCCTTCGTGATGGGTTGGCTGAGGCTGAAGTCCGGCAGCTTGTGGCCCTGTGCCATGCTGCATGCGAGCCACAATCTATTCATCCAGGCGATCCTGGATCGCATGACGGCGCCGGAAGGACGCGCCCTCTATTACACGACCGAGTTTGGATGCGGGCTGGCGCTGGCGATTGGCGCGATTGCCGTTTACTTCTGGAGCAGGCGCGGAGAACTGCCCCAGCGCGAGCAGCTTGGTCGCGAACAGACCTCGGCGACGGCAAAAAGCCTGGCCTGATCGCCCGCAAACTGACCTCAGGATGTCCACATTCGATGACGATGATATTCCAACGCTTTTCTTTATGCGTCCCTGATTTGGTTTTTAGTCCTCCTGCCTTACCATGGCTTTACTCTGCCAGCCCCATCGGCTCCTCAATAGCCTTTTTAACGCTCTTCATCGCAGCCATCCATGATCCCCTTCTGCATGGAGAGCGTACTGGTCTACCGATTCGGAGCGTGCGGGCAAGGTCAGTGAAAGCACGGGTAAGAGGAATTCGATGCCGCTCTCATGGTTGGATCATTTCGGCTCGGTTGCGAGCATTCTTGGACTTCTGATCGGTCTTCCCGCCATTCTGGCCGCGTCATACCAGGCGTACAAGGCTAGGCAGGAGGCGCAGCAGGTACGAGAAGGATCGATGCACAGCCGCGACTGCCTTGAATTCATCGTGAGAGATGGAACAACTATCAACGTTGTACCGCTGGAGACTCTGAATTGGCTGCCGCGTGAGGGGGACATCATTCTGCTTCCCGGAGATGGCGTGGGGAGTGGAAGCGGCTTCATTCCGGGGGCGTATCTTGTCGAATCGATCGAGCACTACTATGCACCGGCGACGCACAAGATGCGGCGTCGTCAAGAGGCGCGCCTCACGAAGGTTGTTTGCGCTGTCACCACACTGAATCCGACGTTCAATGAAGTGAATCCGATCGGGGACGCACTCAAAGAAGATTCAGAAAAGATTGCGTGAACAAGTGGACGAAGCTAAGAGTGGTTCTCTAAGACGATGCCATACGAACCAGAGTGAGCTGTGCATCAGCCGCGACTGTTCGGCTTTGAGTGCAGCATAGGATCGCTTGACGTAAATATCGAACTCCGGAGGCCAGCCGATAGTGGAGCGGCGTTCTGAATAGTCGCCCTCGGCCCAGCGCGCCAGCACTGCTTTATACCCCACGACATGCGTGACGAAATCGAGAAGGCATGTGGGCATCTGCTCCTCAATGATCAGGTGTGCATTCTCGATGATGACCTTCTCGCGAATGTCATTCAGGGGCATGAAGATGGTGGTGACCCAAAGCATCCACTCCTTCATCTCGGAATCGAGAATGGGTTCGCTTTGGCTCTTTCCCTGCCTATTCAGCAGTGAACGGTAGGCAATGTTGCCCGCTTCCGATGCGACGTAGAGCGGGCCATAGAACTCGTTCAAGCGCTTATTGACAAGTCGAGTTTGTCGCGGCGGAGGGCCAGCATATGAGTGCTCAGCGACGTAATGAGGTAGCCGCTCAACGCCAGGATGACCGTGAGGATGGCCGCATTCTGCAACACCGTGGGAACCGACAATAAGTCCATTGGTAGCTCTCAACCTCGGCGAAAGTATACGCGGGTGTTTTGCCAGTGTCCTGTGATCGTCGACAGATGCGATGGGAGATTCCGCTTTGGCTATTTGGCGTGCCGGACTGGAACCAGTTTTGCTTTTCCGGGAACGACGGCGATCTCGAAGATTTTGGGCCAGAGCTTTCCGGTAACGAAGAGCCTGTCATGCGCCGCGTCGTAGGCGATGCCATTGAGCACGGCTTCGTCGTCGGAGAGCTGACTGCGCGGCATCAGGCCCTTGAGGTCGATCCAGCCGAGGACACGGCCACTGGCGGGCGAGATGCGCGCAATGCGATCGGCGTGCCAGATGTTGGCGTAGATTTCGCCATGAATGAATTCGAGTTCATTGAGTTGGGTTACCGGCCTTCCGTTGTCTTTCACAGTGATGCGCCGAACTTCGTGGAATGTGTCGGGATCGAAGAAACGAAGATGGGCAGTTCCGTCGCTGACGATGAGATGTTTGCCGTCTCGCGTGAGTCCCCAGCCCTCGCCATCGTAATGAAATGTGCGCAGCAGTTTGAAGGTGGCGCGATCGTAGACGAGTGCAAGGTGCGATTGCCACGTGAGTTGCACAAGGGTGTTCTTCCAGTTCGTCAGCCCCTCGCCGAAGTACTGGCCCGGAACTTCGTGGAATTGGAGGATGCGCCCTGTTTCAAGCTCTTCTTCACGCAACGTGGAACGGCCCTTCATGCCGGTGCTTTCGTAGAGATGTCCATCGACGTAGACGAGGCCCTGGGTGAAGGCTTGCTGGTCGTGCGGATAGGCGTGGACGATGCGGTAGGTATCGGCTGCATGCGATAAGGCGGCTGCAATGAGGATCAAGGTTGCGGCGATAGAACGAAGGAAAGTGGAGAGGCGCATCCACTTCGATTCTAGCGGCGTGGGCAGGCGGGCCGATCTAACTGGTGCCGAGATATGCAAACCTGAGGGAAAAGAGCACAGCGAGTATGTAGAGCAGCCAATCCTGTTTGCGCCAGTTTCCGGTGGCGAGGTGGAGCACTGCCCACGCGATGATGCCGAAGCCGAGGCCGTTGGCGATGGAATAGGTGAGCGGGATCAGGATGAGAGTGAGGAAGGCTGGGACCGCAACCAGCGGCTCGTGCCAGCGGATCTCGGTGATGGTGGCAAGCATCATGGAGCCGACGAGAATGAGCGCGGGGGCAGTTGCCGACGGAGGGACGATGCCGACGAAGGGGGCCGCGGCGACGGCGACGAGAAAGAGCAGGCCGGTGACGATGGCGGTAACACCGGAGCGGCCTCCTGCTGCCACTCCGGCAGTGGATTCGACGTAGCTGGTCACGGTGGAAGTGCCGGTCATCGATCCGAAGACTGTCGCCGAAGCGTCCGCGAAAAGAATGCGGTTGAGTCGCGGAATGGAGTGATCGGGAGCAATGAGTCCGGCGCGCTTGGTGACGGCGACGAGCGTGCCGAGATTATCAAAGAGGTCGACGAAGAAGAAGACGAAGATGATTTCGAGGAGGCCCTTTTGAGAGCGCGCCCCGAATATCGAGTTGGAGGAACGTCTCGCCGAGGGCTTGAATACCGCCGCCCTGATTTGTCCAGTGAACCAGGCCCAGTGCCCACGCGATGCCAGTCGTGACCAATACACCGATTAGGATGGAGCCACGAACCTTTTTAATCTCGAGCGCGACCATGAGGGCGAGTCCGAAGAGCGCGAGGGCGGTGGTGGGGTTGCGGATGTTGCCGAGGCCGACGAATGTCGCTGGATCGCTGACGACGAGGCCAGCGTTGCGGAAACCAATGAATGCGATGAAGAGTCCGATGCCGCTGGCGACGGCGGCATAGAGTTCGTGCGGAATCGAACGGAGGATCATCTGTCGGACGCCTGCCGCAGTCAGTGCGAGGAAGATGATGCCTGAGAGAAACACAGCGCCGAGCGCCGTCTGCCAGGGGATATGCATCTTGAGGCAGACGGTGTAGGTGAAGTAGGCGTTGAGTCCCATGCCGGGCGCGAGCGCAATGGGATAGCGCGCGACAACGCCCATCATGATCGAGCCGAACGCGGCAGACAGGCAGGTAGCCGCGGTAACGGCAGGCAGAGGGACGCCTGCGGCGGCAAGGATGGCGGGGTTGACGAGCACGATGTAAGCCATCGTGAGAAACGTCGTCACTCCAGCCAGGATCTCGGTGCGCCAGTTGGTGCCGAGATGAGTGAATTCAAAATAGCGTTCTAAGGATTTGAGCATCGGCAGGTCTCTTTAGGAGAGCACATGCGTGGCGGATCAGGCCATCTCTTGTCTGCGGTTACGGCGGCGCAGAAGCCAGTCCATCGATCCGCCCTGAACGACGATGGAGAAGACGACCATCACGATACGTGGCGCCGAGTATCCATGAGCGGCCCAAAGTCAGTGGAACCGAGAGCGCAAGGGCAATGGAGAGGCCGCCGCGAAGACCGCCCCAGGTGAGGACAAATATTGAGCTGCGATGCCCGCGCTGGATGCGACGTATGAGCGCCAGCACCCCGGCGACCGCTCCCAGGCGGACAACGTTGACGGAGAAGATGGCAGCGAGACCGGCGAGGAACGCGGTCCCATTGAATGCGATCGCCATGGTTTCAATACCAAGCAGCACAAAAAGGATCGAGTTCTGAACCTCATCAATCAGTTCCCAGAAGCTGTCGATATCGTGATGAGCGATGCGATTGGTGGGTTGGTGGCGATTGAAGTAGCGCAGGGCAATGCCGGCGACGACTGCCTCGAGCGGAGCCGAAAGGTCCAGTGAGTCCGCGATGACATAGCCGCCAAGAGCAAGAGCGATGGTGAAGAGAATATCGACCTTGTAGGCGTCGACGCGACGCATGAAATGCGAGGTCACCCATGCGGCGCATGTGCCGAGCAGGACAGCGCCTCCTGCCTTGGCAATAAGGGTGCCCGCAATGTACCACGGCGTCGGCGCGTGGCCGCGGGCCACGTTAAGCAAGGTGAGAAAAAGGACCGCGCCGATTCCGTCGTTGAAGAGCGACTCACCGGCAAGTTGAGCCTGGATGTATTTGGGGACGCCCACGCGGCGAAGCATCTCAAGAACAGCGATGGGATCTGTTGGCGCAATCAGCGCGGCGAAAAGGAGGCATTGAATCCAGGGCAAGTGCGTTCCGCTGAGAAAAAACATGAGACCCGCAACGGCGAAGACCGAGATCACCGTACCTACAAGCGCGAACAGTGCAATGGCGAGCTTTTCACGCGCCAGTTGCTCAAGGTCGAGAAGGAAGGCGCCGGCAAAAAGAAGCAGGGGAAGCATGCCGTGGAGAATGATGCTTTCGAAGTCGATTTGACCGGCAAGATTGAACCCCCACTCGTGAGCGTTGGGAGCGAGTCCGCCGATGGCGCCAAGACAAACCGAGAGGAGCACTGTTAACAGCATTGTCCCCACGGTAAGCGGCAGCTTCAGCCAGCGCGTGCTGATGAGGCCGAAGATGGCGGCGGTGGCGAAGAGTACGCTGAGGACTTCGAGTGTGGTCATGCGGCGGCCCTGGGATACATTGCACTCATGGTAACGGAGTGAATCGGAGCGGACACTGTTCGACCCGGCGCGTTTGGTCTCTTGCGCCGCGCATGATGCGAGACTCAGCGAATTCTCAGAGGATCTTTGCGGCATCCTTCGCAAAGTAGGTGACGATGAAGTCGGCTCCTGCACGACGGATGCCGATAAGCGATTCGAGCATAGTGCGATCGCGTTCCAGCCAGCCCTTTTCAAATGCGGCGTGGAGCATGGAGTACTCACCGGAGACTTGGTAGGCGCCGATGGGCACGTCGAAATTCTCGCGTGCCGCGTGCACGACATCGAGGTAAGGCATCGCCGGTTTCATCAGGATCATGTCGGCGCCTTCTTCGAGGTCGAGGTCTATCTCGCGCATCGCCTCACGCAGGTTGGCGCCATCCATTTGATAGCTGCGGCGGTCGCCGAACTGCGGAGCGGAAGTCTGCAGCCTCGCGGAACGGGCCGTAGAACGCAGACGCGAATTTCGATGCGTAGCTGAGGATCGGCGTGTTAGCGTTGCCGTCGGCATCGAGAGCTTCGCGGATTGCTGCAACGCGGCCGTCCATCATGTCACTGGGGGCGACGATGTCTGCTCCGGCGCGGGCAAGACTAGCACCGGTCCGCGCGAGCAGGTCTAGCGATGGATCGTTATCGACATCGTAGCCGCCGTCCTTGGTTTGGATGACAACGCCGCAATGGCCGTGGCTTGTGTACTCGCAAAGACAGACATCCGCGATGAGGACGAGCTTTGGGGCTGCTGAGCTTTTCTTGATGGCGCGGAGACCCTGCTGGACGATGCCGTTGTCGTCCCAGGCGCCGGTGGCCTTTTCGTCCTTGGTGTCGGGGAGGCCAAACAAAAGTAGTCCGCCAATTCCCAGGGATGCAGCTTCTTCGGCTTCTCGAACAGCCTGATCCACGGAGAGATTGAATACGCCTGGCATGGAGCTCACGGGGTTGCGCACACCTTCGCCGGGGCAGATGAAAAGCGGGTAGATCAGGTCGCCAGGATTGAGCGTGGTCTCGCGAACCAGTGCGCGAAGCGACTCGGTGCGACGCAAGCGGCGCAAGCGCATTTCAGGAAAGGGCATGCGTAAATTGTAAGCCAGTGCGGATCACTACCGGAGTGACGGATCACCTTGACGAGGCGCAGCAGCCCGGAAATACCGCTTTGCGCGGGCCACATCCTTGAAGATCTGCGCCTTCAGAGCTTCAGTCGAGGGCCATTGCATCTCGCCGCGCAGACGGAACAGAAATTCAAGGCGCAGCGGAGTTTCTTCCGTGAGGTCAACGGGCTCGAAGTTCAGGATGTGTGTCTCCACGCCGAAGCCGATGCCTTCAAATGTTGGCCGATTGCCGACGTTGGTCACGGATTCAAAGCATTTGTCCCCGACGGTGAGGCGGGTGACGTAGACGCCAAAGCTGGGCAGCAGGCCTTCGTAGGCAGCCAGGTTCACGGTGGGCACCAGTAACTTCGTTCCCACGCCGCGTCCCTTTGCGGGATGAGAGTGCACTCCGAAGACACGGCCCAGCATCCAGCGCGCACGACGCACGTCTCCGGCGGCGATGAGGCTGCGCACGGCCGAGCTCGAAACTTCCAGGCCGTGGATCCGCACTGCGGGGTGTACGTGCACGTCGAATCCAAACTGGTCGCCAAATGCGCGCAGTTCGTTTACTCCGGCCTTCGCGCCGTGCCCGAAACGGAAGTTGCTGCCTTCATGAATTCCACGGACACGCAGTGCGCCGACGAGAAAGTCACGTACAAAGCCTTCTGCCGTCACGCGCGACAGCGCCTCATCGAATTGCAACACGAGAATCCCGTCAACGCCAGTTGTAGACAGCAGTTTTAAACGCTCAGGCAAGAAAGTCAGCAGCCTGGGAGCTTCTTTGGGATAGAGGAACTGCGCAGGGTGGGGCTGGAACGTAATAGCAATCGATCGCATGCCGCGCGACCGCGCCTCAGCAGCGGCCGCACCCAGAATCTGCCGGTGCCCGCGATGCACGCCGTCGAAGTTTCCGATGACGGCAATGGACGGGCCAAAATCTCGAGGCACATCGTCGAACGAGCGGTACATGGGAACCGTCGGATTGAGGCTCATCGATTCGAGGCTCATACGGCTGTTGCCCCCAGATCAATGGGAAAGCTCAACCCGTCGTAAGCCATACGAATATTGTCGGGCAGTTTAGCGTTTGTCTCTTCATGGCCCAGCTCGTGCGCGATGTGAGTGAGCCAGGTATGTTTCGCGCCGATGCGTCGAGCCCACTCCACCGCCTGCCCCACGGTGGCGTGGCTGGGATGCGGCTTGTGGCGCAGCGCCGACAGCACCACGTGATCAAGGCCCTCGAGTAACGCAAAACTCTTATCGGGTATCGCGCTCACGTCAGTGAGATAAGCCGTGCGTCCAAACCGAAAGCCGTGAATCTCCTGTTGCCCGTGCAACACGGGCACGCGCTGGAAATGCACGCCGAACACGGGCGTGCACTCATTGAGCGGCTCAATATGCACGCGTGGCCGGTTGGGATAGGTCGCTTCAGGCGAGAACGTGTAATCGTAGACGCGGCGCAGCGTCTCTTCGGTCTGAGGTGCGGCGTAGAGGGGAATGTATCCGCCTTCTCGAAAGACCGTGAAGCTCAGCGGCCTCAGGTCATCGAGGCCAAGAATATGATCCGCATGGCCATGGGTGTAGAACACGGCATCGACGCGGGTGAGCTTGTTGCGCAGAGCCTGCTCGCGAAAATCGGGTCCGGTATCGATCAGCACGACGCGGTAGTTGGCGCCATCGTGCCATTGCAGCAACACTGAAGGCCGCAGGCGGTGGTCGCGGGGATCAGTGGACGTGCACACCGTACAACCGCAACCCAGCGTAGGAACTCCCATGGAAGTTCCGGTTCCCAGAAATGTGAGCCGGCCTTCCATTCGAGTTAGTGCTTTTCCGGTTTAGGAGGAGGAGCCTGCACACCTTGCAGCGAGATCATCTTGGTCAACTCGAGGAAGGTCATGCGCAGTTCAAACAGGACCGTGTCCAGCATGCGTGTTTCCACGGCGGACAGGTTGCCCCTGGATTTTTCTTCCAACACCCCGAGCAGATCGATGCTCTGCCGGGCGCCGATGATGTCAACGCGCGGCCGCTGGCCTTCGGGAGTCGCCGCGCCCATCTGCATCAGGGCTGATAGATATAACTGCTGCACCAGGTGCTCAAATCTGATTGGCGGCTGCGCTCCCATGGTGGGGTTCTGCGCACGCAACAGGTCTTCAACCCGTTGCGCCGATGCTTCATAGGCTGTCGCCTGTTCTTTCTTTTCCTGCGCGGTCGGGGGAGGCGGCATTTCGCCGGCGAGATCGTCCTCAGAAACATCTGCTGAAGGTTCCGCTTCAGGCGTCGTGGCGCTTTCCGCTTCCACCAGTTGCGGACCCGCAGACTTTACCTCCGGCTCAGAGGCTGATTCAGCAGGGGAGGGGGAAGGAGCACCGTCCTGCTCTTCTTCCTTTTTGATTTTGCGGCGGTCAATGACTTCAAATTTTGGCGTATCGCTCATAATCCAACTTTCCCGTCTCTATCGATCATAAAGCCGGTGGCTTGTCTTGAATCGTTGCGGTCCCCGACGCGGCTCCCGCCGCATAGGTCAGCGGCCGATTCTTCACTTCAGCCTCGCTGCGCAACATTGCAAGCGCAAAACGGCGTGTTGTTCCTCGAATCGGCAACTCAGCGACGCTGGTGATCACTCCTGCCGGCGCGCTATCCAGGAGGAGTTCGGCGCCAGGCTTGGGAAGCGGGCCATCGAGTTCCAGTTGCCGCAGATGCCGGTGTACGTTGCCGCGAGAGCGAATGCGCTCCACAATTTCCTGGCCCAGATAGCAACCCTTGTTGAAATGCAGCGCACGCGTCTGCGAGGTCTCCTGTGGCAGGTCGCGCTCGGCAATGTCGATGCCATAGACCGGAATGCCCTCCGCCATGCGGAATGCGTCCAGCGCTTTTGAACCCACAGGGGTCGCGCCCGCAGTGGACAAGGCGCGCCATAGAAGTGTCAATCCCGCCAGAGGCGTACCGATTTCAAAGTGGTCGGCCAATGTGCCGTAAGCGTGGTAGATCCTCAGATTCAGCCCGTTCCACTCCACATGCTGCCACGCCATCGGTTCCGTCGGCATCGGACAAGCCCATGCGTCCCAGCACCTCGCGTGCCTGAGGTCCGGTCAGTCCGACGGTGGTTTCCGCGGTGGGATCCTGCGCCACCAGTTCCACGTCATCCATGATGATGAAGTGGTCAAGATGCCCCAGCAATTTGTCGTACTGATCGGCCGCTATCCCCAGGTCGAGCGCGTCGCCCTCGCGCCAGACGGTCAGGTCTCCCTGGATACGCCCCTGCGCATTCAGCACGAGGTTCCATGCGCCGCCGTATTCGGGCAGATCATTCACCATGTTTGTTACCATCCCGCTTAACCAGCGGCAACGATCTTCGCCACGCACGCTGACTCGCCGCATCCAACCAAGATCGTGTGCCGCGGCTCCACTTGCCAGCGCCGCTATTTCGTTGGCTGGAGCGTCAAATTCATGTGGAGTAAGTGCGCCGTGGAACTCGACCAGCCTAGGCGCATTCGTAGTTGAGGCTGGCGGCGTGGCAAGCAGTTGTGCAAGCGGGGTAGGAAGAACGGTTACGGCAAGATTCTCGGTCATAGGGGAGAGGTTCAAGAAGTGAGGCGCGGATTTTCTGAGATATTTCGCGCTGCCGCGCATCCTGATTATAGCCTTGAGATTAGATGCGAGCCTTAGCCAAGCGGCAGTCCCCGGAACCCCAAGGAGAGAGAATGAGCAAGGGATACCAAATCAGCAAGTTAACCAGGGATATCCTGGGTGCGGCAGCAGTGCTCTGGCTGGCCGTCGCTACGGCTGGGGGCCAGATTGTCGCGCCTCAAGTCCCGCCCGTTCCTCAATCTCCCACGCCACAGACACAGCCGGGGAAGCCCAATGCTGAGTCGACGAAGAAATCGCAGGCCGAACCCGCAAAAGACGCCGAAACACACATCACTCCCGAGGAGGCCAAGCTACTTTTCGGGTTAGTTGACGAGTTGCTTAGATTCTCATCGCAGGAATCTGGCCTGCCTATCAAGGGCGACGTCAAGCGCCAGCTCACAACGCGGGCCGCCGTGGAGCATTACCTGACCGAGAGGTTCGATGAAGACGAAGATGCGAAGCGTATGCAGCGGAGCGAGATCGTCTTGAAGAAGTTTGGCTTGCTTGATCGTGACTTCAACCTGAAGCCTTTTCTGCTTGCGCTGCTCAAGGAACAGATCGAGGCCTATTACGATCCCAAGACGAAGACCGTGAACATGCTCGACTGGATCTCGGTGGATGAGCAGAAGCCCGTGCTGGCTCACGAACTCATGCACGCCCTGCAGGACCAGCATCTCAATCTCGAAAAATGGAGCGACCAGTCGCCTACAGATGTCTCGTTGACTGCCTCGGAGGATAGCGATCATCTGGCCAAAGATGAACTCGACACCGCGCGCGAAGCGGTTACGGAAGGACAAGCGACGGCGGTGATGATGGATAACATCCTCAAGCCGATGGGTAAAAGCCTGATCGGCGATCCGGAGATTGTGGATTTCATCAAGTCGCAAATGGCCGGTTCGGATAATTCTCCAATGTTGGCCCGAGCTCCGCTATTGCTCTCGGAATCGCTGCTTTTCCCGTATCGCGAGGGCCTGAGTTTCGAGCAGGATGTGTGGATGGATCGCGGGCAGACGGCCGCGTTTACGGGGGCGCTGGACCGTCCTCCATCGTCCTCGTGGGAGATCATGAACCCCCGGGAGTATGAGCAGGGCCATGTCCCAGCGATTCCATATCTGCCGGATATTCATCCGCTTGTCGACAAGACATACCGTCCGTATGACATCGGACAGGTGGGGCAACTCGATGTGCATATTCTCTCCGGGCTCTTCGGCGGAGATCGTGCGGCGCGTGACCTTACGCCGGCGTGGGATGGCGGCCTCTATTGGGCGGGCCAACGTTTGAACGCCACTCCCGCCGAGCAGGCCAGCACCAAATCCATCGCACTTTTCTATTTGTCCGTGTGGAGAAATCCGGCGTCGGCCCAGGCGTTCAGTCGTTTGTATGCGGACGAATTAGGCCGCAAGTACTCAGGTTTCAAACCAGACAAGACGGTTGCCCCGATCTCTGACAATTCCGATGGGACGGTGGAGCAGGTTTACAGCACCAGCGAAGGGCCAGTTGTCATTACCCGACGCGGCAAGCTGGTATTTGTTGCGGAAAGCTTCGATTTGCAGCTTGCCCGCAGTCTTGCGAGCCTCATCCTTGGGGCGCAGGGCAGTGGGCCTCTCGAAAATGCCTCCGCGGGCCATCCCTCAGGAGTGCACGGCGCGCAATATCTGCCTGCCGGTTTTGCGCCGCGCGAGAGCTTAACGGCGCCGGTGGTACGGTTCCTGTCGAACTCGGGGGTTACCAAAGCAGTGGTCGACGCTGCTCTTCAGGCTGCTCATCCCGACGTGATGGTTCCTTTCGGTCTGAGGTAACAGCACTTTAGGCTTGAATTCGCCGAGAAACTCTGCTGTTCTGTGTTGAGAGTCCCCCATCGGAGGATGCGTATGAAAGCTCTTCCTCTTCTTGTGTTCTGTGCCGTTGCCTTGACGCGTCCCGCATTCGGACAGGCCTTTGGAGAATCGATCCAGCTTAGCCAGCCAGCCGTAAAGAAGACGGGCGCGGCAGTCGCCGTGCCTACGAGCCCGCTCAGCAATTCACGCTCGGGTCTTCCGCAACAGGGTGGCGTGCAGGTGGTCAACGATATGTATCGCGGTCTGCCAGATTGCCATTGCGCGCCCGCCCCGATGTTCTTGCCCAGCCCGCGAGAGGTGCCTTCCGGGACTGCTGTTGTTCTTTCCAGCCCAAATCCGAACGCCGTGATTTACTACACGACGGACGGCTGGACACCGACCGAATCCTCTGCCCAGTACCGTGATCCCATTATGGTCACAGCAAACACGCGAGTACAGGCCTTTGCCCAAGAACCGGGGAAAGCACCCAGTCCCATCGTGGCCGCCAATTACACGATCAGCGGTGCAGCTGTGCCTCTTCCGGCGGATGCCTCTATCTCCGGTTCAACCCTCACGAAAGGAACGCCGATTCGTTTACAGACCGTCAACCGCATCTCTTCAGAAACTGCGAACGTCGGCGATCAGTTTTATGTGCTGCTCGATCAGAATCTGCTCGTGAACGGAAACGTTGTGGCTCGCCGCGGCATGTCGGTGGCAGCCATGGTCACGTCTGTGCAGCACGCGGGGCAGAACGGAAAGTCAGGCGTGATTGTCTTCCACCTGATGGGTCTGAGCGCTAATGGTGTGACTATTCCGTTGAGCGGGACGTACACGCTGGTTGCGCCCGATATCGGCTCGCAAATTAATCACATTTCGGACTCGAGTTTTGTGCACGTGGCCGGCCCGCTGCCACCGGGAAATGAAGCGAAGATCGAGCCAGGCATGATGCTCACGTCGTCTGTTGCTGCAGATGTCCCAATCACCAGATAAGGTTTGTTGGAGATCACCGTTAAGGCGGGCTGTCATGGCCCGCCTTAATTTCCACCACATCCTTTTGGATCAGATACTCGTCAATCAGCACCGAAACCAGAACAGCGGTGGGAACGGCAACGATGGCTCCGAGAACCCCGCCCAGTCCCGAACCGATCAGCAACGCTACCAGGATTGACAATCCGGGGAGACCAACGCTCGTGCCCATGATCCGCGGAATCAGGAAGGAGTTCTCAACCTGGACCCAGATCAAGTAGAAGATCGCGATACCTACGACGCGTCCCCATGAGTCAATGGCCGCCACGAGCAGTGCCAGCGCTATGGTGACAGCGGCGCCCAGTACCGGAATGATATTGAGCAGGCCAGTCAGCACTCCCAGCGCGTAGGCGTATCGCACGTGCAGCATCGCATAGACGATGGTGCTGCTCAAGCCGAGGAGCAGCATCAGACTCCCCTGGCCCAGAAGCCATTTCCCCATCCGCAATTCGGCCCGCTGCAGCGCCGCGTCCAGCCTGCTCCGTTTTTCAGCGGGAAACAACGAAAGCGCCCACCGATAAGCGACATCTCCTTCGAGAATGAAGTAGACCGTCAGGATTACGCCCATCGCAATGCTGAAGATTGCGCCTGCCCAGTTCTTGATCGAAAGCAGGAGATAAGTGGCTGCGTTGCTGATAAAGTCCTGAATCTTGTCGCCGATCTCGGCGGTGTTCACCTGATCGGCTAAGGGAACATGCTTCAGTCTGTCGAGAAAGATGGGCAATCGCTTCGGTAGATCATGGCCGAATTCCTGCAGATCCTGAATTGCGGGCGGAAGGGCGAGAAAACCGAATGCCGTCAGGCCGCCTGCAACGGCGAGCATCAGGATGAGAATGGCGCGTCCCCTGAATGGCCGCCATCGTCCCACGCGGAAGTGGGATGTGGCACGGACGACCGGCGTGAGGACCACTGCGGCGAGGGCGCTCACATATAAGAGAAGCAGCACAGCCCGCAGTTGCCAAGCCACGTAGCAGAGCACAGCCAGTCCGAAAGCAAATGCGATGTCGCGGCGCAGATCGCGGCGCCAGTCCTGGGCTTGATTCATCTCTGTATTCGTTCCTTGCGTGATGGAAAGCCCCTTCCGCTCGTCTGTTCCACAACCCGGGTTGTTATTCCCTGCTCTCGCCTGAATCCCGCTAACCGGAATTTGGCTTGTGGGATGGCTAGTGCCGAAGCCGCGCTTCATTTTTCTTGGCCGAAGATCGAACCGAGCACGCCACCTATAACCGCTCCAGTCGCGACGTTGCCCACCTGGCGGCCTTCCATCTGCGGCAGGTACTCGCTGATCTGATGCGCCAAACGTGAGATAGGCAGCGTCTGGAGCCACGCCGTTCCCGGACCGGTAAGGACGGCGAGGAAAATACCGTCGCCGCCAAAGATCATGTTTTTGATGCCCGGGACGGTTGTGATCTGAAATCCCACTGACCCTTGAAACGCACCCACATGGCCGGGATGCACCAGCAGCACCTCACCGGGGGCAAGATTTTTCATGATCAACTCCCCGGAAAGCTCGAGCCAGGCTGTACCGTTTCCGGCGATTCGCTGAAGCAGGAAGCCGCTGCCACCGAAGATACCCGCGCCCAGCGACTGCTGGAATCCGACGCTAATGGTGACCTGCGGCGTCGCACAGAGAAATCCATGGCGATGCACGAGGTATTCCATTCCCGGACCCACCTGGACCGGCACAATATGTCCAGGCACCTTGGTTGCAAAAGAGACCTCGCCGGGATACTGCATGGCGCGATACTCCGTCATGAAGAGGCTTCCGCCGCCGGCCACGCGCTTCAAAACACCAAAAAGGCCGCCTCCTCCGCCCATCTGGGTATGGGTGGTCATCTGGATAGAACCGCTCATCCATGAGAGCTCGCCACTCTCGGAGAAGACACTCTCGTTGGGTTCGAGTTGCACATCGAGCACGGGCATAGTGGTGCCCTGGATCCGGGTCTGCATGCGGACCTCCTGTCGAGCAGTGTATCCGGTCAACTACGCAGAGCAATCTTCGTCTGTCCCATCAAGGCATCTCATCGGTACATTGGCGGCACCGCATTCCCCGGAGGAAAACCTGGCACTCGTCGTCGCTTCCAGGACAGCGCTCATCAGGACCAGCCGAGTTTTGGCGCCCATAGCAATACCGTTCCTCCACCCACATGCACGCCCATCCACTACACATCCTCTGACGACGCATCAGTTGTGTTCAAGAACGGCGCGGGACAAAACCCTCTAGTCAATGACAAGACACATTGGGGTGACAAGGGCTCTGACCCGGTCAAGGTTGAGAATCAGAGAATTGACTATTCCGCTGAGTCCGTCGGCGATAGAAAGGTCGTCGTACCGGACTTTGTCACCATCGATACGGTCGAGCAACCTTTCCCCGACTTGCCGCAGGGTCGCTACATCACACGCCATACGCTGTTCACGGAGAGTTATTCGGGCTACGCGGCATCGGGAAGCTAGGCACCGCATTCTCATTGCGAAAAACGGAAGCTCCGACCTCAACGCGAGATCGGAGCTTCTGATTTGTGGCAGATGAGGAGCTTTCTGCTACTCCGTTATCTTCAAGTTGGTCTGCGCTGTTGCGAGCGAACTGCCGCCAACCCAGATGTTGTAGGTTGTCGGTTCTACGGTCTTCTTCTGATCCGGGGTGTAGAAATTCAATTCGTCGAACCCTAAGGGAAACGTGACGCGTTTCGACTCGCCGGGCGCCAGCGTTACGCGTGTGAATCCTTTCAACTCGCGCACGGGCTGCTCTACACTTGCCGAAGTATTGCGAATGTAGAGTTGCACGACCTCGACGCCTGCAACGCTTCCTGTGTTTTTAACATCGACGCTGATGGTGATTACAGGCTTGTGATCGTCGACAATCTCGCGCACGGGAATCTCGCCGCGATCCACTGTCGGCTTGTCGTAGCTGAAGCGGGTGTAACTCAACCCCCAGCCGAAGGGAAACAGCGCAGAGTTCTGCTCATCCATATACCGAGATACGAACTTCTCGGCAGCATCGTGTGGCATGCGGCTGAGATCGCCGCGAGCCGGGCGACCGGTTGGGGTTTGGGCGTAGTAGAGCGGTTCCTGACCCACCGCGCGCGGAAAACTCGCCGGGAGTTTGCCCGATGGATTCACGTCGCCGAACAACACATCTGCAACTGCAGGTCCCGCCTCGATGCCAGGACTCCAAGCCTGGAGAATCGCCGGCACATGCTCTGCTGCCCACTTGAGTTCCAATGGCCTGCCGGCGAGCACGACTAGGATCACCGGTTTGCCCGTCGCGACCACGGCTTCCAATAGCTTCTGCTGATTTCCGGTAAAGCCAAGATGCACGCGGCTCGCGGCCTCGCCTTCCATCCAGTTAGTCGGTTCGCCTAATGCAAGGATCGCTACATCTGCTTTGCGTGCCGCCTCTACCGCTTCGGCAATTGTTTTTTCGTCATCGGGAACAGGCTCATCCACTGTCTTCGCTGCGCCAGTGAAGGTGACGCTCTTGAGGATGTTCTCGTCGGCACCAGAGAGTAAAGCGGAGCCTGGCGCATACAGCAGTTTGTCGCCTAGCCGCTCGGTCAGCGCTGCCTTCAGCGTGATCACATCTTTGGGATTGCCCGCGACCGTCCATGCGCCAAGCAGTTCAAGCGCGTTGTCCGCCATCGGTCCGATCAACGCGACCTTCTTTGTCTTTTCGGTCAGCGGCAACAGTGCTCCCACTCCCTCAACTGGATCGTTTTTGAGCAGCACCATCGTTTCGTCTGCAATTTTGCGCGCTACGGAGCGCCGCTCCGGCGTTGGGGTGTAAGCCGGGCCGACGTTTGAAAATGGATGCTCGAAGAGACCGAGCGCGAACTTGACGCGCAGGATGCGGCGCACTGCTTCATCGACGACGCTCTCGGGAATCTTGCCGGACCGAACCTGCTCGGTAATCACAGTGCCGTAGAGATCGCCCTCCATGTCCATATCCGTGCCCGCCATGAGAGCTTTGCGAGCCACCGTCGGCCCATCGCCGATCGAATGGTTTTTCAACTCGCCGACGGCACCCCAGTCCGACACGACAAAGCCATCGAAGCGCCACTCCTTGCGCAAGATGTGCGTGAGAGCCCACGGATTGGCAGTGGCAGGAACGCCGTTGATGGAGTTGAACGATGTCATTACGGTTGCCACACCAGCGTCGACCGCGGCCTGATACGGCTTCAAATAAACCTGGCGTAGTGTTATCTCGCTCAGGTCGACGGCGTTGTAGTCCCGGCCGGCGATCGCCGCACCGTACGCCGCGAAGTGCTTGACGCACGCGGCCACGGAGTCGGGTTTGGACAGATCGCCTTGCTGGTATCCCTTGACCCATGCGCGCGCCAGAGATGAACTCAAATAGGGATCTTCACCATTGGACTCGATGATGCGCCCCCAACGAGGATCGCGTGCAATGTCGACCATCGGCGAGAAGACCCACGCAATGCCATCGGCTCGCGCCTCCTCCGCGGCAACACGTGCTACAGTTTCCGCCGCTTCGAGATCCCAGCTCGCGGCCACGGCTAATGGCACGGGAAATGTCGTGTGATGGCCGTGAATCACGTCGAGTCCGAAGAGAATGGGAATGTGCAGGCGCGACTTTTCCATCGCGATGTGCTGATAGCGGTTGGTCCGCTCGGCTCCGACCACGTTGATCATGGAACCTACCTGGCCCTTGGCGACCAACTCTTCATAGGTGAGGTTTGAGGCGGAAGGACCGGTTGCGAATCCAGCCGAATATTGCACGGTCTGCCCGATCTTTTCCTCGAGGGTCATCTGCTTAAGTAGCCCTTCTACCCTGGCATTGATTTCTTTCGAAGCCAATTGGGGGTTCGGAGTCGAATGGCCCTGGCCGGCAACGGAAATTGCCCCGAAAACGGCAAGCAGAGGTAGAAGTACAGCAATTTGAATCGCAAACTTTTTCAACTTCGTCATGACCGGAAAATGATAAACCGTTTGAGCGAGACCGGCCAGAGAACGCGCAACCGGACGCTCGGGATGTTATCTCGCGATGCGCAGACCGGTTTCCAGCGTCGCGAGTGCTTCCTAAAATGCTCTAATCTTTGAGGTGGATCGAATGCCTCGGTTTCTTCGACATTTCCGGAAGGCTGTATTCCTGGCTCTCGAGCACGATGTGCTCAACACCGCCAAGGCAGCTGCGTTTTCCGGCATGCTGATGTTCTTTCCGGCATTCATCGTGCTCACCGCTCTTATCGCGAAGACGCCTGAAGGTCCAACAGCCGTCGGTGAGATTCGCTGGGTCTCCAGCCAGATTCTTCCCGCGGATACAGTCCGCCTGATGCTCTCGACGATACAAGCGCGCAACCCTCATCCTGCACGTCTGATCTATTCGGGCATTACTCTGAGCGTTTTTGCGGGGCTGGGACTGATGCTCACGCTGATGGAGGGCTTTCGGCGTGCTTACCGGCTTCCTCGAAGCGAATGGGGCTTCTGGGAACGACGCTTCCGCGCGCTGTTTCTTGTCTTCATTGTGCTTGTTCCTCTCGCGCTGGCCACATTGCTGCTCGTTTTTGGCAGGGTTATCGAGCTCTGGGTGGTCTTCAAGGGAGGCCACCAACTGCGCCACCTCGTACTTGTCCTCTGGCGAATGGCGCGCTGGACGCTCGCATTCTTTACGAGCCTTGCCGTGCTTGGGGCGCTCTATCATTTTGGAACCAGGCGCGGAGAACACTGGCTGCGCGTGATGCCGGGCGCAGTTGCCGCGAGCGCTGTGTGGTTTTCGGCGACGCTGGCCTTCGGCTGGTACGTTACCCGGATTGCGGACTACACGGTTTTTTACGGGTCATTTGGCGCGGGGATTGCGACGCTGGTGTGGCTGTACATTACATCCTTCAGCGCGCTACTTGGAGCCGAACTGAACGGGGTTTTATTCCGCGAGCGGAATCATCGCCTCAATCAAGCACGTCCATCGCAGTAATTTCCGTCAGTGACGCATCGCACCGACTAAAGTACGTCTGCGACTGCATGATGGATTGGGGAAATCAGCTCTCAGCCGACTTTGTATAATGAAGCGGACCGCACATATACATCCCCGTTTTCCTATTCCGCACCTTTTTGGAGTCATACAATGCCGTTCGTTGATACGAACCTGAACGCAAATCCTGTCCAGCGCCGCGCAAAAATTGTTGCCACTCTCGGTCCCGCATCGAACACCGAGCCTGTTTTTCGCGATCTTGTACGCGCTGGCATCGATGTCGTACGCCTGAATTTTTCTCACGGAACTCATGAAGAAAAGCTTGCGTTGATCCAGATGATTCGCAAGGTCAGCCGCGAGGAACACAAGCCTCTTTGTATTCTCGGCGACCTGCAAGGGCCGAAGATCCGCACATCAAAGCTCAAGGACCACCAGGCGGTTCTTCTGAAGGCAGGTCAGCGGCTTACGATCACTCCGCGTGAGGTTCCCGGCACGGCATCGCTGGTGGGCACGACATTCAAGACGCTTGCCGAAAACGTCGAACAAGGTTCGCGCATCCTGCTTTCAGACGGACTGATTGAATTGCGCGTGCACGAGGTGATTGGAGCAGACGTTGTCTGCGAGATCATCAACGGCGGCATGCTGGGCGAGAACAAGGGCATCAACCTGCCCGGTATCCCTGTCCGGGTTCCTTCGCTGACCGAAAAAGACTCGCAGGATCTCGAGTTCGCCCTCAAAAATGGCGTCGATGCCATCGCGGTTTCCTTCGTCCGCACTGCGGAAGATGTTCGCCTCGTGCGTAATCGCGTTTCAGCTTATGGAAGCGAAACCTGGATCATCGCCAAGCTCGAAAAGCCGCAGGCGATTGAGCACCTCGACAGCATTTTGCAGGCCGCGGACGGGATCATGGTGGCACGCGGAGATCTGGGCGTTGAAGTTCCCCCGGAAAAAGTTCCGGCGATTCAGAAGCACATCATCCGGCGCGCATCGGAGTACTTCAAGCCGGTAATCACGGCGACGCAAATGCTGGAGTCGATGATCGAAAATCCGCGGCCTACGCGTGCCGAGGTTTCTGACGTGGCAAACGCTGTTTACGACGGTACCGACGCGGTGATGCTCTCCGGCGAATCGGCAGTTGGCAAGTATCCGATCGAAACCGTCGCGATGATGGGCCGCATCGTAAGCGAAGCCGAGCGGCACATCAAGGAAGATCACCTGAATGAGCCACGTATCTCGCAGACGAGGCTCTCGATTGCCGAAACGATTTGCGAAGCGACCGCACATGCTGCCGACGATCTTGACCTGCGCGGCATCGCGCTTTTCACTGAATCCGGTGCCACGGCGCGTCAGTTGTCGAAGTACCATCCCACAGCGCCAATCTTCGCGCTCAGTCCGGTTGACCTGACCATCAACCGGCTAAACCTGTTGTGGGGCACCACGCCCATTCGCTGCCCCAAGGTGAATTCGACCGAGGCTCTTGTTGATGTTGCTGAGAGTCTGCTCGAACAGCATGGCTACGTGCGCAATCGCGAGGTCATCGCGATTGTTGCGGGAACGCGTACCAAATCCGGCTCAACGAATTTTCTGCGCCTGCATGTGCTGGGTGAACACAACCAGGAGGGCGTTCGCTTCTTCGCTCCACATGAAGAAGAGGTTGTGCCGGCGCCGGAAGCGGCGTCCGCGCCTGCTGTGCATGCGCATAAACCGAAGCGTGCCGCAAAGGCCGCAAAGGCGCGTCGAAGCGGCGGTAGAGCGCACTGCGATTCAGATAAAAATGCCACTCCAGGATGGAGTGGCATTTTTATTGTAGTTGGGCGGCGCGGAGATTTGAGCAATCCCAGGTCTCAAAATCGAGACCTGGGGCACCCAATGATTGGTGGTTGAATCGTTACTTCGCCGCTAGTTGGCGAAGCACGTAGAGCAGGATCCCGCCGTGCTCGTAGTACTCGATCTCCTGCGGCGTGTCGATGCGAATTTTCGCCTCGAATGTCTTTACTCTTTCCGTCAGGCGCAGTTGCCATCGACTGCCACCGTCCGGCCGATTGCAAATTTCGAATCCAGGCGCTCACGGAACCCGACGAAGTCATACGTTTCTTCACCCGAGAGGCCTAGCGATTCCACGTTCTTGCCCGCCTCGAACTGGAGCGGCAGAATCCCCATGCCGACGAGATTCGAGCGATGAATGCGCTCATAGCTTTCGGCGATTACCGCGCGAACGCCCAGCAGCTTCGGTCCCTTGGCCGCCCAATCGCGCGACGAACCGGAGCCGTATTCCTTACCTGCCAGAATCACCAGCGGCACGTTCGCGCTCGGCATACTTCACGCTGGCGTCGAAGATCGACATCTGCTCGCCTTCGGGCAAGCAGGCGCGTTACGCCGCCTTCCGTTCCCGGCGCGAGCTTGTTGCGCAGGCGCACATTGGCAAAGGTTCCGCGCACCATGACCTCATGGTTGCCGCGACGCGATCCGTAGGAGTTGAAATCCGCGGGCTTGACGCCATGTTCGGCAAGATATTTTCCTGCCGGGCCATTGGCCTTGATGGAGCCCGCAGGCGAAATGTGGTCCGTGGTCACCGAGTCGCCCAGAACCGCGAGCACGCGCGCGCCGTGAATATCGGTGATCGCGTCGGGCTGCTTCTGTCATGCCATCAAAGTATGGCGCCTGGCGAATGTAGGTCGAGTCCGGCTCCCACTTATAGACGTCGCCGGTCGGGAAGCTTAGCCCCTGCCAGTTCGCGTCGCCATCGACTGACGGTCGCGTATTCCTTGCGGAAACCCTCGCTGCTGAGACCTTGTCGATCGCCGCTGCTACTTCCTGCTGCGTCGGCCAAATGTCTTTGAGATAGACGGGCTTGCCGTCCTTGTCCTTTCCCAGCGGCTCCGATTCGAAGTTGTGACCGATGCGGCCGGCAAGCGCGTAAGCCACCACCAGCGGCGGGCTCATCAGATAATTGGCGCGCACATCCACGTTGACGCGCCCTTCAAAGTTGCGATTGCCGCTGAGCACGCTCACAGCGACCAGTCCATGCTCGTCGATGCTCTTTGAGACATCGGTGGGCAGCGGTCCAGAGTTGCCGATGCAGGTGGTGCAGCCGTAGCCCACAACGTTGAAGCGCAGCTTTTCGAGGTATGGCAGCAGTCCCGCGTTCTCGTAGTAGTCGGTGACTACGCGCGAGCCGGGCGCAAGCGATGTCTTCACCCACGGCGGAACTGTCAGCCCCTTCTCGACGGCCTTCTTTGCGAGCATGCCGGCAGCCATCATGACGGAAGGATTCGAAGTGTTGGTGCAGCTTGTGATGGCCGCGATCACCACGGAGCCGTGATCGAGATACTTGTCGGGATCGACGTTGAAACGTTCTTTTACCGTTGTCGTGGTCGGGCCTGTTTTGAACGTCTTGTCTTGCGAAGCAGCCTTCGTTGAAGGCCGATGAAGTAGCCGGCCCTCGTTGTCTTCAGCGCCGACAGCCAAGGCGATGTCCTTGATTGCCGTCGCTCCCACATGGCTGCAGTGCGCGTGCCCAGTGGCTTCGCGGTTGGGGCCAGCAGCGTTGGCAACTGTTGCGCGAAGCTTGCTGCCGCATCCTTCAGCAGCACGCGATCCTGCGGACGCTTTGGTCCGGCCACGCTCGGTTCAACCGCTGCTAGATCCAGTTCGAGCGTCTGCGTGTATTCGGCTTCGGGGGAGCTTTCGGTGTGGAAGAGACCCTGCTCCTTGTAATACGCCTCGACGAGCGCGATCTGCTCGTCGCTGCGGCCGGTGAGCTTGCAGGTAGCGCAGCGTCTCCGCGTCTACCGGGAAGATGCCGCAGGTCGCGCCGTACTCGGGAGCCATGTTGCTGATGGTGGCGCGATCGGCCAGCGGAAGCTCGGCGATGCCGGGGCCGTAGAACTCCACAAATTTGCCGACAACGCCGAGTTTGCGCAGGGCCTGAGTCACGGTCAGCACAAGGTCAGTCGCAGTTGCGCCTTCGCGCAGCTTGCCGGTCAACTTGTAGCCGACAACCTGCGGCACCAGCATGGAGACGGCCTGGCCGAGCATTGCGGCCTCGGCCTCGATGCCGCCGACGCCCCAGCCCAGAACGCCGAGGCCGTTGATCATGGTGGTGTGCGAGTCAGTGCCGACCAGCGTATCGGGATAAGCCTGCAACTCACCATTGACGTCGGTGGTGAAGACGACTCGTGCAAGGTACTCGAGATTCACCTGGTGGCAGATGCCCATGCCCGGCGGCACGGCGCTGAAGTTTCGGAATGCTGTCTGGCCCCATTTCAGGAACGCATAACGCTCGCGGTTGCGCTGGAACTCGAGCAGCGAGTTCGCTTCGTAGGCCTGCGGCGTGCCGAATTCGTCGACCTGGACGGAGTGATCGATGACCAACTCCGCGGGCACCAGTGGATTGACGCGCTCCGGATCGCCGCCCAGGGTCTTGATCGCGTCGCGCATCGCGCCGAGGTCAACGATGGCGGGGACGCCGGTGAAGTCTTGCATGAGGACGCGCGCCGGCATGTAGGCGATTTCGCGGCTGGGTTCCGCCTTGGCATCCCACTTTGCGAGGAACTCGATGTCGGCGGCGGTGACGTTGATGCCGTCTTCGCGGCGGAGGAGATTCTCGAGCAGGATCTTCAGACTGAAGGGCAGGCGGCCGAGATTGAATCCGCGCGCGTTGAGCGCTGGCAGGCGGAAGATGGTGTACGATTTGCTGCCCGATTTAAGAGTGGCACGGCTATTGAAGGTGTTCTTGATTTCGGTTCTCATTGAGGGGACCTTTCTATCCGCTCACAGGCGGATGATCAGACAATCTCGTTGGCAAAGATGCGCCGCGAGAACTCCTCCGGGCGGCGATTGCGCACGGCGCAGGAGAAGAAAAACTCAACGGCAATAGACTAACCAGTGCGCGGGGTCAGCGTCCACGGTCGTGGCGTCCGCGGCGAAAGCGCCTGAGCGCGGTTTGGGCGGGAAAATGGCAGTCGCAAATCATAACCTGACGCTTGAATTTTATCGCGCTTGCCGCACTGGTGGAAATACGCTCCTCAAGCCTTGCACATGCCATCTCGTTTGAGCGATTGCGTGCTGTAATCTCAATCCGTAACCACGGAGGTTGTTCATGTTCTCATCTGCGGCCCGTGTCGCTGTCGCCGCCTTGTTTCTTACGAGCACCAACGCCTTTTGCCAAAGCAGTTCTACTCCACCGGCTCCGGCAAGTCACTGGCCGACGAAGGATGGCAACGTCAGCCTGGCGAATTTTCGTTTCGGGACGGGCGAGACTCTGCCTGAGCTCAAGCTGCACTACCTTACCTTGGGTACGCCACATCGCAACGCGGCGGGGAACGTGGACAATGCGGTTCTGCTGCTGCACGGGACGGGTGGCAACGCGCATTCGCTGCTGAATCCGGTCTTCTCGGACGTGCTGTTTGTGCCGGGCGGCATTCTCGATATCCAGAAGTACTTCATCATCCTGCCGGACGACATTGGGCACGGTCAGAGTTCGAAGCCTTCCGACGGGATGCACATGCACTTCCCTGCTTACGACTATGACGACATGGTGCGCAGCCAACGCATGATGCTCGACCAGATGAAGGTCGATCATCTGCGGCTGATTCTGGGAACATCGATGGGCTGCATGCAGACTTTTGTGTGGGGAGAGACATATCCCGGATTTGCCGATGCTCTGGCGCCGTTTG
This sequence comes from uncultured Acidobacteriaceae bacterium, assembly GCA_963782775.1. Lineage (GTDB taxonomy): Bacteria > Acidobacteriota > Terriglobia > Terriglobales > Acidobacteriaceae > Telmatobacter. Next base: position 270,010 of record CAWALE010000014.1, read on the forward strand.
CGTGCCTGCCGGTACAGATTGCGGGCCGCAACCGGATGATGCGCTACATGAGCATCCAGGGCATCAAGCTCGATCCAGCGTGGAAGAACGGCGAGTACACTACCGAGCCGGTGGAAGGCTTGCGCCTCGCCGACACGCTGATTCTGGTTATGGGCTCGGCTCCCCTCGTGATGCAGAAGCAGGCGCCGACGCGCGAAGCCGCGGAGCAGTATGTGGATCGGTACTGGGCACGGCCTGCGCCGGATGCGAACGACATGATCTACTACCTCAACGCCAGCCGCAATTACGATCCGAGCCCGCGGCTTGAGGGCATCACCGATCCTGTGTTGTGGATCAATTCGGCCGATGACTATATCAATCCGCCGGAGCTTGGCATCGCGGAGAAGATGGTGAAGCGGATGCCGCACGCGAAGTTCGTGCTTATCTCCATCAGCGAGCAGACGCGCGGGCACGGTACGCATACGGCGGCGGCTGTGTGGAAGAACTATCTGGCCGAGTTCATGCAGCAAACCGAGCCGAAGCCTTAAAAGAGGGGCTTGCTGCGAATGCGGCGGGGGGATCCCGAGAACTCCGCGACTTGTGTCGGCTTCGCTCTCGGCTTCTATACTGGAGAGTGCTGGTCTCTCCGTCGAGGTTCCCCGAGAATTGAGCGAAACAAACTGGTTGCGGGGTCTTTTTTCGCGCTCATTTGTGTGGTTTAGCCGCCGAATGGCCGACGAACGGCAACGTTTGCTCGCCGTTACGATCCTGGCCGGGGGGCTGTGCGGATTAGCGGCGGTTGCGTTCCATCTTTCCATCGGCTGGCTTGAGGCGCTGCTCATCGAGCGCGCCAATCATGCGCCCGGGTACTGGTGGATCTTCTTCACAATCCTGACGCCGGGCGTTGGCGGTTTGATCGTTGGTCTCGGACTTACGTACTGGGTGCCGGCGGCCGCTGGCTCGCGGCATTCCGCAGGTGAAGGTGGCCTTTGCGCTGCGATCGGGACTTGTCTCCCTGCGCGAGACCATTGGCAAATTTGTGCTTTGCGCCTTCCAGATCGGCTCCGGCGCATCACTGGGACTGGAAGGACCGACCGTCCAGATCTGCGCCGGGGTGAGCAGCCTGATGGCGAGGGTTGCGCGGTTGAGCCCGCATAACTGCCGGCGCATGGCGTCAGTGGGGATGGCGGCTGGTATCGCGGCGGCCTTCAACGCACCGATTGCCGCCATAACTTTTACTCTTGAGGAACTGATCGGAGACCTTGACCAGACAATGCTCTCCGGGGTGATTGTTGCCGCTGCGCTGGCCGCAGTTGTGGAACACTCGATACTTGGCACAAACCCTGTCTTTCACATGCCGCGCACTTATACGCTGGGCGGCGCATCATCTCTGATCTGGGCTGCATCTTCGCTGATCTGGTACGCGCTGCTGGGTGTTCTTGCTGCCCTGGTTTCGATCACGTTTACCGATTCGCTGCTCGGGTTGCGTGCGCTTTTCAAGCGTTGGACCACGGTGCCGAAGTGGATTCATCCTGCGATTGGCGGGCTGGCCACGGGCGCAATGGCAGTGCTTGCGCTGTACTGGTTCCATCTCAATGGCATTGCCGGCGATCCATACAAGACGCTGGAGCTGGCTCTTACGGGAACCATGCCGGTGCTGGTTATGGCTGTTTTCTGCGTGCTGAAACTCGCGGCAACGGTCAGTTCCTACTCCAGTGGCGGGTCTGGAGGCATTTTTGCGCCGTCGCTCTTCATGGGCTCGATGCTGGGTGGCGCGGTTGGCTACCTCGACGTCACGGTTTTCCACCATCCTGCTGACGCTATCGGCGCTTTTGCGGTGGTGGGCATGGGAGCGGTTTTCGCAGGCATTGTGCGCGCGCCTATGACGTCGATTCTGATCGTGTTCGAGATGACGGGAGGTTACGGCCTGGTGCTGCCCCTGATGATCGCCAACATGACTGCATTCGTTCTGGCGCGCTATTTGCGACCGGTTCCGGTTTACGAGGCGCTGTTGCTGCAGGACGGAATTGAGCTGCCTCACGGCTCGCGACCGCTGGATCCGCCGCAGGACGCACTGATCGGCTCCGATGAGCCGACGATGGATGCGACAGCGTGAATACTGCAGGGCTTGACAACCCTTAGGGTCAATCCTGTGTGGAGCCTAGTCGAGCTGTTCCAAGGGAGTTGCGTCTGCTGCTTTTTTTACCATCTCCTCAGTGCCTTTCGCGAGTGGGGGCAAGTCGGATGGAGAGGAGGGTGCGGATTCAGCTTCAGTCGGCCCCATCGCACTCAATGCTTCAAGCTCGGCGATCCGGTTGAGAAGTATCTGCTTTAGTTCAACGATATCCTGTCCGTTCGACGGGGAATCGGTGGTCTGCTCCAACTTCTGAAGAGTGACACGAAGGGATTCCAGCGTTTCTTTTGAGGAGCGGGCCGACATCGCTATAGGAGCACCTAGGTGATTTCGATGCAATCGACTGGGAGAGGTGGCCCACCGGACACAAATTTATCGATTTATAAGAGCATTTAGCGTAAACAGGCGCGCCCTGATTCTGAGAAGAGGGGACGGCCCCGTTTGCCTACCTGCCCGGCTCAGTGTTGTACAGGAAGATGGCGCGCAGTTCCAGATAGGGACCGTGAAAATCGCGGGGGAGAGGGGGGTAGTTGGAGCCCGTGAGTGCGCCCCAGGCCGCACGGTCGAGACCGGTGTCGCCGGAACGGCCTTCGAGGACCATGCTGCCCTCCATGAGGCGCCCTGTAGGCAGGACCCTGAACCGAATGACGACAGCGCCCTTCTTCAGGATCGGCGGGTTCACCTCGTCGGGAATCAAGGGGTCCCACGTACGCTCGGTTTCTCGGTGCCAGCGCAACAGCCATGAGCTGAAGTCGACACCTTGCGTGTCACTTAGGACTTGTATGCCTCCTCCGGCTCCGGGGTGCATCGGCATCTGGCCACCTCCCGGAGGTGTCTGCGCTGCGCCAGGCCCACTGCGGGACCCGCGCATTGCATCGCGCAGCGCATCTGCGGGATTCGCCGAGCCCATGGCAAAGTTCGGTTTCGCTGGAACCGCCTGGGGCCGTGGTGCTTCGCTCGGCGCCGGTTCAACCTTGGGAACGGGCGAGGTGAGCGCCGGTTGGGCGGCGGGGGTGGGTTCGGGCTCGGGTTGAGGGGGTGGGGGGGCCGGCTTGTTCAAGGCTTCAAGGGTCTTTTTGTCGATGTGCGGCTGCTTCTCCGGCACCGGTTTGACCTGGACCTTCGGCGCATATTTCTTGAGCACATCGGGCGGCAAGTCAAGGTAAGTGAGATCCTTGCGCTGCTTCATCGCGTCAAATGGATCGATGACCTGGGGGACATGGAAGAGGTAACGCGGAATCCACGTGACGGCCGAAAGGAGCAGGATGTGGATCAGGAGTGCGAGCCAGATGCCCTCGCGAAGCCGTGCCCAGCGCCGCTCATCTTCGAGCTCGCTGATCATGTTCAGCAATTCGTGCGTGTCGTAATCTACCCAGCGCGAGGTGGATGCGCCGCGACGGACGCGAGTCTTTTGTCCAGCCTCATCGGTCTCAAGGCCCTCGTCGGAGGTAGAGACCTGCTCGACGAAGGGTCTGTCATCTTCAGGGAAGGTCAGGTTCAGGGGACCGGTGCTAGCCCTCTTTGGTCGGGTCGCCGCGGGCTCACTGGGCTCATTCGCGGTGGTTTTGGCTTCACTGGTCGGCATGCATGCGGGCTGAGGCTGCCTGGAGGGGTTTCCCGGCCAGCTCTGCTTCAAATCCTTCTGATCTATTCTCTCATTCCCGGCGTTTCAGCAAAACGGACAACTAGATCGTCGGTTTCGGGACGCATTATCCGGGGTATGGGATTGCGGCCGATCGCGCACGCAGAGAACCCAGGACCGTACAATTGAACTTTTGACACCACGCCATTGACGACGACATGTCGCTGGCCTGCCCCAGGATATGGACGTTTTATGAGGGGAAAGGGACGTTTTTGAAGCATTTTTTTCAAGCAATCCTGCTTAAGTGGAAACTGGTCATCCTTCCGGTGCTCATTAAGTGGGGAATCCTGGGTGCGGGTGCGGTGGCGATTCTGGACTCCTCGACCATCCCGGTTCCGATGGACGCTTTGATCGCGGTGTGGGTGTGGCAAGATCAGGGGCATTTCTGGGCTTATTGCGTGATGGCGGCCGCAGGCTCCGCCGTCGGCGGACTTCTGCCTTATGGGCTGGGCCGGGCCGGGGGTGAGTTGTTCATCCTGAAGCGCGTGAACCGGGAGCGCTACGAGCGCATGAAGCTGAAGTTTGAGAAGCAGGAATTTCTGGCGATGGCGATTCCTTCGGCGCTGCCGCCTCCTACGCCGTGGAAGGCGTTTGTGTTTGCTGCCGGGGTGTTTGAGATGCGGGTCGTGCCTTTCATGCTGGCGGTATTCACAGGGAGAATGGTGCGCTGGCTGATTCTGTCAGCACTTGTGATCAAGCTTGGTCCGGAGGCGTTGGGGGTCGTGCAGCACCATGCCCGGATGGTCTTGCTGGTGGTATTAGGGCTGGCAGTTATCGGATTCGGGAGCTGGTGGATGCGAAAGCGGCGAACGGGGGAGATCCGGCTTTAAGTTGTGATGTTCAGCCCTTTCCAGGTTCTTCCAGAGAATTGCGCCCACGACCAAAAGAACCGAGAGCAGCCGGATAACAAAGACGAGCAGGTTTCCCTGGTTGGGATGCTCGAGGCTCAGAATTGCGGCGTTGGTGCACCCCTGCACGACAAAAAAGACAAGGAAGGCGAGAAACAACGGGTCACGCGTCGATCGCCAGAACTTGAAGAAGAAGAGCCCGGCAACTAACGAACACGCCGCGATGAATCCCAGGAGGAAAAAATCGACGACGGGATAGATAATCGGGCTCATTCACTCTCCCAAATCAGTCCGTAGAGCAGCAGCGTCATCGAGATCGCAGTGACTCCAAGGCGATACGTATAGAGGTCTGTCGCAAGAAATATCCGGAGATCCGCGATGCGCAGCAGGGTGGCGAAGGACAAGCCGACAAAGCAAAGCGCACTCCAGAGCAATAGCCTGCGACGCACGTTCTGATAGGCCCGCATCAACAGGATGGCGCAGAGGATGGTGGTGAGCAGCGTAAGGACATCGAGCGCAAGCGTCATCATTCCCGTTCCTTCTTGAAGCGGAATGCGCGAGCGAATTCGCGGACAGACGGCGAGGCCTTGGAATGAAGCATGGTGGAGATGCGAACCAGTTCGCGGCGATAGGCATTGTCGACTTTGTACATCCACTCGTCCTGCTCTTCATTGCGGGGCAGGTAGGAGTATTTCGGCGTCGGCGCGGGGATCTGCTGCACGAGTTGCTGGCGAAGGAGTTCGTTGAGAATCTCGATTACTTTGTCAGCGGGGAGATAGAGGCGGGATGCCAGCTCTTCGGGTGTCCAACCAACGGGGCGACTGTTCCAAAGCAGGATGACCGCCTCGAGGTGGGGAACGGCATCGATTTTCTCGAGAATGTACTCGTATACGTCGATACCGGAGTTCGATTCGGGCATAAGCGCTCGCGCGGACAGCAAGGAAACAGCAGTTTCCGTGGGAGTCAGTGCGTCATGGCAATACGGCAAGGTGCAGCAAGTGCAACAGTCGTACGGATCGTACGGATCACTTCATTCAATCGATACTAGCGGGCAGCCACAGCGCTGGTATTGCGCTCGAGGCGCATTTTGCGGACGAGCTCGGGAACGCCGAATGCCAGGCCCGCCACAATTGTGGTGGAGAGCACGTCGTTGCGATAGAACGGAATTGCCGCGGCATAGCAGGTAGCCAGGCCAGCCAGCGTGCGCGGATACATGGTGCCGCCTACCCAAACGCTGTAGTTCGAGATGAGGAAAAAGGACATGGGTCCGAGTACGACAGCCGCGCCGACGCGCAGCCAGCTGGTTTTCGTCTTGAGGAGAATAAACCCTAGCGCCATGACAGCGACATACCATGCCCAGGTGGTGACGTAGGCCGTCCACACGAAGCTGTAGCGATAGGAGAAGACGGTGAGGCAGTAGTCGGTAACCATGAGGGCGGCCAGGGGGGCCAGCATCTCGCGCCACGGGCGCCGGGCACCGAAATAGAGGAGGGCGCCGCCGACGGCGGTGAAGTTCAACCAGCCGTGATGGGGCATTACGCGGGTGAGAATGGCAAGAACCAGGAGCAGATAAGCGGGCATGTACACCTCTGGAAACGGGATGCCGGAGCGACTGCACCGGATGAGAAAGCGACATATCCATTCTCGTGCGTGAAAGCCGGGTGGTCAACCACGGAGGGGCGCCGGATGAATAAAAGTTTTCATGTCGGGGAATTTAAGGCAGGAAAGACACGACCGGAACAACTCGGTGGTGACGCCGGTGTTGAACGAGCTAATTACCTTTTGCGCCGATGCGGCACATGCGGCGTTGCGCTCAACGCGAATTTAACGCATTGTTATTGTAGGGAACATTTCATTGAAAATTCAGCAGCCACTTACGGTCGCCGCGTTGGCCCTCGGCCTGGGAATGACAGCGTTTGCGCAGAGCGCGCCGGTTGCGGCGGATTCGCCGGCGCGGACGGCGCCTGGGGTCGTGCCAAGTACAGTGGTTTCGCGGGAAACTCCGGTGTTTGCGCCCAGTCCTGCGGTGCGGATCCTGGAGGACTTCAAGAAGACGGACGTCAAGTTTGACGTGAACGAACTGGCGGATATTCTGCGGGACCGGCGGCACGAAGGATGGGTGCTGGTGGCCTACCCCGATCCGAAGACAAAGCAGCCGCTGATCGGCGCTGGGTTCAGCCTGGATTTGCCGGCGCGGGAGCATCCGCAGCCGGACTCGCTGAATCCGCATCCGTTCCTGGAGCCTTCGTCGGCGGACCTTTGGCAGGCGGCCGGGTTTGATCCGGCGCGGCTGGATGGCATTCTGAAAGTCTTTTACGAACGCAGGCGGGCTTGGAGCAAGCGGACGTGGCGCAAGCAGATGATGAACCTGCCAGAACAGATTTCTGACGAAGAAGCGATGGCGCTTGTGCGGATCGGCGCGATTCAGGCGGTCTATAACGCACGTGCGTATTGCCGCAATTTTGACGAGCTGACCGGACCGCAGCAGATGGCGATGGCTCAGCTTGTGTACCAGATGGGCGTGAACCTGGAGCACTTCAGTGGATTTCTGGCGCTGGTGAATCCGGGGGCGGGACCGCGAGCTGAGGCGGCTGGCCTGACGCTGACGGCACAGGATGGACCGGTAGCAATGGATCAGACTGCGGAGTACTGGACGGGCGTGCAGAAGTCGCTGATGACGACGCAATGGGCGCGGCTGTATCGGACACGGGCGATCTCGGTGATTGCGATGCTGGATCCGGCGTATCTGGATGATCCGACGGCGGCGGAGCGTCGCGTGGGGGCTACACTTCGGCCGGTAGCTCATCGGCGGGGACGACATGCGGTGGCGACGCGCGAGGTTGCTGCTACGACGACGCATCGCGGGCATGGGAAGAAAGCTGGACACACGTCGGCGCGGAAGAGCCGGAAGCGGGCGTAGGTTCCTCAGGAGCAGAAGCTCCCTTTTTTGCCGCAGTCAAAGTACAGACTGAAGCCCGTACCCTCGACCGGAGGAGCGGAAGCTCTCTATTTCTGTTCGCGGCCGCCCATTGCCTGGCCAGCTTCTTCAAGGTTGTCGACGATGTAGACGGCGCCTCCCAGGCCTGAGGGCGGGCGGGTGTTGCCGGTGCCGCGAAAATCGTAGCCAAAGCGCAGATCGGTGAATTCAACGGTGGTCCATGTGCGGCCGGACGGCAACTGCGGCGGATCGATGCCAATGACCTGCACCTGGCCTATATCCTGCGCGACAGCCCATCGGCCCCAGTCAAGGTAGACCTTGCCTAACTCAGTTTGCTTGGCTGCTTCGACGGCTGGAGTGTCGGGCGGTTTGAAGAACTGGTCGTTTTGCGGATCGCTGTCGATGGATTCAGTGCGGCTGTTGACTTCGGCGAATTGATAGAAGCTCGGGGTTTCGACAATTACGTGCCAGCGAAACGGGTTCCAGGGATAGGGCTCGGCAGCTATGCGGTCGGCGGGCACGGTGGTGATGGGGTTATTGCTCACGAGGTTTTCGGCTTTGCCGTGCTCCACATAGCGCAGACACCACAACAGGAACATTCCAGAGAGCGCGAAGATGGCCCAGTTTCGGCCGCGGAATGGCGTGCGCTTCGAACTGATTTCACGTTCGGCGAGGCCGAGGAGTCCTGGGAAAATAAGGGCCGCGAAAAACAGCACCCACAGCACCGGCTCGGCGATGAAGACAAAGCTGCCGGCATACCAGCGGGGATTGAAGGGGAAGAAGGGGCGGACTCCGTAGTTGTTGGTCCAGTCAAGCAGGATGTGACTCAGCGCGGAGATGAATGCTGCGAGATAGACCCATTGCCATCGGACGGGCTGCGGCCTGGAACGCACTGGGGCTCCGGGTTCGGGAGGCGGAGCGGCTTTGGCTCGACGCGCGCGGCGGCGTTCGGCCCAGCGGTAATAGAGCCAGGTGGCACCGACAGCAGCTGCAGCAACGAAGGGCACGGCGATGAAGGTGTGGGTGATGCCGCGATGGTGCTTGAGACCTTCGACGGGGCCAGCAAATCCCCAGACGATGTCGAGGTCGGCGGCTTCGGCGGCGAGCACGGCAGCCAGCGTGGCGTAGGCAGTTTTGCGATTGAGTCCGGCGCGTCCGATGCAGGCGCCGGTCAGGAAGTGGGTGATGGGTTCCATAGCGTGCTGCTGTTCATGGTAGCGGAGTGGGGTGGGTAGCGGGGTTAGCGGCGCTACGCGCCGTTCGCAGAGCTTCGCGCTGTTAGCGGAGTTGGCTGGACTGCGCCCTTGTCGTGTCGGAGAGATGTGGCGCTGCATCCTATAATCCTGCCCATGGCTGAGATGAGCAAAGCGAAGGCTGAAAAGCGCATTGAGGAGTTGCGCACGGAACTGCGGCGGCATGAGCACCTCTACTACGTGATGGATGCGCCGGCGATCAGCGACCAGGAGTACGACGCGTTGATGAATGAGCTGAAGCGGCTCGAGACCGAGTATCCGGAGTTGTTGACGGCGGATTCGCCGACGCAGCGGGTAGGCGGCAAGCCGGCGGAGGGATTCCAGAAAGTGCGGCACTCGCGACCGATGCTGAGCCTGGATAACGCTTATACCGAAGAGGAACTGCGTGACTGGGATCGGCGTGTGCGCGAACTTGCGGGGAATCTACAGGTGGAGTACACGGCCGAACTGAAGCTGGACGGATTGAGCATTGCGCTGCATTACGAGCCTGCTCCGGGCGGCGGGGCGCGGCTAGTGCGTGGATTGACGCGGGGCGATGGGCAGATCGGCGAAGACGTGACGACGAGCGTGCGTACGATTCGTAGCGTGCCGCTTGAGTATCTCGCCTGAGCGGCTGAAGGAAGCGGGTATGCCGCAGGAGTTCGAGGTCCGCGGCGAGACGGTGATGCCGCTGAAGGCATTCGAAAAGATGAACAAGGAGCGCGAGGCGGAAGGATTACCGCCGGCAGTGAATCCGCGGAATGCGGCGGCGGGGACGCTGCGCACGAAGGAGCCGAGCATTGTGGCGCAGCGGCGGCTGGATGTCTATGCGTACTTCTTGCTGACGCAGGGCGAGTACGTGTCGAAGGGGCAGGAGCAGACGCTGGATGCGCTGACGGCGATGGGATTCAGGGTGAATCCGCATCGGGGGCGGATGCACAGTGTCGAAGAGATGATGGAGTTCATTGAGTCGACCGCGAAGTGCAGGGCGACACTGGGGTATGACATTGACGGCGTGGTATTCAAGGTGAATGCGCAGGCTACGCGGCAACGACTGGGTTACACGGGGCGCGCACCTCGATGGGCGATTGCCTACAAGTTCAGCGCCGAGCAGGCGGTGACGCAGATGTACGACATCATGATTACCGTTGGACGAAGCGGGAAGTTGACGCCGACTGCGATGCTGAACACGGTGTTTGTAGGCGGAGCAAACGTCAGCCGCGCAACGCTGCACAATGCGGACTGGATCGAGCGGATGGGTTTGAAGATCGGCGACTTCGTGAAGGTGGAGCGCGGGGGCGATGTGATTCCCAAGGTGGCGGCGATCGTGGAAGATGACGAGCATCCGCGCGGGAAGAAGAATTTTGCTTTCCCGAAGAATTGCCCTGTGTGCGGCAATGCGGTGGTGCGCGAAGAAGGCGAGGCGGACTATCGCTGCGTGAACGTGGACTGCCCTGCCCTGCTGCATGGCACCGTGGAACACTGGGCAAGCCGAGGAGTGATGAATATCGAGGGGTTGGGTGAAGCGTCGGTATACGCATTGACGACGCAGCAGGTTGTAAAGAGCGTCGCCGATCTCTACGAGCTGAGCGAAGAGAAGCTAGCCGCTCTTACTGAGGAAGTGGAACGCAATGGCGTGAAGAAACAACAACGAGTCTTCGGGCCCGTGGAAATCAAGAAACTTCTGAAACAGATTGAGAATTCGAAGCACGCGGGGCTGGCGAGGGTTTTGATGGGGATGAGCATTCGCTTCGTCGGCGAGCGCACGGCCGAAGTGCTGGCGCAGGAGTTCGGATCGATGGATGCCATCACAAATGCCAGCGCTGAAGAACTAGAGCGGGCCGAGGAAGTGGGGCCGCGTATTTCCCGTGCGATCATGGATTTCTTTGCGAGGCCCGCGAATCTCGAGTTGATCGAACACTTGAAGCGCGCCGGTTTGAAGATGACGGCGGAGAAGAAGCAGCGTACGACGCAACTGGCCGGGATGACGCTGGTGTTGACCGGGACGTTGCCGAATCTTACGCGAGATGAAGCGAAAGCGAGGATCGAAGCAGCGGGCGGGAAGGTATCCGGGTCAGTGAGCAAGAAAACCAGCTACGTGATCGCAGGAGAAGAGGCGGGATCGAAACTGGACAAAGCTCAGGAGTTGAAGGTACCGGTGCTGGATGAGGCGGGGTTGCTGAAGCTGCTGGAAAGGTGAGGCAGTTGCTAGCTTTTAGCCATTAGCTATGCACCGGAACGGAGGGGGCGCGCGGGGGAGGAATTGCTTTCAGGTTCGAAATTGGAGGGATAAAAGAGATTCGTGCCGAAATGGGAAGGCTGTCGGACTCCCACCCATTCGGCAAAATCGCAGAATGGATGGTCACCCATTTTGTTTTCAGACACTCGCTATTCCTTTGGGGCGAAGTAACCCTTTCTGGTTCGCGCCATGTAGCGGCGATCGTTGCAGTAAAGGTAGATTGGCCTGAATGCTCCGTTCGGCTTGAAGTCGGCGGGCGTGTAGGTGAGCGCGTACTGGCTGCGCAGCTCTTCCTCGATATTTTTGAAGCTGGTGGACATCTCCTCGACGGAGGGCGGGAAGAAAACCTGTCCGCCGGTGTCGCTGGCGAGTTGCGTGAGTACCTGATCGCCGCGACCGCGGCTGGGAGTCCAGTTGGTGCTGATCGCGTAGACGATGGTCTCGGCGCGCTGGCACATCTTGATGGCTTCGTCGAGGTGGACGCGACTCTGGTTGTCGTCACCGTCGGAGATGAGGACCATGGCCTTGCGGACGGGCTCCTGACCGCGCGAAACGTCGAGAAGTTTATCGCGACAGCCGGTGTAGACGGCGTCGAACATCGCGGTGCCGCCGCCTGGGCGGAGGCGGCTGATGCCGGTTTCGAGGGCATCGACGTTGTTGGTCCAATCGGCGGTAACGGTGGGAGTGACGTCAAATCCAATGACAAAGGCGCGATCGCTTCTTGCTTTCAGAATCTGGAGCAAAAACTCGGTCGCCGATTGCTGTTCGAACTGAAACCTCGAGCGAATGGAGGTGCTGGCATCAATGACGATGCCTACGCGCAAGGGCAAGTTGATCTGCTGGCGGAACGAGGTGACTTTTTCGGGCGCCTTCTGATCGTCGAGCAGCGCGAAGTCGCTTTGCTTGAGGTTTGGAATGTAGTGGCCGTGCTTGTCAGTGACGGTGAAGATTAGATTGACTTCGTTGACGCCAATCTTGAGGGTCGGGCCGACGTCCTGGTCCTGTTGTGCTCCGGCTGCGGGCTGCTGACCGGCGGGCGCCTGGGTTGCTGGGGACTGTGCAGTCTGGGGGGCGGGTGCAGGCGCGGGTGCCTGCGTGGTTTGCTGGGCCTGCAGGGTGGAGGTACACACTGCCACTGCAAGGACCAAGCCGAAGAATTTTGTGCTCATATCGCTCTCTATCTTATCAATGGCGCACCTGAATCCGGCGCCGTTCAGATTACGGAAGTATTGACGGATTCTGTTCGACTTTGTTCAAGGCTGAGCAGGAATGTTTCGAGTTCATTGGGGAGTGGGGCTTCCAACTCAAGGGGTTTGCCGGTGATTGGGTGCGTGAAGGCGAGCTGGGCGGCGTGGAGGAAGTTGCGATTGAGCCTAAGGCGCTCAGGCTGGGAGTTTCGCCGCGCGGAACGGGAAGGAGCCGCCTGTGCGGCAACCTGATCAGTAAGTTGAGACGAGGCGCCGTAGAGGCTATCGCCGACGACGGGATGGCCGATGGAAGCCATATGGACGCGAATCTGGTGGGTGCGGCCCGTCTCGATGCGGACGCGAACCAGGGTGAACTTGCCGAAGCGGGTATCGAGGCGGCGAACGACTTCGTAGTGAGAGACGGCGGACCGGGCGTTGTCGGCGGGGCGGGTGGTCATGCGGGTGCGACGTATGGGATCGCGGCTAAGGGCAGCGGTGATGGTTCCCTTCTGGCGCTCGACGGATCCTTGCACGAGGGCGAGATAGGTCTTGCTGATTTGACGGGAAGAAAATAATTGGGCGAGCGCGGCGTGGGCGGCGTCGTTTTTGGCGACGACGATGAGGCCGCTGGTGTCTTTGTCAAGACGATGGACAATGCCAGGGCGAAGGTCGCCACCGGTTGCCGAAAGCGCTTTGAAGCGAAAGAGCAATGCGTTGACGAGCGTGTTGCTGTTGCGTGCATCTTCGGTTTCACCGGCACCCGCGTGGACCATCATTCCGGCGGGCTTGTTGACGACGGCAAAGTGCTTGTCTTCGAAGATGACTTCGAGCGGGATGTCTTGCGGAGTGGCCCGGAGCGGCGCGGGATGAGGTTCACCGGTGATGAGAATCTGTTCGCCGCCGCGGAGCTTGAGTGAGGGCTTGGCCTGCGCGCCATTGACCGATACATCGCCCTGATCGAGGAGCAACTGCACGCGCGAGCGGCTGACGCCCTCGAGCTGCGTAGCGATGAAATGGTCGAGACGCTGACCCGCGGCTTCGGGTGGAACTTCGATGGTGCGGGGCTCAGCCATGGGATGGCCTTTCAACTTCGGAAGGAGCGGGTTGAGGCGGCGCGATTGGTGCGGCTGCCACAGCTATGCACTGGGACGCGCGTTCGAGCAAGAGCCATGCACCGGCAAGTACGAACACGAGACTGGCAACCTGCGGGCCTTTTAATGCGCCATGAAAGAGCGTGCCGCGACCGATGGGATCGCGCCAGAACTCGGTTATGAACAGAACGGTTCCGGTGGACATGAGGAAGATTCCAGCGAGGTCGCCATGTTGGCGTCGATGTGGAAGCCAAAGGACGATGCCGATGGCAATCGCAAGGAAGCAGAGGGCGACGTAGGCTTGTACGGGATGAACCGGAATGAAGAGCGGCGCTCCGCTCCAACGCTCGGCGAGTGGATCGGTGTAGGTGACGGCCCACGGAATATGCGCGCCTGTGCCGTAACCGGAACCGGCGAGGAGTGCTCCCAACTGTTCGAAGGCGAGGCCAAGAGCCGCGGGTGCGGCGAGAACGTCGGCAGAGGACCGCAAAGGAAGGTGCTGCCAAAGGGCGTAGGACGCTGCAACCGCGAGCGCAATGAAAGATCCGATGGCGGCGATGAGCGGGTGGTGAATCATGGCGAGACCAAGCATCCAGAGGGGATGATGGCGGAGCACCGTCCAGTTAGCGATGACGAGCAGGAGACGCGAACCAACGAGCGTGGTGAAGAGCATGAGGATGCAGAGATTCCAGATTTTGTTGGAATCGATTTGGAGCTTGCGCGCGGTGTGAAGCGCGAGCATGAGTGCAAGCAGCACTCCCAATGCGGCGGTTGCACCGTAGGAAGGGATGATGAGCGGACCGATGTGGAAGAGAACAGGATGCACCTAAGCAAGCATAGGGCATTGGGAAGACTCAGGACATCCGATAAGGGTTAGCGCTTGCTTAGCGTCTCGCGAGTTGATTGCAGCCGCTCGGTTTGAAGACGCGGATGGTGGATGCGGGGCTGGACTTTAATTTGAGAGCTGGGCGGATGGGACGGGCAACAAGGTTGCCGCCGCAATTGGGACAGATGCCGTGAAGTTTCGATTGGGCACAGTCGCTACAGAAGGTGCACTCGAACGTGCAGATGACCGCGTCAGGAGAGTCGGGCCGCAGATCCTTGTTGCAGCACTCGCAATTGGGGCGCAACTCAAGCAAGGGAACCTCATGGGGATCGAAGGTAGAAATCTGGAAAGGAATCTGGGTAGAAATCCGGCCCACGGGGCCGTGAGTAATGCGCTGGTGAACCCGTCCTAAGACGGCGGAGCTCCCCGTGGTTCATTAGGCATTCCGGACTGGCGGACACGGCACACAGAACCAATTTGTACGAGAAGAGCCCCTGTTCAATGAATGTTGGTTCAACCAGCGTTGACTACCCACCTGCTTAGCAGGCCGGTTTCTATTGCTGACTGTATGGATGTTGGCGGGGAATTGCAAGTCTTGTGCGGGTATGGCGCTTTGTGTTAGTAACTTGAAGCCAGCATGCAAAATGCAGTTTCTTGACTGGCTATTCACTTGGAACTTGCCGGGGATTGGTCGACGGTGGGGATCTTCGCCCGACGAGAGATCTAAAGAAGACAAGCAGCAGACGAGCTTCCGCTTCCCGGAAGTAACGAGTTAGGGGTTGTTGTTTCCGCGGCGCAAATGACGTCAGCGGGTTGGTGCTAGCCGGTTTTGCGTTCGTCTTCCAGGACTTCATCGAGCATGTTCCTGAGGTGCGCGGCACGGGCACGGCCTTCCGTTGCGTCCATGCCAGAGAATTGTGAAACTTCGTCGGCGAGGTTGAGAGCCGCGAGGACGGCGACGCGCAGGGAGTCGACAGTGCGGCCCTGCGCGGCTACGGCTCGCATCTTGCTGTCGACCAGTTCCGCGAGTTGGCGGATGTGGTCGGGGTTTTGGCCGCGCAGGTGGTACATCTGGTCGTAAATGCTGACGGAGGTGTAACCGGGAGTGCTGGGCGGAATTTCCTTGGCCATCGAAGACCTCACACTTCAAGTGCGTCGAGTTGCGAAAGGAGCCGATCGACGCGCTGGCGAACCTGGTCGCGCTCGGCGTTGAGGGCGCGGACTTCTTCCTGCAGAGTTTTCACGAGGTCGAGTTGCACGCTGAGTCGAGAATCGAGATCGTCTGCACGCTGTTCGGCGGCGGCGCGGGCCTGGCGTTCAGTCTTGACCAGCTGGACGGTGCGGGTGACGCGCTCTTCGAGTGCAGAAAAATCGGTGCTGCTGAGAGCGAGGTTGCCGGCATTTTCGTGGGCATGCATTTCAGAGTGCTCTGTGCCGGGATGTTCCGCGATCTGGGATTCGAGGGATGATGGCGACATGAATGATAACCTCCGCGCAATTGCGCTGTATTCGGGAAGTATAGCTCCACGAACGAGGGGCGGAAGCTGAGGGAAACTGCGAAGAAACTCCCCCGATACGGGTCAGGTTCGCAAGCGCGCGCCGGCGTTGCTGACGGCTTCGACTACGCGCGATTGGAATGATTGGAGTTCCTCTTCGCGAAGAGTGCGGTCGGGGGCCTGGAAGGTGGTGCTGATGAGGAGTGCATAGTCTTGCGCACCGAGGCGAGCATCGCGAAAAACTTCGCGGACACGCCAGTCTACGAGTTCGGGAATCTGGAGCGAGGCGAGAGCCTGATCGATGCGCTCCCAAGGGATGCTTTGATCGAGCACGAGGGAGAAGTCGCGGCGCACGGGCTGGAAGCGGGAGATGTCGCGCGCGGCGGGTTTGCGCAACGGCAGCTTGTAGAGGCGCTCGAGATAAAGCTCGCCGACAAGGACTGGTTCCTTGATTTTGCGGGCTGTGGCCTCGTTCGGGTGCAATTGGCCGAACCAGCCGACGGTGAGACCTTCCGCGACGACGCGCGCGGAGCGGTATGGATGCAGCCATACAGGTGCGAGGCCGGAGTCGGGTGGGAAGCGATCGAAGTAAATGGTGCGCATCTGAAAACACGAAAGGATTTGTTCGACTGCGCCTTTGAGGTCGTGGAACTCGATGGCGCGGCTGGGATAAAGAGAGCTTTGGTCAGGCAAAGCGCCAACGGCAGCGAAGGCGAGCGCGGGGCGTTCTTCGACTTTCTCAGTGGTGCCGCTGAAGACGGTGCCGAGTTCGAAGAGGCGCACGTCGCTGACGTCGCGATGGAGATTGCCGGCTACCGCTGAAAGAATGCCGGGCACAAGCGAGGGACGGAGCACGCCTGCTTCTTCGCTGAGCGGGTTGCCGATGCGGAACTACCTGGCCGGGGATTGCGGTGCGGTGAGTGCAGCGTCGGTGACCGAGCAGAAGGTGCTGGCGATGGCTTCGTGGAAGCCGGCGGCGAGCAGGGTGCGGCGGACGGAGGATTCGGCTTCGGCCCAGGGCAGGGCCTTTACGCCTTCGCCGAATGCGGGAAGTGTGTTAGCGAATCGGTTGTAGCCGTAGACGCGGGCTACTTCTTCAATGAGGTCGATTTCACGTTCGAGGTCGAGGCGCCAGCTGGGGAGCATAGTGTTCCACACCTTTCGCTCTTCGGACGAACTCTGTGGCGACGTGAGGGTACAGCCGAGTCCGGTGAGAGTGGATTCGACGAATAGCGCGGTGATGCCTTCCTTGTCTTCGGTCTTGCCGAGGATGCGATGGACTTCGGTGAGCGCGAGAGCGATGGGTTGACGATGGGCGGTGCGGTTTTCCAACGCGGAGACGCGGACGTCGACTAGATCGCCTTCAATGTTGCCGCCATTGGCGAGCAGGATGCGACTGACGATGGCTGAGGCGATGGGAGCGGCGTTGAAGTCGGCGCCGCGCTCGAAGCGGTGGCTGGCGTCGGTGTGCAGTCCGTGGCGGCGCGCGGTGCGGCGGACTGCCATGGGCTCGAACCATGCGGCTTCGACGAGGACATTCTTGGTGTCGGGCGTGATCATTGTGTCCCAGCCACCCATGACGCCGGCTAGGCCGAGAGGCTTGGCGTGATCCGCGACGACGAGGTCTTCGGGATCGAGGGTGCGTTCGACGCCGTCGAGGGTCTTGAGCTTTTCGCCTTTGCGGGCGCGGCGGACAATGATGCCACCTTCGATCTTGTCGAGGTCGAAGGCATGGGTCGGCTGGCCCATCGCGAGCCACGCGAAGTTGGTGGCATCGACGGCGTTAGAGATTTGCTTCTGCTCGAGGAGGCCGAAGTAGGTGGAGACTTCGGCGCCGGGGAACCAGTCGCGCGAGTTGCCGTTGGTGATGCCGCGGAGGATGCGGGCGGTGAAGCGGCCGCAGGCGTCTTCGGCTTCGATCTTCACTGAGAATGGCTTCGCGGCCGGGCCGGTGTCGGGCAGCGTTGCATCAAGCGGCTTGAGCGCAACGCCGTAGATGGTCGCGGCTTCGCGCGCGATGCCGTAGTGGTTCATCGCGTCGACGCGGTTGGTGGTGATGTCCATCTCGTAGAGCGAGCCGTTGCCGGCGCCGAGATCGAAGATGCCTTCGACGGCGATGCCGCGGAGGGTGAGGTCTTCGGCGAGTTGCGTGTCGCAGACGGCGAGCTCGGGTAAGTAACTGCGAAGCCATTTAGTCAGAATTCTTCATGCGAATTGCCCCAGGAACCGCATATCACCGGCGTAGAACTGGCCGATGTCGCTGATGCCGTACTTCATCATGGCGATGCGTTCGACGCCCATGCCGAAGGCGAAGCCGCTGATTTTTTTTGGATCGTAGGCGGGTTGTTTTTCCGCGGCGAAGGCGAAGACTGCGGGATCGACCATGCCACAGCCGAGCAACTCGATCCAGCCGGAGTGCTTGCATTTGCGGCAGCCTTTGCCTCCGCAGAAGATGCAGCTGATTTGGACGTCGGCTGAGGGTTCGGTAAAGGGGAAGAACGATGGAAAGAAGCGCGTCTTTACGGACGATCCGAAGAGCGCTTTCATGGCGTGGTCGAGCGTGCCCTTGAGGTCGCTGAAGGTGATATTGGTGTCGACGCAGAGACCTTCTACCTGATGGAAGATGGCTGAGTGCGTGGCGTCCTGCGCCTCGTTGCGGTGGACTTTGCCGGGAATGACGATGCGAATGGGCGGCGGCTGCTGCTCCATGGTGCGCATCTGCACGGGCGAAGTATGGGTGCGCAAGAGCAGGCGGTCGCGCTGAGAGCGGCGTTCCTGACTTGCGACGACGAGCGTGTCTTGCGTGTCGCGCGCCGGATGGCCGGGCGGGAAGTTCATCGACTCGAAGTTGTAGAAATCGGTTTCGACTTCAGGGCCGACGCCGACTGAGTAGCCGAGAGCCGCGAAGACCGAGACGATTTCGTTCATCGTGCGCGTGATGGGGTGCTCTGCTCCGGTGAGGCGGCGGGTGCCGGGAAGCGTGATGTCGATGGCCTCGGCGGCGAGTGCTGCATCACTGGGCCCGGAACCGGATGCCTGGTCGATGAGGCTCTCGACGAGTTCCTTCAGCGTCTTGAAGCGTTCGCCTACGGCTTTCTTCGCCGCGGGAGGAGCGGCCTTGAGCCAGCGGGCGGAGACGTCGTTGAGGCGGCCTTGCTTGCGGCCGACCCAGCGAAGGCGAAAGGCTTCGAGATCGTCAGAGCCATTGATGGCTTTGGCTTCGTTGGCGGCCTGTTTGGCGAGTGCGGCGAAGGCTTGATCGAGCGATGCATTGTCGAAAGCTGTCAGATCAGAGATATTTTCGTTCGTCATTGCTTAGTCCAAAGGATAAATGACTGCATGAGTGCCTCACACTGAATCGGATGTCACAGCGGCTGAAGCCCTCATCAACTGGTTCCCTTATCGACATGAATGGAAGTGTGCTGCTAAAGGCCGCAGTGAAAGTCTTGTTCGAGGATCTTGATGATTCGTCGCTCCATACGCAGAAAAGACAACGGCCCGAAGCTAAGCTCCGGGCCGTTGGTGAGGCTGCGTGCAGCGCCGGTGCTGTTATGCGGCGGAGCTGGCGAGAGCGGCCTTAGCCTGCTCCACCAGCTTGGTAAAGCCTGCGGCGTCGTGCACTGCGATGTCAGAGAGGATCTTACGGTCGAGTTCAACGCCGGCCTTCTTCAGTCCGTTGATGAACTGCGAATAGCTGGTGCCGTTGAGCTTGGCGGCGGCGGAGATGCGCACGATCCAGAGCGAACGGAACTGGCGCTTCTTCTGTTTGCGGCCGGTGTAGGCGAACTTGAGGCCGCGCTCGACGGCTTCCTGGGCTGCCTGGTAGAGCTTGGATTTGGTAAGGAAGTATCCGCTGGCCCTTTTCAGGATTTTCTTGCGGCGGTCACTCCGCTTGGTACTACGTTTTACGCGGGGCATTGGTGTTCTCCATTTTGCGTTCGTTGGTCATCGCGGCTGGAGGCAGGAGGCCAAGACTTTGGGTCTGGCGTTAAACCTCTTCACTCGCTCGTTCAAGCCTGAATCTCTCGCCGGTCAGGACGCATTTCGTTCCGGCGGGGGCCATTTCGTGCGGCGCCATGCTTTCGCGACGCAGCTCTCAGGCGTAAGGGATCATGCGCGCTACCTTCGCGTAGTCGCCGTCGGAGACAAGCACCATCTTGCCGAGCTTGCGTTTCACTTTTGGCGATTTAGACGAAAGGATATGGCGCGTCTTGGTCTGGTGCCGCTTGATTTTGCCGGTGCCAGTCTTGCTGAAGCGCTTTTTCGCGCCCGTATGGGTTTTCAACTTGGGCATTTTCTTCTCGTTTTTGGACAGGGTTTGGTAACCCAGACCCATGGCCTCGCGGAACAGGGGCTTCCCTGCCCCTGAGAGGCTCAGATAAGTATACAGGAAGTAAGCCTTTAACACCTAGATGTTGCTTCCGGCCAGCAGCGGCCAGACGCGCATGGAGAAGGCTATTTGTATTGATAAAGCTTTGTTTTCTCGACATTTACCTTGCGCGGGTCAAATCTCCAATAGCTCCCCTGATCGTTTTCGTCGCCGTTAAGACGGCGGACCGGTATCCACTTGCCGTCTTCGAAGGTTCCCTCGTCGATGGAGGCGATGCCGATGCGCGGGCTGCTTGGCGAGGTTTGCGCGAAGGTGACGCGAAAGCCCTTGCCGACACCTATGAACTCTTCGGGGCCGGTGGCAATAATCAGTCCATAACCCGACATCGGCATGGTGGCCGAAGATCTCATCGATACTGACGTGGAGCACAATGCCGTTGAGCGTGAAGTCGGCGGTGGGGTGTTGCTTGTCGAGGACGAAGCCGTGTACGTCTCCGGCGGCCTGATGTTCAAGGAGGATCGGGGCGAGTGAATTGATCGCGCGATAACTGGAGGCAAGATCCTGTTTGAGATCCATGTCGTCTTCGATTGCGAAGGGAGAGAATCCAAAGCTCGATTCTTCGCCAACGGCGTAGAACACGTTCGCTGCGCCGGGTGCGCCGCCGCGCGTCTCGGGCATGAAGAGCGGGTTCCCGTCGCGGTGATACTGGCGGCTCCAGTAGACAAAGTCGGGTGCGTAGAGATCGGGCGCATAGAAATCGATGGCGGTACCGGCGGCACGCCAGATATCGACGACCCAAGGTTCGGGGCCGCCACTGGGAAAGCTGCCCGGCTGAGCGTCGTTCTCGGCGAGCCAGGCGTTCACGTACATCGGAATGTTGTAGGCCGATTTGCCGGCTGCGGTGACGGCATGGACGAATCGTGCGTAGTGCCACGCCATGAAGATTTCGTCGGCCCGATTGGTGTTGCCGAAGATCTCGGGCCAGGTGCCGGAGGTCTTATCGCCGTTCTCGTCCCACAGTTCGCGTAGACGGGGATAGAGCGTGTCGTGATGTGCCTTGAGGTAGCGCGTGAGTTCGGCGGGAACGGGCGAGTTAAAAGCGTGATCTGCTTCAGCGGAACGGTCACGGGAATCACCGAGGACACCGACTTCGTTTTCGACCTGCATCATGAGTACGGTGTGATCTTGTGCGTCGACCTGCTGGATGTGCTGCATGAGCGCGGTAAAGGCACGCGCATCGGCCTGTTGAGTGGCTGCGACGGCGGGGCTCAGGAGTTCTATTTCCCTGCCCTTAACTACCACGCGTGGAAAACGCTTCGTATCCTGCTTGACCCAGACTGGGGCATAGCTGGACATGCCATTTTTCCACGAGGCAAGCCAGAGGAAGACGACGCGTTCGTGGGCTTCGCGTGCCTGGGCAAGCAAGCCGTCGACAAGCGCGAAATCGTATTTGCCTTCCGCAGGTTCGATGAGTTCCCAGCTTAGCGGGGTGACGACGGTATTGAGGCCCATCGCGGCGAGTTGCGGCCACAGCGGCTTCATATACGCGAGGCTCGAGGATGACGAATTATGTAGTTCGCCGCCAAGGATGAGAAACGGCTTGCCGTCGACGATGAGTTGCGTGGCGGAGCCGCGTTTCTCCATGTGCGGTGCGGCATTTGTTTGCGCGGAGAGATTGGGATGTCCGAGGCTGGCGAGGAGTAGAAGAATAGGCAATGTGCAACGTGGGATTCGCATGTCGACAGGGAGAATAGCATGCGGCGCTGGCCGGACTTGTGATGGGCTTTATGTGCCAACGGGTTGGCATTCGTGCTTTCCCACCCGTGACTGCGTCATGGATGGGGCACCAAATTCTCATCTCCCATTTACATCCCTTACTGTTTCGCGGGTGCTGTTGATGGAGGCGGAGTTGGAGAGAATGCTGCGGTGATGAAGTTGACGATTCGCTGGCGGGCGTCGAATCCGTGCCAGGGTTCGGGCGAGGGGTGGCCGAGCATGCCGATGGCGAGCGGGCCGTGGTTTTCGCGCGGATAGGTGACGAGTTCAACGGGAACACCTTCCTGACGAAGGGCGCGATACATCTCCTGCGCCTGGCCGAGCGGATCGGTGGTGTCGCTTTCGCCTTGCAGGATCAGGAACGGCGTTTTGGCGTGGGCTACGTTGGCTAAGGGGCTTTGACGCCACGCATCGTTCATGTGTTCCCACGGCTTGCCGAAGTACCAGCGGTCGTACCATGAGCCGCCTTCGGTTCCGTATTCGCTGAACTGGTCGATCACAGGTGCGCCGCTGATGATGGCTTTGAAGCGTTCGGTTTTGCCTTCGACGAAGCCGGCCATCTCGCCGCCGTAGCTGTAACCCATGAGCGCGAGTTTCGTTGAGTCGATCGGGTAGTTGGCGAGGACGTAGTCGACGCCAGCCATCACGTCCTGATAGTCGCCGCCGCCGAGATCGTTCTTGTTGGCCGCGGCAAATTTGACGCCGTAATTGGAGGATCCGCGTGGATTGGGGCGCAGGACAGCCCATCCATGGCCAATGAGGAAGTCGACGAAAGGATCGTTGCGATCTTCCCACGCGCCGAAGGGGCCGCCGTGAACGTCGACGACGAGCGGGACTTTTGCGGAGCCGGTGTCGGGTGGCAGATAGAGCAGACCTTCGATGGTGAACGGGGCCGACTTCCAATGCACGAGTTGAGGCGCTACGGTGCGGAGGTTGGCGGGACTGCGTTCAGGGGTAGGTAGCATGTGCAGGGCTCGCCGAGCTTCCGTGGCATAGCAGAGCTGCATGGGGTGGCCGCCAGAGTCGGCGAGCCAGACCCAGCCGGTCTGCTTGCGATTGGTGTTGAGGCCGGAGACAACGGCGGTGCCGAGGTCGATGGGAGTGGGCTGCGCTTTGGCGTCGAGAGCGATGCGGACCACGGTGTTCCGCGTGCCTACGGCCGCGGGCGCAACGAAGGAGCCCTCTGGTGTGAAGTAGATTGCTTGCGCACGGAGCTGGCCGTTGAATCCGCGGGTGAGATTAAGCGGCTTTGCATCGGACGTTGCAGGGCCAGGAGATAGAGATCGTCGTAACCGGGAGGCGCGTCTTGAGGAGTGGAAGCGGCGAAGACGATGGATGTGCCGTCGGGGTTCCACACACTGCCATCGACGCTTGTGGGAACCGAGTCGAGCCTGGTGGGGCTTAGCGGGTGCGGCGGCATCGACGATCCACGCCGCGCCGGCGGGGCCGAGGTCGGAGGCATCATTAGGTGGTTCGATGATGACGAGGAGCTTGTCGTCAACTGGAGACCAGGCGGCGCCGTGGACGTCAGGCGGAAGATCGACGACGTTGAGCGAACCGTCGATGGCACCGTCGGGCTTGAGCGCGGCGAGGTAGAGGCGCGTGAGGTGTTTCTCGTGGTTGACCCAGGACGCGTCGATTTTGGCTTCTTTCTGTTTCTTCTCGCCGAGGGTTTCGGGGTCGTGGACCCAGAGGGCTAGATACTTGCCGTCAACGCTGATGGAGAAGCCGGCGACGTCGATGGGTTGCGGCTCCTGCTTTGCGTCGGCGGGTTTTTGTCGTCTTTCTTTTCGCTGGATTCGGGAGCAGGTGGCGGATTGATGGCGTCTTTGTCTTTCGAGACATCCACTGGAGCAAGGATCTTGAGGTCGTAGGGAGATGCTTCGCCACCGCGCAAATCGAGACGGAAAAGCTGGGTGTGGTCGCCGCGCTTGGCTAGAAAAAAGATGGCGGAGTTGTCGGGCGCCCACTGCGCGTTGTGCTCTCCGCGCTTGTCGGCGGGGGGAGAGAAGGTGAGTTGGCGGGGCTTGTCGGCGCTGGTCGCTGAGGCTGGAACGATCCAAAGATGGCTGGCGGCGCCGTCGGCGGTGGCGTGGGTGAGGGTGAAGAGCACCTGCTTGCCATCGGGCGAGAGGATTGGCGAGGAAAGAGCCTTCAGGTGGCGCAGGTCTTCGTTGGTGGGGAAACGCGGAGTAGTGGCCGTTGCAGCGGGAGCGGGGCTGGATTGCGTAGCGCCGTTGAGCGAAAGTCCCGCGAGAACGAACCAGACAAGAGGAAGAACCAGCGTTCTGAATCGGAGCATGGCGTCAGAATACAACGGCGCAGCGGGGTTAGCGGGGCTAGCGGAGTTTGTTCTGTTTATGAACTAGCAGGTTAGCGCGCTTCGCGCGTGGCGAGTTAGCAAGTGCGGGGTTGTGCGCACGATGAAGGCGTCAACGCACCGGTAGGCACGAAAGAGGCCGCCTTGTCGGCGGCCTTCGATCAATTTCAACTCGCACTTACTGGACTTGCGGCGGGGCCGGCGGACGCGCTTGCTGAGGCTGCTGCGGCGGCGCGGGCGGTTTGGGCTTTTGGACTTCAGTCCGCTTGTTGGGCGCGATGATCGCGTGGAGGATAGTGCCTTCCATGCGGGGCATGAACTCGACTACACCGGTCTCGCCGATGTCCTGAATGAGGCGATTGATGATGTTGTAGCCCAAGTCGCGATGCGCCATCTGGCGGCCGCGGAAACGGAGACTCGCTTTGACTTTGTCGCCGCCCTGCAGAAATTTGACGGCTTGATTTTTCTTGGTCTGGTAGTCGTGTTCGTCGACGGTGACGGA
Source organism: uncultured Acidobacteriaceae bacterium (assembly GCA_963782775.1). Classification (GTDB taxonomy): domain Bacteria; phylum Acidobacteriota; class Terriglobia; order Terriglobales; family Acidobacteriaceae; genus Telmatobacter. The sequence goes on from CAWALE010000014.1 coordinate 294,550, forward strand.
GAACTTGACTTCCTTGACAACGATGATCTTCTGCTTCTTTTTGGCGGCGCGTTCTGACTTTTCCTTCTCGTAGAGGAAGCGGCCGTAGTCCTGGATGCGGCAGACGGGCGGGACGGCGTTGGGTGAGACCTCGACGAGATCAAGCCCGCGCTCACGTGCGATTTTGAGCGCTTCAAAAGGGGCCAGGATGCCGAGTTGTTCGCCGTTTTCGTCGATCACACGGATTTCGCGGGCGCGAATGCGATCGTTGATGCGGATAAAAGACTTAGCCGAGCGTTTATCGAGTGCGATGGTACATCCTCCAAAGTTGTCGTGCGCCTTGATTCAGAGTGTTCCGGAGCTCTTGCCTGGCGCGCGAACGCACCCTGAGTATAGCACTGGTTTGATGCCTTAGCAGACCGCAGCGCGATGGATTAAAAGGCGGTTTCGAGGACGGATTGTTCGGGAATGGGAAGTGGGATGAATTGGGAATCGGCTGGGGAAGTGCTGGCAAGCGCGGGCGATGCGAGGAGCGTGTTGTCGGCGGCGATGGCGGTGACTCGGACGCGGATGAGCTGGTTGGCGGGGAGCGCGCCCGCGAGTTCGATGGGAAGGAAGTTCTCAGTGAGGGCTGAGGTGCGGTTTGCGGAGGCGAGAGCCGGCGGGGTGTGAAGGGTGATGGCGTCGAGTTCGGCGCCGATGAATTGCAGCCGGTGAGTGCGAGTTTTTTCGGCGGCGAGGGCGCGGAGGGCCGCCATGCGCTCATTGACAACGGTGGTGGGTACGGGTGATTCGGCGTGGAGAGTCCATGCGCGCGTGCCGGGGCGTGGGGAAAACGGAAAGAGATGCAGGTAGCCGAAGGGGAGATTGCGTATGAAGTCGTGGGTCTCCTGGAACTCGCGGTCAGTTTCGCCCGGGAAGCCGACCATGACGTCGGCGCCGAGAGTCAGTGCCGGGCCAGCGGCGCGGATTAGCTGTTCGACTTTTTCGGTGTAGTGCCAGGGACGGTAGCGGCGGTGCATGCGGCGAAGGACTGAGTCGGAGCCGGATTGAAGGGGAAGGTGGGCGTGGCGGGCGAGCCTTGTGCCTCCGAATTCGGCCATGAGACAGATGAGTTCGGCGTTCCAGTCCATCGGCTCGATGGAGCTTAGGCGGAGGCGTGGCAGACCGGTCTGTTCGAGGATGGCGCGGACGAGTGCGGAGAGGGTGCGCGGTTCTGACTGGGGTGGATGGAGATCGTGGCCCCAACGGCCTAGGTTGATTCCTGAAAGCACAAGTTCGTTGCCGTTGGCGGTGATGAAGCTGCGGATGTGTGACAGGATCCATTCGGCTGAGAGGCTGCGGGAGAGGCCGCGGGTTTGAGGAATGACGCAGAAGGAGCAACGGTTAGAGCAGCCTTCCTGAATCTTGAGATTGGGGCGGGTTTGGATGCCTGGAATGATGGGGGCTTCTTCGAGGAAGGAGTGGGCGAAGGTGTCGTCGGCCAATATGAGGGTTCGGCTGGCCGAGGCTGCGAGAAAAGTGGAGATAGTGACGATTTGCGATAAAGCAGATGACGCCACAGGGGCTAAAGCCCTGGAATCTGCCGTGGCTTCTTCGGCACGCGACCCACTCCGTGAGTTCCCCGAGTCATGCCCTGATACAAGCGCCGGGATATTTGCGGACTTCGCTTTGCGCTGATGCAGGTTCGGCGTAGAGTTTGCAAGGCTCCGTGCGATCTCGGGAGCGAGGGCTTTGTGGCTGTTGCCGATGACGGCGGAGACACCTGGGATGTCGGCGAGTTCTTCAGGAGCGCGTTGAGCGTAGCAGCCGGTGGCGATGATGCGGGCTTCGGGGTTGAGGCGGTGGGTGCGGCGAATGTAGGCGCGGGCTTCGCGATCGGCCTCGGCGGTGACGCTGCAGGTGTTGACGATGACCACATCGGCTTCGTTGGGTTGGCGGTCTTTCACTCCGGCGTTGCGGAGGAGAGCAGCGATGGCTTCGCCGTCGGCGCGGGCGGCGCGACAGCCGAAGTTCTCGATGTGGAAGGTGGGCGGCACGGTTCCAGTTTAGCGGGTTTGCGGGGTTGGGGTTGCGCGGTTCGCGGCCGTTGCACGGCCCTTACCGGTGCTCTCGCGCCGATAGCGAGTTTGCAAGTCAGCGAGCAACGGCGGGGTGATGGTGTTGCTTTCCCACTCATTCGATCCGCTGTGCGGCTCGTATGGATGGGGCACATAGCCTTATTCGTCGTGCGATTGTTCACCGTGCGACTAATCGGCGGGAGCGAGGATGGGGTACGATTTTTTCCTGGCCAGGACGAGGACGATGGCGAGAGCAGCCAATACGCAGATCCAAGCGAAGAGAAAAACGCTGGCGTATCCGAAGGCTCCGATTACTGCGCCGGCAATGGGGCCAACCATGAAGAATGAGACGTCGGCAAAGACGGTGTAGACGCTCAGGGCTGTGCCGCGATTCTCCACCGGCACGCGTTCGACGGCTTCTACGCCGAGAGCCGGGAAGACGAGCGAATATCCAGCACCCGCCAGTGCGGCGCCGCCGAGTGCCATCCAAGGGGAAACGGAAAGCCACAGAAGGAGCACGCCAAAGGATTCGATTCCGAGACATACCTTCGTGACGGAGAATCCGCCGAAAGTCCCGATGGTGCCGAATGAAGAGCAGCCGTGTGGCGATGAAGGCAAATCCAAATGCGGTGAGACAGAGAGCGGCGCCATCCCAGCGCCGGCTTGCGTAAAAGAGCGTGACGAATGTTGCCAGTGCGCTGTAGCCCACGCCTCCAAGCGCAAGGCCAGCGCCATGCGGCATCACGCGACCAAGAACACTGCGGAAAGGAAGGTGCTCGCCAGGCACGACTGGAACGGACGGTTTGAGGGCAGCCCAGACATAAGCGATGGCGCAGATGATGATGGTGAGGATCGCCACGGACGTGAGGCCCCAGTGGGTTTCCATCACGACGCCGAGGGGCGCACCGAGAGCGAGCGCCCCGTAGGTGCTGACTCCGTTGTAGGAGATGACTTTGGCGGTGTGTTCGGGGCCGGCGCTGGAGATTCCCCAGAGGGTCGCGCCAGTGGAGCCGAGGCTTTCGCCGACTCCGAGGACAAGGCGGCTGGCGATGAGGCTGGTGAAGCTGAGCCAGGCGGGATTGCGATGCAGCGCGGCCGCCGCGAGAAGAAGCATTCCGCTGAGCGTGCAGGCGCCCATGCCCCAGAGGACGGAGATCTTTGCGCCTTTGCGATCGGAGATGCGACCGGCCCAGGGGCGGCTGAGAAAGGTAGCGATGTACTGGATGCTGATGACCAGGCCGGCGAGGGAGGCGTGATAACCCATTCGCATGTGGACATATTCGGGCAGGATGGCCAGCGGGAGGCCGATGGCGAGATAGACGACGAAGGAGAGCGAGGTAAAGCTGATGATCTGCCAGGCGCCGCCGTTGGGAGACACGGGGGGCGCGGCGATTACGTCGGTAGATGTCTCAATTTGCATTGTTTAGGGCGGACGGGGCGCGAATCCCCTGCCCTCATTATATCGGTTTCCCTTTTTCGCTTGCCAATCCTACGGAACTCGGGCAGCGAGAACAGTGGCTTGGGTCACTGCGGTCTGCGCGTCAGGGAGATTCGCGTAGCCCGCGATGGTACGGCCTTTGCGGAACACACAAAGGCCGTCGAGGTAGGGAGCTTTGAGTTGGAAGGCTTCATCGGCGAGTTTGATTGGGGTGGTATCGCCGAAGCGCGCGCGAAGCCTGCTCATAACTTCGACGGCGGATTCGGGCGACTGTTCAGTGACGATAAATGCTTGGCCGACTTTGTATTTTGCTACATAACCACGCTTTAGGATCTTGAGGCCGAGGACGCTCTCGGGAACGAGCTTCGCGGAGTCCTGATTTTCAGGCGGGAACCAGGCGAGTTCCTCGGGCGGAGTGGTGCGGCCTTCGAGGAGGGGTTCGATTTTGGCGGCGAAGGCCTGTAATGCGGCAGTCTGATTGGAATCGGTGCTGCCGTCTGTCTCGATGATTTCGACGAAGTATTTGCCTTTGGCGAAGAGCAGGCTTTGGGGAAGGAGCTGCTCGCCCATTCCGATTTTTTGAATGGGCTGCTGCGGGTCGCGGTTGGCCGCGAACATGCCATAGGCCGAATCTGCGTCGGTCATGTCGGAGACGTCGATGGAGAGGATGGTCGAGCCGGATTTGCAGTCAATGCCTTGCATGCGCCCGAAGCTGAAGATGAGGTAACCTTCAGCCGCGCCGTCGCGGTACTCGAAGAGATTGTCGGGCGAGTAATCGCGCTTCGGCCCGGTCTGGTCAAATCCGGGTGCGAAGTGGCAGTCGAGATACGCTTGCGCAGAGACCGGTGCGACGACGAGCGTGACGCAAAACAGCGCAAAGATGATGCGGAATGGAAACGATTCCTCAGGGGCTAAAGCCCCCGGTCGTTTTGCTGGGCTCATCGGCATGACTGAAGTCATGCCCGGATACAAACCCGGCTTCGACTGGGCCTCTTTCCACACTGCAAATCCCAGCCGTTTGAAATTGAAGAGCCGGGGTAGGCGTTGCCTCACGGTCATGCGAAGAGTTCCTGGGCACGGGCAATGCGTTCGGATACGCGGACTCCGTGAGGACACTGAACTGTGCATTCTGTGCACTCGCCGCAGCGAACGGTGGCGTGATGCGATGGCAGTTCATTGAAGCGCTCGCGAGCGAGCGCGAACTGACCGTAGCCGTCGGCGTAGGTGAGAATGCGGAGGGTGTCTGCTACCTGAAGAGCCCTTAGCGCAGGCTCCGTCGCACTCGCCGCAGAAGCGACAGTAGAGGGGTTTGATGCGGTCAAGGTGCGCGGTCAGAATCTTTTCGTCGGCGGTCGAGAACTTCTCAGACATGGCGCGAAGATTTTCGTCGAGCTGATCCATGTCGGTCATGCTGGGGATGGTGGTGGAGATGTTGGGCTTGCTGAGAACCCACTTGAGCCCGGCCAGCATTGCGCCTTCGCGCTGGGTGCGCGGGTCGACGGGTTCGCCGGGACGAGGGCGTGGGCTCCTCCGGCCATGATCTTCATGGCGACGATTCCCGTGCCGGTTTTTGCGACGGCGGCGATGGCCTCGTCAGTCTTCTGGTCCATGGTGAAGTTGTAGACGGTGAGAACGACGTCGAACGCCTTCTTGTCGATGGTCCACTCAGTCATTTTGGGCAGCGCGTGGGTGCTCATACCGGCGAAACGGATTTTGCCCTGCTGTTTGGCGATGTGCTGGGCCTCAACCATGTCGTCGTGAATCGCCCCGGGGGTATCTTTGGCATGGAGATACCAGATATCGACGTAGTCGGTTTTGAGCTCGGCGAGGCTGGTGTCGAGGTCTTTGAGGAGCGCCTCTTTGCTGCCGGAGACTGACTTGGTGGACAGCACGAGCTCTTTACGTTTGGAACCGAGAGCCGCTGCGACCATGCGCTCGTTATTGCCGTGCTGATACACACGGGCTGTATCGAAGTAGGTGATGCCGATGTCTGCTGCCCGTGTGATGACGCTGGGATCGGAGGTGATCATGCAGCCGAAGCCGACGCTTGTCACCTTGAGGCCTGTGTTGCCGAGGGTGCGATAAGTCAGCTTGGCGGGTTTCCTGGGCTGGGGCGGGGTCAGCTTATCGGGTGAATCGAGGAAGTTGATTTTGGAGGCAGCGCCGGCTACGGGCAGCATCAACCCGGCGGATAGAAACTCGCGACGTGAACTCTTGATAGGCATGAAGACACCTCTCCCTCGCGGAGAACGATAGGCTTGCTCAGCGAGAGGCGCCTATGTCGGGGATCACAAGTGAGGGTGATTGAGCTTCGAGCGCGCTTGAATTGTAGTTCTGCAGAAATAAGGCTTTGACAAGCGGCAGCGCTGTTTTTAAGCTGTGCGAGCAAACGTTTACCAGCGGTCGAAGTAGCGAGATCGTTTCGGTGGTCCGGCTGAGTTAAATGAAGACGTTGACGATGCTGTTCCGGAAAGGCATGAGGATCTGTCATGAAGAATTTTTCCCGCAGGCGTTTTTTGAAGCAGGCAGGCCAGGCAGGGTTCGCCGTGGCGGCCAGTTCTAGGTTCGCAATCGCGCAGACCCAGCGTGTGACGCGGGTTGTGATCGATTCGAATCGGCAAATCTCGGAGATCAATCCTCACCTTTTCGGCTCTTTCCTTGAGCACCTGGGGCGTGCAATCTACCAAGGCGTTTACGAACCGGGATCAAAGTTTGCCGATGCGGACGGGTTCCGCACAGATGTAATGAAGGAGGTGCGCGATCTCGGCGTGCCGATCGTCCGCTACCCGGGCGGGAACTTCGTTTCGGGATATCACTGGCTGGACGGCGTGGGTCCTAAAAAGAACCGGCCGACAGTGTTGGATCGTGCATGGAACACGACGGAGACCAACCAGTTCGGGACGAATGAGTTCATCACGTGGGCGCGGAAGGTGGGCACGGAGCCGCTCTTCGGATTGAACTTTGGAACGGGAAGCGCGGAAGATGCTGCTGCGCTGGTGGAGTATTGCAACATCGAAAAGGGCACGAAGTGGAGCGAACTGCGCCGCTCGCATGGATACGAGCAGCCACACAAGGTGAAGTTCTGGTGCGTGGGCAATGAGATGGACGGACCATGGCAGATCGGCCACATGGAAGCGCGCGACTACGGAATCAAGGCCGCTGATGCGGCGCGGCAGATGCGCGCTGTGGACGAATCGGTGAAGCTGATCGCGTGCGGATCGAGTGGGCCGTTCATGCCGACGTACATCACCTGGGATCGCACGGTGCTGGAGCAGTGCTATGAGTACGTGGATGGCATTTCGCTGCATCGCTACTGGGGAAACACGGATGAGACCAATCACGAGAGCTCGAAGTATCTGGCGATGAACCTGGCGATGGATCGGCAGATCGAGGAGATCGTGTCGGTTTGCGACACGGTGCGGGCGCAGAAGCGGTCGGGCAAGCAGCTATTTCTGTCGTTTGACGAGTGGAACGTGTGGTACCGCGCCCGGAACGGCGATGCGGTGAACGGGCACAGGACGCAGGCGCCTCATCTGCTGGAAGAGCCTTATAACCTGGAGGACGCGCTGCTCGTCGGAGGGCTGGTGAATTCGCTCATCCGGCACTCGGACCGGGTGAAGGTGGCGTGCCTGGCTCAGCTGGTGAATGTAATTGCGCCGATCATGACCGACGAGAATGGCATCCTGCGCAATACGATCTACTTCCCGTATGTGTGGGGGCTGAAGTACGGGCGCGGTCGCGCGCTGAGCATTGCACCGGAGGGACCCAGCTATGAGGTGGCTTCACTGGGGAGACCAATCGAAGACATTGGCATGGCGGTACCGGGATTTGGACAGGTCCAATACCTGGACGTGATGCCGGTGCTGGATCCCGAGAAGAAGACAGTGACGATCTTCGTGCTGAACCGCGATCTCGAGAACGAGCAGGAACTGGAACTGAACTGGCATGATCTGACGCCGTCGCGCGTGATCGGGTTCGAGACGATCACGGGGAACGATCTGAAGGCGCTGAACACGTTTGCTGATCCGAAAAAAGTACTGCCTCAGAAGGTGCCCATCCCATCAGTCGGATCGAAGATGAGTGTAAAGCTCCCTGCGCGATCGTATTCGGTGCTGACGCTAGCGGTGTGAAAAGCAGGGAACGAGAAAACAAGGGAACGAGGGAAAAAGAAAACCGGGGGACGAAGGGACACCAGACGAAACAGACACAGCCCGCTTCGCGGCGTGGCGAGTTAGCCAGTCAGCAAATGCAGAAACGGCCACCCTTGCGGGTGGCCGTTCTGGTGTGCCGAATCAAGGACGGGGCGTTAGCTCGCCGAAGCGAGTTTACCGCTCGTTCTTGCGCCAGTTGATGAGGTCGCCGAGGGTGGTAGTGCCAGCTGGAGACGGGCTGTTTGTGGCTGCCGCCGCGAGCTTCTGCCTTGTAGTCCTGAACTTCGGCGCGGCTGGCTTCGTGGCCGGACACCGCGCGCAGGCTGAGGCCCACCTTCTTCTCTTCGACGTTGATCTTGATGATCTTGAAGTCGTGCTCCTGACCGGCTTCGAGCTTCGAGGGCTCGCCGGGCTGCTCGCTGGCTTCAGAGATGTGGCAAAGGCCTTCAACGCCCTCGGCGATTTCAACGAAAGCGCCGAACTGCGCGGTGCGAAGCACCTTGCCGTGGACCACATCGCCGACGCGGTGAGTAGCGAAGAAGCTCTCCCACACATCGGGTTGAAGCTGCTTGATGCCCAGAGAGAGGCGGCGGTTCTGCGGTTCGACGCCGAGAACAACTGCCTTGACCTTTTCGCCCTTCTTGACGACCTCTGAGGGATGCTTGACGCGCTTGGTCCAGCTCAGGTTGGAGACGTGGACGAGGCCGTCGATGCCATCCTCGATTTCGATGAAGGCGCCGAAGTCGGTGAGGTTGCGAACGCGACCCTCGACCACGGCTCCTGCGGGATAACTTTCAGTGAGGTTTTCCCACGGATTTTCCAAGAGCTGCTTCATGCCGAGCGAAATGCGGCGGTCAGCGGGATTGACGCTGAGGACAACCGTGTCGACCTCGTCGCCGGGCTTGACCAGCTTGGAGGGATGCTTGAGACGCTTGGACCAGGTCATCTCAGAGAGATGAACCAAGCCTTCGATTCCCTGCTCGAGTTCGACAAACGCACCGTAGTCGGTGACGGAGAGAACGCGGCCGTGGACGTGTGCGCCAACGGGGTAGCGTTCCGTGGCATCGAGCCATGGGTCAGGCGTGAGCTGCTTGAATCCGAGCGAGACGCGCTGCTTGTCTTTGTCGAACTTGAGCACCTTGACCTGAATCTCGTCGCCGACATTGACCAGGTCGCGGGGATGGGTGAGGCGTCCCCAGCTCATGTCGGTGATGTGGAGCAGGCCGTCGATGCCGCCGAGGTCAACAAACGCGCCGTAGTCAGTGAGGTTCTTGACTGTGCCGGTGAGAATGGCGCCTTCGCCGAGGTGCTCGAGAGTGGTGGAACGCTTGGCGTTCTGCTCTTCCTCGAGGATCTCCTTACGGGAGACTACGACGTTGCCGCGCTTCTTATTGAGCTTGATGACGCGGACTTCGATCTGCTGGCCGAGATAGCCGTCGAGATTGCGCACGGGCCGAATCTCAAGTTGCGAGCCAGGCAGGAAGGCTTTCAAGCCGATATCAACGGTAAGACCACCCTTGACGCGGCTGACGACGGTGCCCATGATCGGGGTCTTGTCGTTGGCATGCTTTCTCGATGGTGTCCCACACGCGGAGGCGCTGGGCCTTCTCGTAGCTGACGAGGTAGCCGCCCTCGGGCTCTTCGCGTTCGATGACCACGTCGATGACTTCACCGGGCTGGAACTTCACGGCGCCGGTGTGATCGAGGACCTGTTCGATGGGCACAAGGCCCTCGGACTTGAGACCTACGTCGACAACCAAATGCTTTTCAGTCTGCTTGAGGACGGTGCCGGAGACGACTTTGTCGCCATAGGCTTCGACGGCAGCAGCTTCAGCGGCTTGCTCGCGCTCAAAGGCTTCGAGGGCAGCTGAGAAATCTTCAGCGGATTCGGGGCTGTGTTCGGCCGGCGCAGACGCAACGTGAGCAACGGGTTCTTTCGGTTGCTCCTGTTGTGCGGGAACGGCCTGGTCTACAGGCTCGGTTGAGGCATCGGCGTCCAGCGCTTGTGGTTCGACAGCAGGGTGTACTTCGGCGGTCTCTGGGTTGGACGTGGATTCGGACGAAGGAGCGTCAAGCTCCGTCGCAGGGTCGAGGGTTGGAGTTTCGAGTTCGGTGTTCAGGGTTATGCTCTCGGGTTCGGGATTGAGGACGTTTGGCATGACAGCAGCTCCGATTCATTGGCCCGGCGACGGTGATGCTGTCGACGGTAAGCACGTGCGCGCCGCGGCGGCGAGCAATGCCTTTGGCCGGGACCCGGCAACCGGGAACCATTGAATTCGAGGAGTTTCACAAAGACGGAGCTTCGAGCCAGAAAGCTGGCGGTGAAGCGACTCGTCTCCTTGGGAAACACCGGCAGGCAACGGCTGGCTGGAGGGCGGCCGCAGCTAACTGCTGGAATCCGCGCAGGAAGCTACGCTTCTAAGTGTAGCAATGGTGCGTTTTTCCCGTCAATGCAACAGTTTGGCAGTTGTGAAGAGGTCCGTGAAAAAGTGCTGCACAAGTTGGGCAAGATGGTGCAATTTGATTGAAGTTAGCAACAGCGTGTGACGCTGAATACAGTCCTGCGAGATTTTCACGAAGAATTTGCCGGGGATGTTGCCGCGACGATTTGGCCTCGCCGGAATGCAGCACAAGGGTGGCAACTATACTTGGTGCGACGGAGAGGTTTAGACGAAAGGCGGAGATGGATCAGCTCTGGAGTCCGTGGCGATTTGCGTATGTGACAACGGCGGATGGGGCTCCGCGGCCTGGCGTGCCGAGGCGGCTGAACTCGTGGCCCGGCGATCTCGGCTGCGTCTTCTGCAATTTGATCGCGAGCGTAGATTACGCGATTGAGCACGGGATGAGCGTGGATGAAGCGGAAGAGGCCGGAGGTCTTGTGAAGCGGGGGGAACACTGCTTCATCTGCCTGAATGCTTATCCCTACACCTCGGGACACGTGATGGTGATGCCGTACGCACATCTTGACCGGATAGCAAAGCTGAAAGTTGACGCTGCGCATGAGTTGATGGACCTGGCGCAGGGTACGGAGCGCGCACTGGAGCAGTTGTATCGGCCGCATGGGTTCAACTTCGGATTGAACCTGGGGCAGGCGGCGGGGGCAGGCGTTGCGGGGCATTTGCACATGCATGCCATGCCGCGATGGATTGGCGATACCAATTTCATGACAACGGTAGCGGAGACGCGGGTGCTGCCTGAGGATTTGGGAACTACGTGGAAGCGGCTGCGAGCTACGTTTGCGGAGTTGGAGACGGAGCGGGGTTAGCTGCGCTGCGCGCCGGTTCGCGGAGTTAGGTTTGTCTGAGCCGGAGAGAGGTTCGTGGTTTCCAACCCTTGCTGCGCAAGAATTGGGCACCCGACTTGGCAGCAGCTTCCAGCCTCTAGCTAAGCATATGTGCAACTTTGCGGTTGCACATTTTTCATGAAAGCAGTCACGATTCGCTATTTCGATTGGCGTCGGAGGGCTTCGAGGGATGCAGCGAACTCCTGCCATTCGTCTTTGGCGGCTGGACGCTGATCGGTCGCTGGCCGTTTTGCCGGCGACGGCCGTGTGTTCGGCTGAGTCACTGCGGCGGGCTGCTTTTCGGCTAATTTTGCCGGTGTGGGCGTGGCGATCTTCTGAGTGACGACTCGAGACGGCTCGTAAGAGGGTTGTGGCGCCGCGGGCCTGGGGATCTGTTGAGGGGTAGCCGCTGGCTTTTCGGCGGGAAGCTTTGGGGGTACGGACTTCGGAATCTGCTGGGCGACGAGTGGGGGCATTTCTTCGGGCTGTTTGAGCCTCTCCTCCATCGACTTTAGAAGATTCTGGATTGTCTTCTCAGTCTGGTCGACTAGCGGAGGAGGTTCCTGTTTTGGAGCAGTGCGCTTCCGCATGCTGCTCGATTCAGCGGCAGCACCGTTGTCGGCGGAGGAGTCGACACGCTCCAATCTCCCCTGCTCGGCCTGATTCTGCGATCGCGGACGTCCTTCGGCTTGGGCTCGAAACCCGGAGAGTTCCAGCATCTTTTGATCAAGTTGCTCACGCAGATCGAACTCGCGTGCGTCGGCGGATCTGCGCACCAGGTCCACCGCGTCTTCCACTTGTGATTTCAGGTTGGAGCGGCCCCAAAGATAGCCGCAAAGGAGACATATCAGGCCAGTGGCTAGCGCGACCGCACCGATGAGCGTGGCAGTATGGCCCATGAATATACGTCCCCTATTTCTAATCTAAGCGAAACTGGAGCGTATACCACTTGAGGTAACGGGAAATCTCCGGGACTAAAGTAACGAGGAAATTGGAGTTAGCGGGCTTCGACGGGAGTCAAATGCACTCGTTTAGAGCCTTTCTGATCCGGATGGAGTGTTTGAATATCCAGTTTTTGCTCCAAACGCTTAAATTCTTCTTTGTGGGTCAGCCACGGGATTGGTTTCCACGGCGCTGTTCTCCTCAGCTTCGGCGGCTAGGGCGAGTTCGGTCTGATCGACGTCGGCGCGATCGAGAAGGTGTTTGGGGATTGATTTGTTCGTGCGAATTCCCAGTTCTTTGAGCATCTGAACCTGACGCACGAGATTGCCACGGCCTTCAGACAACTTCTTCATCGCCTCTTCGTAATGCTTGTCGGTCTTGCGGAGACTGTCGCCTATAAGATCCATGTCTGTAACGAAGCCTGCAAACTTCTCGTACAGTTCTGTGCCGCGCTTCATAACGTCGCTTACGTTGCGGGCCTGGCGTTCCTGTTGCCAGAGAACGTTGATGATGCGGATTACGTAAAGAAGCGTGGTGGGACCGACGAGCAAGATGCCCTGTTTGTAGGCATCGGCCCAGAGTTCGCCGTCGCATTGGAGGGCCATGAGAAATGCCGGTTCGATGGGGACGAACATGACGACGAAATCAGGGACTTCAATTCCGGGGAGATTGTGATAGCCGGATTTGGCGAGCCCGGTGATGTGGCCGCGCATGCTGGCCAAATGCGATTTGAGTGCGGCCTTCCGGGCATCTTCATCAGTGGCGCTGACGCAATCGGTGTATGCGGTGAGTGAAACTTTCGAGTCGATAACGAGGTTGCGGCCACCGGGCAAGAAGAGGATGACGTCGGTGCGTACAGAGCGCGTGCGTTCGCTGTTTTCAGTTTCGATACCGGAGAAAGACTGCTGGAAAACGTACTGTTCGCCTTCGCGCAGGCCGGCCTTGTCGAGCAGGTCGCGGAGAATGAATTCGCCCCAGTCGCCTTGTGTTTTGGCGGAACCGCGAAGCGCGGTGCTCAGGTTGCGGGCTTCTTCGGTGAGTTGCTCATTCAGGGTCCCGAGTGCGCCGATGAGGGTCTTGAGTTCTGTAACACCGGTGGTGGACTCTGTCTGGACGCGCTCGACTTTCTCGCGGAAGTCCTTGATCTGTTCTCGAAGAGGCGTGAGGAGCGTGCCGAGTTCTTTCTGGCTGCCTTCCGAGAAGGTTTTGGATTTCTGCTCGAGAATGTCTGCCGCCAGCACCTGGAACTGATCGGCGAGTGTCTTCTTCGCATTCTCGAGGAGTTCGACTTTTTCTGTGAGGCTCTTGCGCTCGTTGTTGAGGTCTGCCTCAAGCTGACCGATACGCGCATTCAAGGCGGACTCGTTGGTCGTTTTTGAGGCGAGTTCGGCGCGGACGCCGACGATTTCGTTGTTCAACCGCGCGATGGCTGCGGCGCGTTCGGCGGCAAGGGACTCAAAGCCGGCACGGGAACCGGATTCCGATTGGGATTGTGCCAACTGCTTCTGCAGCGCTGCGAGGGCTTCGAATGACTCTCGATTTCGCTGATCCAAAAGGGCCAATTCGCGTTTTGCGGAGATGGAGCGGATCCAAAAGCCCAGCAAGGTTCCTGCGAGAACAGCGACAACGGCGAAAAGAGCTTGCACGGGGCCTCCGAAGATCTCTTCGCCTAATGTACGCCTTTTAGATGTGCATTTCCGGTCCCAAATTGGCGAATTTTTCGGGATGGTTCCGGAAGATTAAAGGGGCCGCAAGTTGAAGGCAGGTAATTGATTTATTTCCACTCGGGGTTGCTTTACACACTCTGGAGCCTCCCGGTAGACTTGGAGTTTCGGGGCCGGGCGATCATTTGTTGGCGCGGCGGTTGTGTCGGTGTGCCGCATGCCGTTATTGTAGGCAGGCGGAAGGAAACCGTTTAATCCCCGGATAAGTCTGGATTTGTAAAAAAGAATTGAGGAGAATCAGGCATGGCGGTAGAAGAAAAGGTAAAGCAGATCATCGTCGAGCAGTTGCAGGTGGATGAGGCCGAAGTGACCCCCGGCGCGAGCTTCCAGGAGGATCTGGGAGCGGATTCGCTGGACGTGGTGGAGCTTGTGATGCAGTTCGAAGAGGCATTCGACCTGGAGATTCCCGACGAAGACGCTGAGAAGATCAAGACCGTCAAGGACGCGATTGATTACATCGAGAAGAACGAAAAGACCGCGAAAGGCAAATAGCCGGTGAACCGACGAGTTGTGATCACCGGCCTTGGGCTGGTGTGCGGTGTAGGCAACACCGCTCCCGAGGTGTGGGAGAAACTGGTAGCGGGCGCCAGTGGTATGGCTCCGATAACAGAGTTCGACACGACCGGGTTTCCTGTCACATTTGCCGCCGAGGTCAAGAACTTTGACCCGCTGAATTTTGTGGACAAGAAGGAATCGCGCAAGATGGGGCGATTCATCCATTTTGCCTTTGCGGCAACGCAGGAGGCGATGGAGCAATCTGGCCTGAAGATCACGCCGGAGATCGCCGAACGTGTGGGCGTGTTTATCGGCTCGGGAATCGGTGGATTCGAGATCATCGAGCGCGAGCACACCAACCTGCTGAACGGCGGCCCGCGCAAGATTTCGCCGTTCTTCATTCCCGCGGTGATCGTGAACATGGCGGCGGGGCAGATAAGCATTCGTTATGGGGCGCAGGGACCGATTTCTGCGACTGCTACGGCGTGCGCAACGAGCGCCAACTCGATTGGCGACTCGGTGCGGATGATTCTGCACGGCGATGCCGACGTGATGATAGCGGGCGGCGCGGAAGCATCGGTGACTCCGCTGTCGGTTGGCGGGTTTGCTTCGATGCGAGCTCTTTCAACGCGCAATGACGAGCCGACGAAGGCGAGCCGGCCATTCGATAAGGATCGCGATGGTTTTGTGATCGGCGAAGGCGCGGGCATTCTGATTCTGGAAGAGCTCGAGTTTGCGAAGAAGCGCGGCGCGAAGATCCTGGGCGAAGTAATTGGTTACGGGATGAGCGCGGACGCGTATCACATGACTGGCATTGCTCCGGAAGGCGCGGGTGCGCAACGCAGCATGCGTGCGGCACTGAAGGATGCTGGGGTAAAGCCGGAAGATGTGGGCTATGTGAACGCACATGCAACTTCGACGCCGGCTGGCGATGGCAATGAATCGCGCGCTATCGAACTTGTGTTTGGCGAGCATGCGTTGAGCGGCAAGCTGAAGATCAGCGGAACAAAGTCCATGACAGGGCATTTATTGGGCGGCGCTGGTGGATTGGAAGCGGGCATCACGGTGCTGTCGCTGATCAACCAGGAACTGCCACCGACAATCAACCTGGACAATGTGGATCCCGAATGCCGGCTGGACTACGTGCCAAACAAGGCCATCAAACACGACTTTGATGTTGCCTTGTCGAACTCATTCGGGTTCGGTGGGATTAATGCGACGCTGATTATGCGGAGATGGACGGAGTAATAAAGACAGGGAATAGGGATTAGGGAACAGGGAATAAACAACAACGGCGCACATTTTGCGATGTGCGCCGTTTGATTTTTCCGGTTATGCGAATAGCGTAATCGGCAAAAGAGCACTAGCCCATGAAGGCGGCCCATCCAGCACCGACCAGCACTACAATTGCCCACCAGCCGAATGAGGAGATGTAACCCGACGAGCGCTTGACGCCAGCAACGATCGCTGTCCCGATACCAACCAGTGCAAGGCACCAGATCGTGATGATATCGATTGAGGTCGCCAGGCTGTAGAGGGCTGGATTGATATCCGTCGGGAGGAATGCCCCGATGTTTGTGGGGGCGAAGTTCTTTATGTTGAAGGTCTCCGGCGCCATGCCCACGTAGATAGACGACAATCCCCAGGATTGTCTTGATGACCGAGGGCAAGCATGGCGTACATCCAGACGGTAAAGATGCTGCCGAATTTCGCCCTGCCGCCGAAACCAAAGTTGATGGTTCCCCAAAGCACAAGCGCGATAACTGCTCCGGTGGCAAGGAGAAAGACGGGAGTTGCAATGAAGATGACCTGGGTGACGGTGGTGGAGATCTTCATCTGTGATTCGCGCTGCTCGGGTGTGAGCGCCCCCAACCGTTCTTCGCTCTTGGGGCTCAGACGAATCTGGTTATCGACGACCTGACGCATGCCGATTTTGGAATTGACCGCGGCATAGAACGCGAAGCCGAGAACAACGTAAATGACAAACGGCAGCCACCAGCTCTTGTGGCCGAGTTTGATGTCGGTGAAGGTCTTGGATGGTGCGGTGAAGGTATCAACGACGCGCTCCCACTGCGTGAGACCTGGAGTGGCTTCGGCCGCTGGTTGCACTGCCTGATCGCTCATGATTCGCCTCTCAAAGAAATCTATTGAACTTCCGGTATACGGTATTGTGGCAGAGTGCGGAGGAGACCTCGGCCGATGAGCTTCACATTCCCCACGAAGACGAGGCCAAAACCTAACGTCCTCAAGAACTGCGCTCGCACGAGATTGTAGCGCGTCTGGTGCAGATTAGGAATGAATTTGCGGAAGGGATGCGCGAGGCGGTGGTTATTGGTTCGGCGTGATTTCGGCGGCGGGGTTGGCGCCAAGCGAATCACCGATCTGTGCGAGCCGGTGCCGTAGCTAGTTTCGAAGGCCGAGCGTGATTGCTCCCCTGGCGAGCGTAGTTCTTGTAAACGGTGATGTGGAAGCAGCGCTGGCGGAATTCTTCTTCGACGTCGAGGACGCCGGCGTTCTGGTAGTTGAGAAGTTGGTTGCGCATCCAGAGCATTTCTTTCTTTGAAAGACCGGATTTGGCGATGTCGATGGTGGCGCCGGTGAGGTGCGGACTGACGATGTCGCCTTCTGCCTCGGCGGCATTGTGATTGGTGCGCATGAGGCGCTTCTGATATTCGACGGTGCGCACGGCGGAGCTGACAATGAGCGACTTGTGGAACTTGGCCTGGTAGTCACGGCCGAGGTTTGCGAGGAAGTCGGCGGTCCAGGGACGGCAGTAGCGACGGTCTTCGGGCAGTCCGGGATTCACGATAAGGCCGCCGGAGTCAGGGACGCGCACAAGCATTCCGCGCGCGATGCGATCCTGCAGATCGGCGTCGTCTTCGATGCGTTCGAGGGAGTCTTGCTCGGCGCGTGCGTTCTGGCGGACGAGGGAATCGTGAGTTCCGCGAAGGGTGTAGCGGGAAACGGGGCCGGTAAAGATGGGCGGACGGTTGAGCTCGGCGATCTGGCCGGAGGCTGGCGCAATGGGCTGAGCTGCCTGAGGCGCGGCAAGCAGGTTGTCGGCGGCGGCCAAGGCGGAACGATCAGTGCCCGGAGGGGGCAAAGTATCAGTTTCGCGCGGACTTACTCTGTCTGCTGCCGACCGCTCTGGCGCAGGCGGTTCGGTTTTCGATGCGGAAGATGAATTGGCGGCTTTAAGCGGTGCGGCGGTCAGCTCAGCTGATGCGGGTCTTGAAGCAGGGAC
This sequence comes from uncultured Acidobacteriaceae bacterium, assembly GCA_963782775.1. Taxonomy (GTDB): domain Bacteria; phylum Acidobacteriota; class Terriglobia; order Terriglobales; family Acidobacteriaceae; genus Telmatobacter. The sequence goes on from CAWALE010000014.1 coordinate 311,866, forward strand.
AGGAACGGCGGTGAGCACTACAAAGTGTCTTTTAGAGTGATATCGGTTATAACGGCTGCGTCGCAGGGTTGCCGAACGGCTTGTCGAGGATGAGGTGCGATGGCTGGAGGAAGATGCGGAACGCTTACCACTGTGAGCAACAGTGCGCGAAGCCCGCCTCGTTGAGGCATTGGCGGACTTTTTCTTAGCCGACAGTTTGGATCGGGATGCTGGACGCGAGGGCGAATGTGCCTTATGAATGGTCGACTTGGTGATGGTGGCGTGCGCCGGCGTTCGCACAGTGTCGTTACGCGCGGCATCTGCAGATGTTGCGACGAATACGGCCAGCGAAAAAACTATGAATGCGGTGCGCACCATAGGGGGTACGCGGAGAAACCAGAGCATGCTTAGTGTAAGACGCAGCGGAGTGCATTTGGAGTACTGAGGATGGTTCAGATTTGTCTGATAAGTAGCGCGGTTTGGTACGGGTTTGGCCGAAGACTGCAGAACAGAACGGACAATCGGCAAATCACTGGGGACTGATGCCCTTGCTGGGGCGGGATTTATGGATTCCACCGCTCAAGGATGTCCCTTTCAAAGCAGAAGCTTACATGGATGAGCGCCGGCAGGACTGGCGCGCAACATTACGAAAGCCAGCCATGATGTTTCAGATGCGGCTTGCGGCGCGATTGTTGGCGCTTGCGCCCTCTCTTGCCGTGTTTTTGCGCACCGAGTGGTTCGGTGGTCTCGTTACATTGATTGCATTGGGGTTAGTGGTGTACGTGGACCAGATGCGAAGGTAAGCTATGTGGTGGATCTCGAGGAGAAACTGGGGAAGTTTGAGTGAATGACGAGAGCCGACCGCTCGTTACGCGAGTTGAATTTGGAATCTGCAGACCTGACCGCCGCGACGTGGTGACTCCAGCACTTTGACGGTGACGGCTTTTCCTGACACAGACTCGAACAGCGCCTGGTTGTTTGCTGCTGAACATTCGCAGTAAGGATCATTGGGCGACGGTGGACGCTGAGGGCTCCAGCCACAGACGCATTTGCTGACCGGATACACGAGCGCAACCTGGTTGGCGGTGCGCGTGCAGTTCGCCGGGCCGACTATCTTTCCCATCAACTCAACAAGTTTGTCTACATCACCGTGGCTGTTCGTGATCAGATCCTGGCGAAACTGGAGGGCGCGGCAGCAGGCCTGGCCTCGCTGCTGCATGAGCTTGATAAGCGCAGCGTGGTCAAGAGTGGACTCTTCCTTTGCAATGAAGTCCGAGAGGAACTGGCGGACGGCACTGGAATCTGCGGCACAGGAGGGTGTGCTGCAATGTCCGCTATCGGCTTTGGCAGCGATGGTGAGGATTGGCAGGGTTGCTGTAGTGGCGGCAAGAGACTTCAGGATGGCTCTTCGATCCATGATGGATCCTTTCTTGAAGAGCGTGTTCAATCGGCAGCGCGAACGAGTTCAATTCAATGGACTGAAATGAGTGCGTGTGAATACGTTCTTCGATTATGCATCGTGAGAATTGAAACGAGTCTAATGCGGTGGAAGGTGTACGTCGCGAGGATTGGTTTGAAAGGGCTCGTGAGTGAGTCAAGTTGGACGCTACGGAGAATCTGCGGGTGAATCATCTTCATCGCGCCTATTCGAGAGCGTAGAGGTTGCCGTCGGCGCTTCCTATGTAGACGACGTTTCCGGAAATTACTGGCGAAGACAGAAATGTGCCCACGGTGTGGGTCTTGGTGACGCCGACGATCATGTCATCGTAGAAGTTGGATTGAAAGACTCCTTCGTAGTTGGGGCTGCCGTCGGGCTTGGAGAGGGCAGCTAAGTTTTGACGGGAGCTTTCCGACTGGAAGGTCCACGCTGGCTTGAAGGATGTGAGATCGACGGCAATGAGTTTGCCATCTTGTCCGGCAACGTAGAGTGTGGTTCCGGCGATGGAAGGCGAAGAGAAGATAGGCCAGTGGAACAACCTGAGCGAATCGATTGGTGTTCCGGCTTTCGCGTCGAGGACGTGCAGGAGAGCTGTATCCGAGGTAGCGAAGTAAAGCTTGCCTTCGTGTACCACCGGCGAAACGATTACCCACGATCCTTTGTTGTTGAAGGTCCAAAGTTTCTTGCCGGTCGCTGCGTCGAGGGCGTAGAGGTTCGAATCGCGGCAACCGAAGTAAATGATTCCGTCAGCAACAGTGGCGGAGGACTGAATGCCGACCTGGTTGTGGATATCGGGGTCTTCGCCGGTTTTGAAACGCCAGAGTTCTTTTCCGTTCGCCGCGTCGAGAGCATAGAAGTAACTATCCCAACTTCCGATGTAGAGTTTGCCATCGACGATTGCCGGTGAGGCGTGCACTACGTCGCCAGTCTTGAATTTCCACTTAAGATCGCCGGAAATTGCATCGAGCGCGTAGATGTTGCCGTCTCCGCTGCCGAAGTAGACGACGCCATTCGAAACGGCTGGCGAGGACAAGTAGGTGTCGAATGGGTCGGGCATGGTTTCGCCCGCGGGCAACGAGCCATGCAGATGGGTTGCCGCATAGCGGCGCTCGCCTGCGTTACGGAATTTCCAGCGGAGCTTTCCGGTTGCGGTGTCTACAGCGTAAAAGTTGCCGTCATAGCTGTTGAAGTAGACGAGGCCGTGATCGACGGCGGGCGACGAAGCAACGCGCGCCCCTGTTGTGAATGCCCACTTCTTCGCTCCGGTTTTCTGATCAACGGCATAGAGGTTGCCGTCGTTGCTGCCGACGTAGATGACGCCGTCGACGATTGCAGGTGAGGAGACGACTTCGCCGCGCGTGTGGAAGCTCCACTTGATGCCTTTGAGCGTTGGAACGCCCGCGGCGGAGTAGACGCCGGAGTGGGCAAGATCGTTCCGGAACATCGACGTGTCTTGTGCGAAGGCAAATGTGGCGAAGAGAAAGACGAGCGAAGATTTGAGAAGAAGCCTTTGTTCGTGCAAGTGATGTCCTCTGATGTGAAGGACAACTATAGAAGTTTTCGCGCCGATACGCGAGGCAATTTGGATGAATGAACAGTGAGGTGTGACGGACGGTCCGGGATCTTTGGTGTTGTGATTTGAATCGGGCTTCGCTGCAATGAAGAAGGGGTGCGTATCTCGCACCCCTTCTTGTTGTCGGGACATTGATGGACCGCTTACTGGATTAACGTGCCCTGATCGTCTTCCTTGCCGTTTACTTCGTCGGGAGGGATGATGACGGCGGCGGCTACCTTGTCGTCTTCCTCAAGGTTGAGCAGGCGGACGCCCTGGGTGGCGCGGCCGGCGGCACGGATGGTTTTGGTGTCGATGCGAATGATCTTGCCCCATTGGCTGATGACGACCAGCTCGGAAGTTTCGTTGACCAACAAGATCGATGCACTCTTGCCTACCTTGGGGGTGGCTTTCAGGTTGTTCACACCCTGGGCACCACGAGCTGTCAGGCGATACTCGTCTACGTCGGTACGCTTGCCGAACCCGTTCTCAGTAACGGTCAAGATGAGCGATTTGCTGACGCCGAGCTTTTCGTCAAATTCCTTAAGCGTTTTCTCGGCGTCGTCGCGACGTTTTTCCGCGGTCTTGACGGCTGCGTTTAGAGTGTCAGTCTCTTTCGGCGCGGCGCGCAGTTCCTCTCTGGATTTCTGCAGTTGCTCTTTCGCCTTTTCCAAAGCGTTCCGCAGTTCGGTGAGTTTCTTTGTGAGGTTCAGCTTGGCAGCGCATTCATCCCGTTCCTTGTCCCGCGTGGCGTCAGAATTCGTGATTGCCGCGCCGATGACGTAGTCATTTTTCTTAAGGGAGATGCCTCGATTGCCGGCAGCATTGCGTCCCATGGGTCGCAAACCGATGCCATTCCGCTCGGGATCGTATTCTTCATCAAAGCGGATGGCCATTCCCTCGCGCGTACCGAGGAAGATTGTCTGCTTGCCGTCGGTGAGGCCGGCCGAAATCAGATCGTCATCTTTGTCGATGCCGATGGCGATGATGCCGCGCGACATGACATTGGAGAAGTCCTTGAGCGGGCGTCTTTTTGACGACGCCATTGCGCGTCGCGAAGAAGATGAACTTGCCTTCTTCTTCAAGATCGCGAACGGGCAGGATGGCGCGAACGTTTTCGCCGGGCTGCAGGTTGAGAAGGCTCTGCATGCTCTTGCCCTTGCCTGCGGCTCCGACGTCAGGGACTTCGTACACTTTGATCCAGTAGACGCGGCCGGTGTTGGTGAAGCAGAGCAGGTAGGCATGCGTGGAGTCGATGATGAGCTGCGAGACGAAATCCTCTTCTCGCGTCTTCATGCCGGTACGGCCGGTGCCGCCGCGGCGCTGCTGGCGATAGATGGAGATTGGTGTGCGCTTGAGGTAGCCCTGGTGGCTGACGGTAACGGCGACCTGCTCGTCGGCGATGAGGTCTTCGAGTTGAAGCTCGGCTGACTCGTCGACGATTTGGGTGCGGCGTGCGTCGCCGTACTGGTCGCGAACCTTCTTCGAGTTCCTTGACGATGACGTTGCGCAGTTTCTTGTCGCTGGCGAGGATGGATTCGTATTCGGCAATCTCTTCGCGCTTCTGCTGCAGTTCTTTGAGAATTTCGTCGACCGAGAGTTGCGTGAGGCGGTAGAGCTGCAACTCGAGGATCGCATCAACCTGGCTTGAGCGAGAGGCCACGTTCTTCGGAGGCCAGGCGTTCGCGTTCGAGATTGACGATGATCTCGTTCCCTTGCCCCATGCGTAGAGGTTTTCGCGGGCCTCTACGCGCGAATTCGATCCACGAATGATCTTGATGACCATGTCGAGATTGTCGAGGGCAATCTTGTAGCCTTCGAGGATGTGTTCGCGCTCGCGGGCCTTGCGCAGCAGGAAGGCGGTGCGGCGCTGCACGACGTCGATGCGGTGGTCGATGAAGGCGCGGATGGCGCCGATCGAGCGGGAATTCCTTCGGCTGACCGTTCAGCACGGCCAGGAAGATCATGGAGAAGCTCTCCTGCATCTGGGTGTGCTTGTAGAGCTGGTTGAGCACAATCTCAGGCTGCGCGCCGCGCTTGAGTTCGATGACGATGCGCATACCGTCGCGATCACTCTCGTCGCGGACATCGCTGATGTCGTCGACGATTTTCTCGTTGACGAGTTCCGCGATGCGCTCGATGAGCTTGGACTTGTTGACCTGGTAGGGGATTTCGGTGACGATGATCGCCAGCTTTTCCTTGGTCAGGTTCTCTGTAGCCACCTTGGCGCGCATCATGAAGCGGCCGCGGCCGGTTTTGTAGGCGTGTGACGATGCCGCTCTTGCCGTAGAGGAATCCGCCGGTGGGGAAATCGGGGCCCTGCACATGCTTGAGGACTTCGAGGAGGCCGGCCTTGGGATTCTTGACGAGCTCGATGGTGGCGTTGACAACCTCAGTGAGATTGTGCGGCGGAATGTTGGTCGCCATGCCGACGGCGATGCCGCTGGAGCCGTTGACGATGAGATTGGGAATGCGCGTGGGAAGAACCGAGGGCTCCGTTGTGGACTCGTCGTAATTGGGGACGAAGTCGACGGTCTCCATGTCGATGTCGGCGAGCAGTTCGCCGGCGATGCGCGCCATGCGGCACTCGGTGTAACGCATGGCCGCCGGCGGATCGCCATCGACGGAGCCGAAGTTGCCCTGGCCGTCGACGAGCGGATAACGCAGCGAGAAAGGCTGCGCCATGCGAACCAATGTGTCGTAGATGGCGGAGTCGCCGTGGGGATGGTAAACACCCATGGCCTGTCCGACGACCTTCGCGCACTTGGTGTACTTCTTGTTGTACTCGAGGCCCATCTCACTCATGGCATAGAGCACACGGCGATGCACGGGCTTGAGGCCGTCGCGAGCATCAGGGAGCGCGCGGCCGATGATTACCGACATCGAGTAGTCAAGATAGGAGCGGCGCATCTCCTCTTCGATATTGATCGAGATGAGACTGCCTTCGCGTGGTGGCGTACCGCCATCGAGGGGGAGTTGGGGGTTCTGATCGTCTGGCATAGGTTTTTTGACCCGTCGGAGAGGCGGCAAAAAGGCACCGGTGAAGCGGGGCCGAAGTTCTCGCGGGCTACATATTCAGTTTACGCTTCGAGGGCCACTTTCATCAAGGTCGAAAAGCGCACTTAACCACCATATTTAGTTATATTTACATGCAACTCCGATTTGTCGCACTTTGGCTGCAATCGGCATTGCTGAAAAGTTCATCCCGGCTATGATTTCTGCTCTATTGCGGAAGGGTCGCCGAGGACATTTTTGAGACTATTGCGCGACCCGCCAGGGGGAAGCATTGTTCCATTTTGCGAGTTCCTGTTTGGCCCACTGGTTCGACTTGCCGGTGTGGCACGAGGTGCATGGATTCGGGATGCCGGATTGCTCAGTCTGCTGTGGAGTGATGAAGCGGAAGGTGTGCGCCGCGACGTAGTTATCCTTGATGGTCTGTTCGATGCGCGGCATGTGGCAGGCAATGAACCTGGCTGCCCGCACTGTTGGCGGCATGATGAGAGTGTTGACTAACTGTGCCACGAAGTCCGGCGGGATTTTGACTGGTATGACAGCCGAGACAGAGTGCATTTCCACTTACAGGAAGAGCGGAGACGGCGCTGCTGTGGACCTGATGGCAATCGAAGCAGCGGATCTGGCGGTGATACCTGTTGTATAGCCAAAAGGTCATTCGTAGCAGCGGCCTTGTGCGGGTGGACAGCGGCGGACCTGATGTGGCACTGAATGCAGGTGTCGTTGGCGCGCACGAAGTCGTAGTCCGTCAGGGTCTGACGATGTTTTGCGAGAGGGATTGGCGACGTGAGCGCTACCGGGACCGTGGCACTTTCGCAGCCCAAATTCCATTCGGTGACTTGTTTTGTTTGGGTGTCGTAGTTGACGGAGTGACAGCCATCGCAGGTGGGGCCGGTGGGGCGGTCGAAGTTTGTGGGACCGTAGTGGAGACCCACCAATCGGTGCCGGTCTCAACGTGATAGGGAAGCCACCTGTGCTTCTGGACATCCCATTGCGCGGGGAGCGCGAAGTAATCGTCTCCGCGCTTGGTGAAATAGCGCTGCTTGAAGCGCCCGCCGTAGGTGAAGGCAACGTCATCACGCCGCGAAGTGAAAGTGGAGAAGTTCATCGAGACCTCGGACATGAGTCATCGAGTACCACGTCCGCTCACTGGATGGCTACGAATCAAACAAGGCTGGGCAGGCTGATGATGCACAAGGCGGCCTGGAGAATCACCAAAGAAGCGGCCGCTGCGATGAAAAGCCCGCGGCGCTGTGACTCGAATGCGTCAGCGAAGACTCCGCCAATGAAAGTGAGGAGGAATGGCAGAGACCAGAGCCAGGGGGTGGATTGCACTCCCGTCGTGACGAGCACGATCAGAACGAGGAAGCAGATGAGGGGAGCGGTGTTACCGAAATAGCGTGAGCGGCGCACGCCCAGATAGAGAAACGCCGACGCAGAGGCGGCAACGATGATGCCGGCATTGGGCAGTGTAGAGAAGAAGCGGCGTGCGGGATCCAGAGAGACGGAAAGAAAGCCGGCTGCGGAACGGAAGATGTAGCTGAAAGCGTCGGGCGAGAAGCCGTAGCAGGCGAATACGAGCGCCAGCGCACCGGCGGACGCGAGAAGAACGACGGGAAGAAGCTGGCTGCGGCGGCCTTCGGCGATCCAGATCATCAAGACAAAACCAAGCAAGGCAGCAGCGGGCAGGGCTGCGATGTGCGCCGCGGCGGCGATGCCGAAGACTGCCGTAAGCAGGATGATGCGTGGCCTCCATTTTCGACGCGGGCCCTGCATGGCATGTGCCACGCCAATGCAGGTGTAGGTGCCGCCATAGACTCCAAGCGCCGCGAAGATATCGGGACTGGGAGAGACACAGGCCTTCAAAACCGCCGGCGAGAAACAGTAGAGGGCCAGCGCGATGTACCCGCCCATATTGCCGTAGAGGCGACGCGTGACCCACCAGAGGCCAGCCCCGAGAACACATCCGCAGAAAAGAAAGGGAAGACGCAGCAACAGGAGCACATGGGTCATCTGGTGCCGAAGTTCCCAGATACTCAGATCTGCGAATCCCCGCCCGGAGGATGCCTGAACGACCCGGTCTTCGGGTTTTCGGAAGTGATCAGCACCACGCTGGACGAGCAAGTTGAGGGTAAGAGGCAAGCCGGCGACGCGGTACGCGAGGATGCCGTCGTGGATGTTGCCGCAGGTTGTGTAATAACCGGCGAGCGGCGAGGGCTTCTCCCACGTTTCGCGGCCGCAGCGTATGTATTGGTAGTCGCGATCCGAGAGGGTCTGGTGACTGGTAATCCAAAGACCCTGAATGAGAAAAAGAGCGAGAAGTACTGCCGCGATGCGTTGCGGGAAGTTGAAGTGGAAGCGTCGGAGGCGGGCAAGGGGACGGGTCATCTCGTGCGACATCAGATAGTTTCAGTCTATATGTCAGAAACCGAAGAGCCGACCATTGCAGGAGAAAGCGGGTCTTCAGTTTTTCCCGGCTTAATCGAACCTAGGTGGTTATACTTTCGCTCCCCAGACTATCGGGTCGAAAGCAGCGAAAGCCACCATGTATGGGTGGCTTTCAACAGAGCGAAGTCGTAATCGGTAGCTCAGGAACAGCTACTACTGCACAGAGAGTATAGCGGTCCCTGGGATCGCAGCAGTCCCGTCCGCATTTGAATATGCGGCGGTAATGGTGGCTGAACCTGCGGCAACGGCGGTTGCTCGACCCGTTTGGTCAATCGTTGTAACGCCAGTATTACTCGAGTTCCACGATACTGGGTTCGTCAAGGTAACTGGGCTTCCGGAAGCGTTGTATCCGGTTGCCGAAAACTGTGTCAATTGGCCGACCGTTACGGGGGCCGGGTTAGCGGGGGACACAACCACCTGTGCCACATTCGTGCTCGCGGCGCCAGGCTGCGTGACATTGACAATCATCGTGCCTGAAATGTAGCCGTGGAATCCCTGCGAACTGGCCGTGATCTGGATGCCGGAGCATATGTTCTGCCCTGAAGTGATCACCCCGGTGCTGGTTACAGTGACACAATCATTCGTTGAACTTTTCCAGTCGACCTGATTTGTTATGTCCTTTGTGATCGGCGCGTGGTCTGGGCGGGTGTAGTATCCAACGGCGGTGAGCTGGGTAGTGAGTCCCGGGCCACCAAAGTTCATCACACTCGGGGAGACGACAATCGAGGTCAGCGATGGATTACTGACACAGCTGGTGATTGGAATCAATACGCCAGTTATTAACAAGGCACCTAACAAAGAACGATTACGCATTCGAATCTCCTGGCGTCTCCGCCGAGCTGGCCAAGCTTGGCCCTGGCCGTCTGCAATTCCAATCGACCCCAGCACCTTGGGCCGTTCCCTGCCTGATACGGGTGTTTTCCCGTGTGAGTTCAACAAGCTGCAACCTTACGCAAGATGCTATTGGGGCTGAGCAGGCATGAGACGAATCTTTGCCTACCTAGCTCCCCTCGTGAAAGAACTGAGCAAACACGACAACATTCCTCTTGTGAGGTCGCCCAAGGATACGGCACTTTCAAGCGGCGAATCAATAGCAATCTTGGGTCAGAGAGCCTGGAGTGTTACGCGCGTAACTTGCGAAATTAGGGTAGGGTTGAGAGCGGAAGGTCAGCTCTGAATGTGCTTGCAGCATATCTACCTAGATTGCTTTCAAAAGACGGCAAACCGGTGTGTTTTGCCGCGAGAGGGTGCAACCGCTACACTGCTGGCAAGATGGCCATTGCGCGCGATAACTCTCCGGACCGCCTGGTCAGCGCCTCGCGCGCTGAAGAAGAGCAGGGATTTGAGCTGAAACTACGGCCGCGATGGCTGAAGGAGTTTATTGGTCAATCGAAAGCCAAGGAGCAGCTTGCGATTGCATTGGAGGCGGCCAAATCGCGCGGCGAAGCGCTGGATCATGTGCTGCTGTTCGGACCGCCGGGGTTGGGCAAGACAACGCTGGCCACTATCATTGCCAATGAACTGGATGTGGGTTTTCAGCAAACGTCGGGGCCGGCGTTGCAGATTCAGGGCGATCTGACAGCGATTCTTACTAATCTGCGGGAGCGGCAGGTGCTGTTTCTCGACGAGATTCATCGAATGCAGCCGGTGTTGGAAGAAAAGTTGTACACCGCGCTTGAGGATTACAAGCTCGACATCATCATCGGGCAGGGGCCGGCGGCGCGGACGCACGTGATGGAGATCAGGCCGTTCACGTTTATTGGAGCGACGACACGGCCTGGGTTGTTGAGTTCTCCGCTGCGGTCGCGATTCGGAATTTTGCTGCGGCTGGAATTTTATACCGAGGATGAATTGCGGGTAATCGTGGAGCGCTCGGCCGAGGTGCTGGGGGTGCCGATCGATCCGGATGGCGCGGCAGAGATTGCGCTTCGGTCGCGCGGGACTCCGCGCATTGCGAATCGGCTGTTGCGGCGCGTGCGGGATTTTGCGCAGGTGCGGGGGACGGGGTCGATTGACCGACCGACGGCAAACGCAGCGCTGACGCTGCTGGAAGTGGATGCGCACGGCTTCGACGAGATCGATCGGCGACTGATGCTGACGATCATGCAGAAATACGATGGCGGGCCGGTCGGGCTGGGTACGCTGGCCGCGACGCTAGCTGAGGAAGAAGACGCGCTGGAGGAAGTGTACGAGCCGTTCCTGATTCAGATTGGCTTTTTGGACCGGACACCGCGTGGGCGAGTGGCAACGCGGCTGGCGTATGAGCACTTTGGCGTAGATATGCCACGACGGCAGCCTGGGCTGTTCTAGCTTGGTGGAGTTAGCGGTGTTAGTTCACGATTTAGCAAGTTAGCGCTGCTTCGCGGTGTAGCGAGTTAGCAAGTTAGCAGAATCGCGCGAATGCATAGGAGATTTTGATGGCTTTGACGGAGTCGACGATGCTGGAGCTGGGAACCGTGGCGCCTGATTTCTCGCTGCCGGATGTGGTAACGGGCAAGACGGTGCGGCGGGATGATTTTCACGGGTCGAAGGGGTTGCTCGTGATGTTCATCTGCACACACTGCCCTTATGTGAAGCATATCGAGAAGGGGCTGGCACAGTTGGGAGCGGACTATACGGGGAAGCTGGGTATTGTGGCGATCAGCAGCAACGATGCGAAGAGCTATCCCGATGACAGCCCGGCGGGATTAAAGCGACAGGCGCAGGCGATGGGGTTCAAGTTTCCCTATCTCTACGATGAGTCGCAAGAGATTGCACGTGCCTACAAGGCTGCGTGCACGCCGGACATCTATTTGTTCAACGCTGAGATGAAGCTGGTGTATCGAGGGCAGTTCGATGAGAGCCGGCCGGGGAATGGCGTTCCGGTAACGGGCAAGGATCTGCGCGCGGCGCTGGATGCGGTGTTGCGGGGCCAGAAGCCTAGCGCGGAGCAGCGGGCTTCGATCGGGTGCAATATCAAGTGGAAGTCGTAGCGGGCTGAGCTAACCTGCGAGGGATCCCAGGTCTCAAGATCGAGACCTGGGGCACCCATTTTCTTGCTGATTGGGGCCTTACAGCGGCAGGTTTTTGAGGTAGGTGCGGAACTTTTCGCCGAACTCGGGGCGCTTGAGAGCGAATTCGACTGTTGCCTGCAACATGCCGAACTTGTCTCCGGCGTCGAAACGTTTGCCTTCGAAGGTGTATCCGAAGACCTTCTCCTCTTTAAGCAGGGCTTTGATGCCATCGGTGAGCTGGATTTCGCCACCGGCGCCGGGCGTGGTCTGTTCGAGCAGTTCGAAGATGCGCGGAGTAAGAACGTAGCGGCCGATGATAGCTTGCTTTGACGGCGCGTCTTCGAATTTGGGCTTCTCGACCATTCCGGTGCATTCGTAAATGCGCGGGTCGTCGGGGTCCTGATGTCCAGCAAGCACACCATACGCGGAGATGCCGGGCCCTTCGATAGTTTGCGTTGCCAGCACCGAGCCGCCGCGTTCGTTGAATACGTCGATCATCTGCTTGAGGCAAGGTGTCTCAGCGTCAATCACGTCGTCAGGCAGGATGACGGCGAAGGGTTCGTCCCCTACAAGTTCCTTGGCACAGAGAACCGCGTGGCCCAGCCCGAGAGGCTCGCGCTGGCGCACGTAGCTGACGCGCGCAAGCGCAGAGACGCCGCGGGAGACAGCAAGCAGTTCCTTTTTCCCGCGGCGTTCCAGCGTGGCGTCCAGTTCAAAGCTGTGATCGAAATGATCTTCCATGGCGCCTTTGCCGCGTCCCGTAATGATGATGATGTGTTCGATACCGGAAGCGACGGCTTCTTCGACGCCGTATTGGATGATGGGCTTGTCGACGAGAGCCAGCATTTCTTTCGGTATGACCTTGGTGGCGGGGAGGAAGCGGGTACCGAGGCCACCGGCGGGAAAAACCACTTTTCGAACTTGCTCTGTCATCAACTTTCCCTCAACTGAAAACTGTGCGAGTGAAACGAAAATTTGGATGGAAGGCTATTTCATTATCAGAGCGCCGGAGAGTCGTCGCCGAGCAATGCTTCGCGGACGATCTTGATGGGCGGGAATCCCTGACTTAGAAATTCATCATGAAACTTCTGCAGCGAAAAATCCGCGCCCTGTTTCTTCATCAAGTCTGAACGCAGTTTCATGATTTCGAGTTTGCCCAGGGTGTAGTAGAGATAAGTGGGATCGCCCGCGCCGCGCTTGGCCTCGACTCTCGCGGTCTCCTTGGGCTGGTAGCCTTCCTTCTGGAAGAATTCGACGGCCTGATCGTAACTCATGTCGCCTGTATGCATTTGGATGCCGACGATGAAGCGGGCGTTGCGCAGCAGGGCGTCCTGAAGCTGGCCGAGGCGCAAGAATTTGGCTTCGCGCTCGTCTTTGGCGCCGGTGCCAGGTCGACCATAGCCGTTGTCGAGCATCATTTGCTCAGTGTAGTGCGCCCAGCCTTCGATGTTAGTCGTTGCGCTGAGCGTTTTGCGCACGCGGCTGGGAGCCTTCAGAGAATAGAGGTACTGCACGTAATGGCCGGGATAGGCCTCGTGGACAGACGTGGAAATGACGGTGCCGATATTGAAGGAGTGCATGTAGCCGTTGACTTGTGCTGGGGTCATGGAGGGAGCCGGCAGGGTGACGTTGAAGTAGGACGTCGTCGCACGCGTTTCAAAGGGGCCGGGCGAGTCCATGCTGGCCTGTGTGGTAGCGCGCATGAATGGCGGCGTTTCTTCCACGACGGGCCGCACATCCGAGGGGATAGTGACGATGTGGTGGGAGCGGATGAAGTGCTAGAAGGCTGGTAAAGGTAGCGGTGAAAGTGGAGATGAGCTGATCTGGCGCGGGGTGCTTGCTGCCTAGTTCTTCAAGGACCTCGCGCGGGGTCTTGTCAGGTTCGAGTTCTTTGGCGACTTCAGCGAAGTGCTGCTGGTTCTGGCGCATGTCGGCATAACCGATTTCGAGCAGCCTGGTGAAGCGGCAAATCAACCATCTCATCGTATTGCAGCTTTTTTGAAAAGGTGTCGGCTCCGATGCGGAAGTCTCCGTTGGAACGAGGGAGCAAATCGGTCTTGAGCCAGGCTAGGTAGTCATTCAACGCGGCGATGACGGCGGCGTTGGTTTGTGCGAATTCCGATTTCAGCGAGGGGTCGCTGGCGTCTTTGAAGGCGAGCGGGAACATCGCTGCTGGAAGAAGCTGACGATACCGGGAAGCTGTTCGATGGCGATTTCGGTGAAGATGCGCGGAGGATTCTGCAGGTTTGTGCGCGCCTCGGCGAGTAGGCCCGGCATTTGCTTCTCACGGGCGATGAGCGATCGGAGCCGATCGTCGGCGGGTGCGAATTTGCGCTCCATGAGCGTAAAGGCGGCGTTAGCGCAAGCGCCGGAGTAGTCGTCGGCGTCCTTGGCCCAGGGGCGGATGGTCTGAAGGGTAAGCAGGCGCGAATGAATTTGACCCAGCACCATCTCGCGATCGCCGCGCGATTGTCTGGTCGAGCGAGGCCGCGGGAATCGGCTGAGACTCGATCTGCGAATGTCTGCAGGTCGGCGATTTCGGCATCGATGCTTTGGCTCGAGAAAAATCTTCGAGACTTGAGTCGTACTGGTGATAGCCCGCCGTCGTTCCGCGATGTCGGCGGATTGGGAAAGTAGACCTGGTCGAAGTACTCGTCAGAGATTTTCGTGGAATTCTGCTTCGTCTTTTGGTGCTTCGGCGGCAGATTGCGGAAGACATACATGCTCCAAGGGCAAGAAGTGCGGCGAATTTTCTCACAAGTCCCTCTTGTACTGATTGTGAATTAGGCGGTAACATGCGTCGGTTTGCAGCGAGATTTTGCGAGCAGGTCGCGAATTTCCAGCAGAACATCGTCGGGCCTGATGGCGGCGAGCGGAAATTTGAGTAATCCCTGCGGGGTAAATTGCGCGCCGCGCTTGGCGTTGCGAGCGACCAGTCGCATGAGATGTTGTGGATCAATGGCAGCCTTCTCAGTAAAGCGAATCTGCAGTTCGTCGCGTTTGCGATCGATTTGCGCGATACCGATGCGTTCGCATTCGAGCCGAAGGCTGGCCGCTTCGAGCAGGTAGACGGTGGCGTCGGGCAACGCGCCGTAGCGGTCTTCCATTTCGGCGCGAACGTCGGCGATGGCCGTCTCGCTTTGGGCCCCGGCAATCTTTTTGTAGATGCGAAGGCGCTGGTTTTCTTCGGCCACGTAGCTCTCGTCGATACGCAAGTGCGATGCCGAGATTGAGTTGCGTGCTCGGATGCTCTTCGCCGCCTTCGCCCTTCATTTCTTTCACGGCAGCTTCGAGCATGGAGGTGTAAAGTTCAAAGCCGACGGCTTCGATGTGGCCGCTCTGTTCGCCGCCCAGCATGTTCCCGGCCCCGCGCAGTTCCAGGTCGAGGGCGGCAATTTTGAAGCCTGCTCCGAGGTCGCTGAATTCCTTAAGCGCAGCGAGGCGGCGGCGCGCGATGTCGGTCAGTTCGCTGCTCGGGCGGGATGAGCAGGTACGCATAGGCGCGGCGATTGGAGCGGCCAACGCGGCCGCGTAGCTGGTAAAGCTCGCTGAGGCCGTGGCGATCGGCGCGATTGATGATGATGGTGTTCGCGAGCGGGATGTCGAGGCCGTTTTCGATGATTGTTGTTGCGACGAGCACGTCGTATTCGTGGTGCATGAAGGCGAGCATCACGCGCTTCCAGCTCTGTTTCTCCCATCTGGCCGTGGCCAACGACGACACGCGCGCCGCGGGACGAGTTCCTGGATCTCGTGAGGCGATTTCGTAGATGGTCTCGACGCGGTTGTGGACGAAGTAGACTTGGCCGCCGCGCTCCAGTTCGACTTCAATAGCGGAGCGGATGATCTTCTCGTCGAATTTGGCCACGACGGTTTGGATCGCCATGCGATCTTTGGGCGGCGTCTCGATGACAGACATGTCGCGCAGGCCGACGAGCGACATGTGCAGCGTGCGCGGGATCGGGGTCGCGGACATCGCGAGCACGTCGATTTCTTTGCGCATCTGCTTCAGGCGCTCCTTGTGGCGCACGCCGAAGCGCTGCTCTTCGTCGACGACGAGCAGGCCGAGGTCCTGGAACTTGATGTCCTTGGAGAGCAGGCGGTGAGTGCCGATGAGGATGTCGACTTTGCCGGTTTCAACTTTTTCTAGGATGACCTTTTGCTCTTTCGGCGTGCGGAAGCGCGAGATCATTTCGACGTTGATGGGGAATTGCGAGAAGCGTTTCTTGAAGGTCTCGAAGTGCTGGAAGCGAGGACGGTAGTGGGAGTAAGTACCGCCACTTGCTTGCCATCTTGCACGGCTTTGAATGCGGCGCGCATGGCAACTTCAGTTTTGCCGTAGCCCACGTCGCCGCAGAGCAGGCGATCCATGGGCGTGGTGGATTCCATGTCCTGCTTGATGGCGGCAATTGCGGTTAGCTGGTCGTCGGTCTCACGGTAGTCGAAGGAGTCTTCAAACTCGCGTTGAAAATCATTGTCGAGCGAAAAGGCGGTGCCCTGCGCGGTGTGGCGCTGCGCGTACAGTTTCAGAAGTTCGGCGGCCATGTCCTGCATGGCTTTCTTGACGCGCGCCTTGGTCTTGGTCCACTGCTGCGAGCCGAGCTTGTTCAGGATCGGCGCGGGGCCGGTGTCGGTGGAGCGGTATTTCTGGATGAGGTCGAGACGCGTGAGCGGGACATAGAGCTTGGCTTGCTCAGCGAATTCGAGAATCATGAATTCGACGGCGAGGCCGTCCTGCACGATTTCTTTCAGACCCTGGTATTGCGCGATGCCATGCTCGACGTGGACGACGTAGTCGCCGATGGCGAGATCGCGGAAGTCGGAGAGAAACGCGGCGGTTTTGGATTTCTTGGGTTCGGGGCGCGCGGTGATGTCGGCTTCGTCCGACATATCGTTGGCACCGAAGATGATCAGGTTGGCATCGGGAAAGCTGACGCCCGAGGCGATCTGCGTGCGGACAATGACGGGCACGCGCATGTCGCCTGCGAGATAGCTTGCTTCTTCGAGTTCGGCTGCCGTGCTGCACGACACGACTGCCGAGGCGATAGGGCACCTGATACTCGCGCAGCATGGATGCGGTCCGCTCCACATCACCCTGCTTGGGGGCGGCGAGAACGATGCGCTGTTCTGCGGCCATGAGGTTTTTGAGCTGATCGACGAGCGCCGGGATGGAACCGTGGAAACGGAGCGTAGGCCGGGAGTTGACGGCGATCTCGCCGAGCGTCGAGTCTTCGTCAAGCACGTCGATGGCGCCTAGCTGATCGAGGTCGAGGCCGGGGTGCGAATCCAGCAAGCCTTGCAGGACTTCGGGACGAAGATAGATGTCTTCAGGCCGAATGAGCGAACCGATGCCGCTGCGGTCGTGGCGCTGCTCGATCTTGTTCCACCAGCGGTCGATCTGGTTGCGCACCATGGCGGGCTCCTCGACGAAAAGCACGCTGCGCTGGAGCAGGCTGAGCAGATGATGCTCGGCGCCGGCGACGGAAGAAAAGAACTCCCAGCCGGGGAAGACGCTGACGCCTCCCGCGGCTGCAGCTTCGATCGCCATCTCTTGTTCTTCAGGGCTTGCACCTTCGGCGATCTGGACACGCTGTTTGCTGAGTCGCGCATGGACGGCCGCAAGCAGGTGTTCCGTTACGGGCGTTTCGGTGAGCGGCAGAAGTTGGGTTTCGTCGAGGCCGGATTGCGAACGCTGCGTTTCAGGATCGAATTTGCGGATGGTATCGATCTCGTCGCCGAAGAATTCGATACGCACGGGGCGATCGGATTCGGGCGAGTAGACATCGAGGATGCCTCCGCGGCGGGTGAACTGGCCGGGCATCTCGACCAGGTCCATCTGGGTGTAGCCCACGCTGGCGAGGTGGCCGGTGAGGATTTCGACGTCGACCTCTTCGCCACGGCGCACGGTGACGGCGAGGCTGGCGTAGTAATCGCGACTGAAGAGCCGAAGGGCGGCGGCCTCGGCGGGCGCAATGAGAATGGAGACTGCGCCAGTGGCGAGTTTGAACAAGGCAGCGGCGCGCTGCTCCTGCACGTCGGGGTGCGGCGAGAGGTTCTCGAATGGGAGCACATCGTGGGCGGGGATACGGACTACACGATTTGGATCGACTGCTCCGGTGAGTTCACAGCCGGCGCGGAGTGTGAGTTCGAGAGCTTCGGCGGCCTTGTTATCGGCCACGACAACGATGACGGGCTGCTTGGCGGCGCGAGCGAGAAGTGGGATGTAAAGCGAACGGGCAGTATTCGTGAGTCCGGACACACGTCTGCGACCGACACCAAGAGAGAGGTGCCTGCGAACGCGATCAAAGGAGGAGGACTGCTCCAGTTCCGCGAAAATTTCGCGGACAAACGGGAGGATCATGCAGTTCTAGTTTATCAAGGTGGACTTCGCGGCTGCATCGAGCGGACCGCGCTTCGTGCCTGTCGAGATTCAGAGAAAGGCGCTGATTAGTCGGCCGTTGGGGTCGCCTTCCGTGGAGATCGCGCGGACTCACCGTAAACCAGCAAGCCGCCGATGGCCATGGCACCAGCGATTGCCCAGAGGCCGGTGGTGTAGTGATGGGTAACGGTCTTGAGCCAGCCCATGGCGGAGGGTCCCGCGAAGGCACCGACGGCGCCGACGGAGTTGACGAGGGCGATGGCGGCTCCGGCGGCTTTCCCGCTGAGACGGCTGGCGGCGAGGCTCCAGAACATGGGCAGCGAGGCAAGGATACCCATGGCGGCGAGGCTGAAACCAGCCACGGCGATGAGCGCCGTGTGCGCCAGCCCAACGACGATGAAGCCAGCGGACGACGCCAGGAAGAGCCAGGGCAATGCACGGAAGCTGCGACGGCGGCTGGCCCATACCATTGCGAGTGCGCCGAAGCCGAATGTGATCGTCGCCCACCAGCCGGTGGAGAGATTGGAAGCTCCGACGTTGGTGAGGATCCGGGGCAGCCAGAAGGTCAGGCCATAGTTGCCGCTGCTCCATAAAAAGTAAATGACGCAATCGCGCGCGACGTGGAGGGTCTGTTTTCCCGGTTCCGGTTGCGATGACTCATCGTGCAACAAATCGCTGGTGACCTGGTCTTTCTCAGGGGTGGAAAGCCAAGAAGCGGACCACGGTCCGTCTGCCAGCAGGAACCAGGTGGCGATTCCAAGGATTACGGCGGGGAGCCCCTCCAGCAAAAAGAGCCACTGCCAGCCGCGCAGGCCGCCGACGTCGTTGAGCAGGAGGATATGCGCTGAGATCGGCGAACCTATGGAGTTGCAGAGCGGAACCGCGAGGAGGAAGAGCGCGAGAATGCGGGTGCGTAGAGCACGCGGCATCCAGAAGGTGAAGTAGTAAATGACGCCAGGATAGAAGCCCGACTCCGCGATTCCGAGCAGGAACCGCATGCCAATGTAGGTGGCTTGAGAGTGAACGAGAGCGGTGCCCATGGAGACGAATCCCCAGATGACCATTAGAACGGAGAGCCAGCGGCGTGCGCCCAAGCGCGCAAGGACGAGATTGGCGGGGACTTCGAACAGGCAGTAGCTGAGGAAGAAAACGCCGGCAGCGAATCCGTAAACGCTCTCGCTTATGCCGAGGTCGCGATTCATGGTGAGCGCGGCAAAGCTGATGTTGACGCGGTCAAGGAACGCGACCATGTAGAGCAGCATGAGGAACGGAACGAGCCGCCATGCGATCTTGCGGTAGAGCGGACTCATGGGTGCTGGGCTCACTCGCCGCGGGCTCCTTAAGGATGCGGAACAAGCTTACAGGATCAGAGGCTAGTGTGGGCGGCCCGGGAGAACGAAGTGCTCGGCGCAGCGCGGCTCGTAGGCGTCGCCGGGCATTTTGATGGGGCTGTCGTAGGGCGCCGGTTTGCCGTCGATGAGTCGCTGCGAGTAGAGGGCACGCGCGCCGCAGGTGCAGTAGGCCATACACTCGGTGATGCTGCCGCCGTAGGCGTTCACAAGCCAGGTAAGATTGAGCATTTCTCCGAATGGCATGGCTCGGAAGTCCAGGTCGAGACCGGCGACGAGTACATCGTGATTGGCGTCGAGCAGGTTCTTGGTGAAAAGAAAGAGGTCGGTGACGAATTGGCCCTCGTCGATGGCAATGCATTCGACGCGTTTGCCGATTTCCTGCTCCAGATTGTCGATGGTCTTGAGGACGGACCACGGATCGCTGGATGGGAATTCGAGGGCAGTCATTTTGGCGTGGCCGTTGGGGTTGCGGCTTTCGACGAGGCCGGGGCCGCCCTTGGTATCGTCGCTCGGCTTGAGGACGAGGACGTACTGCTTGGCGTATTGGCGGCGCATTTCGGCCCGGCGCAGCAGCTCTGCGGTTTTGTTGCTGCGCATAGGACCCAGCATCAGTTCGATCTTGCCCGCCATCCTGGCGACTCCGTTAGACGAATGTGGCTTACGGATTTCCATCATAATTTGCCGGGCGAACTGCTGCCTGTGATGCAATCAGGGTCCAGAATCATTCGCCACCAAGGGCTTTCGAGAAGGCGTAGAAAAAGTCGAGCGACTTCCAGTAGGAATCAACTGGGAGGCGTTCATCCTGACCATGGGCACGATCGTCGTCGCGCTCAAGCGCGATGGCGGAATAGCCATAGCTGGGAATGCCTGCCTGGGCGAAGTAGATAGAGTCGCTGGCACCGTTCTCCATGACGGGAGTGACGGAAATGCCCGGCCAGATTGCTTGTGTAAGGCGCGTAAGCGGCTCGAAGACCTCTTTGATAGGTGGGGGCGGCGCGATTGCCTTGCGCTCGGGTGCGATCTCAGAGACCTTGCCTGCGTCGGATACGTATTTCACGCTGAGCTTGGAATCCGCGAAAAGCGCGATAAGCTGCTGACGAATTTCCTCGGGCGAGTGGCCTGGGAAGATGCGGCAGTTGACGTTGGCCTTTGCGGTTTGTGCAAGCGCATTGCGCGCATGACCGGCCTGCAGCATGGTGGCAACGCAGGTGGTGCGGAAGTTTGAATTGAAGTCGGGCTCAGCGCCAAGCCGTGCAGCGGCGGCTTGGTCAGGCGGGTTGGCGAGGATGGCTTTGATGTCCGCCGCGGTTTTGCCTTTCTCCTGGGAGGCCAGATTTGTGAAGTAGGTCCGCGTCACTTC
Organism: uncultured Acidobacteriaceae bacterium; assembly: GCA_963782775.1. Classification (GTDB taxonomy): domain Bacteria; phylum Acidobacteriota; class Terriglobia; order Terriglobales; family Acidobacteriaceae; genus Telmatobacter. Next base: position 332,376 of record CAWALE010000014.1, read on the forward strand.
GTTGAGCTCAAATGGGAATGAGTACACCGAGAGCTTGTTGAGTGCGGCGGTGAGTTCGTAGATGGCGTTGTCGTGGCGTGGGCGGGAGCTATGTCCGCCGGGATTCGTGGCGGTGACTTCGAAGTCGGCGTATACCTTCTCGGTGGCCTCGACATCTGCGACCACAATGCGGCCATGATCCAGTTCCACGCCGCCTGCATCCATGTTGATGACGAATGCAGCATTCACCAGGTCGAGGTGGTTCTTGATGAGCCACTGCGGCCCGTTGAATTTGCCGCCTTCTTCGTCAGCGGTGAGGGCGAGGATGAGTTCGCGCTTCGGTTTGTATCCCTCGCGATGAAGGCGTAGAAACGTCCAGACAAGAGCGGCATCCGATTCCTTCATGTCCTGTGTGCCACGGCCGTAGAAGTAGCCGTCCTTCTCGACAAACTCAAAAGGATTTGTATGCCAGTCGCTAGGCAAAGCTTCTACTACGTCGAGATGGCCAAGGAACAGGATGGGCTTTTCGCCGGTCGGCGCAGCCGCGCGGATGCGCACGATCAGATTCATTTTGTTCGGATCGGGGCCAAGTAAATGCATATCCTCCGGCGCGAAGCCTGCGTCAAGGAAGCGCTTCTGCATCGCCTTTGCCGCTGCGGTCACGCTGCCTTTGGGGGTGTCGGTGGTGTTGATTTCGATGAGCTGCTTGAAGATGTCGCGAGCTTCGGCACGGTCGGCGGGGGAGGCGGTGGGAAGCGAGCCAGGTTGCGCTGCGGCATAGGGCACAAGGGACACGGCAAACGCAAGAGAGGCAAGGATGGCAGGGATTGTCGATCGGGGCATGGGTGCAATTGTAAGTCAGGACTTTGTCCGACCGTGGTCAGTGTCAAGGTATGTAAGTTCAAAAGCAGATTCTTCTCTCCCCACCCCCGAACCTGCCCCAAAGAGCTTTTGCTCTTCCGGGACCCCTAAAACGTTCGGGGCCCCGTTCGCTCAGAATGACACTCTCAACTTTTTGTTGAAGCTTCAGGGACGGAACAATAGTGGCGGCAGCTGCATTCGAGCAATTGGCGATGAAGGTTTACAGGATGTGCCAAATCGATTTATGGTGATGCCGCTGACAAAATGAGGTGCAACATGTATTCGAAGTCTCTTGTCGTGGCTGTGCTGGGCGTTGCTGTTGTCGCGTTGATGGCGCAGGAGCGGCCGAAGATCACCGGAATTTCGCATCTGGCTGTTTACACTTCGGACGCGGCCGCAACGGATCGCTATTATCGCGTGATCATAGGAGCGGCAAAAGAGACTGACCCAGAGAATCCTCAGGGCGTGAAGTATGCTTTCAGCGCGACTCAGTACATCGAGGTGCTGCCACTCCCTGCGAATGCCGGCATCAATCGCATGGATCATGCGGCTCTCATCACTGTGGACGCTGAAGGGATGCGGAAGTATCTCTCCACCAAGGGATTGAAGACGCCAGCCAAGGTGACAAAGGGTTCGGATGGGAGCCAGTGGTTTGCGGTACTCGATCCTGAGGGCAACAAGATCGAGTTTGTGCAGCCAGCGGCAAACGCGAAAGCACCCGATGCACCGAATGTGATCGGCCATCATATCATTCACGTCGGTTTGCTGGTTCACAGCCGGGAGGCGGAAGACAAGTTCTACCGCGAGTTGCTCGGCTTCAGGCCTTACTGGTACGGCGGTATGCAAGACGACAAGATCGATTGGGTGAGCCAGCAGGTTCCCGATGGGCACGACTGGGTCGAGTACATGATGACCAGCGGGCCCTCCGGGACCGGGATTCCCGCGAACATGACGCAACAGACGCTTGGCGTGCTGGATCACTTTGCCGTTGGACAAAAGTCGGTGGAAGATGCGTTCAAAGTCTTGCAGGCGGGCAACCGGCTGGAAGGCAGGCACGACGCGGCGCCAAAGATCGGCAAGGATGGCAAAGGCCAATTCAACATGTACGATCCGGATGGGATTCGCGCGGAGTTGATGAATTTTCACGCGACGGAAAAGCCGTGCTGCTCGGCATTCACGGCCGAGGATCCTGCGGAGTAAGGGTTCGACGCTCGAATCGATTCAGGTTCGTTGCTTTCCCACCCTTGGCGCAAAAGCAAGAACGCGCCAAGGATGGGGCACCCAGCCGGTTGGCATGTCAGCGGGGTTCAGTCTGGGCTCACGCTTGCGCGCTAGAATTTAGATATGGCTGCAACCGCTCTGTCCGCTGACGTTCTTGCTAAATACGAGCCAGTGATCGGGCTTGAGGTGCACGTACAACTGCTCACCTCAAGCAAAATATTCTGCGGTTGCGCGAACAAGTTTGGCTCAGGGCCCAATACAAATATCTGCCCGGTTTGTCTAGCATTGCCGGGGTCGCTCCCGGTGCTGAATGCCAGGGCGGTGGAGTTTGCGGTGCTGGCCTCACTGGCGCTGAACTGTGAAGTACGCGAGCGGTCGATCTTCGCGCGCAAAAACTACTTCTATCCCGACTTGCCCAAGGGTTACCAGATTTCGCAGTTTGACAAGCCGCTGGCCGAGCACGGCTGGATCGAAGTGCCGACCGCAGACGGTAGCATCAAGCGAATTGGGATTACGCGGTTGCACATGGAGGAGGACGCGGGCAAGAGCTTGCATGACGGCTTTTCCGATTCGGCAACGCGGACTTACCTGGATCTGAATCGCTGCGGCACTCCGCTTGCCGAGATTGTGAGCGAGCCGGACATTCGGACTCCGGACGAAGCCTTTGAATACCTGACGCGGCTGAAGGAGATTCTGCTGTACACCGGTGTTTCGGATTGCAACATGGAGGAAGGCTCACTCAGATGTGATGCGAATGTTAGTGTCCGTCTCAAGGGAGCACCGAAGTTCGGCACGAAGGCTGAAGTCAAGAACGTGAACAGCTTCCGCTTTATCCGGGCGGCGCTGGAGTACGAGATCGAGCGGCAGATTGAAGTGATTGAGGAGGGCGGTCGAGTAGTTCAGGAAACCCGGCTGTGGAACGCGAATGAAGGCCGCACGTATTCCATGCGCTCGAAGGAACAGGCGCACGACTATCGCTACTTTCCGGAACCAGACCTGCCGCCGCTTGTCGTGACACCGGAGTTTATCGAGGCAGCGAGGGCGAAGCTTCCGGAGTTGCCCGAAGCGCGGCGCAAGCGGATGGTTGCCGAGTACGAGTTGAACCCGAAGGACGCGCATACACTCACGGCGTCGCGCGAATTTGCCGACCGGTTTGAGGCCGCGGCGAAGTCGGCAAAGAATCCGCGGCGCGTGGCGAATATCCTGCTGAGCGAGCTCGGCGGCCGCCTGAAGGCGCTGGGACTGGAATTGGATCAATCGCCGGTTTCAATGGCGGGCGTGGTGATGGCAGCCGATCTGCTTGATGAGGACAAGATCAGTTCGAAGCAGTTGAAGGGGCTGCTCGATACCTGCTTTGAAAAGGGCGAGGACTTCCCTGCCGTTTACGAACGCCAGAAGCCACAGCAACTTACCGACGCGTCGGCAATCGAGGCGATGATCGATGAGGTGATTGCGTCGAACCCCAAACAGGTGGAACAGTACCGCGCGGGCAAAAAGACGCTCGTGGGATTCTTTGTTGGCCAGGTCATGAAGGCGTCGAAGGGGCAAGCCAACCCTGCGCTACTGAATGAACTGGTGACGAAGAAGCTCGAAGGATAAGGTTCGATCACAACTCAAATTCTTGAGCCGGAGGGAACCCTCGGCGCAGCGCAAGCGTATGCTTCGTTGGGAACTTGTGTTTCCAATCGATCAGGAGGTTTGCGTTATGAGCCTGCGCAAGGGGTGTGCACTGTTGCTGGTAAGTGCGATGCCGGCGATTCTGACGGGCTGCCGAGGTTACGGTTCGCACTTCGTCGACAGTGGAATGTCAAGTAGTGCGACGGGCGAGTCTGGCGAAGTCATCATCAACAAGATGGGTGGCGGAATTGACGTGGCCAACGCACCGCATGGAGCTACGCTATCGACCATGGGCGGGGGCGTTCACGTGGGCAATGTTGCCTCGTTCGTCAAGATCAAGACAATGGGGGGCGGCATCGAGGTCGACCACGCCACTGGTTCCGTTGATGCAACGACGATGGGTGGCGGCATCACGATCAGCACTGCCGAAGGACCGGTGAAAGCGACATCAATGGGCGGCGGCATCACCGTACGCGAAGTGGGTGCCTCGAGCCAGCAGCGTGACATCCACCTGGATTCGAAGGGTGGAACCATCGAGCTGACCGTCCCAAAGGATTTTCCCATGGATGTGAAGATCACGCTCGCTTACACCAGGACCGATCGCCAGTACCATATCGTTCAGCACGCCGGGCTCGACGTGCATGAATCGAGCGAATGGGATCACTCCAAAGGCACGCCGCGCAAGTACATTCGTGCGGGAGGAATCGTTGGTACCGGACAGAATCGTGTAACGATCGAGACGATTAACGGCGATGTGATTCTGAACCAGGAGTAGGCGCGATCTTCATCCGCGATCTTTCATATTGCGGGCGGACTCGCGCCATGGACTGCGCACCGTATACATGGGCGTTGCGGTGACGCTCTCTTTCTTGACGGTAAGGAGCTTGCGCTTGAGAAGCCAGCCAATGGCAGACTGAGCGGAGCTTTTCGAAACTCCCACGGACTCAGCGACCTGCTGATAGCTCACGCGCACCTGGCTTGAGGTCTTGGCCTGTTCAGCAGCCAGCCAGAGATACACAAGAAAGCTGACCGGCTTCCGGTCGTGGCCTACCAGATCGCGCATCAGCGTGTCGGTAATGTAGCTGTCGAGGACGAGCATAGCTATACCGACAGATGCTACAGCAACAGCTGGCTGATTGATTGCAAAAACGACCCGCGCTATTCTCGAACCACTGTGAGGGACAGATGATTCGAGGAATCAAGTTTGTGGGAATTCCGGTGCGCGATCAGGATGTCGCGCTGAAGTTCTACACCGATGCGATGGGGATGAAGGTGCTGACGGATCAACCCTTCACGCCAAAGCAGCGATGGATTGAGCTGATGATCCCGGGCGCGGATACCGGTATTGCGCTCTTCACGCCGGAAGGGCATGAGAAGCGCATCGGCGAGTTTCAGTCGATTTCGTTCTGGTGTGACGACGTGTTCGCGACGGCCGAAGCGATGAAGAAGAAGGGCGTGGTCTTCACGAAGGAGCCGGCGACTGAGTCGTGGGGCACAGTCGCCGTGTTCAAGGATGCGGATGGAAATCAGTTTGTGCTTTCGAGCCGGGGCAAGCAGAAATAGCATTCCCACAGTTTCGAATTAATCAAAAGCTAAGTTGACCGCAACCGAATAGCGGCTACTTCAACTTCAACTCCGTTTGGAAGTCCTTGCGCGCATCCCATGAACTGACGGTTTTGACGGGGCTCTTTTTGCCGTCCTTCTGGGCCCACAAATCGTAGTCGTCGGTCATTCCAACCTGGGCAAAGCGAAAGCTGCCATTACTGGCAGACGTATAGCTGCGGATGGCCTTGGTTTTCTGATTTTGGAGAAAGACGGTAGCTCCCTGCACGGGTGAGGAATCTGCGTCGACGACGAGGCCGGCGACGCTGCGCTGACCTAGGTTCTGCGCATTAGCGACGCCGACGGGTTGTACCGTTGAAATCATAACCACTGCGAAGGCGGCCAAGACCAACCGTGCCACCAGTTTTGAGCGGTTCCTTATCACTCTTCCTCCTCGTCCTCATCCAGAAAATCGTCGTCTTCGTCGATGCCCTCTTCTACTTTCGAAATCTCGAGTGGTTCAACGCCGACGATTTCATACTCAGTTCCACACTCAGTGCAGGCGACCACGTCGCCTTCTTCCGCTTCTTCAACATCGATATCTAGATCGTTTTCACATTCAGGGCAGCTTGTCATGGCAGCCTCCTCTCCCAAGGCATTTCGTGATGTAGGATGACGGTACCCTTAGGGTACGGACTTGGGTTAGTTTTAGGCAAACCGTACCAAAGGTCAAGAGGCCGCTTCCCCGCTCTTGAAACCGAAGTAAACCCCCCGGAGAATGAAGAATGAAGCGTTCTTTTTTGGTCCTGCTTTGCGGGCTTGTGCTCGCGCGTGGCGCTGCGACGGCGCAGCCTGACTATGCTTTTCACGCCACCCCCCTTGGCCCGGCGCCTGTCGATCCGGCTATTTCCCGGGCTGTTGCGTCGATCAAGCCCAGTCAAATACATCAGACGATAGAAAAGCTAGTTAGTTTCGGTACCCGCAACACATTGTCGAGCATGGAGTCCGATCTGCCGCCCGGCCAGGGAATTAATGCAGCCGCGGACTGGATCGCGAGCCAGTTTGAAGCAATCTCGCAGGAATGCGGTGGCTGCCTCGAGATAAAGCGCGATACGTTTACCGCCGATCCGGCGGGCGGCGCGCGATGGGCCCGGCGAATTCAAAAGCCGACACAAATCACGAATGTTTACGCCATATTGCGCGGCACAGACCCGGAGCAGGCCAAGCGCATGGTTCTGGTAACCGGCCACTACGATTCCATCAATTCCAACGTGCTGAAGAATTGGGCTGACATATCCGGCGCAGCCCCTGGCGCCAACGATGATGCATCAGGCGTCGCCGTTTCGCTGGAGAGCGCATGCGCCTTGAGCAAGCTGAAGTTTCCAGGGACGATTGTCTTTGCGGCGGTCGCCGGAGAGGAGCAGGGCCTGGTTGGCTCGGCACACTTGGCCAAGCTGGCAAAGAATGAGGGCTGGGATCTCGAAGCGGTGCTGAACAACGACATTGTGGGCGGCAACACGACACCGGGCGATACGCTGCAGTTGAAGGATCGAGTGAGAGTATTCTCCGAGGGCGTTCCTCAGGCGGCCACTCCGGAAGAGGCCCAGCGAATCCGCGATCTGGGCAAGGAGAACGACTCGCCCAGCCGTGAGCTGGCGCGGTCCATCGCCGACACGGCGCGTACTTATTTTTCGCGACCGTCGCAGGGGAAGCCATTTTCTGCATTTCTGGTGGACCGGCCTGATCGCTATCTGCGAGGTGGGGACCATAGCTCGTTTAACCATGAAGGCTTTTCGGCTGTGCGGTTCACCGAGTGGCGCGAGGACTACAACCATCAACACAAAAATGTGACGCAACCTGGGGCGGGGTCCGGCGATCCGGTGATGGGCGACCTAATTGAGTTTGTGGATTTCAACTACATTGCCCAGGTGGCTCGGCTGAATGCGGCGAGCCTGGCGACGCTGGCTGCTGCTCCCGGCTTACCGCTGAAGGTCACCATCGTCAACAAGATGACGGAAAATGGTTCGACATTGACGTGGGAACCGCCAACCGGCGGAGGGGTGGCTCACTATGAGGTGCTATGGCGCGAAACGACCTCGAATAACTGGCAGTACGTAAAACAGCTTGCGGCTTCTGCATCGGATGGTCCTGTGACGATTTCGCTACCAATCTCGAAAGACAACGTGATCTTTGGGGTGCGCGCCGTCGACGCGAAAGGCCATCGCGGGTTGGCTGTCGTTCCCTGAAACACGAGTGACGAGTGATTGTTTCCAGCCCGATATTGCGTGTGTCGATGACACGGCCAAGCCGTTCCATTTAACCTGTTCACTACCATGGCAAGGATTGGCGCCACACCGTTTGCATTCCCCGATTTTCACGGCGCCACACGCCGGCTGGTGCTGGTGAACCTGGGCGCCTATTTCCTGCTTGCCATCGCGGGGTTGATGGCTCCGGAGGCAACGCGATCGGCGCTTGCTTACCTGCTTTTCTACCCGACAACGTTTTTGCATGGGTGGATATGGCAGCCCTTCACGTACAGCTTCGTGCATCCCACCGGCCTGGTCGTTTCCACGATGTTCGAGCTGCTCTCTATCTGGTTCCTGGCAGGTTTCCTCGAGTCGTTCCACAACGATACGTGGGTTATGGGTCTCTATGCGGCGTCGGTTGTAGGGACAGCGTTGGCGGCGCTTGGGATCTACGGCGCGAGCGTAGCGGTTAGTTCATCACTGGTTACCTTTCCGCTTTACGGGTGCTTTGGGGGGATTTTCGGGCTGCTGATGGCGATCGGTCTGCTCTACGGCGATGTGCAATTCCAGTTGCTCTTTGTCATCGGCATCAAGGCACGTTATATGGCGATCATTTATGCGCTGGTGGCAATTGCCATGATGTTCGGCAGCATGCGCATGTACGCCTTCGCACAAATTGGTGGAGCGCTGGCCGGGTTTGCCTTCATCCGCATGGCGCCGCGGCGGGGAGTCTCGTTTCTGCTCAGCGAGAAATGGTATGGGCTTCGCAACGGCTATTACCGCTGGAAACGGCGGCGGGCTGCGAAGAAGTTCGAAGTCTACATGCGCTCCCAGGGCCGCACTGTCAAGTTTGACGGCAGCGGAAAGCAGATCGATGAAGACCAAGATGACAAGAAGCGCTGGAACTGACCTGCTGTTCTCGTTGATTTCCGGCGTTATAGATTTCCGGCACATGCAATGACGCAGGATCGCATCGAAATCATTCGCGAAAACTATGATCGCATTGCTGACGAGTATGCGCGGCGGATGTTCCACGAGCTGGATGGGAAGCCGTTCGATCGCGAACAGCTCACGCGTTTTGCTAATTCAGTGCAAGGCCGCGGATTGGTATGCGATCTGGGTTGTGGTCCCGGGCACGTAGCTCGCTTTCTTCGCGGCACAGGAATTGACGTCTTCGGGCTCGATCTCTCACCGGAAATGATTTCGCAGGCGCGGCGCCTAAGCCCGGAGATTGAATTTCGATTGGGCAACATGCTCGCACTCGATCTCGAAAATGGCGCACTTGCGGGAATCACGGCATTCTATGCGATCGTTAACATTCCTGCGGAATCGCTGCCGCTCGCGTTTGCCGAGATGCATCGTGTGCTGAAGCCCGAAGGCTTGCTCCTGATTTCGTTTCATATCGGCGATGAAGTGATCAGGCCAGAAGAGCTGTGGGGCAACCGGGTCACGATGGAGTTTTACAAACTGCAGCCTGAGCGGGTTCGGCGCCTGCTTGCAGACGCTGGGTTTGTCATCGAAGACGTTGTGGAGCGGGATCCCTACGCACCGGATGTTGAGTTTCAGAGCCGACGGGCATACGTGTATGCGCGAAAGCCCTGCTCCCCGAGCTGACAAAAGTTGCGCGCTGCGGCGGGTATTTCAGCCTGCGAAGCCTTGGTCCACTTTGCGCTCCAGAATGGTTTCGTCCATGGGCTCATCGAGGTTTCCTTCAACTACTGCGTCGGAACGCGCAATTGAGGTGTTGGGGTGATGCCTCCGGAAAACATTGCTGGTGTCGTCTCCTGCGGGCTCTACGCTCTCCGCTCCGAGAGCAGAATGCATGGGATCGGCCTCAGTGAAGCGCGCGATGCGCTGCTCTGCTGTGTCGTCCACAATCAGGCCGGAGCCGTCGCGGGTATTTGGACGTTCGTCTTCCTGGAGCAGATTTACTTCGAGAGCGTCAACTTCTTCTTCGGTGCTGGCATCTAGTTCGTCGAACTTCTGCCCGAGCGCACCTTCGAAGATGAGTGGCTCGTCCGCACCGCCGGTGATTGCCTCCAGACGATCCAGTTCTGCGTCGGTCGCAAGGTCTTCGGGACTGCTCATTGACGGATTCGATGTATCGTTTCCAAAAACAGAACTCTCGCTGAGGTCGACTTGCTCTTGCTTGTTTTGTTTCGCCATTTTCCCCTCTCAATGTCTTCAGTGATGTGTCAGTGAATCGCCGAGTCCTTCTCGCTGGTTGTGATGCGACTGGCGACGCCGCGGTTCACCGGAGATCAGTTCCACATTGACGACGCCGCAGGATTTTGCGATTGGCCCGAAGAACGGTTCGCATGCTTCGCGCTGTCCTAATTCGGGAAGTACGACGAGGAAAATCGCACACGCTCGTCGCGGTACAATCCTCAATGAAATGAATAAGAAGATTGCATTTCTCTTTCCGGGGCAGGGATCGCAGACGGTGGGCATGGGCCGCGACCTCGCTGATCGGTTTCCTATCGCCAAACAAACTTTCGCCGAGGCCGATGAAGCCTGTGGATTTGCGCTGTCGACGGTCTGCTTTGAGGGACCTGAAGAAGATCTGAAGCTGACGGAAAACACGCAACCGGCGATTCTGACGGTTAGCGTGGCGGCACTGCGCGTGCTGGCGGAGCATGGTGTGCAGTCTGCGCTGGCCGCGGGGCACTCGCTTGGTGAGTGGTCAGCACACGTCGCGGCGGGGACGATTACCTTTGCCGATGCGGTGAGAGCGGTGAAGGCGCGCGGGCGCGCGATGCAGTTGGCTGTGCCAGCCGGTCAGGGTGCGATGGCGGCGATTCTGTCGCTCGATCCGGCGCAGGTAGTCGAAGCATGCGACGCGGCCGCGAAGGAGACGGGGCTGATAGTGGCCGCTGCGAATCTGAACTCACCGGGACAGACGGTGATTTCAGGCGCGACCGCGGCAGTAGAGAAGGCCGCGGCATTGTGCAAGACGCTAGGGGCACGGCGTGCCGTGATGCTTCCGGTCAGTGCTCCCTTCCATTGCGCTCTGATGCGACCGGCGCAAGAGGAAGTGGCGCGCGTGCTGGCGGGATTGCAGCTTTCCGATCCGAAGTTTCCTGTCGCTTCAAACGCGAGCGGAACAATGGTGACGACAGCCGATGGTGCACGCAATGCACTGATTGAGCAGGTGACCGGGGCGGTGCGCTGGGTGGACTGTATGAGGACCCTGGTTGGTGCGGAGGCGGAGTTGTTTATCGAAGTGGGTCCAGGCAAGGTGTTGTCCGGACTGCTGAAGCAAATTGATCCGGCGCAAAAGTCCCTGAACGTGGAAGACTCGGCGAGCGTGGAGAAGACTCAGGCGGAGTTGCGGCAATTCTTGAGTTAATGTGACCTTTCGAGGCCTTAGCAAGGTCGCCGCTCCCTGGTGGTCCCACCCCAACGACAAGAACATCGTTGGGGACCCCGGGTGGTCGCGTCGACTTGGGTGCATCGGCTCCGGGATACAGCTATTCAGGAATTGCGATGGCCTCCGCCTGAGCGTTATTCCGAGAAGTGATTGCCTCAGGGGTCGTGAGAGGCTACGGTCCGAGGTAGAGTTCTTCGTCCGGCGGCGCGAAGTTCAACGTGTGTTCCTTGGGATAGTAGGTAAGGAACAGCGCCTTGCTCTTCCGTCCGTTGATCAGCAGCCCGACCAGTAATACGTTCCGGAATACACGGGCCGCGACAATCTGGTGGCTCTGAATCACTCCATACTCGTTCTGACTGCTGCTGGAACCCCAGTCAGCTTCGAAACGATCGAAGGTATAGGAGCCATACTTGTCGGGGTGCTGCTGCCAGTTGGGATCGTGCATCCAGATGCCGTAGGCCTGCTTGAGGTCGTTCTTCTCAACCGTCTCCATGAAATGGTTGATGGTGTGCCGGCCGCGCAGATGAGTCCACCAGTTCCAGGGCCAATCTGCGGGATGGCCGGCAAAAAGCCAGAAGACCACAATCACAAGGAACAGCAGACCGCCGCTTCCATAGAGTATGGCGCGATTGCGGTTTTCGCGGGCTTGGTCGTACTTGGGAGCATCAAGCAGGGTCATCGAAGACTTTCCTCGCTGTCAAGGATACGGTAAGGCAGGGAACAGGGACCAGGGAATAGTGAATAACCAACGGGAATGCTGCCTGCGCGACTTGTAGTGTTGCACGAGCTTTTTGTAGTCAAACAGGTCCTCTTCTATTTAGACACCGGCAAGACAAGCGTAGTTCCCGGCTTGTCACTCCCTGACCTTACTCCCGATTCGCTGTCTCTCTACTCCCTGGTGTACTTGTTCCGGTTCTTGTCCTCGTGGCGTTCCAGGGCAAGCTCGATGAGGCGCGTGATCAGGTCTCCGTACGGGATTCCGGTGGCCTGCCACAGCTTGGGGTACATGCTGATCTGTGTGAAGCCGGGCAGCGTATTCACCTCGTTGAGGAAGATGCGGCGCTTGCCGTCCGGCTCCATGAGGAAGTCGACACGCGCGAGGCCAGCGAGATCGCAGGCGCGAAACGCCGCGACGGCCATTTCGCGAATTTTGCTTGATTCGGAGCGGGTCAACTTGGCGGGGATGACAGGCACAGAACCTTCAGACAGGTACTTGGCCTCGTAGTCGTAGAATTCCTTGCCCGGGATGATTTCGCCGACCACGCTGGCTTTGGGATCATCGTTTCCGAGTACACCGACTTCAAGTTCGCGGGCGCGTGACTTGCTGCCGCCGACACCTTGCTCGATGACCAGCTTACGGTCATATTTGGCAGCTTCATCAAGAGCCGGTCCGAGTTCCTTGCGATCATGTGCCTTGCTGATGCCGACTGACGAGCCGAGATTCGCCGGCTTTACGAACAGTGGGTACTTGAGCGCGGCCTCAATACGAGCAGTGACCTTGCGCGGCGATGCTTCCCACTCCGAACGCAGGATCGCGATATGCTTCACGATCGGCAGACCCGCCTGCGCGAACAGGTGCTTCATCACATCCTTATCCATGCCCGCCGATGAACCCAGAACGCCGGAGCCAACGTAGGCGATGCCGGCCAGCTCGAAGAGTCCCTGGATGGTGCCGTCTTCGCCGAACGTCCCGTGCAGAACGGGGAAGACAACATCGATTGCTTTTCCTTCAGGACCCTGAGGACCGGGAACGGGCGCGAGCAGCGTTGGGATTCCCTCGTGCAGGAGCTTTGCCCCCGGGGTTGCTTCCGGATCGCCGGCACGCAGCCGTCGCGCCACTGCGTTCTGATCGCCTTCAAGCAGCCCCGCAGCGTCCGTAGCGGCAAGCCAGCGACCTTCCTTTGTGATCCCGATCGGCACCACGTCGAATTTTTTGCGATCAATTGCCTTGAGAATCGATGCGGCCGAGAGCAGCGAAACTTCATGCTCGCCGCTGCGGCCGCCAAACAAAATACCTACGCGCAGTTTTCTGGCCATGGCTCTATTGTAGGTTTCAGTTGTCAGATTTCAGGCTTCAGCCGGTAATTGCCCCGTGTAAAAGCATGTACATGCCAAGCAAGAGGATGAGGGTATAGAGCAGTTTTCGAAACGTGCGCTCTTCAATGCGCCGCAGCAGGCGGACGCCCCAAAAGGTGCCCAGGAGGACCCCGGCGATCGTGGCGATTAGCATTGGCCATGCGCTGAAGATTCCTCGACTTTCAATGACGAGGTACACCGGCATGCGCGCGCCGTCGACGATGAGCCCAATAGCAGTCGCAGTGGCTACGAGGGCTTCTTTGCGGATATCAAAGCCAAGGAGAGCAGCCGAGCGGATGCCGCCCTGATTTCCTACCAGGCCGCCGAAGAAACCTGACAAGGCTCCAGCGATCCATGCCGTCCTGCGGCCGAAGCGCATGCGGTCAACAAAGCCTGTGAGTCCGGAAAGAGCTGCGAAAAGCAGCAGGCCCCCGAAGACAATCGAAAGCGCGTGGCTGCCGGCACGGGCGTTCAGCAGCGCTCCAATGAGGCCTCCCGCAGCGCTGAGAATGCCGAAATTGAGGAAGATTCCCCGATCGACCTTCCGGCGCAGGCCGACGAATCGGGCAGTGGTGCCCACCAGGTGGGGAATCGAAACCATGGCCACGGACAGCTTGGTCCCGTAATGAACAGCGAGCAGTGGAGTCAGCAGGCTACCAATCCCGAACCCACTCATCGCGGCGATGGCGCCCGCGATGATGGCAACCACAAATGCCGCGGCGTGCATCATGCAGGCGTGAACTTCGCGAGGTCGTGGATGCCAATCCGTTTTTCCAGTTCCGTGACCTTGTCGACATAAATGTCGAAGCCATCGCCGCCGAAGGTCTGCCGCTCGATCTTCTCGAACTGCTCGCCCATCGCGTCATACTCGTGCCGCGTGACGATCTTGTGCAATTCCGGAAAGAGTACGGTGTCCTCGCGAGCTTCATGGGGAGCGTACATCCGGTTGAATGCTTCCAGATCGTTTGCCAATCGAAGCCGATTCTCCTGCGATCGTAGCGAGCCTGCACTCGCCAGTATGCGGGCGGTGACGCGTCTCCCGGCCTGATGCTGGGCGGAGAGCACTGCCACGAGGTCCTCCAGCTTATGCGCCTGGCGGAAACGCGGGAAGAGATGGTCTTCTTCGAGCTTCTCGTGGTAGTCCTCGATGAACTTGCGAATGATCGTGGCGCCGTCAGTTACAGCTTCGGCCGGAAACTCTTGATTTGCGCGGATTCGTCGGATGATCTCGTCATAGGCGAGGAGCACACGCTTCAAAATGCCATGCTCCCGCATCAGGTCTTCGTTGGTTGAGACATCTTCTTCACCCCCGGTCTTCTCTTCTCCGACGAGGGTGCGGCCGGCTGACATGAGAGAAAGGCCGACGACTGGGGCAATGCTCATAAATCTGCGACGCGAGGAGCCAGATTCCCGATGGGATTCGGTTGTCATGAGTGCCTCCTAATTGGGATTCAGCGCCAATTTCAGCCGGTGATTGGATAGATGCGAAACGAGTGCACCGTTGGAAGCAGAAAAGGTTTGAAATGGGAGCTACCGAGATTAATTCACAGAATCTTTTTCCCGAATGCTGAACAGGCGAGCTCAACAGCGAGATCGGCGGTGCGGTTGTGCTCGTCGATTACCGGGTTTACTTCGACGATTTCGAAGCTGAGCATTCGCCCGTGGTCAGCCAGGATCTCCATTGCCAAATGCGCCTCGCGATACGTGGCGCCGCCGCGAACGGGTGTTCCGACGCCTGGCGCATCCTCGGGGTCGATCCAATCCATGTCGAGCGAGATGTGATAGCCGGCAGTTCCCCGCCCCGCCGCGCGAAGAGCCTCTTCCATGACGGCGCGCATACCTCGCTCGTCGATGTCGCGCATGGTGTAGACCTCGCCGATGCCGGCGCGGCGAATGTTGGCGCGCTCGGCAGAGTCGATATCGCGCACACCGACCAGCACGGTATTTTCCGGGGAAATCTTGGGCGAGAATCCACCGATGTTGGTCAGAAGATCGGGACCGAGGCCTAGCAACGCCGCCAGCGGCATGCCGTGCACGTTGCCGCTGGGCGAGGTGTCGGGGGTGTTGATGTCGGAATGGGCATCGATCCAAATCACGCCAATTTTCTGGTTCTGGCGGCGGTAAAACTCCGATACGCCGGAAACTGACCCGACCGCAATGGAGTGGTCTCCGCCCAGCACCAGGGGTGTCATTCCCTCTTCCAAAGTCTTTGAAACGGCGGCGGCGGTGCGCGTGCAGGTGTCGGCGATCTGTTGGAGATAGCGTGCGTTAGGGCTACCGAAGTTCTGGGTTTCTGCGAGTTCCACCGCCACATTGCCGCCGTCGCTGACGTAATGGCCAAGTGCCTCGAGTCGTACTTGAAGCCCCGCAACGCGCATTGCCGACGGACCCATATCTACGCCGCGCCGACTGGCGCCCATGTCGAGGGGTACGCCCAGTACGCGTATGCGCCGGGTGGGCAGGGATTGAGTTCCACTGGGGGGGAACGAACTTACAACGGGGGGAATTTCAGGGTTGCTAGCCATAGAGTGCTCTCCCGAATCTGAGCCCCAGCCATAATACCGTGGGACCCCCGTCGCATGCCCGGGAGCGTACATTCCCGGACTGGGAGTGCTATGACCTGTGTAGTACCGATTCCCCGAAAGGTGTAACTAGAGTAATCAAAGTTGAGCGTAAGCTTTTACCAGTCGTGCCGATGTCTTCAGTACGGGCAGTACCAGACTAAGTTCCGAGATGAGAGAAATTAGCAGGCGGCAATAGGACACCAGAGATGGCATTGAGCGGTAAATCGCGGCGATTGATAGCGCAGGCGGCGGTTGGTCTGGCGCTCTCCATGACCGTGCCCTTAATGCCCGGAGCGCCCGTTCAGGTAGCAACTGAGCGGCCGCTCACGTCACTGCGCGCGATTCGCGCTCTCTCTAATTCCCAGGCAAGCCATCAGCTTCCAGTTTCGTTTGAGGCTACTGTCACCTACTACCGCGGGTATGAGCGCACACTGTTTGTGCAGGACGGCGATCAGGCTATCTACGTTCAGCCCAAAATGGAGGTTCAACTTTCGGCCGGCGATCGCGTCTTGATCAAAGGAACTACCCACGAGAGCTTCAAGCCGATTATTTCTGCCACCAGCATCAGTGTGTTGGGTCATGGCAGCTTGCCGACGGCGGTGCCGGCGACGTTTGACCAGTTGATTCGCGCGGAATTCGATTGCCGTCTGGTAAAGGTGCGCGGGACGGTTCGCAGCATCGATCTGGTTCAGAGCTCAGACAGGCCCAGCATCTCGATTCAATTGCGCAGCGATGGCGGGCCGATTGCAGCCGTGATCGACAGGGATAATGTTGATGATCTCAAGAGCATTCTCGACGCTGAAGTCGAATTGACCGGTGCAGTTTCGGGCCGGTTTGACGGGAAGATGGAGATCACCGGCATACTGCTGCATGCAAGCTCTTCATCTGGAGTCCACGTGGTGAAACCTGCCGCGAGGGGTCCGTGGGATCTGCCACTCACCCCGATGGACGAGATCCTGAGGGGCTATCGAGTGCAGAACCTGACGCAGCGCGTCAGGGTGCATGGAACGATCACCTACTATCAGCCCGGATCCGCGGTTGTGCTGCAGGAAGGTTCAAAGAGCCTGTGGATCATGACTGCATCCATTGCTCCTTTGCGTGTTGGAGACCAGGCTGACGCGACCGGTTTTCCCGACGTGCACGATGGGTTCCTGGCGTTGACCAATGGGGAAGTTCGCGATCGGCAGATTTCAGCGGCGATTCAGCCGCGGTCAGTAACGTGGAGCGAGCTCGCAACAAGCCATCACCTCTTCGACCTGATTTCAACCGAGGCCGAGGTTTTGGCGCAAAATCGCGGTGCTGCGCAGGACGAATATGTGCTGAGCGCCGGCGGGAACCTGTTCTCAGCCATCTATAGGCTGCCGCCACCACGAAGCGTGCAAACAGCGCCCCTTCCGGCATTCAAACATCTGACCCTCGGTTCGAAGGTACGAATTACCGGAATCTGCATCATGGGCGCTTCGAATCCCTTCGACACACAGGTGCCCTTCGACGTCCTGATGCGCACGACGGACGATATTGTCAGGATCGGCGCGCCGCCCTGGCTAAGTGTTGGCAACCTGGTTCGCGTTGTGGTTGTGCTGCTGGCAATCGTACTGATCGTCGGCGTGTGGGGCTGGATCCTTCGCATGAAGGTACAGCACCAGACTGTAACTATTACGGCGCATGCCGAGAACGAAGCCCGGATCGAGCGGCACAGTGCGCAACTGGAGATGAAGCGCAGCCGGATTCTCGAGGACATCAATAGTTCGCGTCCGATGCCTGAGCTGATCGATGCCATCACGGAGATGGTTGCATTCAGCCTCGACTGCCCGTTCTGCTGGTGCGAGATGCCCGATGGCGCCCGTCTGGGAAATGCTCCTACGAAGACGCAGGGGTTGCGGACTATTCGCCTCGACATCCCGGCACGCGCGGGCGGGTCGCTTGGAACTCTATTTGCGGCTACGGAAGCAGGCGAGCCACGTCCTCTGGATGAAGCGTCCGCATTGGAAGCAGGAATACGGTTGGCGACGCTCGCCATTGAAACCCGCAGGCTTTACAAAGACCTTGTCTATCGCTCGGAGTTCGACTTGCTTACCGATATTCACAACCGATTCTCTCTTGACCGCTACCTTGAGCAATTGATTGAAAAGGCGAAGGTGGAGGGCTCAATTCTCGGCCTGGTTTACATCGATCTGGATGAGTTCAAGCAGGTCAATGACTTCTACGGCCATCACGTTGGAGATCTGTACCTGCAGGAAGTCTCGATGCGGATGAAACGTCAGCTACGCTCCGGTGACATGCTGGCACGACTGGGTGGCGATGAGTTTGCCGCTCTTGTTCCAGTGGTGCGCAGCCGCGCCGCTATCGAAGAGATTGCGCAACGTCTTGAGCGCTGTTTCGACGCGCCATTTGCAGTAGAAGGCTATGTTCTTCGTGGAGGGGCAAGCGTTGGGGTGGCCCTCTATCCTGACGACGGCACATCGTCTGACAGCCTGCTGAGTGCTGCCGATGCGGCCATGTATGTGGCCAAGCACACGAAGCGCCATGGGGCAGAAATGCCGGATCGGCTGCAGAAAGCGCTCTTCAAGCCCGAAGAACAGGGCAGATAAAGCAACGCCGGTCCCGAAGAACCGGCGTGCTCCCCCCCAGAAATTGTTGCCCGCTGGTCAGCGCACGTGCAGCTGCGAGATATTCACTTTGCCTTTGACTAATTCGGCCTTGCGCCATTGGCTCTTCTCGTTCAGAGCCACCCAGCGGCGCTCTTCGCTGCGGTAATGCCAATCCTTGTCGAGCTGGTAATAAATCAGCGCTCCGCTTGCTTCCATCACCTTGATGATGCTGTTGTCGTGGGAGTTCTTCTCGTCGTAGTCGGTTGTGGCGCTCTCACCCATCTCGGAGTAGATTTCGTTCAGCTCGAAAAGCAATGCATTGATGCCATCGTCCATGGCTTCGACGTTGAGGCCAATGCGCTTGGCTTCGCGCAGCGTGATTGGGTAGTTGTGCGACGGGTAACCAGCGTTGAGATTGTTGCTGATCTCGCGGGCACGTTCTTTGTCGTCCATGTGATACGACAGAATCTCTTCGCAGATGCGCGTTGAAAGCGCACTGGAGCGATCGACTGCGCCGATCACGAGCGGATGTACGTATGGGAACAGCGATTCATACGGGTTCGTGGTCGAGTCCTTTTGACTGTTCCGTCCAGAGACGAATTACGCGGAGAAGTTCGTCGTTGCTGACGCTGACGCGGTCGTTGTCGCGGTCTATGGGCGACAGGTCGTGCGTCAGGGATGTGTCGACGGCAGAGAGATGGGCAAGTGGTCCCATCAGGATGCGGTCGGCGCCGAGCGCCAGCATTGTCGCGGCCGACTGGCATTCGAGAGGCGCAAGCACCGTGAGATGCTTCACATAGCGGCGTAGCAGGTTGACCATACGCAGTGAGGCCTGGCCGGAGCCGCCGTCGGACTTGACGAAAAGCGTGAGCCGTTCGAGGCTGCCGAGTTTGCGCAGCAGTGCGTAAAGGCCAGCAACGTCGTTCTGGCAGATGGAACCTTTGTTGGAATTCCAGTAGGTGATGATAGGCTCGCCGAGCGCGCGGGAAATCTTGTCGAGCACCGGCTGGGTCCGCTCTATCAGCATCGGCGGCTTGGCCGCGCTGGGACGGAGCACTGGAAATTCGGAAACAGATGCAGCTACAGATACAGATTGGTTAGGCAATTCTGGGTACCGCTCAAAGATGAACTGTCTTGATTTGTGTTGATATTAGCACGATGTTGATCAGGCCGAAATAAAGAAGGCGTGGATTTGGCGGGGTGCCAAGGTGGATTTCCGATCATCGAAGACCAGGCGACACGGAAGCTCTTTTGCAGCAGAGACTTTAGACTCCGAAGAGGAGCGATCACCCTGTAAACTTTCGTAAGCAGAACCTCGGCGTGTCTACATCTGCGGTTTCCCTCACTCAAATGTCGACGATTGAAATATGAAAGCGGCTGTCCCACGAACATTCAGGAATCATTGTGATATTCATCACGGCAGACTCCATGGGACTAGCCGAAAGTCTCTATGTCCGCCAATAGGGCCAGAAGAAGCTGAGTGCGCGAAATCACTTCAAAGGTCAATTCAGTGTACGAAATCCCCGATCTCTTCCCATCGATCACTAGATCTCAGCAAAACGACGCCGTTCCCAGTGATGGCCGTTCGCGACAAGGTCGCCCTCAAAGACGAGGCGGCGCCCAATTCTTTTGTTGTGGCCGTTGCTGCTCCAGTTTGCTCGCGATAGCGATTTGCGGCCTGGCTCTCTCTGGATGCAAAGCCTTCTTTGTTCGCAACAATGCCCGCACCGGAGAATCGCCGAAGACAGCTACGGCAACTCTGAGCCTCAATTCGACGAGCGTAGCTTTCGGCCGCGTCCGGGTAAACACATCGGCAACCCAGACTTTGACCTTGACGTCCGCAGGCACTGCACCGGTCACCATCAGCGGTGCGACGGCAACGGGTGAAGGATTCACGATGTCCGGAATTACATTGCCCGTCAGATTAAATCCCGGCCAGACGATGACATTGAATCTGCAATTCGAACCATTAACGACAGGCGTAGCGATAGGTCAGGTGAAAATTACCAGCAACTCCTTGACCAATGGCACGGTCGAAATCGGATTGAGTGGCACGGGAACGTCCCATGAAATTGATCTATCCTGGAACGCACCGATCTCCAGCTATCCCATAGCCGGGTACCGAATCTTTCGATCTTCAGACGGTGGCACTTCGTTTCAACTGATAAGCCCGGCGCTTGTTACCCGAACCACTTTTGTGGACGATCAAATCCAGAGCGGACTGACCTACCATTATGTTGTGAAAAGTGTTGACCCCCTGGGGGCTGAAAGCGCGCCGTCCAATCTAACCAGCGTGACAATTCCCTGATTGTTAAGCAGTGGCTCGGGATCGATGGACAGAAAAGAACGTCGGATCTCGAACATCGGCGAATCAGAATTCGCAGCTTCAGACGAATGTGAATCCGCAGTGTG
This sequence comes from uncultured Acidobacteriaceae bacterium, assembly GCA_963782775.1. Classification (GTDB taxonomy): domain Bacteria; phylum Acidobacteriota; class Terriglobia; order Terriglobales; family Acidobacteriaceae; genus Telmatobacter. The sequence goes on from CAWALE010000014.1 coordinate 352,855, forward strand.
GTGCTGTGGAACTGTGGAATTTCAGCGAGAAGTGGAGTGAAGCTGCATCGTTGATCGGCATCACAGGAATGTTCTCCCCTTTTTTTCGCTTTTTGGGTCAAGTTCGTCATTCCAGACGAGTTAGCTTCCGATGGGGGTCTCGTAAACGATTGAAAACAAATTAGTTAACCCGTAAAGTCGTCAAAAATAAGGACTTGGCGATGGATTTTGGCGGTTTGCACTGTTTTTGAGGCGGAGCGTGCCGGATTGCGGTATCTTGCCCCAAAAATGGACTGCATGCACGAACGTGATTGCTCTCCGGACCACCCGAGCCGTCGTCGTGCTGACTGCTTTTGTCTGCTGACACAAGTGTAGAGAAGTCGGAGAAATAATCTGCAGGTTCCAAGAAAAGGTATCTTGAGCGAAATGAGGGAGATGGCGCGGTCTTTGGAAAGAAGGTATTGACAACCGGTGAGGTGAACCCCTCGGTGGCTGGAACCTGTGACCACGTGCGGGCCGTGCCTGGCTTATTCGCGAAAGGTTTTGCGTTGCGGGAGCACAAAAAGAAAGGACCTCGCATTGGCGAGGTCCTTCTGGTTTATGGAAGCAATTCTGTTGAGCAGATTACTCCGCTGCCATCTCTTCGGCTTCGCCTTCCTGGCGCATCAGTTCCAGTTCGCGCTCGGCGGCTTCGATCTCGGCGAAACTTCCTGCTGCACCGTGGCTGCCGCTTCTTCGAGTTCGGGTGAGAGCTGGACGTTGCGGTAGTACTCGAGGCCCGTGCCGGCAGGGATGAGGCGACCGACGATCACGTTCTCCTTGAGGCCGCGAAGGTTGTCGATCGCACCGTTGATGCTGGCTTCGGTGAGGACGCGTGTTGTCTCCTGGAAGCTGCCGCGGAGATGAAGCTATCCGTCGAGAGCGACGCCTTGGTGATGCCCAGCAGCAGCGGACGACCGAGTAGCCGGACGGCCACCCTTGGCGATGACGCGCTCGTTCTCTTCGCGGAAGCGGAACCGGTCGACCTGCTGCTCGAGCAGGAAGTTGGTATCGCCCACTTCGTCGATCCTCACCCAGCGCAGCATCTGGCGGACAATGACTTCGATGTGCTTGTCGCTAGATGGCCACGCCCTGCAGACGGTAGACTTCCTGGATTTCGTTCACCAGGTAGCCCTGCAGTTCCTTCTCGCCCAGCACGGCGAGAATGTCGTGCGGGTTCAAAGGACCGTCCATCAGCGGTTCGCCGGCGCGCAGGCGTTCGCCTTCCTGCACGTTGACGTGGATACCGCGAGGTACCGAGTATTCTTTCTCTTCTCCGTTGTCAGCCGTGACGTAGATCTTGCGCTGTCCCTTGGCCACTTCGCCGAAGCGGACCACACCATCGATTTCGCTGATGATGGCTGTCTCGCGCGGCTTGCGGGCTTCGAACAGTTCGACGACGCGCGGCAGACCGCCGGTGATGTCCTTGGTGCGGGTGCGTTTCCTTCGGAATCTTGGCGAGCACGTCGCCGGGACCCACTTCGTCTCCGTCCTGGATCATCAGGTGAGCGCCGCGAGGCAGCAGGTACCGCTTGTGTGCCCTTGGCGTTCTTGACGACGAAGGCGGGCTGACGCTTTTCATCGGGCAGCAGTCGGCAACCACCCAGCGCGAGAGGCCGGTAACTTCGTCGACTTCTTCGTTGAGCGTGATGCCTTCCTGCAGATCCTTGAACTGAACCGTGCCGCCGATTTCCGTGAGGATGGCGTAGGTGTAAGGATCCCACTCGGCCAGCAACTGGCCAAGCTTGACCTTGCTCGCCGTCTTTCACGCGGAGGCGCGCGCCGTAGACAACCTGGTAGCGCTCCTTTTCACGGCCGCGATCGTCGACGACTGCGATCGAACCGGAGCGGTTCATGGCAACCAGCGTGCCGTCCTTGCTCTCGACGATAGTTCAGGTTGATGAAGCGCACGAAGCCGTTGTTCTTGGCGTCGAGGCGCGACTTGTCCTGCACACGGCTGGCGGTGCCGCCGACGTGGAAGGTACGCATGGTGAGCTGCGTTCCCGGCTCGCCGATGGACTGCGCGGCGATGACGCCGACGGTTTCGCCGAGTTCGACCATGCGGCCGGAGCCAAGGTTACGGCCGTAGCAGAGTACGCAGACGCCGCGCCGGGATTCGCAGGTGAGCACCGAGCGGATCTTCACGCTGCTCAATGCCGGCAGCCCTGAATGGCCGATGCGATGTCTTCGTCGATCTCCTGGTTGACATCGACGATGACGTTGCCGTCGTAGTCCTTGATGCGCTCGAGCGAGACGCGGCCAATGATGCGGTCGCGCAACGGTCTCGATGATTTCGCCGGACTCAACGATCGATCCGACGTAGATGCCTTCCACGGTGCCGCAGTCGTACTCGGTGACGATGACGTCCTGCGCCACGTCGACGAGGCGGCGGGTCAGGTAGCCGGAGTCGGCGGTCTTGAGCGCGGTATCGGCCAGGCCCTTACGTGCGCCGTGCGTCGAGATGAAGTACTCCAGCACCGTGAGGCCTTCGCGGAAGTTCGCCGTGATGGGCGTCTCAATGACTTCGCCTGAAGGCTTGGCCATCAGTCCGCGCATGCCCGAGAGCTGGCGAATCTGCTGCTTCGAACCGCGGGCGCCGGAGTCGGCCATGATGTAGATCGGGTTCATGGCGCCTTCGTCGTCGCGCGTTCTTCATGTTGCCGAACATTTCGTCGGCAACCTTGATCGGTTACCGCCGACCACATCTGGATGACTTTGTTGGAACGCTCGCCGTTGGTGATGGCGCCGTCCATGTACTGCTTCTGAACTTCGATCACCTTCTTGTCGGCTTCGTCCACACGTGGTGTACTTGCTGGCTGGAATGACCATGTCGTCGAGACCGACAGACAGGCCCGAACGGGTGGCGTACTGGAAGCCAAGCTGACTTGATGCGGTCGAGCATGCCGACCGTGACTTCAAGTCCGAGGTTCTGGTTGCAGTAGTTGACGAGCTGGCCGATGCCCTTCTTCTTGAGCAGGCCGTTGATGTACGGCATGCCCGCGGGAAGCGCGTCGTTGAGGATCACGCGGCCGACGGTGGTGGTGATGTACTCGCTTGTTGAAGTCCACCGGCTCGGTGTGCGTCAGATCCTGATCGTCGTAGGCAGTGGTCATGTCGAGCACCTTGCCTGTGTAGCGCAGGCGAATCGGCGACAGGGTTTCCACTTCGGCGCGCTTCAAGCGCCATCAGGACTTCTTCAGTGTTCGCGAAGACGCGGCCTTCGCCGTTGCCGCCCTTCTTGGCCTTGGTCAGGTAGTAGAGGCCGAGCACCATGTCCTGCGTGGGAACGGTGATGGGCTGTCCTGATGCCGGCGAAAGAATGTTGTGCGATGCGAGCATCAGCACGCTGGCTTCAATCTGCGCTTCAGGCGACAGCGGAATGTGCACAGCCATCTGGTCGCCGTCGAAGTCGGCGTTGAAGGCGGTGCAGACCAGCGGGTGAATCTTGATGGCCTTGCCTTCGACCAGCACCGGCTCAAATGCCTGGATGCCGAGGCGGTGAAGGGTTGGAGCGCGATTCAGCAGTACGGGGTGATCCTTGATGACTTCTTCAAGGATGTCCCACACCACCGGCTCCTGCATCTCCACCATTTCCTTGGCTTGCTTGATGGTGGTGCAATGGCCGGTCTGCTCGAGGCGGTGATAGATGAAGGGCTTGAACAGTTCGAGCGCCATCTTCTTGGGCAGACCGCACTGGTGCAGCTTGAGTTCAGGACCGACCACGATGACCGAACGGCCGGAGTAATCGACGCGCTTGCCGAGCAGGTTCTGACGGAAGCGGCCCTGCTTGCCCTTGAGCGTATCAGAGAGCGACTTGAGCGGGCGGTTGTTGGCGCCACGCAGCACACGGCCGCGACGGCCGTTGTCGAACAGCGCGTCCACCGCTTCCTGGAGCATGCGCTTTTCGTTGCGCACGATGACTTCAGGCGCGTGCAGATCCATCAGCTTCTTCAACCGGTTGTTGCGGTTGATGACGCGGCGATAGAGGTCGTTCAAATCGGAGGTGGCGAAGCGGCCGCCATCCAGCGGCACCAGCGGGCGCAGCTCTGGAGGAATGACCGGCAGCACATCGAGAATCATCCACTGCGGCTTGTTCGAGACTTGCGGAATGCCTCGACGACCTTGAGGCGCTTGGCGTACTTGATCTTCTTCTGCGCGGAGGTTTCGGTCTTCATGCGCTCGCGCAGTTCGACGCCAAGCTCGTCGATCTGGACGCGCTTGAGCAGTTCCTTGATCGCTTCGGCGCCCATCATGGCTTTGAAGCCGGAGGGACGATACTGCTGGTCGAGCTCGCGGTAGCGGGCTTCGTCCTTGATGATCTCGCGCTCTTTCACCGGCGCGTCGCCCAGGATCGACAACGACGTAGGACTCAAAGTAGAGAATGCTCTCAAGGTCGCGCAGAGAAATATCGAGCAAGTGGCCGATGCGCGAAGGCAGGCCCTTGAAGAACCAGACGTGCGAGCACGGGGATGCCAGCTCGATGTGGCCCATGCGCTCGCGGCGCACTTTGCTGACCGTCACTTCGACGCCGCACTTGTCGCAGATGACGCCGCGGTGCTTCATGCGCTTGTATTTGCCGCAGAGGCACTCCCAGTCGGTCACAGGTCCAAAGATGCGGGCGCAGAAAAGGCCATCGCGTTCCGGTTTGAACGTGCGGTAGTTGATGGTCTCCGGCTTGGTGACTTCACCATGCGACCAGCTGCGGATTTTTTCCGGCGAGGCAAGCATGATGCGGATAGCATCGAAGTCGGTAATCGGGCTGGTGAGTTCAAATGGGTTTGAACGGAACAAGGCGACCCTCCTTGGCGGGCCTTCAGGCACTCGCCGCGGTATCTCCCGGGATTCTTTAGCGGGTCCTTCCTTCCCGGGAAGCGGCGGTTACCGCTTTCAAGAAGGACACCGAAAAACTCTTTGCTTCCGGCTAACCTGCTGGTCTGAGTATTCCGGTCTCAGAATCGCAGATCTGGGGCTACCGCGGCTCAAGATCTAATCGGCGACTGCTGCAACTTCCGGCACGGGCGCCTTCTTTAGAAGATCCGCGCGCTTGATCAATTCCACGTCGAGGCATAGCGACTGCAATTCGCGAATGAGCACGTTGAACGATTCCGGTACACCCGGCTCGATTGCCGCTTCGCCCTTGACGATGGCCTCGTAAATCTTGGTACGGCCATAGACGTCGTCGGACTTGGCGGTGAGCAGCTCCTGCAGGATGTATGCGGCGCCGTACGCTTCGAGGGCCCACACTTCCATTTCGCCGAAGCGCTGTCCACCGAACTGCGCCTTGCCACCCAGCGGCTGCTGAGTGATGAGCGAGTACGGTCCGATCGAACGAGCGTGAATCTTGTCGTCGACCAGGTGCGAGAGCTTGAGCATGTAGATGTAGCCCACGGTGACCGGCTGTTCGAACTGCTCGCCGGTCATGCCGTCGAAGAGCGCCGTCTTGCCGGAGGAAGGCAGGCCAGCCGAAGCCAGCAGAGCCTTGATCTCGTCTTCCTTGGCGCCGTCGAACACCGCGGTACCGAACCAGATGCCGCGCTTCATGCCGGCTCCAACGCGGAGCAGCATCTCGTCGTCGAGTTCAAGCAGCTGGCGCAGCGTTGCGGTTCCGGCAAACTCCTTCTTCATGAGTTCGCGCGTTGCCTCTGACGTCGCTGTTGGCCTTGATCAATCTGCAATCTTGGCGCCCAGCGCATGTGCGGCCCAGCCGAGGTGCGTTTCGAGAATCTGACCGACGTTCATACGGGAAGGAACGCCGAGCGGATTGAGAACGATCTCAACCGGGCGTGCCATCGGGCAGGTACGGCATGTCCTCTTCGGGCAAGTATGCGCGCGATCACGCCCTTGTTGCCGTGACGGCCGGCCATCTTGTCGCCGACTGACAGCTTGCGCTTCATGGCGACATAGACCTTGACCAGCTTGATGACGCCCGGAGGCAGTTCGTCGCCCTTCTGCAGCTTGGCGATCTTCTCATTGGTGATCTTGCGCAGCACTTCGATCTGGCGCGAGGTCATCTCTTCGATCTCATCGATCTGCTCGTTGACGCGGGGATCCTTGTCGTTATAGCGGATACGCTTGAGGTTCTTGGTGGAGATGCGCTCGATGGTGTCGCGGTCGAGAATCGCGTCCTTGGTCGAGCAGGCGCTTGTTGGTCCGCTCATCGTGCAGGTCGGCGAGCACTTCCTTGCCGCCGAGAATTCCTTCCAGGCGCTTCAAACGCTCGTCGGTCAGAATGCGGATTTCGTCGCCAAGGTTCTTTTCGAGCTTGGCAACATATTCAGCCTCGATCAGCTTGGCGCGCTCGTCCTTTTCCTGGCCCTTGCGGGAGAAGATGCGGACGTCGACCACCGTGCCTTCGATACCCGGAGGGCAGGTGAGCGAAGCGTCGCGAACATCGCCGGCCTTTTCACCGAAGATGGCGCGCAGCAGCTTCTCTTCCGGAGTGAGTTGGGTTTCGCCCTTGGGCGTTACCTTGCCGACGAGGATGTCGCCGTGCTCGATCTGGGCGCCGATGCGGATGACTCCGCTCTCGTCCAGGTCGCGCAGCGCGTGCTCGCTGACGTTGGGAATGTCGCGCGTGATTTCTTCGGGTCCAAGCTTCGTGTCGCGGGCTTCGATCTCGAACTCCTCGATGTGCACCGAGGTGTAGTAGTCCTCGCGCACCAGCTTTTCGCTGATCAGGATCGCGTCTTCGAAGTTGTAACCGCGCCAGGGCATGAAGGCCACGAGCACGTTACGTCCCAGCGCCAACTCGCCCTGCTCGGTGCAAGGACCGTCAGCGATGACTTGGCCCTTGATAACGCGCTCGCCTTCGCGGACGACCGGCTTCTGGTTGATGCAGGTGTTCTGGTTGGAGCGCTTGAACTTGATGAGCTGTAGATGTCGGAACCAACTTCACGCGACAACTGCGTGGGGTGATGTTCGCCTTCGACGCGCACGATGATGCGCTCGGAGTCGACCGAATCCACGATGCCGTTGCGCTTGGCGAGGATGACGGCGCCTGAGTCGCGCGCGGTAACGCCTTCCATGCCGGTACCGACCAGCGGAGCTTCGGCAACAAGCAGAGGCACTGACTGGCGCTGCATGTTGGCGCCCATCAGCGCGCGGTTGGCGTCATCGTGCTCAAGGAACGGCACCAGCGATGCGGCCACCGAAACGAGCTGCTTCGGGCAGACGTCGATGTAGTCAACGTCAGTCCGGTTGACCAGCACGAAGTTGCCCTGGCGACGCGCATTGACCAGATCTTCAGTGATCTGCCCTTCGGCGTTGAACTCGATATTGGCCTGGGCGATGGTGTGCTTGTCTTCTTCCCATGCCGACAGGTAGAAGCTGAACGGGATGTAGTCGATGGGACGCTTGCCCGCCTTCTTCAGCTGAGCATTCAGCTTGAATGCCTCTTCCTTCTCGATGTGGTCGCCGACGCGCAGGCCGCTTTCGCCGGCGTTGACAATCTCAACGTAGTCGAGGATGCGCGAGTCCTTCACCTTGCGGTAAGGCGACTCGATGAATCCGTACTCGTTGATGCGCGCAAAGCAGCTGAGCGAGCTGATGAGGCCGATGTTCGGACCTTCCGGCGTTTCAATCGGGCAGATACGGCCGTAGTGGGTCGGGTGCACGTCGCGGACTTCAAAGCCTGCGCGCTCACGCGAAAGACCGCCCGGTCCAAGAGCGGAGAGACGGCGCTTGTGCGTGATCTCCGAGAGCGGGTTGGTCTGATCCATGAACTGCGACAGCTGCGAAGAACCGAAGAACTCGCGGATCGCCGCCATGACCGGCTTGGCGTTGATGAGGTCGTGCGGCATGGCCGTCGACAGTTCCTGATACACGCTCATCTTTTCCTTGATGGCGCGTTCCATGCGGACGAGGCCGATGCGGAACTGGTTCTCCATCAACTCGCCAACCGCGCGAACGCGGCGGTTGCCAAGGTGATCGATGTCGTCTACAACGCCGATGTTTTTGCGCAGCTTGAGCAGGTAGCGGATGGTGCCGTAGAAATCTTCCGGCGTCAGCGTGCGGTGGTCGAGCTGGGTGGCGTCCTGGTTCTCGTAGAGCTTGATGTTGAACTTGAGACGGCCCACGCGCGAGAAGTCGTACTTGCGCGGATCGAAGAACATGCCTTCAAAGAGCGCCGTGGCGGTGTCGAGCGTCGGCGGATCGCCCGGACGCAGCTTGCGGTAGATTTCGATCAGCGCTTCTTCCGGCTTGTGCACGGAGTCGCGCTTGAGAGTGTTGGTGATGATGTTGCCCACGTCGTCGCGCTCGGGGAAGAAGACTTCGAAGCGTGGTCGCGCCGCTCGACAGTCACCTTGTGCAGGCGATCAGCGGTCAGTTCCACGTTGGCTTCGACGATCACTTCGCCGGTGGTCGTGTCGACAACGTCGGCTGCGGTGATCGCGCCGTCGAGCTCGGCGGCTTCAATTTCAACCTTGTCGATGCTCGCGGCACGAATCGCCTTCAGACGAGTGCGCCGTGATCTTGCGGCCGGAGTGCGCGATTTCCTCGCCCTTGTGCAGGACGGCGTGCGCCGGCTTGGCGCCCAGCAGGTGGGTGCCGTCTTGGCATCGGCTGAACTGCCCAGTGCAGCTTGCCATCGGCGATGTGAATGCGATCGACGGTGTAGAAGGTCTTGAGGATCTCTTCGTCGGAACGCAGACCAAGGGCGCGCAGGAAGATGGTGCCCAGGAACTTGCGCTTGCGGTCGATGCGGACGTAGAGCGTGTTCTTCTGGTCGTATTCGAACTCCACCCACGAGCCGCGATAGGGAATGATCTTGCCGAGGAAGTAGGTGCGGTTGTTGGCCGTCTCAAAGAAGACGCCGGGCGAACGATGCAACTGCGAAACGATCACGCGCTCTGTGCCGTTGACGATGAACGTGCCGTTCGGCGTCATCAGCGGAATGTCGCCGAAGAAGACTTCCTGTTCCTTGATGTCGCGGATGGACTTGTTGCCGGTCTCCGGGTCCTTGTCGTAGATGGTGAGGCGGACCGTAACCTTGAGCGGCGCGGAGAAGGTCATGCCGCGCTCTTCGCACTCCTGCTGGTCATACTTCAGCTGCAGGCCGACGGGATCGCCGCACTTGTTGCAGAAGTCGGGCGTGTTCTTGTTGTAAGTTCCGCACTTGTGGCAGAGCACGTCGCCGGGAAGAAACGGATCAGTGATCACCATGGCGCCGCAATGCACGCAGGCGGTACGCAGGTGATGCAGACCTTTCAGGTGGCCGCACTTGCACTCCCAGTTGCCGATCGAGTAGTCAACAAAATCCAGTTGCGAGATGCCGCGGAAATCGGTGATCGGGAAAACGGAAACAAACACCGACTGCAGCCCGGAGTCATCCCGCTCGTTAGGCAGCTTGTCCATCTGCAGAAAGCGCTCGTAGGAGCGGCGCTGCACTTCAATCAGGTTAGGAATCTGGGTTGCGGTTGGAATCTTGGAAAAATCGAGCCGGCTGCGAATCGCGCGCTTCTCGTTAGGCATGCATCACTCCTGAGGCTCTCGCTCCGGCCACCCCAATTTCGAGGTTGTCCGGGCCGGCACCCGAGTCTCGAGGCGCCGGCATTATTGCGGTAAGTCGATCGAAAATCAAGATGAGCAACCGCAGATGTCCAGTCGCCATCCATGCGTACCGGCAGGTCGCGGGGATGCACCTTCGGCCCTCCGGGAAAACTACGCCAAGTGTGTTCAAAGACAGAGTCGCGTTAAGATTCGTGACAGGCATTGCCGCTGTTCCGGCAGTTGCGCTAGACTGCGCTCAATCGAGAGAAGCGATTCGCGCGAGTGCATACCGCGCTCGGGTAGATACTGCGGTCAGGGCAATTCTACGCTTATAAAGCTGATCTGCTGATGTGTGGAGACACAAAAGGCTCGTAAGGACACAATGCCTCACGAGCGCGGCTCAATGCCGGTGCTCCCATCCGAATTTTCTTGCCAATGCTTCGCCGATCCCAAAATTCGCTTCTGCCGCCGCTCGCCTGCCAATCGACATCCGTCATTGGGATTCCGCATATCCCTTTGACCCGAGAGCACTTAATCGCGTTGATGGTCGCTCCGCGGCTGCTTGGCCCAGCCTGAGAGATGAACATTGTGTGCCCCTTGATTCTTTTCAAGACGCGCCGTCCAGCACCGATCTACAGAAAAAAGCCGAACTGAGCCGAAAAGACGCGCAACGACTATCGTAGCGCGTCTCCGCTGGACTTGCAAGCCCTAGTCTACTTGATTTCGACGGTAGCAACGCCTTCGAACTTCTTCTTGATGGCCTCGGCCTCATCCTTAGTGGCGTTCTCCTTGAGTGCCTTGGGAGCGAGTAAATACGTACCGGTTGAAGTAGATGCGGCAGCATAAC
>CAWALE010000015.1:0-309134 GCA_963782775.1 uncultured Acidobacteriaceae bacterium
CCATTTCCAAGGGTGAATGAATACAGGCAGACACACAGAAATACAAGGCGATACAGAGAGGCAGTGTTCATGCGGGTTTCAAGCATGTTCGCTGCCTTCTATGTGTGCCCGAGTGACACGGCGAGAGACGGCCGGACACCGGTAGGGACGGCAGGGTTATGACACAAACCGTGACACAAATTCTTTTGCTCAGCAGTATCGGATTCTGAATGCGTGTCGCTCGGGATGGCTCGATTACGCCGGTGCGTCTCTACAGAAGAGGACATTCGCAGGCGTATAGTGTCGCTCCAAATCTTGCACTTGTCCGAAGAAATAATCAGTTTCCCCACCGATCAGCTTCGCCGCCCATTCAGCCGTGCGACAACGGAACGGTAAGTGTGTATCAAGTTGCCCCACAGGCGAACCAGCGGCGGTGTCATTCGCTCTACCCGCTTCTGCCACAGCCTTAGCTCCGCATGAACATCCTCTCCGTGTGCAATCCGGTTGTATAGCTCCTCACCCTTTTCGAGGAGGGCTCTCCTTGCGGCTGTCTCGGTATCTTCCCTCATTTCCTCGTGCTAGTCCTTTCTACCGTGTCAAACGTTTAGATCCCGACGACCATCTTTCTAATCTCTCTTTTTCTCATGGCCTAGTCTTTGGTTGACGGCTGAACGAAAGATGAGTCAGAGATCAGGCAGCGGGTTCTTTAGGGATAATCTTTAGTTCACCTTCGGCTCGATTCAACCGTCTTTCGCACGATTCCCATTCGCCTTGGGTGCATTGAGCTGCCCGGCAATCGAACTCACAGAGTGCGATGTCTTCTGGCACATCCTGGATGAACTGGTTCCGAACCAACTGAAAGAATCCCCGTAATGAGCTGCTCAGCTGCGGCATGGGTTCTTTCTCCTCTGAGGCCAGCAATCGTGTAGAGAGCCCGTCTCAGAACTTGAATTGGACCAGATTAATCCAATTAGTGGATTGTCGCTGCTGTTTTATATGTGGCACAACAGGGTCGTCCGACAACGTTGGCCCTGTGCATATCTTCGCCTATTGTTCGCCTATACTGTTCCGTGTGGCACTACCTGAAACCCGGCTGTGACTACACGGTCACCTGCAAGAGGTGTGGACAGAACATTCCTGCGCCCGTGATGACAATGCCGGATACCTGGACTGTTGCCGACTGTCCTTTGTGCGGAGATCGCCGCGCATACCTGCCACCAGACATCTTTCGAGGCCGGTTGTCACGGTTCCTCAGAATGAAGAAGCCAGTCAAATCAGAGCGAGGGTTTCGCTGACATGGGTGAAATGCATCGGGCCATCTCGCGAGAGGAACAGGAGCGTGGCAAGCAGGATCGGTTCGCTTCCACTTTGGTGATCGCTGCATCCATCATTGCTGCCGTAAGGCTGGCGCCTGATGACATCAGCAGGCCGTCACCTCGATTGATATCGATCATTGCCGACAAGGTGGGGCTTTGGAGAGGAACACGACGTTCTGGAACGCGCTCAGAAATCGGCGGACGGTGCTTGCGCGGATTCAGCTTCAAGTTCGGCTATGCGTTCAAGAAGAGTTGCTTGACGATGCAGAAAGCGATGCGCTGTTCTGCTTGATTGATCCGCCCTACAATAGCCCGCAAGAGTGTGATCTGATCTTGCGCACTGTTGGCACCGGGATTGTAGAGATCAGCCATAGAAAGGAACTCCTACGCTTGGTTCATAGCTTGCAACATTGCCCTCTGTTCATCCAGAGGTGACAACCAAGGCCCTACAGCGTGATTTGCCATTCGCGCTCCATGTAATCAGCATCTCGCTATCCAAGCAGACGCAGTCTCCTGCTTCGAGCAGGTCGCATGTGCCCGAAGAATCAAGCTTAAGACTCCCCTCAAGCACGTAAATGACGCCCTTGAACGTTTCGCCAACCTTTGTCAATACACCGACAACTCCAGCAGGGAATTCAATCTCCCTTGCCAGAAGACTAGAATCCATTAGCAGGAACTGCTTCAGCGCTTCTCGCGTTCTTCCGCGCCCTGTCTCGCGCAAGTTGCGCGTGATTGACAGAGAATGCTTCACTGCATCGGCAAAGAAGAAGCCAAGGCCGACACCATACACGCGGCAGATGGTCGCCAGCGTAGGCAGAGTTGGAATCATGGTGTCGGTTTCCAGCTTAGACAGAAGCGCGGTTGACAGGCCTGTCTTTTTAGACAATCGCGGTCAGCCCTTTTGCATACGGAGGGCGGAAGTTTTGTCCAATCGAATAGACCTCAAGCAACCGCCCCACTAGGCGAGAACCCTTTGCCATGCTTTCTTCCCCGTTGCTCTTGCCGTGCATTGCATCGTCTTCTTTAAAGAAGAGCGGGCCGGAGATGCGGCATAAAAGAAGGGCCTCAACGTACAGAGGCCCTGCGTTCAATTACACCTGCACTATTCGAGACTGTACCGAGTACTCTCTAAGCGTGATGTGATGTCGCTCACTCTACGCCGAGCCGTTGGCCGGAGGCGGATTCTCGATGGCCGTCTCCGCTCGTTCTTGGCATCTACCTGACCAACGGAGGATTTGCGTCAAAAGCCGCACGTATATGGGGATTTCGATTCATCGCTGAGATATGGGGGACGGGGCGAGACTGAACTCGCAAAGTGGAGATCAGTCTGGAAGTGAAGGGTGGCCAAACGTCATCAGCAATTACTTCAGTCGATACAGTCCGCGATGGAGCTGGATGAAGTGTGCAGTGTTTGGCTCGCCTTTGAAGCCCGGATTGCCAACGCGATGCTTTGGGAGAAACACACCTGCATAGTCAATTCCAATCGCTCGATTCACGTCAGCAGGTGTGAATGGCTCGGTGAGGGTGCCGTTTTTGACGGCTTCTAGGATGCGACGTATTGTTTTCTCGCTCGCCGTGCATGGCCAACTTCTGGACAGAAAACTCTACCCACGAAAGGAAGGTAAAGAACTGGCAGGGTTATAAGTTCTACCCGGCACGATGTCAGGCAGTCCCGTGGTCAGCGTGCTTGAGGCAGGTCACTGCATCCGCCTGTGGGCCTTTTTGCCCCTCGACAATGTCGAACTCAACTTCGTCACCTTCATCGAGCATTTTGTACCCGCTCGATTGAATCGCTGAGTAGTGAACGAATACATCTGGCCCGTCTTCCCGTCCAATGAATCCAAAACCTTTGGCGCTGTTAAACCACTTAACTAGTCCTTTGTACTGAGCCATACGCTCCTGCCTTCCTTGCATCTGGGGTGTCTGCGAATCGGGCAATGGATGCACGTACCGTTATTCAGCCCTCACTCTCAGGCGCTTGCTGATGACGAGCGGTTGTGTTTCTGCTCTCACGTGGAGGTCAAATTTAATTGCGAACCATTTGCTGCTTTCCGCTGAGGAAGCGCCCTTGGATTCCATGAGTGGCATTTGAACACCGCAAGCGGAACACATCGCAGAGACAGGATGCGAATTTGCAATTATAGTCAACTAGCAATTGTGGTTTTGTATGCCCCATGTGCCGAAAGTTCACGCCGTCTTCGAAGACGAAGTTAGTGAACGCGGCTCGCTGGAAGCGGGTGCTTTGCCTCTGGATCGGGAAGAACTCCATTTGCCCGCTCTCTTTGCATCCGCAAAACACACTCTTGGGCATCGATGACCATATAGCGTAATGTCACGGAACTGACCGAATCGATTGCACGCTCAATGTCGATAAGCTTCTCCAACAGGGATTCGCCTTCCATGTGCATATGACCTCAATCTGAGCAGTCTGGTCCAACGGTTCCCAACTACGATGTGACCGCAATCACGCGCCATCCACTACAGCGGCGTGTGGATACGCAGGTCATAAAGCGCAAGTGGGGTTGCGCCGCGCAGGCTGCGTTGCCGCGTTAGCAACACATCCCTGCACAAATAATTACTTCAGCGTGACCGGATGATGACAAGCCGATGGGTCCAGCCATTGTACTTTGCATCCATGAGAACTTCTGAAGGGGCGGTAGGAGGAGACATGGAATCGATAGAAGAAGCACTAGCGTGGCTGTTCACCAAGTCCGAAGACGAAATCGTTGCAGACGTGGAGATCGCCGCACTGTGTGACATGTTCTTTGAACTGAGAGTTGATCACCACAGATGTCAACATGCTGAGCCCGACTAACGCACGTGTGCGGCCGCGCCAACAATTAGAATTGCGTCGCGCAAGCCGTTTTTTCCTTCGTGCTAATTCGTGCGAGTACGCCCACGGCGTACAAAACATCCGCCGGAAATCTACGCCCAACATGGCGAACCTGCCCTGCTGGCGTTTTTGTTAATCAACTGGAATGATTATCCCCTTGACGCATGACACGTTTTGACACAAGATATGTTGCATGAGGTCCGTGATCAATCTGTATTCCCTGGCTCGGAAGTTCCCCACCGAGAAGCACGCACTTGAACATCTGATCCGGACACGTTGGCCGAACGGGGTGCGGTGCGTGGCCTGCAATCACCCTCAGTGCTGGTCGATCGAATCGAAGAACAAGACGGGGGGACCGCGTCGGCTGTTTCAGTGCGCCGCCTGCAGGCTTCAGTTCAGCCCTCTGACCGGTACCCTGTTTCACGACTCCCATTTGCCCTTGAGCAAGTGGTTTGCGGCCATCTCGCTGATGTGCGACGCCAAGAAAGGCATATCGGCCAACCAGCTCCAGCGCCATATTGACGTGACCTATAAGACTGCCTGGTATGTGGCCCACCGGATCCGCGAAGGCATGCGGGAGGCCAGAGATCTGCAGCTGGGAGACAAGGGGACAACGGTGGAGATCGACGAAGCCTACATCGGCGGCCAGCTTCGCCACAAAGGCTCGAAGTTAGCCAAAGCCGCCAAAACCATGGTGATCGGGCTAGCCGAACGCGACGGGAGGATTCATCTTCAGTCCATGGCCAACCGCAGATTCGAATCCATCAAGCCGGTGTTGGATGCCAAGCTCGCAGACGACACCAAAGAAGTCGTGACCGATGGGAATCCGACCTACAAGCGCCTCATCGCTGAACAGAAGCTCTCGCAAGGCAATCACGGCAAGGAACTGAAAGAAGGAAACTGGACGACGACCCAGACGGTAGAGAATGCATTTTCACTCTTCAAGAGAGCTATTGTCGGCAATTACCACAAACTCAGTCCCTGGCATCTGGATCGCTACATGCGGGAGTTCTGCTGGAGATACAATCGTCGTCGCCTGCAGTCGTCGATCTTCGACCTGGCCTTGGACAGCATGCTCAACCGGGCTCCGCTGCCCTATAAAACTCTGGTTGCCTTCTAACCTCTCAACTGCTTCGACCGGCCAACTTGCTTTTCCTTCTGCCCGGCTTTCCGCCGCGCTCGGATCCTCGCGCTGATCTCTTCTTTGGACAGCGGCTTGGTTGTCAGCATCGCGCTGAGAACCATATCGAATTCCTTCGCTTTTTCGGCCTTGCTCTTCATCGCTTCATAGTAAATAGCTTCACTCTACATGCGTGTTCGGGATGATCATTCTCAGTGGTAACTGCCGGGTAGGCGGTAATCCAGGCGGCTACGAGAATTAGAGCGCTGGATTCCCTAATCACATCTGCAGGTGACTGGGCACACTGAAGAGATTTGCTTTCGGTTGTCTAATGTTTTCGCGCCTCGCCTCCGCGAAGAGCGGTGCCCGCGAGTACTTCCTACCGGTTGCGGACGCCACACCCCGAAGAGGCGCAGGCCCAATCCCAATCGGTTCGGGGCGTGTCCGGGCCCTCCCCTTGCTAACCACGACGCGCGCCGAGCAGCCTGCGCCTGCTCGATGATTTCGCTCGGGCATTCGCAGGCTGTCTGCGCTAATTTTGGTTCTTAGTGGATTGTGGCAAACCGGACCTGACTAAAAATGCCGAGATTGTGCCTTGGACAAACCCACCCTAAGATAATGACAGACAAGAATAGGGAGAATCTAATGCCGGAATTCATCCCGCGCCACTACGACATCCATGCATGGACCTTGGCCGAAGCCAGAAGGTATCTAGACGCGAAGCATCAACTAGGGTGGCGAGTAGCGATGATGGTCCCCCAAGCCGGAACCCGAAAAGTTGTCTTCCTTTTCGAAAAGACAATTCCTCGCAAAGAACCGTCGCCGCAGAGCTAAGTGAGCAAAATTGCACAGACAGCATTGTGTGGAGAGGCGCTACTTTGCCGCTAGACGCCCCCCCATATAGATGAAGGCGGTGTAATGATGCTCACACTGTTAAGACCAACCTTCCCACATCGACACAATGCCGATGGAAGCTACGATTCAATCTGCTCCGTCTGCTATGCGACCGTAGCTTCGGTTGAGAAAGAATGCCAGCTAGCGGCCCCTGAATCAATGCACAAGTGCGATCCGGTGATTCTCTATCAAGTGAGTCAATACCGAATCCGTACGGGACATCTTCAAGCTTAGAAGGGTCTGAAGCTACTTTAGGCGCATCACTTTCCTTCATACGCACAGAGACGAGACGTGAGCGGATTCGTGGACCATCCGGAAGTAGGCGTGATCTGGCTCACGTTGGGCCCGAGTAGGCAGTGACTCAGGCGCTATTCACAAAATGCCCATTCGGTATCACGTTCTTTGCCGGTGAAGTGGTATCGACGGCACTACACTTCGCGGATTGCACAAATTGCAGGCTGCATCATACTTATTGTAGACCTTTTGTCGTACGACAAGCAATAGCAAGACAGAAGGAGAGTCCAGGGAACAAGCCGCAGGTAAGGTAGCTACAAGTCGAGCAACGAAGAGAACGGCGTGAGGACTCCGGGATGTGGGTCTGAAATGACGGCGGCACTGAGGGGCGCGATCCTTCTCGAAAACTTGATTCTGTTCTCGTCCTTCAGGGGGGGTGGGGGTCTGTATGGGGCGTACTAACGCAGGTCCGCTTGTTCATCTGGTTGACAGGCTTCGTTCTCCTGGCAACACTCGCCTCTCCATCACAGATCGTCTCGTCCACCACAGAAATGAAGCCTTCCGAACTGGATCTCATCCTGGCAACGAGTCGACGACATCCAGCACCAGGACCCCGCTCAATTACGGCCGTATGAAGTGTCGCGCGAATACAAAGTCTTCCATGGCTATGACATGAAGCCAACCTCTGAGGTCACCGCGAAGATCGAGTTCATTCCCCCCGACAGAAAGACATACAAGATTATCCAGACCCGAGGCAACTTCGCAGGAGAGAAGATGGTTCGTGAGCTTCTAGACAGGGAAACCGATTCGACGAGGAAGGAACACAGCACCGAGATCAGCCGCGCAAACTATGACTTCGTATTCCTCAGGCGACAGAACTTCGGTATCCTTCCCGAGTACGTTTTTGCGATCTTCCCGAAGCGGAAGGACAAATTCCTTTTGCTTGGGCAGATTTGGCTGTATGCAAGCAGTTTCCGCATCCGCCGAATGGAAGGAGTACCGGCGTAAAGTCCCTCCTTTTGGCTCAAAGAACCTTCACATTACTCTACAATTCGCGGAACTGGGCGGGATGTGGGTACCCGTTGCCTTCGACGGAATTGCGACCGTCCGCTTCTTGGGAGAGTACACGCTCGCCGGCCTTTATACCGGACCATCCAGTAGGCTATCAGCTGCACCGGATTAGCCACGAAGCACCAGGGATTGCAGCGCGAAAGATGGGGGGTATGCCGACTGAATCCGCAACCAAGACCATAGGGGTTTTGATCGTCTGCGATATTTGCTCAGGTGGAGGGGGCGATCGCCGAGCGTGAAGAGTCCAGCGATCAGCAGTGCCCACGCCGCTCCGAGCGAGATGCCGCTCACGATGTCAGTCGGATAATGAACGCCAAGGTAAACGCGTGAGGCACCGACCAAGATAAGGACCGCTGACACCGCCAGAAAATGGCGGTTCTTGCGCCCGAGGGACTGAACATAACGGACCTGCGATGATCGCGATCGTCAGGTAAAGCGCCGAAGTCGAAACCGAATGTCCGCTCGGATATGAAAAGCCTGACACTACGACCAACTGCTGGGCTTCCTCTGGACGAATTCTTTCAATGATGTTCTTAGTCACGAGCGTCAATACTCCTGCTCCCACCGAAGCTGCAAGCAACTGTAGGGCTCTTAGTCGGTCGCGCAGTACAAGCAACAGCACGAAAGTGAAGGCCGAGAACAATACCACCAGAGTGATCGATCCGAGCGCTGTCACGTCCACGGCTGCATTCGTAAGCCATGGGGCCCGCCTCATAGCCACCGCATGCAGGATGGCGCTGTCAATGGCTCCGACTTCTCCTTCCATCAACTCCCTCGTGATACGAACGAAGATCCCGAATGCGAGCGCGGCACCACCCAACCAAATGGAAAGACGTCCGGTATCCATCGAGAGCGAATGGCGATTCATGAATCTCATCCTCAGAGACAATTTGCGACTAGAGGCTAACTGCACTATCGAGACATCATTAGAGTCGCTCACTTTCTCTGGCAGCACTGTGCGGATTGGCTCATGTTATGAACTGGGCACGGGTGCTTCCGGACAAATGCGCGTATTCGGCCGCTTGATAGGTCGGCAAATCTTTCCTGCTATCTGGCCCTCTCCACTAGCCTCGGTGTGGGAAAGGAAAACAAGCGCGTGTTCTCTTTTGATCAGACTACTCGAACCTCAACGCGCATCATCTTAAGATGCTCCGTGTAGCGCAGGTCTGATTTCAGGACGCCGACCATAGGGCGGCCCAACCTTATCCGCGAAGGTTCAGAGGCCACGGGGATTAGACGGTGGACTGCCTCGAGCCGTACTGATGAACATCGAAGAGATTCGGCCGTCGAGAGGTTTGTGGTTTGGGCGGGCATCGTCCCCGCAAATCCGTTCACAACGCAGCGTGGAACGAAAAGGAGAGTGTCTCGATGAAGAATTACGCAATTGCATTGTTGAGATGTTGTCGGCCACCTTCGCGTTCGCTGGTCCGGGGCAGCAAGACACCACCGCGCGCTTAAAAGGGCCGGCTGGTCATGCACGAGATCATGGCCGCGCCCGATAAGGGTATTCCGGAAGAAGTGCTGCACGTGCCAAATGCATTGCTGTGATACCAGACATGGCAAAGGGCGCATTCTGGTCGGCGGAGAGCATGGTCGCGGTGTGGTTACCTGCCGCACTGGCCATGGATGGAGTGCGCCAGCATTCATTTCGATCGGCGGAGGCAATTTTGGTTTCCAGGCTGGCGGTCAGTCCGTGGATCTCGTCATGTTGTTCATGAATGACAAGGGGGTGCAAGGACTGCTCACGAGTAAGTTCGAACTCACCGGCGAGGCTTCAGCCGCAGCCGGGCCGGTGGGAAGGCACGCCTCGGCGGGCACAGACTGGAAGATGAACACGGAGGCCTTGAGCTACTCGCGCACCAAAGGCCTGTTTGCTGGAGTCGCAGTCGATGGCGCCGAAGATCCAGCAAGACAATGACTCCACGGTCGCATTCTATGGCAAGAATGTCTCCTTCCGCGAAACGCTGTCAGGCAAAGTGCACACCCCGGCGAGCAGCAACTCGTTTCTTTCGGCGGTAAGAGCTGCCGAAAGCAAGGCGAGCCAGCACGAAGCTGCCGAAAAGAAATAGTCTGATTTAGCCGGTGTGCCTACAGAATCGTGTACGCCGGCAATCGAACAATGCGGCATCGCTCGGGGATAGCCTCGATCAGTTTAGGACAGGGATGCAGCGTTCCCATCGAGCAATCTAGCTGCTCCATGGGCGAATGAACGTCGCAGACAATCCGCTCGGCGATGACGTCGGTTGGTGTTCGTCTCCTACATCCACGTGCTTTCGGCCGCATTCTTGATGGGATTAGCGGCGGCTGCGCCGATAGGCCCCGTCAACATGCTGGCTATCCGCCGTGGCGTGATGGCCGTTGGTGCCATACTCTTGCCTGCGGAATTGACTCTATCAGTGGCGACCTGATTCTCTTCTCTCTGGTCATCTTCGGGGGCGGCTACTTCTTTCCTGACCTATCCCAACATCAATGTCAGAATTGCGAAGCCACCCAAAACGAAATAAGGCCACGTGAGCGCAAAGCTGCCGATGATCTGTTTTGAGTCAATTGGAGGTTGCGGGAAATGCCGAACGTTGATCATGAATGTTCGCTGAGCGAAGGTCGCATAGATGAAGAAGCACGGCACAAAAAGCATCATGCAACCGGCAAGTAGCCGAAAGCGTAGAGCCAGAATGCACGTCGGAAAGAGTGATAGGAACACGAGTGATATTCCCCACACTTCTTGTGAACTGTCGTTCGCACCGACGCTGAAAACGGCCATTGGATAAATCGCGCAGCCAGCCATGCCGACGAGAATGCCGAGACCGAACAACGTGGCGCTGATCGCTCTCTTCATTGTGGAGCTTTTCATGTCGTCTCAAAGCTACCACTTCTACGACAAACCATGAGAACAGACAACGGTCAATGATCGCTGCATGCCGTCCGAGCGACGTTTTTTGCGCGATTCCTGGCGGGTTGTGGGCAATCCGGAAGTAATCGATTTCGAGTTCTGTCCGGTTAGACGGTTATCCGCCCGGAACCGGGTTTTCCGGTCTAGCTTACAGGTTTTACAGCTTGCGAAGATGAAGGAGTGAGCAAGCTACACATGCGGCGCGAGCGTAGTGCGCGAGAGCTGCGGGTACGTAGCACGATAGCCGCGCCCGTGTGCAATCGGTGCAAGTGCCCCAAAGACTATCCGCTGAATCAGCGGCGGTGGTGCACGGAAAACCAGCACGTCTCTGAACTCCTGCGCCGACAGCGCAAGCTGCAGTGGTCCGGGCATGCCCTTGCTGTCTGTGTGTCCGAGCCGAGCGAGCCCGAAGAAAGTCTCGATCATGTGCACGAAGCGCTCACCGGGGGTGATTTCAACCCGAACTCGAACGTCGCGGTCGGTCGCGTTCCACCAGTCATGCCACACTCCGGGCTCGATGACAACAGTCTCGCCCCTACGCACAATGCCAGTCTTCCCGTTCCGTTTGACTGTGAGTTCACCCTCGAGTGGCGTGAAGCGTTCGACGATCGAAGGATGGAGGTGTTCTCCCATGACGCGGGCACCGACGCGTGCGCTTAGCTCGGCGACCGCCCGGTCCTCCTGGTTGTGCCAGGGCACCTCGAGAATCGTGGCATATTCGCGGGTGACAGGATTCTCCCAAATCTCTCCGACCATAATGGGTCTAAGGTCCGGCATGCCGTCCGATTCGGGGTGACTCATGCCGTTCATTCTCGCAAGTGTGCCGCAATTGTCAACAAAGAGATGCGCCCTGAGCCGAGAGACACCGATACTTGCGGCACTGGATGTACTGTGGCTAACCCGGACATAACGCTGTGTCGTAGATGGGTTGTGTAGATGCTTCACCAAATTCGAGGAACTCTCACCCACACGTTCTTCGAATTCTCCGAAATATCACTCGACGGTCGCGGGCCTCGAGGCGTATATCTTTGCGCACCGAGGCCTGCAACTCGGACCCCGGCGAAAGAGGAGGTTGATTTTGTGCTAGGAGAACAGATAGGTACCACCACAGGCAAAAGACTTGTCAGGCGGGTTCTCTCCACAGAGCCCCCCACTGCGGAAGTCTCGTTTGAAGACAGCGGCACCCTATTGGGAGTCGCCGTCACCGGCATGGGCACATACACATCGGTAATCGGCGCAGATGGATCCCTTCATGGCGATGGCCAGGGAATGGAAATGACAGCCGATGGAGAAGCCGTTACGTGGAAGGGAACGGCCGTGGGCAAGTTCGGCCCCGGAGGCTCGGTGAGCTACCGCGGAATGCTCTTCTTCCGCACCGCTTCGCAAAAACTCGCCCGCCTCAACAACTCGTGCGCCGCCTTCGAATACGACGTAGACACCTCCGGCGCTAGCGTTTCCAAAATGTGGGAATGGAAATAACAGTTTCGCCAGGAACTTGAGCAGCATTTTGATCACGACCTGCGGCGCTTCCTCCCGGGGGCATGTGCCCTATCCGCATCGTCCCCACTAAAAGTCCCCTGAGAGGATTGGAACAATCCGGAAGTTGCCAATCAGCGTCATCGATCTGCTGCATAAGAGAATGCAGCGAGGCGATTGCCTTCACTGTCCAGGAATCCGAAGCCTCTGGGAGCCCAGGAGAGGGAAGGCGGCCGCATCTCGTCGACGGCTGTGCCGAGCGTGGAAATGTGCGCGTGCAATGCTTCGAGATCGGGTGCCTTGAAATCGATCACGCCATGGTGAACCCCGCCAGAACCGAGAAACCCCAGTCGCACTGTCTCTAGCGTTTCAACCAGCAGCAGGCGCACTTCGGAGGAATTTGCTTTCACTTCGTCCGCTTCGTTGGTGAGAAGCGCGTGCTTTTCGTCGGACCACTCGCAGTGAAGTCCCAATGCGGATTGGTACCAATCAACTGCTCGTTTGAGGTTGGAGACGGGGATCTCGATGGTGTTGATCTGAAGCGAAGGCGTTCTCATGGCTGATCTGCTTTCGAAGGCTCGTCGATCAAGCCAATCGATGGCTTGGATAAATCTGCGTAGCGGTTGAAGAGCAGAGGAGCCGCAAAGGGCTGTGAACTCCCGATCGTGCACTCTGCATCACCATCAGCGTATCAAGTTGAGCTTTATCGAGTCGTGGGCTATCCGGAAGTTATGTCTCTGACAACATCTCGCGTCGGGTGTTGATCAACGAGTGATTTCCGGGTTGGCGGTAATACAACCGGAACGCCCCTCGCCACACGGAACGACCCACAAAATTGCTTTCGACTCAGTCATGATCGAGTCTGACCCGCCCCTGGGAGGACAGCGATACGATTGAGCAGTCCACTGGAGGTTCGACATGAATCCTAGGTCCGAAGGACTCCTCGAGTCATCTCTGTACGTCAATGATGTGGTCGCTTCGGCTCGGTTTTACGAGAAGATCTTCGGGTTTCGCACTATCAGCGATTTCGGAGAACGCGGGTGCGCAATGCAGGCTGGCGACCGCCAAGTCTTGTTGCTATTCAAGAAGGGCGGTTCGCGCCTGATTCAATCTCCACACGACGGAGACGGCGAGCTTCACGTCGCCTTCGCGATTCCGACTTCCGAGTTGTCAAGTTGGGAAGCCTGGCTGGCGGGGAACGGAATCGCGGTGGAAGAGAAGCGGACGTGGGAGTTGGGGGGCGTGAGCGTGTACTTTCGCGATCCGGACCGGCACCTGATAGAAATCGCAACGCCCGGTGTCTGGTCGATCTATTGACTTGGCTGCATCCAATTTTAGAGTTCCGTCCGAACGTAAAGGGCTGATATCAGTTGAAGGAAAATCACCGATGCACTCAGCGAACCGCCAGGGCTGAATTCTGGGTTCCGGCCGAAATGACCACCTACTCGGAAGTAAATTGGGATTACTTCCGGGTTGCCCACAAACCTCCCGGAACGTCACAATGCCCGCGCTCAGGGCTCAATGAGTGCCCCGGCTTGATAGCGCCAGCCGACTGACAAAAGCTTCCCGGGGTCATAATCCGTGAGGGCAGCTGAATCTCAACACCCCATGACAGCATATGCTCTTCACCCCTCCAAGCAGGTGACATCAATCGCTGCGCTGCTCAGACCCAACGTCAGGCACGGCCAGCTAGCGATAACTGCGACGGGAAACGGTAACTGGCGCATAATCGGCTAAACTGTATTCCAGATGCTTGGCGCCTCCCCATGTCCGGCGCCAAAGGAATCGCGATGCGTTTTCTCTTCGTGTTGTTCCTCATGGTGCTGGCGATGGGCTTCGCCCAGGCTGACCACTCCGGTTCCCCGGAAAAGTTAGGGACGGTCCACTTCAGTACTTCATGCAGCGCCGCAACTGAACCACAGTTCAATCGCGCCGTGGCATTGATGCACTCGTTTCAATTTTCCCGCGCGATCGAGACATTTCATGCAATCCTTGCGAGCGATGCATCGTGTTCAATGGCTTACTGGGGGATCGCTCTGAGCAGTTGGGAAACCCCTTTGCCGCGGGTCTTAAGCCTCAGACGCAATTGGACGAGGGCCTCAAAGCAGTCACGCTAGCACGGGCTGCGAAGCCGAAAACTGCGCGCGAGCGAGCCTATGTGGAGGCAGTGACGCATCTCTATGTCGACACTGCGAATACCGATCAGCATTCCCGAGTTGTAGCCTACGAAAGCGCAATGCGTGCCGTCAGTGCTAGTTATCCTGGGGACACGGAAGCCGCGATCTTTTATGCGCTGGCCATTGCCGCAGCAGCCGACCCGGCCGATAAGACATATGCCCGGCAACTAAAGGCCGGGGAAATATTAGACGGCCTGTACGCTAAGTATCCGGATCATCCAGGACTGGCACACTATATCATTCACGCGTACGACGTTCCTCCGCTGGCAGTCCGCGCAGCGGGGGCTGCACAACACTATAGCGAGATTGCTCCGTCTGCGCCGCACGCCTTACACATGCCGTCCCACACATTTACGCGACTGGGGGAGTGGCAGGCTTCCATCGATGCCAATGTAGCCTCTGCCGCGTCTGCGCGAAGTGAGGGACAGCCGATTGACGAGTTGCATGCCTGCGATTACCTGGTCTACGCATATTTGCAGACCGCACAGGACGCCGCGGCCCAACACGTAGTGGAGTCGGCTGTTCAGATCTTCTCGCGCTTTGATCCGAATGTGCACTTTGGCGGAGCTGGCAGTCCTGCAACGGCATACTTCGCACGTGCGGCAATCCCTGCTCGGTACGCCCTGGAACGGCGAGCCTGGGCCGATGCTGCACGTCTAGAGCCCGTCCCCAGCCCTTTTCCGCAGGCAGAAGCGATTACCTACTTTGCGCGAGGTTTGGGAGCTGCGCATTTGGGTGATCGCGCCACCGCACGCTCGGCAATCGCCTCTCTGGAACAGAGCCGCGACAAGCTGACCAGGATGAAGGAGACTTACTGGGCCAACCAGGTAGAAATTCAGCGCCAGGAAGTCGTCGCACGGTTAGCGTTTGCTGAAGGAAAGCCACTGGATGCGCTCGCAGGTATGCGCGCAGTCGCTGCACAGGAAGATGAGACCGAAAAAAGCGCCGTCACGCCGGGACCGCTCGCGCCTGCGCGCGAACAGCTGGGAGATCTTCTGCTGGAACTGAAGCAAGCCTCCGAAGCTCTCAAGGAATTTGAATCGACCTTGGTGAAAGAGCCCAACCGCTTTCGATCACTGTATGGGGCAGCCGAGGCGGCCAGGCTGGGCGGCGATCGGCAGACTGAGCAAATCTACTTCAAGAAGTTGCTCAAGATCGCTGAACGCGCCGATCAACCTGGACGGCAAGAACTTGCCGAAGCTCATCGCGAAATCCATCCGGAGTAACAAATCACAGGCGGATGACTTCGGTCTCCTTTCGGAGAACCGGGCGACTCGGTCAGCGTCCGGCCGAGATCGATTGCACGCCCGATTTGCACGTCATCGCCAACTCACTCACCGAACAGTGCGGACACAAGACTTTCCAGATTTCTGGGTTCTGGGCGGATTACCGCCTAACCGGACAGAATTCGAAAATGGATTAGTTCCGGATTGCCCGCCATCCACCCGGAACCTTTCTTCTTCTGCATTACCACGGCTGAAGGACCGCAAAGTGATCGGCATGGTCGATGAAGATCTGCCGGAAGAGCCCCATCGTCAGCAGTCCGTCGAAGTTCGATGTACGGGAATCCTTCTGGGCGCCTACCAAGGTGGCGAACGGCACCTTCTGACATTTCAACTGAGCCGATCCTGACGTTCTGCGGCGGCAACGCCATAAACGTCCGTTGCGATCCACTTGCGCCCCCGTGCAGCGATGCACCGCGGAACAATCCAAGCGCCATGTATTCACAGTGTTGTAGAGGAAGGAGACGTTTGTGCCGGAGTCCAGCTTGAGGCGAACGGGCCGCCTGCCGTCAGAGAGACGAGCCACAACGATCAGTGGCTGGGCAACGCGCGTCATCCGTTGTCGAAGCCGGGATCTCACAGTGCGACGTGGGCCTTTCACGTCGGCGCGCATCGTGCCCGATTCGTCGAGACAGAGCAGTCTGTGCGCATTGTCGATCAGCATATCGAACTGCTCGAGAAAATCCTCGCCAAGGACGCCCTGAATGTCGAGGCCGGTTGCCTGGAGATTCTTCAGGTCGTACACCAGTACCTTCTGGTTGGTCACGGAATGGGAGCCGGCTTCGAGCAGGTCGAGCTGAGCAAAGGAAGCAGAAGCATGCATTCCTACGCTTGCGACCTCAGCCGTACCCTGAGTGGCCAGATGCAGTGAAGCGGCCAGCGAGGGATCGACCATCGTGATCTGGGTGCCGGTATCCAGAAGAAAGTTGTAGGGGCCGGAGTGGTTGACGGAAACGGCCACAATCATTTGGTGGCGGTTGACGAGACGGAAGGGTACACTTGCCACATTTCCCGGGCAATGGGTTTCTGCGGAAAGCGTGGAGACCATTGTTGCTGCAAGAACAAACGAAGCGAACCACTTGAAATTTGTCATTGCGAGAGCTCCTCAGCCGGTTAGGCTGAGGGAACTCTGGGCGCGTGGCTCTACATGGTCTTGATGGGCTCCTGATCAGTTTCTGGACGCGGTTGATCAATTTCTGAGCGCGGATTGATGAACTTATGATGGGAAATGATGGGGAGTAAGTCCTTTGTTTTCTGCTTCGCTGACGTGGAGGTCCGCGAGCGGGAGTTCTCGCTCATCAAGGCGGCGAAGTGTTGCCGGTCGAGCCGAAGGCGTTTCGCGTGCTCCTGATCCTGCTGCGCAACCCCCAAAAGCTGATCACAAAGGAAGAACTGCTGAATGCGGTCTGGGGCGATGCCGCCGTTACTGAGAATTCCCTGACGCGCAGCATCGCGCTGCTGCGCCGCCTGCTGGGCGATGACATCCGCAACCCGCGCTACATCGAAACCGTGGCCACGGTCGGATACCGGTTCGTGTGCAAGGTCGAGGTCTCTGAGGACGCTGCCAGAGACCTGGAGTCGAGAGACCTGGCGTCGCGTGG
The DNA here is from genome assembly GCA_963782775.1 of uncultured Acidobacteriaceae bacterium. Classification (GTDB taxonomy): domain Bacteria; phylum Acidobacteriota; class Terriglobia; order Terriglobales; family Acidobacteriaceae; genus Telmatobacter. The sequence continues at coordinate 16,875 of CAWALE010000015.1, forward strand.
CCGGGCGGAGGCCGGGACGGATCCTCCGGCGGAGATCGGTGAGATATCTTATGCGAAGGTGGCGGCCAGAGGGCGGCAGGATGGATGGGGCCCGCTACTGAGATGGCTCCTGCCCGGTACCGCCGTTCTCGCTGCCGGCGTTGCCGTCGCAATCTGGTACCTGCGCCGTCCGCTGCCGCCGCCGCGGATTACGAGATACGCCCAGATCACCCATGATGGCCACGAAAAACGGCTCGCCGGAACGGACGGGAGCAGGCTCTACTTCACGCAGATGCAGCCGAAAGTCCCTCAACCAGGTTGGGGTAGGGGGCGGGGAAGTTGCGCAAATTCCGGCGCGCAGTGCCGGGCGTCCTTTTGAATGCTCGACGTCTCGCCGGATGGTTCCAATCTGCTGGTTCTTTCATTCGAGGGCAGAGCAACTCGCTGTGGATTGTGCGGGCATTGGGAGGAACATCTCGCCGCATAGGGAACGGCGAAAGCGCAACCTTTTCGCCGGATGGAAATTCCATTGCCTACTAGACCGATAAGGGAGAGCTCTGGCTGGTTCAGAGCGATGGAACGGGAGGGCACAAACTCGCATCGATAGGAGGAGATGCCGATAGATCTCCACTGGTCGCCGGACGGCAAAGTCATCCGCTTTAACCGCGACGGGGTGCTGTGGGAGATGTCGGCGAATGGATCAAGCCTCCATCAGGTGCTCCCGGGCTGGCAATATCAATGCTGCGGCCGCTGGACGCCCGATGGGAAGTTTTACGTCTTCCTGACCTCGCCAACGCGCCTTCGAGGAGATCAGATTTGGGCTCTCGATGAGCGGCGCGGGCTGTTTCGCCATCCATCCGCAGAGCCGGTTCAATTGACGTCCGGCCCGATCCGTTGGAGCGAGCCAATTCCCGGCAAGGGCACGAACAAAATCTTTTCGGATGGCAAGACCCCTCGCGGTGAGCTCTGCCGTTTTGACACACAGACGAAACAACTCCAGCCCTTCCTCGGTGGAATCTCCGCTCAGGATGTTTCATTTTCCAAAGACGGTCAATCCGTGGCCTATGTCTCCTACCCAGACGGCATCCTGTGGAAGGCCAACCGGGATGGAAACAGTCCCCTGCAACTGAGCAGCCCGCCCATCTATGCGATGAATCCGCGCTGGTCGCCCGATGGATCGCAGATCCTATTCACGGACTTTCGTGTGCTCGGCTGCCCCCGAATTTATCTGGTTTCTTCAGAAGGCAGCAGCCCGCAACGGATTCTTCCGGATGGCACTGAACCAGGGGATGATCCGAACTGGTCGGCAGACGGACGCAAAGTTGTTTTTCGCGCGTTAGGAAACGCGCAGCCAACAAAGGATCGATTACGCATCCTCGACCTCGCCAGCCACCAGGTCACCGTTCTTCCAGGGTCAACCAGCCTATATTCGCCGCGCTGGTCTCCGGACGGCAAGTATATTGCCGCACTGTCTACGGACGTCCCAGGCCTGAAGGTATTCGACATCGCAACGCAGCGATGGTCGGCGTTTCCGGAAAATGGACGTGTGGGTTACCCCGCGTGGTCCAGGGATAGCCGATTCATTTACTTCCTGCGCATCATCAGTGGCGACCGGGGCGTGTATCGAATCCGCGCAAGCGGGGGCAAAGCCGAGCGTGTTGCCGACCTCAAGGATTGGCAAATGACGGGGTACTTTTCGGCTTGGATGGCGTTGGATCCAGCTGAGCCCCACTGTTACTTCGCGACGTCGGAAGCGACGATATCTATGCCCTCACGCTCGAAGAGAAGTAAAAGCGTCTGGCGGCACTGCCGGTGCACGAGTTCCTCGCGGATGAGTAAAAGTCTCGAACTCCCCGTTCCGGACGAATCACCGCCTAACCGGAAATTACTACTCAGTACATAGTTGCAGAATGTGTTATTCAACTAGTAATTTCCGGGTTGCCCACCACTCGACCACGAGGGCACTACTTCTCGGGAAATGGCTCCCAATCGCCATGAGAAGAACATGTTTCTCTGGGCCCGATTTCGGCGCAAGTTGACATTCCCGGAGGTCTGGTCGTTGCCAAAAGAATTGAGTCGTGTCTCATCGATACAGGGCGGTCCCTTATTACGTAAGAGCCTAGGTAACGATTCCCATCCTCAAGAAAGATGATTCGATATTGAGCGCGGTGGGACCCAGGATTTGCAGGACCGTACCACTCGAAGTAAACCACCCGGAAATTGCTCTCGGCGCAATGAAGAGGACCAAGCGCGGTGAAATGTATATCTCCAGTGAGAGCACCAGTAAATCCCTGTTGTCGAAGAATCTGGACGAGCGCAGGTTTGCTTTCCGCTCTTGCCAAGCATTTGATCCTCCTCAATAGTGCTCACTCTGAGAAATTAGGAGCACACCGGTGTGTGCTCCTAGTGCAAAAGATGAGGATTATTTTCCGGGCACATAACTGAGATCCGCGCGATACGCTGCTGCTTCCGTGTACTGGTGGGCCGTGCAGTCGCGAATGGTTTTCTGTATTTGATCGGCCGTTTCTTTCCCATAGGTATCGTTGAGCACATCTGCCAGAGTTTTTGGTAATGGCGCGAAATCCGCCCAGTTCTTTCGGCTACTAAGCAGAACAAACGTGGGCCCCTCTCCTCCGTTGACCAGCTGCAGCCACCCACTAGTTTTGGGCCAGTCCGCTTGCTTGCCCAATGCATCATTCACCTTCTTTATCGCAGCTATGAAGTCAGGACCTGCTCCTGGGTGAAGAACGAAGACCGTCACCGCGGTCATGGGCGCTGTAGGTTCGTTCGCCGGGGCGAGGCTCATGTCTGAACGATATACGTAGAAACCATTGCGGCCACTCTGGACATAAGGGGTCAGATTCTTGGCTCCATCGGCAGTATCGGCCTTCCCCATGCGTGCCTCCCATTCGTCAAAGTCTTTCCAGGCGTGTCCGCACGAGGAAGTAACGTACGTACCGGCATTGTCGCCGGTCTCAATAGCAAAGGTGTTCCACGTCCATGTGTCTTTCTGGTCGCGATGGAACTGCATATGTTTTTTTCGTCCGGCTTCATACTGTTGGTCCATACCGGGCTTTGGCGTGGAGAAGTACACGCGGCATACATTGTTGGCGTTCTGCGCATTGATTTCTTGCGTGTTCGACCCTGCACTGGAACCGGTTTGCGCCAGGGACGAAGCTACGTAAAGACAGCTCACAACCCAACCCAATATTGGAATTCGCATAGCATGCTCCTGCGGCGAGATTTTTCTATCGGCGAAACTCTATGCTCGGCTGTCCGCAATGTCAAAGGATGAGGCTGTAGTCATGCGGGCTCGGACGCTCCCTACAGTTCTCTATATAAGGATCCATCCGGCGGAGGCTCATCATTGAGTTCCCTTGAAGGAATCGCCTCAGCTTGATGGGGGCTTATCACCACCAACTCGGAAGTTACTTCTGAGATGCTTATCCCCTTGACGCATGACACGTTTTGACACAAGATATGTGGCATGAGGTCAGCGATTAATCTGTATTCCCTTGCTCGCAAGTTCCCCACCGAGAGGCACGCACTTGAACATCTGATCCGGACACGTTGGCCGAACGGGGTACGGTGCGTGGCCTGCAATCACCATCAAGTGCTGGTCGATCGAATCGAAGAACAAGACCGGTGGACCGCGTCGGCTGTTTCAGTGCGCCGCCTGCAGGCTTCAGTTCAGCCCTCTGACCGGTACCCTGTTTCATGATTCCCATTTGCCACTGAGCAAGTGGTTTGCGGCCATATCGCTGATGTGCGACGCCAAGAAAGGCATATCGGCCAACCAGCTTCAGCGCCATATCGACGTGACTTATAAGACTGCCTGGTATGTGGCCCACCGGATCCGCGAAGGCATGCGGGAGGCCAGAGATCTGCAGCTCGGAGACAAGGGGACAACGGTTGAGATTGATGAAGCCTACATCGGCGGCCAGCTTCGCCACAAGGGCTCGAAGGTAGCCAAAGCCGCCAAAACCATGGTGATCGGGCTAGCCGAACGGGACGGGAGAATTCATCTTCAGTCCATGTCGGACCGCAGATTCGAATCCATCAAACCGGTACTGGACGCAAAGCTCGCAGAGGACACCAAAGAAGTTGTCACCGATGGCAATCCGACCTACAAGCGCCTCATCGCGGAACAGAAGCTCTTGCAGGGCAATCACGGCAAGGAACTGAAAGAGGGAAACTGGACGACGACCCAAACGGTAGAGAATGCATTTTCGCTCTTCAAGCGAGCTATTGTCGGCAACTACCACAAGCTCAGTCCCTGGCATCTGGACCGCTACATGCGGGAGTTCTGCTGGAGATACAATCGACGGTCGCGGTCGATCCTTCCTCGGCCAGCTGCGCGTAGTAGATCTCGCTGGTGGCATCGTCCAGGATCACGATCAGGTCGTGCCGACGCTCATCCTGAAACCACTGATGATCGCTGCCGTCGATGTGCAGCATCATCCCCGGCAGAGGACGCCGCTCACGCCGCTTGCGATGCCGCCCCGTCTGGCCTTGCGCTTTACCAGGCCGGCCGCCTGCAAGGCCTGCTTCACCCACGTGTAGCTCAAACCGATCTGGTGTTCTTCGCCGAGCTTCTCATGAAAGTGCCGCACGTTCAGATCGAAGTACCGGTCTCGATACAGACTCAGAACCTCTTCGGCCTCCGCCTTCGGTACTCGTCTGGAGCTGGGCTTCCGCCGTCGCCGGTCCAGCAATCCCTCCGGGCCTTGCTCTTCCAGCCGCTTCCGCCATCGTCGCATCTGCCGCTCGCTGATGCCGACCAGCTCCGCTGCCTGCCACCACTTGATCTTCCCCGCTGTGGCTCGCAACAACACTTCCTGCAACTTCATCGCCCGCTCCGCTGCGGTCCCCGGATAGATCTCCATGCTCTCGCGCATAGCTCCATCCTCACCGCCCGAAAAGCGGACACTTCACTTGCTAAAAACACCGGACATATTATGTGCTAACGACAACCCCTCCTCAGCCCTCAACTGACAAGTTGCCCACTATTCGCTTTGGCTGTTCACGCCAGCAGAGAATCATTCTGCATAGACATCTTGAAGTTGCCTGATTCAGCCGCACGCGGCCGATCAGTTCACCTGAGAGTGTTGCGCGCAACTCGGCTGACTTGCTGACTGAATGACAACCTCATTTTTCAAGTGTCGGGCCATTTTTGCGTCTTTGTGGCGGGAGCCTCCGACGTCCCGGGCCCAGATCCCTCGTCCCCCAATTACTAATGTTTCCTTACGACTCACTAGGTATTTTCGCAGTCGACATACATCTACTGGACGCACATATTCGAGGGTGAGCCGGGAAATTGAGTTCACGGAGGATAAACCATGAAGCTTGGTGCCAGATGGATTAAGACGGGACTCTCGCTCGCTAGCGGAGTATTCGGTCTTGCATTTGCCGTTCAAACCGGCGCGCAGGTCCAGACGACAGAAACGACAACAGCGGGCCAGAGCAGCCATAAAGTTACGGTCAACCGCGGCGAAGTTTACGCTGTGGACGGTAATGATTTGATCGTGATAATGGAAGATGGCACCTACCGGCATTTTCCGAATATTCCCGAGTCTGCCAGAGCCACGGTTGATGGCAAGCAGCTTGGCATCCACGACTTGAAGCCGGGCATGAAGCTCCAGCGCACGATCACTACCACAACCACTCCTATGATCGTCACCACAATCCAGACCGTGACAGGCAAGGTCTGGTATGTCAATCCACCAAACTCGGTGATCCTCACGCTCGAAGACAACACAAACCAGCAGTTCAAGATCCCCAAGGATCAGAAATTCAACGTCGACGGCCAAATGGTCGACGCTTTTGCCTTGAGGAAGGGTATGAAGGTCTCCGCGACAAAGGTCGTGGAGGTTCCAACGACAGTTGCATCAGAGCAACAGAGTGTGACTGGCACGACGCCTCATGTGGCCCCAGCGCCGCAAGAGGGCGGAGCGAAGGAGGCAGCGACAAAACCACAGCATGTAACTGGCACGGTCCCTCCCTCTCCGGCACCCGATGCTCCTTTGCTCGTTGCCGAAGGAGCGCCCACTCCTGCCCCGGCCGAAACACCTGCTGCTCCTGTCGAACCAACTCCGCAAAAGTCAAACTACCTTCTTTGGGTCGGTTTGGCCGTGCTTCTGGTCGTAATTGTGCTCATGGTCAGAATGCGCTCGAAGTCCAGCAAGTAGAGATGGGTTGGCCACGATCCGTCCGGAACTCTGAACAGCCGGTCGGATCAGTCTGGTACAAATGACAGTTGGCTCAAGCCAGGTGCGCTTGCTTTTCATAAGTAGAAGATGATGGACTCCCTTGGCATCAATAGCAACGCCGGGCTAGTCGAGTATGCGATTAGCATCACCTGGTGCGAAGTAGGAGTCCGCGGTATTGACGAGGATGCATCGCAAATTCAGAAGTTATCTTCCGCCTACCTTCGTTTCCATTGATGACAGACCTTGCAGTGTCTATGCTGCATCAATGGGGAATATCTCCGAGACTTCTTGGTAGACGGTTTCCGGGTGCACCGATTTGATGAGTATGTCAGGGCAGTGAAATTCGGACGCAGCGGCTTTCGATAAAAGTGGGAGCTTGGACGGTCGGATAGGAAGATGATCCGGCATGAAAAAACGTGCTTCAATTATTCTGGCTAGTTCCTGACCCGTCAAATCAGGCAACTCGGTCCCCAGGATTGCGAGTGTCGGTTCGAAGAAAGACATGAGCGTAAGTGCCTCGCTTCCGGACTGCGCAAATTTCGCGTAGTGTCCGTGTAAACCATATTTGAGCGCCAGAGAGGCCGCAAAGACTCGGTCAGCCTCAACAACCAAGACCTGCCAGCTCGTTGGAAAACGCGGCATACGCCACCTCTTAGAAATCCTGTTACTGATCCAGACCACCCTGAGTTGGGAAAATTAGTAGAACTTCTGAGTTCAAATGTCATCTGGCAAAACTATCAGTACTATCAATTTGACCGTTGGAGGAACAGTCCCCAACGGAGCTAAGCGCAGGCTCGGAGCCGACAGCAGTCCTGCCACTCAGCCCGCGCACGAACTCACTCCCTCCGAAAAAGAAAACAATCCGCGTTGTAACTATCAGTTCTCCCCCCGAACACAAGCTGGCAAGAGCCCGGAGAAATCGCTGTCGCGCTCAGAAGAGCGCGACGACAATTGCAGAGGGCTTGGTCTATCTAACGGTCTTTTATTCGGGACCTGTCCTGGGTGGGGTTCTGCGGCGAATGATGAGTTAGTTCCGGTTTGGCCACCACGCGCTCCGAATGAGGATCACCGAGCCGGTTCAAGAGCCACATCAATCGTTCATGGGTCCGAAGGTTGCCCTAAACAAAACCGAAGACGCGGACGATTCATCGCCTACTCAGACGTTCCTGAGTGGCAACTTCCGGATTGCCCACCAACCGCCCAGAACGCCCGGTTCTCGGAATGCGTAATTCACCGATCTGCCCCGAAGTTGGCACGGAGGAATTTGGCCCGTTGTTTCGCTATCTCAGCCTTGCAAAGAGCAGCAGCTGTCGGTCCCATTGTGCCGCCCTCATAGAAGTCCGACACTGCGGCGCAGGCTGCTGATTGGTATTGGAGCCACATTTTCTGCGAAAGCTCCAATCTCTGCCGCATCTTTCTTTCGTATTCGGCCTGTTGGGCCTTCTCGGGTGGAGGAAGGGTATTCTCTTTCAGATCATCAGCCTTGGGCGTATAGCGCTTGAGGGCATCTGCAAGAGCGTTCTGCAAATCTTGTTCTGCTGCTGCAAGCTCATTGTTTGCGCACTGGTATTGTTCCGCAGTGCTCGGTGCCTTACCGCAGTTCGACTCCTGGGCACTTGCGGTGAGCGGGAGGGTGTTACAGACAGCTACGATCAACGTCGCCAATAGCACGTATTGTTTTTGCATTTTCTTTCTCGAGACTGCTCGCGTCTGCGAACTAATGGGTTTGATGCTTGGAAGCTACAACTAGCTGCCTGCCCAGATGAAACTCAAAATCCCCGTCAAATAAACGACCCATCGCGAAGGTCTAAATGATCTGCTTACCACATAGCTCACACGGAGACCTATGCCGGAACTGACGCGCCGCGAAATACTCGCCATGTTGCTCACCGCACCCGCAGCCACCTCTTGCTGGGCGCAGGACCCCAATGAATGGATTCCACTTTTCGATGGGAAAACTCTCAACGGCTGGAAGCCCAGCGAGCATGAGGGCACTTTCAAGGTCGTTGATGGCCAGATCGTCGCCCACGGCGAACGTTCGCATCTCTTCTACACCGGGCCCGTCCATGGCGCAGATTTCCGAAATTTCGAGTTTGCTGTCGAAATCAAGACCATGCCCGGCGCGAACTCCGGCGTCTATTTTCATACAGCTTTTCAACCGTCGGGGTTTCCTTCAGCAGGATTCGAAGTGCAGGTTGAAAACAACGATCCCGCGCCGACAACCGGATACGTCGAGCGCAAAAAGACCGGCTCGCTCTATGGCGTCCGCAACGTCTACAAGGTCTTCGCGAAAAACAATGAATGGTTCACGATGTCGATCGCGGTCCGCGGCAAACGCGCGCAGACCCGCATCAATGACATGCTGGTTGTCGACTACCTAGAGCCCGACCAGCCTTTTCAGGCCGATCCCAAGTTTCAGCGCATTCTCAACCACGGAACTTTTGCGCTCCAGGGGCACGATCCAGGCAGCACAACCCACTTCAGGAACATTCGCGTGCGCCCCCTGCCCGATACTGCTGAGCCGCTCGCGCCGACGCTCCCTGTCGCCCGCCCCACTGTCGACGACCTCTATCGCGAGGTGATTCGCCTCAGCACTGAGAACTATCCCGTCGTCGACTACCACGTACATCTCAAAGGTGGACTCACCGTTGAGCAGGCGCTTGAGAACTCCCGCCGTCTGGGCATCAATTACGGCATCGCCATCAACTGCGGCCTGGGCTTCCCCGTTCACAGCGATGACAGCGTCCAGCAGTATCTCGACAGCATGAAAGGCCAGCCCTGCTTCATCGCCCTGCAGGCAGAAGGGCGCGAGTGGAGGTCGCTTGTTTCTCCCGCCTCCGTGGCCCGCTTCGACTATGTGTTCACAGATGCGATGACCTTTACCGATAATGATGGCAAGCGCATGCGTCTCTGGATCGATGAGGAGGTCGGCACCATCGCCGATGCGCAGGCCTTCATGGACATGTACGTAGATCGCATTCTCGGCGTAATGCGTGAGCCCATCGACATCTACGCCAATCCCACGTTTCTCCCGCGCCAGATCGCGTCAGGATACGAAACCCTCTGGACGTCCGAGCGTCGGCATAAGGTCATCGCTGCCGCCATCGACAACAACGTTGCCATCGAGATCAACAATCGCTACAAGATCCCAAGCGCTTCTTTCATCAAGCAGGCCAAGGCGGCCGGGGCAAAGTTCTCCTTCGGCACCAATAATGCCGACGCAAATCTCGGGCGTCTCGAATACCCCATCCAGATGGTGCAGGAATGTGGCCTCGTCTGGCAGGACATTTTTGTACCCAGACCAGATGGCCAGAAGAAAATCCAGACGGGGAAATGATGCTCCGATCCCTAACAGCACCGGCGGCCATCATGGCCGGACTCGTCCACGTTCATAGCCCAAACAGATTACGGATTGTCCAGAACCCAACCAGAACTCGCAAAAGACTACGATCCGGCTGAATCCGATCAAGCGGCTGAGCCGCGCTCAGCCGTTGATGGCTTGATGTTCAGTGGCTCTGACCCGGGGGGAAGACGAGAGAGCGGGTGCGGTGGGTGACGTAGAGGTCATTGCCGCCGAGGCCTCCCGACTTGTTGGAGTAGAAGAACATCTCCGTGCCGTCGGCGAGAAAGTACCGGGGCTCCATCGGCATAGGCCGTGTTGATATTTGTGTCTAGATCGATGGGCGTTCCCCAGGGATCCTGGCGCTTGTCGCGCGTGGAGACCCAGAGGTCAAGCGAGGGCGCACCGTTGGAATCGGCTACGCTGCCCGGGCGCATGGAAGTGATGTACATCTCGAGGCCATCGTAGCGAAAGGCGGTGCGCGTATCGCGTGCGGTTGTGTTGAGTTCGGTGACGTCGACGGGGTCGGACCAGTTGCCGTTTGGCATTAGCTCGCTCATCCAGACGTCCCAGTCGCCAAGGCCACCGGGGCGGTTCTGTGCAGTGAAATAAAGTGTGACCTTGCCCGTGTCAGGATCGGTGAGGAGGAAGGGGCCATCTTCGGAGACAGTGCTGTTGATGGTGCAGCCCAAATCAACGGGCGGTTCCCAGCCACCGTCTCCGATATCAACCGAGGTATTGGCACGGTGGGAAACCCAAATGTCGTAGCCGCCACAGCCGCCGTCTCGATCCGAGCCGAAGGCCAGAAAGTGACCGTCTGAGGAGACATTCGGCGCGGTGTCATTCGCGATCGAGTTTAGGGTAGAGCCCAGGTTCATGGCCTGCCCGAACGCCGAGGCGAGCGTTTCGCGGTGCGCGACCCAGATATCGGTGGTCGCCGCCTTGCTGCCTGCGATGTTGCCGGCGCGATTGGAGTGGAAATAGAGAGAAAGACCGTCCGGCGAGAGGCCGGGGTGCTGATCGTTGGCGGTGGTATTGACGAGCGGGCCGAGATTCTCAGGCGTGGACCACGGACCGTACTCGTAGCGGAAAGGCACTTTACCAACGCGGCTGCAACCGATAGTCCCGCTGGTGCCATGGTGCAACCCGCAAAGACAACTGACAAGCAGAGTGAAGAAATCCAGCCAAGGTTTTTGAGGAACTGATTCTGCATGGGCTCGCTCCTATTGGGGTTTGAGATCAAGTTCGGTGAGTCTCCCCCGCCTACATTCCCGCGTCAATGAAACGGCGCTGAATCATTGCTGAATTTTTCCTGTACGACTAAATCCATATCTCAGCTAAACTTGTGCTCTCGGCAGCGGAATCGCCCAGATCGATTTCGGCTCCAGCCGCCACCGGCTCGATCTTTTTATCTACACCACGAGGCAGGTCATGGAAGCGAGCGCCCCCTCAAAACCTGTCCGAAGATTCGGCGAATTCGAAATCGATGCTCGCTCCCGCGAAGTCCGCCACAAAGGCAGGCGGATCCGCATACAGGACAACCCACTCACCGTTCTGTTGCTGTTGTTGGAACGAAAGGGCGAAGTTGTTAGCCGGGAAGAGCTGAAGCAAAGGCTCTGGCCCGCCGACACTTTCGTTGAGGCTGATGACGGCCTCAATACAGCCATTCGCAAACTGCGAGAAGTTCTTGGCGATTCTTCTGAAAGCCCGACGTACATCGAGACGATTCCCCGGCGGGGCTACCGCTTCATCGGAGAGGTTCTAAGAGATGAGGCGGCCGCAGAAACGCCTTCAACGGAACCGGTAATGACTGCGGCCGCTGAGAACCGCAAAACGTCACTCCGATGGTGGGGAACCGGCGCAATCGTTCTGACTATAACGTTGGCAATCGGAGCAGCGGCCTGGTTCCGATATCATCCTCGCCCCGCACCAATTCGCTCAATTGCGGTACTGCCATTTGCGAACCTCTCCGGCGATCCATCGCAGGACTACTTCGCAGACGCGATGACCGAGGAACTGACAAGCGATTTGGGGAAGATCTCGGCACTACGCGTGATATCGCGTACCTCGGCGATGCATTACAAGAAAACGCAAAAGACGATGCCCGAAATCGCAGAGGAACTGAAGGTCGATGGGGTAATCGAGAGTTCGGTCGTACGCTCTGACAATCGGGTGCGAATCACGGCGCAATTGATCGACGCACGCTCCGACCGCCATCTGTGGTCTGAAAGCTATGAACGCGATCTGAAAGACGTGCTGGCTATGCAGAGTGATGTCGCGAGGGCGATCGCCGGTCAGGTCCGCGCGGTCATCACTCCAGACGAGAATGAGCGCCTGCGGCCTCAGCAGGTGGATCCGAAGGCGTATGAAGCCTACATGCGCGGCCGTTTCTTCGTGGATAGATGGACGCCCGAAGACTCCGCGCAGGCACTCCGGTCTTTTGAGCAGGCCGCGGAATTGGACCAAAACTACGCGCTGGCCTATGTCGGAATGGCCGAGTGTTACGTCTATGGAGTTGCGGGTGTCAACCAAGAAGACAGTGTTAAGCGAGGAATCGCTGCAGCTACCCGCGCCCTGGAACTCAAGCCCGACATGGGGGAAGCTCACGCGATGCTGGGCATGTTGCGCTTGCAGAGAGACTGGGATTTCGCCGGCGCAGAAGCTGAGATCAAGAAGGGAATTGCGCTAAGTCCCAACTATGCATCCGCGCACCATTGGTATTCCCACCTGCTCATCGAACTTGGCCGATTCGACGAGTCCCTGATTGAGGCAAAGATACTCTTGGAACTTGATCCGGTCTCACCCACGCCCGTTGGGCATTTGGCATACCACTACCGTGCAGCTCGGCAATGGGACTTGGCAATCGCTTGGTATCAAAAGGAACTGGCCATGGACCCGACGCATACAGACGACTTCGGTGAGATGGGCGAGGCTTACGTCGGAAAGCGTACGTTTCCAGAGGCTATCCGGGAATTGAGCCGAGCTGTGGAGATGTCGCGGAACAGCACTCAATACCCTTACTACCTCGCTCGACTTGGATATGCGTACGCCCTGGCCGGCGATGCTGCCAAGGCTAGAAAGATCCTCGCCGAGCTTCCTGCTGGCAACCTGAACGATTTGGCGTGCGTTTACGCTGGATTGGGAGAGCGCGACAAGAGCATCGCGCTGTTGAACGAATCCTACCTTCGGCACACATTTCCTCTCGACGCCGGTTACGCGGTGGAGTTCGATCCTCTTCGTCCCGATCCCCGCTTCACCGAATTGCTTCATCGCGTCGGGCTTCGTTAATCGATTGGCGGCTGGCCCAGGTCTCAAGTGAATAGTTGCACGAAATTGGGTGCCCCAGGTCCGGGGTCCCCAAGGACAGGTCCACGTCCTTGGGGTGGAGATCTCGATTTTGAGACCTGGGAATCGCGAGACCCAGCAAGTTCGACGCTCTTCAACTGACGGGCGGCAAGCCGGCCTGTCTTTTAGCCGCGCCACTTCATACAGTCAGGCTTCGCAGCGCGAATCCCTTCGCGCTGCGAAGCCTACTGCCAATTCAATTACGTAACAGGGTCTAATCAACCTTTCGGGCATTCGCAAATGGCCCGATAGACCGTATCGATCTTGAGCCGATCAGCCGCAACACGGGAGCGGAACACCGGGTCTTTCATTTCACTCTGATTGTGATTATTGTGATTCAGATACTTGATGGTCGCGGTAAGACTGGCCGCTATGTCACGCAGCAACGGATCGATTCGATCGATCGCTGCACGCTGGCTTGCGAGTTGCTTCGTCCCGAAGAGCCTGAAGCTGGGTGAAGTCCTCGGCCAGGTCATTGACATGCTCTTTGATGTTCTCGAGGCACTGCGCATGCACAGGCCATGCGAGGCCAGATCGCGCATACGACTCCAACAGGGCAGCATCGTCTTGTGCCTGAGCTGCGTGGACCCTGACCTGCTCGAGCGTCTTGGAGAACTGGGCGGAACCAGAGACCTGCGCGAGCAATGCTGAAGAGAACAGCACCAGGAGTGCCAGAGTTACGGCCCTGCCAGAGAATATTGAAGTTCACAAGCTGTTTCATAATCCTCCTTTCCCGGAAGAGTCGACGCTTCCGGCATGATCAACCCCACAACGGACTGCGGGATTGCTTCCAACCACAAACCTTGGAAAAACAACAGCGGCATCTTGCAGCGCGACAGTGCTAACACTTCAATGGAGCGAGGCTAACTTCTGGAGAACTTCTGGCTAACAACGCAAGCTGCTCTGATTCGCTGCGGGATTGAAAGAGGAGCGTCATCTAGCGGATCGCGAAGAGTGCTAAACTTTTCGACGTACAAGAGTGGACATCGCTGTGGACAGCAGCGCGCAAGGCTGTGCTTCGCTGCAAGGTCCATCTGCCGGAGGGTTTCTGCCATGGAAACCGCTACTCGGTCAGAACATCTCGTTCGCTTCAAGACCTTCGAGCTCGATCTCCACACGCGGGAGCTGTATCACAACGGCCAGAGACTCAAGCTCCGCGGCCATCCCATCGACGTGCTGGCGATGCTGCTGGAACACCCGGGAGAACTGGTAACGCGCGAAGAGCTCAGGAAAAGGCTCTGGCCTGACGACACCTTCGTCGATTTCGAACAGATCCTGAACAACAGCATCCGTCAAGCTACGCGACGCGCTCGGCGACGACGCCGAAGCACCCCAGTTCATCGAAACTCTTCCACGCCTGGGCTATCGCTTCATCGGGCCAGTCGATACTATTGAATCCAAATCACTTCGACCCCAAGCGTCCCGTTCGCTGTGCCCCTGATCCACCGAGGTGCCAATCACCGATCCTCCGGCAATCATCGCATTCTCAAAGCACTGGATCCTCTGGACGTCAGTTGCGCCGTGATCTGTGTATTCTGCGGCCCTCGGCCTTCTGGTATATACGCATCTCCCTTGCCTGTTCCGCAGGATCACGCAACTTCGAGCAACTCACGCTCGATGGGGCTCAGAAACTCGTGCTCGGAACTGACGGAACCAGCGATTTACATGACCTACTTGGCACGCCTCAGGATATCCATCGCTCAAATCCCGGTCTTCAGGTGGAAAGGTCGACGAAAATCCCAATCGACCTGCCGCCGAGGGTGCTTGGACCAGCGATCCTTGGACTTGTGGATGTTGCACGCGATGGATCGAGCATGCTGGTGTTGAATCAGGTGGAACGCGAAGAGGCGCTACGTCTGGATTGTTGGGACCGCGGGCCACCCAGCCCGATATCTGACAAAAACCTACGCCGCTGCTTTTTCGCCGGACGGAGAAAAGTATCGTCTATGCAACCACTCATGGAGATATCTATACGATGGGGACCGATGGCGGATACCCCTCGGCTGCTTTACCGCGAAGATGCACCCTCCGCATCAGTATACGTCGCAACACGCGACATTCAATGGTCGCCGGATGGAAAGACGATCCGTTTTACCCGACGGCGAGGAATGACATATGGGAAATATCCATCAGACGGAACCAATCTTCATGAATGGCTTCCCGGCTGGAATGGATCGAGCAAGAAAGTGCTGTGGCCGTTGGACACCGGATGGACAATCCTATGTGTTCCTGGCGGTCCTTGCACGCTGACCCAGGGAGGAAACGTCTTGCCTCTGGCACAAATCTGGGCAACTGACGAAAGGCACGGGCGCTCTTCGTCCGCAAAGTTCCGAGACCCCTTCCCTCTTGCGCTGGGCCCACTCTTCTGGGGCACTCCCGTACCCAGTCGCGATGGAAAGACGATCTTCGCTCGGGGGGTTTCGCTTCGCGGGCAACTCGAGCGCTACGACCGAGAGATCAAATCGCCTGGAGCCATATCCTGGATGGCATCTCGGCCGAAATGCTGCGATTTCTCTCGAGATGGCAAATATGTAGCGTACGTTTCGTTCCCCGAAGGCATTCTGTGGCGTGCGAATCGCGATGGCAGCGGACCACGTGCAACTGACCAAGCCTCCGTCTTTATCCCAGGAACCCTCGCTGGTCACCTGACGGTTCAATGATTCTGTTTACAGGCAACACGCAGAATGGCGTGGATACCATCTACGTGATCTCTTCTCGAACGGTGGCACTCCGAGGCGCCTTCTACCTGACGAAGCTGGACCCCAGAGTCTCGCAGACTGGTCACCCGACGGCAAGAGGGTGGTCTTCACAACCGAACCGCGCATACAGCTTTGTGCCGCGGGACGCAAATAAAGATCGAAACACGAATTCTGGAGGTTGCTACCGGAAAGATCACCACACTGCCTAAACGGCCGGGAGGGTTCTGGGCGCCTCTTTGGTCTCCTGACGGACGATATATCGCAGGTCACCCCTTCAATCAGATAGGGATTTGGTCGTATTTGATTTGCGATACGACTGAGATACCGCTCGAGCTCTTCCCCAGAACGGTCTTGCTCTGGCTTTCACAACTGGTCTCACGATGGCAGATTTCATCTACTTCGTTAGCTCGGATGGAGAACAAGCGTGGTGTGTACCGCGTCCCGGTTCACGGGGGGAAAAGAGGAACTCGTTCTCGATATTCCCGAAAGACTTTCGCGGAACAGGCTGGTACAACTCTTGGATGAGCCTGGATCCGGACGACGCATGCCGCTTCTGCTCCGCGATGTCGGCACGGATGAAATCTACGCGTCTCACGCTGGAGCGGAAGTAGCCTCGCGCGTGCCCGCACGCACATGAATTGCGCCCAACCGTCAAGATTGATGGCGGGTGGCCCAGGTCTCAAGTGAATAGTTGCACGAAATTGGGTGCCCCAGGTCCGGGGTCCCCAAGGACAGGTCCACGTCCTTGGGGTGGAGATCTCGATTTTGAGACCTGGGAATCGCGAGACCCAGCAAGTTCGGCGCGATGGGCGGGAGCGGACAGGTTCGGCGTTTTCACCGGGGTCGGTCAGCAACAGGAGATGTCAAGACATATCCCCTCAGAATCCGAACCATCTTCCTCATTGCATTACGCAAAACTCTTCAGGAATCTTGCAGATTAATTCCCGGCATTGCCTATACTCGTCTCTAAAAGCGAAACGCAAAAATCATCATGAATCGGTCCGTGAACAACGAATTCAAAACTGTCCGTTTAGAGAGAGCATTGCACCGCATTGTGGGAAGATCCTGCCACAGAAATGGTGCAAACGGCCGCAATCACCCGCTAAGTTCTTAGTTTTGACGACTTTGCGCCTTAAGTCTAATGATTAGAATGGTTTACGGGACCCCCTTGAAACGCTAAGTCGTGTGGATTGACGAACTTAGCATAAAAATGAGTTTTTTCTTCTTTAGAGAAGTGCAACCGCATAGTTGCATATCGTTCAAAGCGTCACAAACTGCGCCGAAATCTACTGGCCGACCACGAGAACAGCAAACAGAATCAGCCAGGCCACGCCCATTGCGTGCCAATACCAGGCAGTCGCATCTACCGCAATCTGGCGAAGTTCCACGCGCTTGAACCCGCGGATGAGGGCGAGGCAGACTGCCAGACCGATGACTCCGACCATCAGGTGCGCCGCATGCAATCCCGTAATGATGTAAAAGAAATAGCTGGCCGGCGTCGACCAATGGTCAAACGCAAAGCCCTGGGCCGTCAGTTGCTGCCACGCCATCCATTGCCCCGCTAGAAACAAGCTTCCGAGGCCGAGCGTCGCCGCCGTCCATGGAAGGGTCCGCTGCAGCGCTGGATGCCCAAGGCCCAGCCATTCCTCCAGCACGTCAATCTCGCGGAAGATATTCCGCCGCGCGACCTCGATCGTCAGGCTGCTCAACAGCAGCAGGGCAGTATTCAGAAAAAGGATAGGGGGAAGCAGCACCGGATGCCAGTCGCCGATCTGCTCGTGGGTGCGCGGATCCATGTGGGTGCCGGCCTGGCGCGCAAAAAACAGCGCGACCAGGATGGCAAAAAACATCATGTCCGCCGCAAGAATGGAGAAGACAGAGAAGCGGATCTTGTGCAGCAACTCGCGCGGACCCCGGCGTTCATGTTGCCGGTCGTCATCACCGCCGCCGCCACCACCACCGGTGGGCCGTCGGTCAACAGGCGGTTTGCCGCCAATTCCCGGCTCTTTCCGTTCCGTTTCCGCAGGGGAATGCGTAAAGGTCGCGGGCATTTAGAAGCCTCTGTGCAAATCAGACTACACCACTTTCCGTTGGACGCAGCCACTCCCAATCAGGATGGCCTTTTTATTCAATTCGATTTCAACGTGGTGCAAAACCGCTCTACGACTTGAGACTGGCCTTCACCAGATCGACGAATGCCTGGTGAACACGCCGGTCCGGCGAGAGTTCGGGATGAAACGTCGCTGCCATCAACTTGCCCTGCCGCACCAGCGTCGGCGTTCCGTCCCGTTCCGCCAGGACTTCGACGTCAGGCCCCGTTTCCACGATGCGCGGCGCGCGGATGAAGACCATTTCCAGCTTGTCGCCGTGCAGTTTCGTGTCCGAGAAGAGGATGGAAGAGTCAATCTGCCGGCCATAGGCGTTGCGTTCAACCACCGCGTCCAGCAAGCCAAGGCTTCGCTGCGCAGGGTTGCGTACTTCACGCGCCAGCAGAATTGCTCCCGCACACGTTCCAAACACAGGCCGGCTCGAGCAGAACTGCTTCAAGTCGTCGAAGAGATGCCCACGTTCGAGGAACTTCAAGATCGTGGTCGATTCGCCGCCAGGCAAGAATCAGCCCATCGAGATCAACCAGTTCCTCGCGCTTGCGTACCTCAACCGGGATGGCGCCAGCCTCCACCAGTGCCTCCGCATGAGCTGCGTAGTCCCCCTGAATCGCCAGGACACCGATTCGCGGCCGTTTGGCTTCCGCGTTCAATCTCTCAATCTCCCCCGCCTGCAATGTCTGATCAAGCGGCAACGAACTGCTCTTCACCTTCTCAGCTCGCGTCCGCAAATGCCTCTGATGCAATGATAAAAGCCGGAAGTGCTTGGCACTTCCGGCTCAATGATTTGGTGACGACCTATCTCGCTGCGCGCGCTACCAGCCGCGCGTCTGCAGCAACTGTGACTCCTCGATAGCTGCGGCCGCAAGACCCTTCATAGTGCCGGTGACCTGTTCGCTGGCTTCGGCCAGAATCTTTGGGTCGTTGTAATGCGTGGTCGCGATCACGATGGCCTTAGCGCGCGAAACCGCCTCTTCACGCTCTTTCGGATTGTTCTCTACATCGAGCGGCGTCGCCCGTTCCTTCATAAAGATTCCGGAGCCCACGAAGATTGCTTCGGCACCAAGTTGCATCATTAAAGCCGCATCCGCGGGCGTGGCGATGCCGCCTGCCGAGAAGTTTGGTACCGGCAGTTTCCCAGCCTGCGCCACCATCCGGATCAGCTCATAAGGAGCCTGATGCTCCTTTGCGGCAGCGTACAGCTCCTGCTCGCTCAGCACCGTCAGCGCCTTCATCTCTCTTACAATCTGTCGCATATGCTGCACGGCATGCACAACATCCCCGGTCCCGGCCTCGCCCTTGGTACGGATCATCGCCGCACCCTCCGCAATCCGGCGTAAAGCCTCGCCAAGATTCCGGGCGCCGCAAACGAACGGCGTTTTGAAAGCGTGCTTATCAATATGGTGGGCCTCGTCCGCCGGGGTCAGAACTTCACTTTCATCAATGAAATCGACGCCGATCTCCTGCAGAATCTGTGCTTCCGCGAAGTGTCCGATGCGGGCCTTGGCCATTACCGGAATGGAGACTGCCTTGATGATCTGTTTGATGAGGCCGGGTTTTGCCATGCGCGCCACACCGCCTTCGGCGCGAATCATGGCGGGAACCCGCTCGAGCGCCATCACGGATACAGCGCCTGCCTCCTCCGCGATGCGGGCCTGTTCAACGTTCATCACGTCCATGATGACGCCGCCCTTCAACATCTCGGCAAGACCCACTTTAAGCCGCAGTCCAGTTCCAGCAATACCGTTATTTCCATTCTGTTGGGGCATGTTCTTGACCTCAAATCCTAGCCGTCGTTCGTAAATCTCTCAGGCAATCTCTGCTCTTAGTGTAGCAGCGAAGTGAATGTCATTTCATGCGGGTGCGGGATACGGGCCGAAGGCTCCGATCTTCCGCAATCATGAGTCCTTTCTAAGAATTCCTTCTCCGATCTGGCCCATCTGCTGCAGGTACCCACGCCAGATGGCTGCACAACCACAACTCACCGCGCAGAAAACTGCGATATCTCCAGCGGCACCACAGACGGTTGCCGAAGCGGCGCTGGTGCAGGCTCCGGCAGTCTTTGAGCGGGGAAGGCGCCGTTGGTATCAATCCGCTGGTCTCCCGGTTGCCCGTCGAGGTTGACGTCGCAGTTCCAATCAGAAAGTTCCGGATTCGCAACCTTCTCGCACTGGCTGTGGGAGCAGTCATCCCGTCGCAATGGTTGCAGGGGGAAGACTTGCCTCTGGCTGCCCGGGGCGCGCAGCTGGCGTGGGCTGAGTTTGAAGTCATCGATCAAAAACTGGCGGTTCGCATTACTCGCCTTATTTGAGGAGAAGAGATTTGGAAGTCTTTGCCAATGCTTTGAGCCTGGCTGTGGGGAAAAGGGATATGGCTCCAGGCGCCGACCCACCGAAACGACCGGGCCTGGGCGCGTTGTTATTCGAGCGGCTCAGTCGCCGTGCGACGAAGCAACCGCGACTGGCCCTGGTGGAGAGAATCAATCTTGCTCCGCGGCAGACCGTAGCCCTGATTGAAGCGGACGGGCAACGGTTGCTCGTTGCCACATCGCCTGACGGTGCGCCGAGTTTTTATCCTCTGAAGCCAGCTGCCGGCCGATCCAGTGCAACTCGGCGCCGCTCGACCGATTCGGAAGCGGAGAGCCTATGACCGCGCTTCTGCTGGCAATGCGAGCGGCTGCTCCCCCGGCAACGCCATTTCTGCCCGACCTGAATGCGCGCCTGCATCCTTCCGATTCAACGCCCTGGACAATTCTCTTTGCGCTGACGCTGATCACCCTCCTTCCCGCGATTTTGATGTGCATGACCCCCCTGGTGCGCCTGATGGTGGTCTTCCACTTTCTGCGCCAGGCGCTCGGCACGCAGACTGCTCCCTCCAATCCCACGCTGCTCGGTCTTGGCCTGATGATGACGTGGTTTCTGATGACTCCGGTGCTGACGCAGGTCGATCAGCAGGCAATTGAGCCCTATCGCGCCGGACAAATCGCGGGATGGGATGCCATTGAGCGCGGGTCGCAGCCGATCAAGCATTTTCTGCTCCATTACGCGCGTGAAAAGGATCTCGCGCTGTTCACCGCTGCGGGCCAGCTTCCACGTCCGAATTCGCCCGATGAGCTGCCGATGCGCGTCGTAGTGCCCGCGTACATTCTGTCCGAACTGAAATCTGGTTTCGCCATTGGCGCGGTTCTTTTCCTGCCGTTTCTGCTGGTGGATATGGTCACTGCTGCCATTACCACTTCCATCGGGATGTTCCAGTTGCCGCCCGTCGTCGTTTCGACCCCATTGAAGATTCTGCTGTTTGTCATGGTTGACGGCTGGAACCTGCTCGCCCAATCGCTTCTAAAGAGTTTCTGAGGAAGGTGCATGACTCCCGATCTTGTCGCCGAATTGCTTCGCCAGTTGATGAAGGAAGCCATGATCCTAAGCGCGCCGATCCTGATCGCAGCCGTGGTTCTCGGTTTTTTGCTCACGCCTTTTCCAGACGTTGACCAGCCTTCAGGAGCAGTCGCTGACCTCGGTTCCGAGACTCGCCGCTGTGGCGGTGATTCTGCTGGTCGGCATGCCGTGGTTCCTCGGTCGACTGGCGGCCTACACGCTGTTCCTCATGTCCGACTTACGCCGGTACATCGGCTAAAGCTGCGCAATGTTTCGTAGATCAGGAGACGATATTGATGCCCGAGTGGACGAGCTTTTTGAGTGCGATGGTTCTGACGCTGATTCGTGTGAGCGGAATCGTCGTCTTCGCACCCTTCTTCTCGTCCTCGGCGCTTCCTGCGCGAACCAAGGCTGTTTTCGTCGCAGCCGTCGCGTTCCTGCTGGCTCCGCTGGTTTCCGCGTTGCCCAACGCACACGCCGAAATCACTCTTACCGCCTTGCTTGGTGAGATCGCTGTAGGGCTCGTTTACGGAATCGTTCTCTCGCTTCTGAACGAAATGCTTCTCTTCGCCGGCCAGATCGCCGGCGTGCAGTTCAGCTTTTCCATGGTGAACCTGCTCGACCCTACTTCAAATATCCAGACGCCACTGATGGGAGATCTCTTTCAGCTGATGGGGACCCTGGTGCTGATCGCGGCCGGGCTCGATCGAATTATGCTCGCTTCCTTGGTGCGCAGCTTTCGTGCTGTGCCACTTGGAGCGTACACGCTCGCGCCTGTCACAGCCCGCGCAATTGTCCAGGCTGCCGGTGGCATCTTTCTTGCCGCAGTCGAACTTGCGGCTCCGGTTCTCGCCGCCACCATGCTCATTGAGATCGCCGTTGCATTGCTCAGCAAGCTCAGCCCGCAGCTTCCCGTGATGTCCCTGACGGTTCCACTTAAGACCTTGGTCGGGTTCGCTGTTCTTATCGGTTCTCTGGCTCTTTGGCCGCGGTTTATTGAAGCACGTTTTTCCGGGTTGCTTGATCTGGCCGAGCGGATGCTTCAGGTTTCCGCTAACGCGTCAGGCGGGGCACTCTCCCGTATGCCTGGCTTTGGCCTTGGAGGATAGCCGATGCCCGGAGACCGCACCGAACAGGCAAGCCCGCACCGGCGAGAGAAAGCGCGCAAGGACGGAGATGTTCTGCATAGCCGGGAACTGGCTGCGGCGGCCGGAACGCTGGCTGGCGTCCTGAGCCTTGGGTTTCTCGGCGGAAGAATACTTGACTCTTTCCGCTCTTCCTTTTCCACATCACTTGATTTAGGCGCACCCGCCCACTGGGAAGCCGCGACACTTCAGCCAACTTTGCTCGCCATGCGCCGTCTGATCATGGATGCACTGATTCCGGTTGGAATTGCGATCTCGGCCATTGTTGCCGGAGCCTTGATGGCGGGGGTGGTTCAAACCGGTGGACTGCAAATCCACACCGGCTCCATTGGCTTTCGTCTGGACCGCGTTAACCCGGCGTCGAATTTGAAGAACCTGTTTTCTCTACGCGCGGTTTCGCGTCTCGGCAAATCTCTGTTGCCCGCCAGTCTGCTTGCTGTTTTCGCGGTGCAGCGTATCGCGCGCGAACTCACTATTCCGCCTTTCTCAACTGCGCGTCTCACCAGTCTCGCTTCGGATGTATACGGACTTCTCGCCGCAGCGGCGTGGTTGCTTCTGGGCTGGGCGTTGATTGACTACATCGTCGAATGGCGCAGCCGCGAATCGCGCCTGATGATGAGCCGCGAGGAAATGAAACAGGAGTTCAAGGAAACCGAAGGCAGTCCGCAAACGCGCGGGCGCATTCGCGGCCTGCAGCGCCAGATGCGCAGGCATAAGGTCAAGGCCGATGTTTCTAGGGCTGCCGTCGTTCTGACGAACCCGACTCACTACGCTATCGCTTTGGGCTTCGACTTTATCGCCATGGACGCTCCCAAGGTCCTTGCCAAAGGACGCAATCTTCTTGCAGAAGAGATCAAGGCTGAAGCTCGCTGGGCCGGTGTACCGATCATTGAGAATCCGCCGCTCGCTCGATCGCTCTATCGTTCCGTCGAAGTCGGCCATTCAATACCTGTGGACCTGTATGCCGCGGTGGCCGCAATCCTTGCGTATCTGTATCGACAGCGCGTTGAAGCCGAAATGCGAGAACGCCGCGCTCGGCAGAAGGTTTCGCAGGCGGAGGCGAGATCAGTACAGACATCGCAAATAACGCACGCCGGGATTCCACCGAGCAAGCGTGCGTCCGACAGCATCGTTTCTGGTTTGCATCAACGGCCCGATGGAGGCGTCCGATGAGCACTGCCATTCTGAATCCCTCACCTCTTGCGCAGCTAGGCATTCTCGACCGGATGCGCGATTACGTGCTGCCAGTGGGAGCCATCAGCGTAATTTTCGTCATGCTGATTCCGCTGCCGGCGGCCGCGCTGGACCTTCTGCTTGCGCTATCGATGGCGGCTTCAATCATTGTGTTTCTCTCATCGGTGCAGATTCGACGCGCCGTAGAACTCTCAGTGTTTCCAACGCTGCTGCTATTGCTAACGCTGTTTCGGCTTGCCCTGAACATCGCTTCCAGCCGTCGCATCCTGCTTCACGGTTCTGAAGGAACAGCCGCTGCCGGCAAGGTGATTGAGGCTTTCGGCCAGTTTGTTGTTGGCGGGAATTACATTGTTGGATTTGTTCTCTTCCTCGCCCTGATCGCCATCCAGTTCCTCGTCGTATCGCACGGGGCCGTGCGCACGGCCGAAGTGACTGCGCGCTTCACGCTCGATGCCTTGCCAGGCAAGCAGATGTCCATCGATGCGGACATGAATGCAGGGCTTATCGATGAGGCGGAGGCGCGGCGACGGCGCCAGGCAATCGCCCGCGAGGCGGAGTTTTACGGCGCGATGGATGGTGCGGCGCGTTTCAACCAGCGTGATTCCATGGCGACGATTCTCATTACAGCGATCAACATCGTTGCCGGACTGCTGATTGGAACGCTGCAGCAGGGCGTGGAACTGGGCGATGCAGCACGCACTTACACGGTGCTAACGGTCGGAGATGGTCTGGTCACGCTGATTCCATCGCTGCTGGTGTCGGTTGCCGGGGGTATCACCCTCACGCGAGCCAACTCGGCTGGAATGCTGGGAACGGAGATTCGCCAGCAGCTCTTCGCGCGACCTGCGACTCTCTATCTGGCCAGCGTGGTATGTGCGGCAATGTGCCTGATTCCCGGATTGCCGGGGCTTACTTTTCTGCTGGTGGCGGCGGGCCTCTTCTGGATTGGGCGACGTATTGCGACTGCACCCGCCCCCCCGACTGTCGAGATCGGGGCGATCGAAAAGAAGAAGCAGGAGCAGGCACCCTCTGTAGAGCTGGCCGGGCTGCTTCGGCTCGAGGAGTTGTCGCTCGAGATTGGATTCCAACTGATTCCCATGGTCGATGAGAAGCAGGGAGGCACGCTTTTGAACAGGGTGCGCGCCCTGAGGCGTCATCTTTCGGCGGAGATGGGTTTCCTTGTGCCTCCTGTGCATATCTCCGACAATCTCCGCCTGCGCCCACGCGAATATCTCATATCTCTGCGCGGGATTGAGATTGGACGCTGGCACCTCGAGGGCACACAGATGCTCGCTGTCTCGGGCGATCCCGAACGCCGGCCGCTTCCCGGGAAAGAGACGCGGGAGCCGGCCTTCGGCGTACCCGCAGTCTGGATTGCCGCGTCGGTCGAAGAACAGGCGATTGCCGCCGGCTACTCGGTTGTCGATCCGGTTACCGTGATTGCGACCCACCTCGGTGAATTGATACGCCGTCATGCCCACGAGTTGCTGGGCCGCGCGGAAACCAAGCGGCTGATGGATTCGCTCAATGAGAGCCATCCCAAGCTTCTCGAAGAACTGGTGCCCAAACTGCTGACTCTCGGCGAGGTTGAGCGCGTTCTCGAGCAGTTGCTGCGCGAGCGCGTTTCGATTCGCGATCTCGGTGCGATTCTGGAGGCCCTCCTCGAGATTGCACCGGTGAACAAATCCCTCGTAACTCTTGTTGAAGCTGCGCGCCAGGCGCTGGGCCGCAGGTTGATCGCACCGTTGCTTGACTCCGACGGGCAGTTGCCGGTTTTGCTTCTGGATCCGGCAATAGAGGAAGAGATTGCAACGTCGCTGTCGCCGGAAGGCAGTCAACGATTGCTATCCGCCGCTTCTGCGCCGGCCGTTCCGATCGTCCGCCGTCTGGCCGATTCTTTGAAACATCTAATCGGCGCCTCCACATCTTCGGCCCTTCCTGTGCTCCTTTGTCCAAGTCCGGCCCGCTATCACGTCAAGCGGTGGCTGGAGCCGGTGTTCGCAAGGCTCTCAGTCGTGGCTGCTGCAGAGATTCCACCGGAGACCCGTCTCAAGCCGATCGGAACGGTTCGTTGAGACGGAAGTGTTTGGATAAGCGAGTTCGTGTGAGGGAGGGCATTACATGGGAATGAATCCAGGAGTTAATTCAGGAATGAATCCGGGAGCAGGTCTCCCGAGACGCCAAAGAGCACTTGTTCCTCGTGGATATCCGCCGGAGATGCCTCCAGAGGTCTTGAACAACGAACAGGAGCGTCTGCTGTTGGATCATTTGCCCATTGTTCGCTTCTTGGCCAGGCGCATTCACGAGCGGCTTCCGCAGCACGTGGACATTGAAGACCTCGTATCCGCAGGCATCGTGGGTCTGATGGATGCGTTCACGAAATTTGACCCCGAAAAGAAGGTGCAGTTCCGGAGTTATGCGCAGTTCCGGATTCGCGGAGCGATTCTTGACAGTCTGCGTACGCTCGACTGGAGTCCGCGCGATCTGCGTCGGAAGGGAAGAGCGGCAGAAGAGGCTGTCCGCGCATTGACCGCGCGCCTGGGACGTTCGCCGGGAGAATCTGAAATTGCCGCGGAGTTGGGAGTAAGCCTTGAGGATTATCAATCACTGCTTGGCGATCTGAAGGGTCTGGAAATTGGAACACTTCACGTCGAGCATAACGAGGATTCCGGCGAAGAGGAACTGGCGTATGTACCCGGACGCCCCGAGGAAGATCCGCTCTTCTGCTGCCTTCGTGGCGAATTGCAGGAGAAGCTAACCGGGGCTATCGAGTGCCTGCCGGAGCGCGAGCGCCTGGTGATGACCCTCTACTACTTCGAAGAGCTGACCATGCGTGAGATCGGCTTGGCGCTTAGGGGTGGTGGAGTCGCGCGTATCGCAGATTCATGCCTCGGCCGTTGTGCATCTTGCGCGCCGCTCTGCAGGATTTGGCGGCTCGCGGAAGAATCGGCAGAAGCAGTGTTTCCAGGCGCGCTTCCTGAACCCGAGCGGAATGCAGGCGGGAATTCTTGAACAGGGAGAAGTTATTCGATGGAAAAAATGCTTAAGCAAGACGAAATCGATGCACTGTTTCAGGCCGCCCGAGCCACTTCGCCAGAGCCCCAAAGAACGTCAGGGTCAACATCCAGCGTGGTGCCCTACAACTTCGGACGTGCCGGTCAGATCTCAAACGAGCAATTGCGCGCCATCAGCATGTTGAACGATCTTTTTGCACGAAACCTCACGCATAATCTTGCAGCCTGGCTTCGCTGCCGGTTCCAGGTGAATCTGGTATCGGCGGAGCAGATTCCGTTTAGCGAATTCCTGATGCGCATCCCGGAGATCAGTTACGTCACTTCTGTGCGGCTGGAGCCTCTTGGAGCCCTCTCGGTATTGCAGCTGGACCTTGCCCTCGCTCCTCCAATCATCGATCTCCTGCTTGGCGGTGGCGGAAAGGAGGGCCCGCTTCGGGAACTCACTGACATCGAAGAGGCCATCCTGGGCAGCGTGGTGGAGATTATCTGCCGAGAGTTAACCGCCGCATGGCAGTCAGTCGGCCTCAGTTTCAATTTCGAGCGCCGCCAGATGCAGACGCAGGTTGCGAGAATCATGTCTGTAAATGAGAAAACGCTCTGTTTGAGCTTCGAGATCCGAATGCCGCAAGGCTCCGGTCTTCTGAATCTTGCATTTCCAGCCGTGGTCGCCAACACCATCCTTCGCCGCTTGACATCTGATTGGGGGCGCCATCGCAGGCACGCGCCAGAAACACGAGCTCGGCTCGAAGCCGCCGCACGACGAATTCGCTTTGGGGCTTGTCTGCAGCTGCCGGCTGTGAGGATCGCAGCGCGAGAAATTGAGAATCTGGAACTGGGAAGCATTCTGCGCTTGGGACTCTCTACGGCTGTGTCGGCGGAATGGCGCGTTGCCGGACAGCGCCTTGCGCCCGCGCAGGCCATTCGGCAAGGCGCACACCGAGCGGCTCGCCTCGAGATCGCCTCCGAAGGAGGGAACGGATGAAGACCTATCTTGAATGCTGGCTTTCGGCGGCGACCATGCTGTTTTCTCAAGCCTTGGTGGGAGAACCGCAGTTGACCACGACGGATTCTGTGCCGCCAATGGTCACTGGTCCCGCATTTCTGGCTGAGATCTCAGGCGACGTCAAAGGGCGATTTACGGTCGCTCTTGATGCGGAGATTTTGAACTCGTCGCTACTCGGCGACGGTGTGGATCAGGTGGCAGCGTGGAGAGAATTCCTTCGCGAAGTGGCCGAAGCGGCTGCAGGCGAGTTCCTGGCTGTGACTGGAATGAACTGTCGAATCGAAGCGTTTCATCCAGTGCAGCATCTAGGCACATGTACACGCGGCTTGCGACTCAATTCGCCCGGAGGATCCTGGGCAATCCTGGTCTGCGATGAGATGCAGGGCGTCGCGAACGACAAAACGCCGATACAGTTGTCCGGGAATGAAAGCGGAGCATCTCCGGCGGGCCTGCTTAGCCCCGGCGTCGAGTTGTTGCTGGATGTTGAACTTGAAGCCGCGCTTCGTTTCGGCTGTTGCGAGATGCCTCTGGGAGAGATTCTTGAACTAGGCCCCGGTGATGTGGTTGAACTCGATCGTCACGTCACCGATCCAGTTGATCTCATAGTGGGGGACAAAATTGTCGCCCGCGGCGAAGTGGTGCTGGTCAACGGTAGCTTCGGTCTGCGTGTAACGGAGGTGGCTGCGCCGCAAATGCGCCTGGAGAGCATACGATGTCTCTTCTAAACCACCGTGTTCGTCTGCCGCAATCCGAATCTCCTGCGTGGGCATCCGACCCTGATCTGAATTCGAATCGAGCTTTCCGCCCCAGCCTGATAGGCCAATGCGCGAATCCCAGCTGCAGCTCTGGCTGGCTTCACCTCTTTCGCAATCGCGCGACTCCCATATTTGAGAGAGGCTGGACATGTTCGCCAGAGTGCACGGAAGCTCGTGTGCAGTGGGCTCTTCGGCGTGAACTCGATGGCCGCGGCGTTGTGCAAGAGAAGTATTGCCATCGCATTCCGCTTGGGTTGCTGATGCTCGAGAAGGGATGGATCACGCGCCGCCAGTTGCGCGAGGCCCTCGAAGCGCAAAGGCAGGCCGGGTCTGGCAAACTCGGGGAGTGGCTGATCCGGCAGCGTGCCACGGATGAGATTACGGTGACGCGCGCGCTGGGGCTGCAATGGAGTTGTCCCGTTCTCGGGATTGAATCCTACGAACTGGCGGCTCTCGCCCCGTTGGTACCGCGGCTCTTTCTCGATGCCTTTGGCGCGCTGCCCCTGCGGGTTCCGGCGGGAAAGCTTCTCTACCTCGGATTCGAGCAACGCCTGGACCTGGTTCTTGCGCTTGCGATCGGAAGGATGACCGGTCTGCGCGTGGAGAGCGGGATCGTTTGCTCTTCGCTCTTTCGCCCAGCCCTTGCTCGCTTGCTCAGGGAGTCGTTTCCCGCGGCGCAACTGGCTGAAGCGGTTTCGGAGACCGCGGCGGCCCACCTGATCGCGCGTTCGATCGAGCGCAATCAACCGGTGAACTCGCGGATGGTTCGCGTGCACGATTTGATTTGGCTGCGAACGTGGAAAATCAGGGAGAACGATTCGGTTCCACGCACTGCGTCGGTTCGCGATCTGATTTGCAGCATTGGCGCGTTCTGAACGCATCTCGACAACTGATGGATTGCGAGTCCGTGCCGATAGTTCAGTTGAGAGCAGAGGGTGATACGGATGAGCGAGGTTCGCGCACTGATCATCGACGATTCCTCGGTGATGCGCAAGATTGTGGAGAGGTCGCTTCGCCAGGCGGGCCTGGAATCTCTCGTCGTTTTCGAAGCGGGCTCGGGCAACGAGGCGCTACAGATCCTCAAGTCAAAAGAAGTCGACATCATTCTTTCCGATATCAATATGCCGTCGATGGACGGCCTTGAATTCGTACGTCAGCTCCATACGCAGCAACTTGCCCCTGAGGTTCCCGTGGTGATGATCACGACGGAATCAAGCGAGGAACATGTGAAGCAGGCTATCCAGGCGGGCGCAAAGGGCTATATCCGCAAGCCATTCACAGCGGACCAGGTAAAGCAGCGGGTGTTGCCGCTTCTCTCAGCGGTGTAATTCGGTGGAGTGTGCCATGGTGCTGAACGGAGTCAGGAAATCCGTGCACGAATATCGCGGCGAATTCGCCACAACCAACGGGGAGAAAATAATGATGCGGTCTTTACGTGATTCGGTGCACCTGATCTCCGATCCCGATCACCTTGAAGATAGTGTTCGCGAAGTGTTTGCAACGATGCTCGGCGTTCAATATCGCCGTGAGAGCGGTGATGATCCGCCGGTCAATGATGGAAATGAAGGCTCGGTGACTGCGGTCGTCGGGTTCGGAGGTATTCTGAGTGGCGCATGTGTCTTTCGCTGTGGTGCACCGGCTGCACGGCAGATTGCGGGGCGTATGGCGGGAATGGAATTCGACGCCGTTGATGACATCGTGAAGGATGCCATTGGGGAGATCTGCAATATGCTTGCCGGAACTTGGAAGAGCAAGGTGCCCGACCTTGCGGCAAATTGCGGTCTTTCTGTCCCGGCGGTTATTACTGGGAGTGACTACAACCTGCATGTTCAGTCTCCGGAGTTCAAAGTTCATCAAGCATTCTGCTTCGACGACACTCGCTTTGAACTGACCATTGTTTGCGACGGTATTCAGTAGCTGCAGCCGGCGGAATCGAATCTTTAGCGAACAAGCGACCTGTTCTGCCCCAATTGCAGGGACATGAACCACCTTTAGAACTTTCCAATCCATTTGTTCGTGCATTGGTCTTTCTTTTGCTCTCTTCCAAGCGAAGAGGGACGCACACCGATGGATAGCGGCTACTACGCGGCAATGACGGGCCTGATCGCTCGGACCCAGGCTCTGGATACGGCCGCCACCAATCTTGCCAATGCGCAGACCGCCGGATATCGCGCCGAGCGCGAATATTTTCGATCTGTCCTGGTCGGCCCCGACAGCGAGAACTCGCAATTGGGCCAGGCAATCAATCGCTACGGCCTCCTCGGCGGGGATCGGCTCAGCATGGCGCAGGGCCCGATTCAGCAGACAGGGAATCCACTCGATCTTGCGATCGAAGGACAAGGCTTTTTTGCGATCCGGACATCCAACGGTATCCGCTACACACGCGATGGAAGTTTTCATCGATCGCAGACCGGCGGATTGGTGACAGCTGCGAACGAGCCTGTCCTCTCCTCCGCGGGACTGCCGATCTCACTTCCGCAGGGCGAGATTGCCGTCGGAGCGAGTGGAGTGATTTCGGTCGGCGGAGGCGCGGTCGCTACGTTTGCCGTTTTCGATTTCCCAGATAGCACGCAGCTTAAAGCGGAAGGTGCGAATCGCTATGCCGCCTCTGATGGTATCAAGGGCACTCAATCGAGTGACGCAACGATTCGCCAGGGCGCTCTGGAAAGCGCAAACCAGGATGTTGTGCAGGGGACGCTTGACCTGATCACGATGCAGCGTCAGGCGGAGATGATGCAGAAGGCGCTGACGATCTTCCACACCGAATTCAACAAGACAGCAACTGAGGATCTGCCCAGAGTTTAGGAACCGATGGTCATCGAAGACGAGGAGAGAAGATGATTCGAGCACTGTATACCGCCGCCAGCGGAATGACCGCCCAGCAGATGAATCTGGATACGATCGCAAACAATCTTGCCAACTCCTCTACCACTGGATTTCGGCAGTTGCGGCTCCAGTTTCAGGACATGATCTATCAAAACCTCGTGACCCCCGGTGCAGCGCAAAGTCAATCCACGGTGTCGGCTGGCTTGCAGATCGGACTTGGAACGAAGTCCGCAGCCACCGAAGTCATCATGACGCAGGGCGGCCTGAATCAGACCTCGAATCCGCTGGATGTCGCGATCGAGGGAGCGGGCTTTTTCCAAGTGCAACGTCCTGACGGCACCATCGCTTACTCGCGCGCTGGGCAGTTTCACCTGAACAACCAGGGAACCATCGTGACTACCGATGGCGATCCAATACTGCCCAACATTACGATCCCGTCCAACGCAACGGCAGTCACCATTACGCAGTACGGCATGGTGAATGCAACACTCTCTGGCCAGCAGAATCCCTCGCAGCTTGGTCAGCTTCAATTGGCGACGTTTCCCAATCCTGGCGGCCTCGAGAGCATCGGCTCCAATCTTCTTCAGGCCACCCTCAGCTCCGGCGACCCGGTGCTTGGTAATCCGGGCGGAGCGGAAGGCCTTGGAACCTTGCAGCAGGGATATCTCGAAAACTCGAACGTTGATGTTGTAACGCAATTCGTTCAGATGGTTCTTGCGCAACGTGCTTACGAATCGAATTCCAAGGTCATCAAAGCCGCGGACGACATGTATTCGCAGATCAATAATATGACCCGCTAGAGATGGAGAAGTCGATGAAGCACCCGAAATCAACCTGGGCTGTCAAGCGGGCGATGTTTTCTTTAGCGTCAGTTCTGTCTCTTTCTGGCTGGTCTCAGGAGAGCAAGGTAGAAATTCACAACCATCCGGATGCATGTTTCCATGTCGAGGGTCTTAATGTTGCGTCTCAATATCGTGAGATCCGCTCCATCGAAGATCTCGGCACACATACACATTGGATGCTGCTGAGGGATCTCAGCCGTCCCGCCGCACCGGCCCTGCTCATCCAAGGGCAGCCGGATTCTAAGTGTGCCAGGCTTCGTATCGAGAAATCTGGATTGCGCTCTGCTCCGAACCTTGAAAGCACTTCGCTTCCTGTGGTCCATGCGGGCGATTACCTCATCGTGTCGGAACATACGCGCAACTTGGACGCAGAGCTGGAAGCGACGGCGCTGAAACCAGCCGCAATCGGCGAGAGTTTGACTGTGCGGTTGAAGTTTGGCGGTCATATTCTTAGCGCCATCGCGACTGCGCCGGGCCGTGCCAGCCTTTCCCAAGAGAGCAGCGAGATACGGCGATGAAGAAAACTCACATGATCTTCGTTCTTCTTTCACTGGCAATTTCAGGACTCAACACTTCGCGACTCGATGCCACCAACAAGAAGCCGATTCTTTCGGCCAAAACTCCGCCTGAATTGGCCCTGCGGGCCTACATCGAACGTGTACGCACACAGCATGCGGCGGAGGTCACCACAGCAGGATCGATCTGGAGCGCCGAAGGCCGTTTGGTACGTCTGGGCACGGATGCCAAAGCTGCCCGGATCCACGACGTTGTATCCATTGTGGTCATCGAGAGCCTTGCCGCCTCTACCGACGGCCAGGTCAAAAATGTACGTGCGTCGAATGCCAGTTCCAGCGTCACGGCATTGTTCGGCGCACTCAAGGCTTCTAACAACCTGCAACATCTACTCGGACAAAACTCCGCATCAGGTCTTACGGCACAGGGCCAAAGTTCTACCAACTCGAGTCTAGCTACGACGTTTGGAGGCGAAGTTGTGGATGTCCTCCCGAACGGAATGCTCGTCGTCCAGGCTACGCGCCAGCTTACCTTTTCGCAGCAGACGCAAGTTATCAAGTTGCGAGGCCTGGTTCGCCCTGAGGATGTGAGCGCGCAGAACCAGGTTCTCTCCACTTCGATGACGGATCTGGAACTCGAAGTCACCGGGAAAGGAATTGTGAGCGACTCGACCTACCGCCAGAATCCGCTGGTGCGCTGGTTGGAGAGGCTGCTTGTGTTTTAACGTCTCATCGATTTTCAGAGAGAAGAGAACCATATGGAAGACCGAATCAGCTCTGCCGAGCCGTTTGAAATCTCGGGTCCCACAATCGACAACCTTGCTTTCCTGTCGAAAACCCGGCCAAAGGCGTCGGAGGTCACGCAATGGACGCTCTTCTTCGGCTGGACCCTCCTGGCGGCCGCGATTGCCGTCTCCGCCGGGCTTGCCCGAAGCGAGACACAGGGCCACCTGGCACGTGTGAAAGACGTTGCCACGATTGAGGGAATTCGCGATAACCAGCTTGTCGGATATGGGCTCGTTGTTGGTTTGCGCGGCACAGGGGACAGCTCGCAGACCGTCTTCCCGGCGCAGACGCTGATCTCTGCATTGGAACGTCTCGGGGTCACGGTTCCGCAAACCGGCTCGAACAGCGCCAGCAACATGCAGGTCAAGAATATGGCGGCCGTATTTGTCGTAGCGACATTGCCGCCTTTTAGCCGGCCCGGCTATCGCGTCGACATTACTGCGTCTTCTGCAGGTGATGCGCGCTCACTCGAAGGCGGAATCCTGCTGATGACGCCGTTATACGGTCCCGACGGTCAGATTTACGCGCAGGCCCAGGGCGCGCTTGTTCTGGGCGGATATATGAGCACTGCGGCGGGGAATACGCGGCAGCTCAATCATCCCACCACCGCAAGAATTCCGGGCGGCGCGCTGGTGGAACGCCCCGTGCCATTCGAACTCAAGCAGATGCGCACGGTGAGTGTGATACTTAACGACGCCGATTTTCACACAGCCGAGCGGATGGCTGCCGCCATCAATCAAAGCCTGGGATCGGCTCGCGCCCACGCCGTCGACAGCAGGCGCGTCGAACTCGCGTCACAAGCCGATGAAGACATTCCGGCCCTTCTCGACAGGGTCGAAGGAATTGAGGTCGAGGTGTATCCGCGTGCCCGAGTTGTGGTGAACGAACGCACTGGGACCGTGGTGATCGGGGGAATGGTGCGGTTGCAGGCCGTCTCGATTCTGCACGGCGGCCTCTCAGTCAACGTGATCTCGCAGTCGCAGATATCGCAGCCGGCGCCGATGACGGCGGGAACAACACAGGTGGTGCAGCAAACTTCGGTCGAGGCACAGGACAGACCCGTCAATCGGATCGATCTGAAAGAGGGAGCGACGGTCGAAGACCTCGTGCAGGAACTTCAGCGGATCGGCGCGGGTGCGCGCGATGTCATCTCCATACTGCAGGCGATGAAGCAGGCCGGTGCGCTCGAGGCCGACCTGGAGGTGCTGTAGATGAGCGCCATTGGGGCAGTGCGAGCGCCGAGTGACTTCGCAACGGTTCCACAACCGCGTCTCGTTCAGGCAGCACACGAGTTTGAGGCGCAGATGATGAAAGAACTGCTTAAGCCGATGGCGAGCGGTTCCAGCCCGGATGGGAATGAGGAAGACCCGGAATCGTGCGGACCGATGGCAGACTTTGCGGCCGAGGCGCTGGGGCAAGCGCTCAGCAGGCAGGGAGGTTTAGGAATCGCCAACACGATCATTCGAAGCCTTTCCCGGAATGAGAAGAACTCTGGGCCCTCTTCCAATGCGGGAACGAAAGAGATGGTTCTGCAAGATCTTGCTGCATTTGGGCTCAAGTGAAGTTCACAATTGCCGATAACCTCGCTAAGGAGGATTGCGCATGGAGATTCGAAATAATGCAGAGGCGCTCAAGGCCTTTCTGGGAGTTTCTTCGTCGGCGTCGGCGAAGGCCACGCAGATTCGGGGAAATGAAAGTGGCGCGGCGCAGGCCGCATTTGCGGGTGACCAGGCCACGCTGAGCCACGCTGGAACGGAAGTCTTGCAGTCTGCCGCAGATGCGAGCGTCCGCAGCGACAAGGTTATGGCAGTTCAGCAGGCATTGGCGACCGGGACCTACAATGTCAAAGCATCCGCAGTGGCGGGCAAAGTAATTGATGCCATGCTCGGGGGCGGTTTCAGCTCGGGCAATTGATGATGATGCAACAAGCCTCTCACCCTGGATTGAAGAGCATGCTGGCTGAAGCGTCGCTCGCACTGGCGCATCTTGATGCCGAGCGGCTCGAAGAGATGGCGCTTTCCTGCGCGGCACTGGTTCGCGATGCGGACCGGAAGCGGGGCGATGCGAGGAATCAATGCGGATCCGGTTTGGGCGAGGCGAGGCAGGAGATGGCTATCTTCGCGCGCGTTCTTGAGGCAACGAGAGCCAACCTGGAGGTAATGCACCGGCTTCGTCCGGTGCGCGCAGCACAACTTGAGTACGGTCCCGAAACACGCGCCTGCGTCAACGCTGCAGAGGAGAGCGAACATGGCGACCATTAACTCCGCGTTCAATCTCATTTCGGGAGCGCTTCAGGCAGACCAATCCGCCCTGAACATTGTGGCCAACAACGTGGCAAATGCCAACACGCCCGGGTACACGCAGCAGGTTCCAAACTGGCGAGAGAACACGCCCGTGCAGATCAACGGTGTGACCTACGGAACGGGAGTGAGTGAGACCGGCGCAACGTCGGTGCGCGATCGCGTGCTTGAGGAGCGGCTTCAACAGCAGCAGCAGGCAGCAGCAGCCTCTTCGACTCGTCTTTCCGCTCTTGATTCTGTCCAGGCGCTATTTCCGCCGAACTCCGGATCGGAGAGCTCTGGAGCAGGCGACATTGGCGCCGACATTACAGACTTCTTTTCCTCTTTCGCCTCGCTCGAGGCGAATCCGACGGATAATTCGCTGCGGGAGCAGGTGCTGTCGACGGCGCGGACACTCGCGGGCGATGTGTCGAATGCCGCGGCGAGCCTGAATGCACAGCGCACTTCACTCGACCAGGAGGCTGCGAGCATTGCCAGCCAGGTGAATTCGCTTACTGCAGCCGTTGCGCAGCTCAATACTCAAATTCAGTCTTCCTCGCCAACTGCTGACGCGGGCGCTCTCGAAGATGAGCGTCAGCGCGACCTGAGCCAGCTTTCGCAAATCATCGGAATCAATCAGATCACGACAGAGAATAACGGAATCTCTCTGACGACAACTTCGGGCGACGTGCTTGTCTCGGAAGGCTCGAGCTATCCGCTCACCACGGGAGCACTGAACGGAGTTACCCATTTTTTCATCGGCACCGTTGACGTGACCGGGTCGCTAACGACGGGTGGCGGAGAGCTGGGCGGTTACTTGACGGCGCGCGATCAGGATATTCCGCAGGTGCTTTCAGCGTTGGACGAGCTTGCCTTCGGCATTTCGACGCAAGTGAATGCACTCAACGGCTCCGGCTCTGATCTCAATGGCGCGACAGGAACTGCGGCCAATCGGCATTACATCTTCAGCGAACCCGCAGTCATTGCAGGCAGTGCAGCGAACATGAAGGTAGTAATGACACTGCCTTCGGAGATTGCCGCCGCAACAGTAGGACAGGGAAGCGGTGACAACTCCAACGCGGCCGCGCTGGCTGCCCTGACGACGAAGACAATTGTTAACGGACTGACGCCGACCAATTTCTACTCTGATTTTGTTACTGCGCTTGGTTCCATAGTTTCGCAGGTGCAGACGGAGAACGCTGCTCGGAAAGCTTCGGCAACGCAACTACAAACAGCACGCGATTCGCTCTCGAGTGTGAACCTGAACGATCAAGCGGCGTTCATGCAGCAGTTCGAGCGCAGCTACCAGGCAGCTTCCCGGGTGTTCGCGATTCTCAACACGGTGATGTCGTCGGCTTTGAATCTGGGCGTTCAGACCGCGGCCTCATAGCAGGGCTAAAGCCCATCATGATTTTGGCGGTTTGGTGCATGAGTGAAGTCATGCCCTGATACAGGCTTGAGTGGTTCTTATAAGTCATCCAACGATTGGGCCCGGAAACGAGGTTTGTAATGCGTGTCGATCCCTTCTATGTAGCCAACCTCGTCAGTGCACTTGACCAGGCACAAGGCAGAGAGCAGCAGTTGGCGAACGAGCTTTCGAGCGGCGTAAGATTCAATGCGCTGGGCGATGATCCGGTGTCTGCGGGGCGCAATGTTTTGCTATTGAATCAGATTCAACGCGATGACTCTTTCACCCAGAGTTCGAGCCTTGTTACCGGTCAACTTCAGGTGGCCGATTCGGCACTTGGGAGCGTTGTATCGCAACTCACGCAGGCCATCTCGCTGGCAACCAGCGCAAATAACGGCACGATGAACGCGAGTGACGTTAAAGCGATCGGGGCGCAGATCTCCGGCATTTTGAGCGAGGTGGAATCGCTGGCGAACAGCAACTACCAGGGGCAGTACATCTTTGCCGGCGGACAAGCCACAACTGTTCCGTTCGCTACTTCGAATGCAACTTCGCCAGCGGCGACGATTTACAGTGGCGACAGCCATGTGAATTATCTTGAGACGCCGAACGGACAGAAGATTCAGCTCAACGTTCCCGGAGACCAGATATTTCTGGGAGCGACGAGTGTGTTCGGCGTGCTGAACAGTCTTGTTGCCGACTATTCGAGCGGCGCCGTGAATCTGGCACAGGCGGCGCAAGATACACAGGCACTGACGGCGGCACTGAACACAGTCTCTCAACAGCGAGTGCTCATCGACAACTCGATGACACAACTCGCGGCGGCCTCGGGTGCGATCACGACGGAGAAGACGCAGCTTCTGGCAGCGCAGACCAACCTGATGCAGGCCGATCTCGCTACCGTTGCGACGCAACTTTCGTTATCCAAGACACAAGAGACGGCACTCGAGGCCGTGATCTCGCAGCTTGGGTCGGGGAGTTTGTTCGACAAGCTTTAGAAATGACGCGGGAGGATTGTGGATGGATGCCGCGCCGGCGCTCCCCGAAAGCCAGGTATTCCGAAGAGGTTACACTCGGAGGGGGGAGCCGACTCTTGTTTGGAGCGATACGGTTTGTTTGGAATGCGACGCGTGGGCATCGGCTGACGCCCTGGCGGAGCGAGTTTTTGCGCTGGCGGGTGGAGACCTACTCCGGAAAGCCTGCGGAGACATTGAGGGCCCGCGATGTATTTGGTTTTATGTGGGAGTCTAAGTGGGAGTTGCTGAGCTTTCTGTTCTGGGCGGGACGGCTGGAGGGCGAGGCGCGGCGGAAGCCTTGATGGGCCGCGGGGTCGAAGGGGATGCCGGTGTGGCCTGTAGTTTCCCACTCATGCGACAGCGCCGGATGAATGAGCACCCAGGCATATTTCATGCGCTCGTTAAAGACATCGATAACGCAGCGGGCTGAGGATCTGGTTCAGGGGAGAACTGGTTTTGGTTGGACGGGCGACGTTTGTGTTTTTGGGTGCGCTGTTGGTAGCGGGGGTTCTGCACGCGCAGCAGTTGCCGCCGATTGAACCGCCGAAGCCCATGCCGGGAACTCACCCGGATTCGCCGACAATTCGCGTGACGACCAACGAAGTACTGGTGCCAACACTGGTGGAGAAGCCGCATGGAGGCGGCATTGTCTACGGGCTGAAGCAATCGGACTTTGTGGTGGAAGATAACGGCGTGCCGCAGAAGATTCATGTACAGGAAGAACTGGACACGGCGCCTGTGGCTCTTGTTGTGGCGATGGAGGAGGGGAGAGCCGGCGCGCTGGAATTTCAGAAGCTGGAAAAGCTGGGGCCACTGCTGGAAGTGTTCTTGTCGGATCCGCGGAGCCAGGCGGCGCTGGTGGGATTTGGATCGAAGCCGCGACTGATGCTGGACTATACGCACTCTGAGGAAGAGCTGGCGGCGGGCCTTCAGCAGCTCGAACCGGGAGATGGCGGGGCGGCGATTCTGGACACAATCAGCTATGGAGTGGATCTGCTGGAAGATCAGCCGAAGGAGTATCGGCGAGTCTTGTTGCTGATCAGCGAGGAGAGAGACCACGGAAGCAAGCATACGAAGCCTGCGCAGTTGGTGAGCAAGATCGGGCGCTCGGATGTGCTGGTGCTGAGCATTTCGTTTTCACCTTCGAAGGCGGAGATTGCGCACGACATCAAGGATTCAGGTGAGGATCGGACGCTGAACATGGTGTCGACGCTGGTGATGGCGGTGCAGGCGTTCAAAAAGAATGTGTCGAAGCAGATTGCGATTATGAGCGGTGGGGAGTACACAACGTTTACAGGCGACCGGCGCTTTGAAGCGCGGGTGATGGAAGCGGCGAAGGATGTGCGCAACCGTTATTTGATTACATTCAGTCCCTCGGATCCCACGCCGGGGTTGCATACGATTCGTGTGCGCACGGTTGAAGATTATGGGGCGAAGATTATTGCGCGGGCGAATTATTGGCGGGATGCGGGGCAGTAGATTCTCCGTCTCAAAAGTGATGACTTGCCACAGGGCTAACGCCCAATCCATTTTGAACAGTTTGCGGCATGACTGAGGTCATGCCTGATACAAGACCGGCACGTTCTCTGCGGAGCGGATGCGGCGTACGTTCTACGCGGCGACAGCGAGGGGGTGCTCCTGGCGGTGATTCGGCAGGGCGAAGCCTACGGCGATGATCCAGATAAAGCCGGGGAAGCGCACCAATGGAATCAGGAAGAGGAGTTCCGGGCTGATCAGGTGAAAGACGCTCAGTTCGCCGCACACTGCAAGAAACAAGCCGAGAATCATGATCCATTTTGGAATGAGTTTTGTTAGTCCGGCGGAGATCGAGACGCCTGCCATCAGCAGACCCATGGGGATGGAGAAGCCCGGGCCGCCAAAGGCGTAAGAGAGATAGTTGAGAGCGACGAGGATGGGCGGATCGCGGCGACTGCAGGGCGGATCAGCGTCCACGTGTTGAAGGCGGGAAGCAGCGGAGAAGCAGTTGCCTGGATTGATCAGAAGAGCGCTGCTTAAGGATTGTCGAAGGCTCGAGGTTTTGCGAGCTGCAGTTGGATGCTGCGGGGTCGTTTCGTCGGATCCAATTCAAACGGAATTGACAGTGCTGCGGGTGTGATTTCGCACGATGCCGTAGATCACGATCTCGAAACAGAACACTGCTATTCCGGTAATAGCAGCGATGGTCATGAATCGCTGTGCACCGTGCACTCCGTCTGGGAGACCCACCAGAACAGCTCTGAAGAGCGCGGCGAAAAGCGCAATCAGAAACAAACAGGCGAGCGCAATTCTATCGCTTCTCAAGAAGTCCCAATTGTGCTGGGACGGAACTGGAGTTGCGTAGCGATACCAGTGAAGACTCCAAAGCAGGAGAACGAGAATGCCAACGGCGGAGCTGATGTACTGCAGGATCGCGTACCAGGGTCGCCAGCCAAAGAGCGGAAGCAGGACGTTACGGCTGAGAAAGGGCAAGTGATCGCTGAGCCAATATCCCGTGTGCGTAAATGAGTCCCAGAAGAGGTGGGTGGCGATGCCGACAAGAATGGAAAACACGATCAACGCAAAGCCGGAAAGGGAAGTGATGGAAAGGGCGCGGGGTCCGAGTTGAAGTCTCTCTCGCGCGCTTGCGGGCAGGCAGGCGGCGAGGGGTTCCTTGGCATAGCGGTGATAGAGCCAGAGGACGGCCAGGCTGAGAGGCAGGTCAAGGACAAGGACGCCCAGAAATTTATGGCCGAAGCTGCCATGATGCGCAAAGGGAACGAAGTACTCGAAATCGGGGGCAAAGCAGCCGATGATCACGGCCGACAGGATGAGACGGGTGCGCCGAAAAGGGAAGGCAGCCGCAGCATGGGAGAGGGTAAAAGGCATTATGAGAATTATGACGGTTCCGCGTGCGGCAGCGATAGACGTGGGCCCGGCCCACACGTCACGCATGCAGGTAAAAACGCATCCCGCTTCAGCTATTTGAATTCCAAGAAGAATGTGGCAGGCTGTTATTTCTAACAGTAAAGGCAACCTCTCGTATTACATCGCCATTTGAACTAATCTACACACTGCACGTCCAAGAGAGGTTCTATGGCATTCCCCCGCCGCCCGCTCCTGATCGTACTGGCCAGTGTCGTTGCCCTGATCCTGCTGATCGCGCTTGCGATCCCGCTCTTCCTCAATGCTGACGCATTCCGCACGCGCATTGAATCGGCGCTTACTACTTCCCTGGGCCGCAAGGTCACCCTCGGCAAGCTCGACCTCTCCGTTCTCACGGGTAGCCTGGTTGCGGGAGACGCCTCGATTGCGGACGATCCCGCGTTCAGCAACCAGCCCTTTCTCGAGGCTTCGAAGGTGAAGATCGGCATTGAGGTTTTTCCGCTCATCTTCAGCCGGGAGATCCACATCACCGGGTTCGAAATCGAATCGCCCAAAATTACTCTTCTCCGTGCGGCCGATGGCACCTGGAACTACTCAACGATAGGCAGTGCGCAGCAGAACACTGCTGCCAACAAGGAATCCAGCACACTAATTCCTAACCTTACTGTTGGACACGTAACCATCAGCGACGGTCAGTTGACGGTCGGTAGCCAGCCTGCTCCGGGCATGGCTACAACTCCGCGCCGCACCTACGACAAGCTCACCCTCGAGGCAAAAGACTTCTCCTTCGAAAAATCGTTTCCATTCTCCGCATCGGCCCACCTTCCGGGCGACGGCACTGTTTCGCTCAAGGGCAATGCGGGGCCCATCAATCCGAAAGATGCATCCCTCACTCCATTCAACGCGCACCTCGAGGCCAAACACATTGATCCGCTGGCCGCGGGGTTTGTCGACTCCACCGCCGGTCTCACCGGCACCATCGATGGGATCGACGTGGAGGCAAACTGGAATGGCCAGCAACTCCACGTTGCCAACCTTGTAGTCGACACGCCCAGACTCACGCTCGTCCGCCAGAACACGCCCACCGTTGCGCCTCCGCCGTCAGCGCCCAATAGCAACAACATGCTGAGTACACTCTCGGCCGACCACCTTCAGATCAAAAATGGCGCAATCACCATCACGGTGCCCGGGCAGGGAACTCCCACTGTTTACCAGCAGCTCAATGCCGAGCTCACGAATGTCTCGCCCACTGCCACCTCGCCATTCAAGTTGAGCGCGCAGATCCCCGGCGGCGGCTCCCTCACAGGGGAGGGCACGGCAGGGCCCATCAATCAGGCCAGTGCCGTGGCGACGCCGTTGAAAGCGCACATCGCTATCTCGCACCTCGACCTCGCGACCAGCGGCGTGGTTGCACCCGATGCCGGTATCAGCGGCATTGCCAACGTCGATCTCAAAGCTCTCTCCGACGGCAGGAATCTCAACGCGAACGCGTCCGCAAACATCCAGGGGTTGCGCAGTCGCAAAGAATGGATCACCCTCTCCAAAGCCTGTCCTCATTCAGCTCACAGCGGTGCAGAACGTGCAAGCCCTCACTGGCCAGCTTCAGAACGCAGTCATCACCATTGGCAAGGCGGTCGTCAACATCGCGGGGACCTACCAGACCAGCGGCGCCACCACTGCTCTCAACCTGAAGGTGAACAGCAATGCGGCGTCGGTCGACGAGCTTGAGGCGTTTCTGCCATCCGTTGGCGTCCATCTGCCATCGGGTTCGCGGCTGCAAGGCGGAACCCTCACCACAAATCTCAACGTCACTGGCTCAACCGCGGCGCCAATCATCAGCGGCCCCATTCGCATCGACAACACCAATCTTGCCGGCTTTGATCTCGGGTCGAAGCTTGGACCGCTCAGCTCGATCGCCGGCATCAAGTCAGGATCGGGCACAGCCATCCAGTCGCTCAGTGCGAACGTCGCCATCAACGGCGGAAATGTGCGCACAGACAATGTTTCAGTTGTCGTGCCTTCGATTGGATCGGCTACAGGTGCGGGCACTATCAGCGAAGCCGGCGCACTCAACTACAACGTCATCCTGAAACTCACTGGCGTGGTCGGCGCGGTCAGCGGAAAGGGTGGGGCTGCTGCAGGAGTGGGAGGCGTTGCCGGGCAATTGATGGGATTGATCCCTGGAGGCGGTGTCGGAGGCACAGCGACCAACGTCATCGGAAACTACGCCGGCGCAGCACTCCGCAATGGAGTACCGGTTGCTATTGGAGGAACAACCTCCAACCCAAAGTTCACGCCTAACATGGGCGGGATACTGAGCAGCGCCACGAGTGGGGCTCCCAAGAAAGGCACGGCAAAGCCAACCCAAGGTACCGACCCACTTTCGAATGCTCTTGGCGGACTCCTTAAGCCTCACTGAGACTCACGTCTCCATCGTCAAGGCAAGTTGTTTAGGGCGCAGCTCGCTTCAGAATCGTCACCGGAACCGATCCATCAGGCCGCGGTGGCGTGCGCCATGTCAGCGTATCCCCGACCAGCGTGAACTTGCTAACGCGTGTCGTGTCATCCCAGTTGGGAAAAGAAGCGCGGTCAACCTTGAAGGTAATGATGCCTTTGTCCGCATCAACGGCGTAACGGCCGAAGTGTGCGCTGGTACTCATGATGGCGTCTTTGTATTCTTCGGGCGTGCCGGTCGCTCGGTCGTTGGATGCGAATCTTTTCCTTTCTCCACGAAAGATCTCTACGACATATCGACCATCGGCAGTGAAGATGACGATGCCATGTGGATCGGCTCCGTAATCGGATACCTGGCGGCCGTCCGGGAGAATCTTATCGGCGCCGGTGAGTATCCAGGCACCCACAAGTGAAGGCGATTGTGCGATTGCAGATAGTGCAGTGGTCATCAGAGTTGCGAGAAGGAGAATTGCTTTCATGGCCTCGACACTATCAAGGCCAGACGATGCGCACAATTTGATTGTTTTTATCGAACCGTTAAGTTTCGTTTACGCCTTGCGGGCGATGTGAAGGAGATGTGCTCTGGCAGCAGTTTTCAGTTCAAGGGTCAGTCTATCGACGAGAAGTTCGCTCATCCGATCGGACGCAGCATTCGTCGCGGGATTGCGATGCAATGTGACCGGTAGAACTCCAAGGGCAGGAAGATCGAATAGAGTTTCTGAGCGGATGACGCCTTTTGGAAGAGCGAGGGAAGTGCGCGCGGTAATGCCGAGGCCCGCGAGAATTGCAACCCACAAACCATCCAGACTCGGACTAGTTGCAGTAATGCGATAAGGTATCTCCGTTTTCTCAAGGCTCTGTACTACACATTTACGGAAGATGCATTGTGGTCCAAGAACCGCAATTGGCAGGGGCTCGCTTGACGCGGGTGTGAAAGTCTCCGAGGCAATCCAGACGAGACCAACTTCTCCGATTCTCTTTGACATAGCACGGTCTGCCTGACCGATCGCCAATGCCACATCAAGCTGAGACTTCTCCACGGCATCGGCAAGCGCGGCGTTACCCTCGATGCGTAATTCGATTTGCATGCGAGGATAGAGTGCTCTGAATTGCGAAAGGACATCCGGAAGAATTGTGGCGAAGTCCTGCGGACAGCCGATGCGCACAACGCCCGCCAGTGAAGCACCGTGCATCGTATCCAGTAATTCGTCATTCAAGGCGAGAATCTGGCGTGCGTATCGAAGTGTTGTCTCGCCAGCTTCTGTCAGGGCCAGCCCGCGTCCATTCTTTCGAAATAGCGGGAGACCAAGTTCATCCTGGAGCCGTTTCATCTGCAGGCTGATGGCCGCAGGAGTACGCCCGAGGCGGTCAGCTGCCTGCGCAAATCCTCCCAGGTCATGGGCCACTGCGAATGAGCGCAGAGTGTCGAGATCGAGGTTCGCAAGATTCACCAATGTCCACCGGTATGACAGTTGACAGTTTAGACCGAAGGAGTCTTTTGAGAATCCAAAATCGGCCTCTGCAATGCGCCGGTTGGCGAACCGCGCAAGAAGGTTGTAACGGAATCAAAGGCGCTACGGTCGAATCATTCGGAGCGGCCGTTCGA
Source organism: uncultured Acidobacteriaceae bacterium (assembly GCA_963782775.1). Classification (GTDB taxonomy): domain Bacteria; phylum Acidobacteriota; class Terriglobia; order Terriglobales; family Acidobacteriaceae; genus Telmatobacter. Next base: position 61,628 of record CAWALE010000015.1, read on the forward strand.
TTTCCAAACTGCAACTGTTGTTATTCAGAGCCTGGAATTAAAACGGGAGGCCTCTTCGTCCAGGAATAACTCTTCTCTGACAGGCCATAACCCACTTCGTAGAGCGCCCGCATGTAATCGGTATCGAACTCCGCCTTGTGAGGGGTCTTAAATGTCGGCGGGATGTAAGCAAGATTGAAATCGACGCCGTCTCTTTGCGTGACAGTGTAGATGCGGTACAGATCGCCGATGCCTTGATACTGGATCAATGTGGTGACGGCTTGGAGAGCAATCGGCAGTGTCCTGCGTTCTACCTCTGCCCATTCCGGATCGAGCCGGGCATTCCGGATAAGGTAGAGCTTTCTTTCCCGCTCAACGCCGACCGTTTCGGTGACTTCCTTGAGGTGCACAGCCGCCGGGTAAACAAAAACCTGGTTGGCGGTATTTCCGTCAACATGCATTTCCTGATACTTCTTGCCATTGACTTCTACATCGATCATCACCGGAGGAAACGTGCCAGGAATAGCAGATGAAGCGATCAGAAGCGAGCGGACCAACTTCAGAGCCCCGGGATTTTGGCTGGCTGCGATTTCGGTAATGTTCCAAATGACTGGCCGACGCGCATCCAGATCTACGGTGCCTATCAGAAGCAAGCGTCCCTTCGCATGCTCAGCCGCGATCGCATCAAGCACGTCCTGGTTGATGTATTTCTCGACCAGATTCTTCAAAGGCTGATTGTCGGCCATGGCATCGTTCCACATGATCGCCATAACGGACCGTTTTTTTGCGATGTCCTTGAATGAAATGTTTGTGTAAAGGTCCTTCAGTTTCTCGTCATATGCTGGTCCCAGAAAAGCGAATGGCGCAATGAGAGCTCCGGTGCTTACGCCGGTTACCAGCTTGAACTGCGGCCGCGTTCCAGCTTTGGTCCATCCGTTGAAGAACCCAGCTGCAAAAGCGCCGTTATCACCGCCTCCCGAAATTCCAAGTATCGCCATTGGCGGAAGCGGCCCGGTATGACCTTGAGTGGCAAGGTAGGCTTTTTCAAGATCCAGAGACTTCAGGTAATCGTTTATGAATAATTGGATGTGCTCAGTATCTCGGGGGAAATAGCGTATTCCAATAGTCCAATCCAGGTACATAAGCTTTCGCTTCGAGATCGTCAGGCACCGCCTTTAGCCGCGCCCGCGGCCCGCATCCCTGCAAAATAAGCAAAGAAAGAGTGAATAGCACCATCAGAGAATGAAAACTTCAAGCCGGTGCTCAGTCCCGTGCCGCGTGGACCTTTGGCCACAGCCGGGACTTCTGCGCTCATGTGCACTTCCAATGGATGATTTCCCTTCATTGCTTCTGTTGTGGTGAACAAACTTGGCTTCAGGTTGTCGTTGCGGATTGGTTGAATTCATTTGGGATTTTGCCACGAAGATACGCGGAGCTAAAGTGCCTGCAAACTGGCAGTTCTACCAGTTTGCGATCCCTTTCGATGGAAAGGCAGCTGGTGTTTCCCGCTGGGATAACGGTCGCTGGGTTACTCGTGCAAGTCATTCATGGTAATCTCTATCTAGACACTTGAGAGTGGACTGAGAACGCAAGAGGAGTAATACCGCCGTGCTGGCGACTGCTAAGAAAACTACCCTAATTGAACGCTTCCGCACCCACGAGAAGGATACGGGTTCCCCCGAGGTCCAGATCGCGATTCTGAGTGAGCGGATTGGTGAACTGACCGAGCACTTCAAGACTCACAAAAAGGATCACGCTTCGCGGCGTGGACTTTTGATGCTGGTCAGCAAGCGCCGCCGCCTGCTGGACTACCTGAAGACGCATGATTCCGATCGCTATCGCGACGTAATCGGCAAGCTCGGTATCCGCAAGTAATCAGAAAGCAAACGTTGAACCGGAAGCGCCCAGACCGGATTTTGGTCACGGCCCCGCATTATTCAGAACCTGGGGCCATGGTGTACCTGGCTAATCGCAAATGCCGCCAGGGCCTGCGCAGAGCTGTCGTCTCTTTACGAGATCTCATCACTGCGCGGTCCGCGCATTCTTTATTTGTGCAGTCGCACCCTGCGGCTCTCGCGCATTCGTACACCTTCCGCATTTCCGGCTCCCACCCCACAAGTTTCCCAAGCGAAAAAATGAAACGAGGACTCTATGTCTAAACAAGAAGTGACAGTCGAGCTTGCTGGCGGCAAGCGACTGGTTTTTGAAACCGGTCGCATGGCCAAGCAGGCCTCTGGTGCTGCACTGGTCACCACGGGCGAAACCGTGGTTCTGGCCACCGCGGTAGCCTCTCCTGACCCACGCGAAGGCATCGACTTTTTCCCCCTCACGGTGGACTACCGCGAGTACACGTATGCAGGTGGTCGCATCCCTGGCGGATTTATCAAGCGTGAAGGCCGACCCAGTGAAAAGGAAATTCTGACGTCGCGGCAGATCGATCGCCCTATCCGCCCGTTGTTCCCTGACGGCTTCCGCAACGAGACGCAGGTCATCGCGCTCGTCTTTTCTGCGGACAAGGAAAACGATCCCGACATTGTCGGTATCAATGCGGCTGCCTGCGCGTTGGCTCTCAGCGACATTCCGTTCAGCGCTACAGTCGGTGCGGTTCGTGTTGGTCGCGTGGATGGCGAGTTTGTCATCAATCCGACATACGCGGAGCGCGCGGCGACGACGCGTGAACATCATGGTCGTCGGTCACAAAGACGGCATCGTGATGATCGAGGCGGGTGCGAAAGAAGAGACCGAAGAGGTCATTCTCGGTGCCATCGAATTTGCTCACGCGGAGATCAAGAAAATTGTTGCTGCGATCGACGAGCTGGTTGTCAAGGCCGGCAAGCCGAAGCGCTCATTCGTTGCGCCCGACCACGGACGAAGGTTATTACGATGAGCTGAAGACCAAGATCGGCGACCGCCTCAAGGATGCGCTCGACACCAAGAAACACGCCAAGACTGACAGCTATGCGCTCGTCAAGAAAATCAAGGATGAGCTGGCTGCGGAGCTTCCTGCGGACGAGCCGAACGCGAAGAAGAAGCTGGCCACTTATTACGAGCTTCTCCGCGAGACGGATTTTCCGCGAGCAGGTGACCAAGGATCGAATTCGTCCCGATCGCCGCGCATTCGACGAGATTCGCGCAATCACGATCGAGACTGGCGTTCTGCCTCGTACGCATGGTTCGGCGCTCTTCACTCGCGGCGAAACGCAGGCTCTGGTGACGGCAACCCTGGGTACGGCAGACGATGGTCAACGGCTTGAGAGCTATGAGGGCGAGAAGAAGAAGAACTTCATGCTTCACTACAACTTCCCGCCATTTTCTGTTGGTGAAACAGGACGTATGACGGGAACGGGGCGTCGCGAGATCGGTCACGGTGCATTGGCGGAGCGCGCAATTTCCGCGGTTCTGCCCAGTGCGGAAGAGTCGCCTTACAGCGATCCGCATCGTCTCCGACATTCTCGAGTCGAACGGTTCTTCGTCGATGGCCTCAGTTTGCGGCGCGAGTCTTGCGCTGTACGATGCGGGCATCAAGCTGGCCGGCTCTGTTGCCGGCGTGGCGATGGGCCTGGTGAAGGAAGGCGATGACTATGCCATCCTCACCGATATCGCCGGAGCGGAAGATCACTACGGCGACATGGACTTCAAGGTTGCCGGAACTCGGAAGGGAATTACGGCCCTTCAGATGGACATCAAGATCGGTGGATTGACTCGCGAAATCCTGCAGCAAGCAATGGAGCAGGCGAAACGTGGTCGTCTCTTCCTGCTGGACAAGATGGATGCGGTTCTCGACGGGCCTCGCACGGAGCGCTCGCAGTATGCGCCTCGCATTGAGACCGTCATGATTCCGACGGACAAGATTCGTGATCTGATCGGCAAGGGTGGCGCGACGATTCGCGGCATCATCGAGCAGACCGGCGCGAAGATCGACGTCGACGATACCGGCAAAGTGAGCGTTGCTTCAAGCGATGCCGACGGTCTGAAAAAGGCACTTGAAATCATTGGCAACATCACTGCCGTGCCTGAGATCGGCAAGATCTATCTCGGCAAAGTTGTTCGTCTCGCTGAGTTCGGCGCGTTTGTCGAGCTCTTCCCGGGCACCGACGGGTTGCTGCACATCTCCGAGATCGCAGAGCATCGCGTGAAGGAAGTGAAGGACGAGCTTCGCGAAGGCGATCAGGTGATGGTGAAGGTTCTCGCCATCGAAGGCAATCGCATCAAGCTAAGCCGCAAGGCGCTCATCCGCGAGCAGAAGGCGAAGCTGGCGCAATCGGCACCAGTCGCCGAAGCTCAGCAGAGCCGGTCGATGATGGTGCTGAGGAAGCGCGAGCGCCAGCGGCTCCGGCACGCCCTCGGCATGAATTCGACGAACGTCAGCCGCGCACCAATCAGAGCACGATCCTGATTGAGGGCGGGGAAGACTTCGACGATGATGACGAAGAAGGCGAGGAGATTGACGAGGAGAACGAGCCCAACTTCAATCGCGCCGATGGCGCTCCGGTTCCGGCCGGCCAGGTTGCGGGCGGAGCGGCAAGGCCCGCAGGCGGAGCGGGCGGACCGAAAGATAACAACCGTCGCCGTCGCCGTCGTCGTGGTGGACGCAGCGGACCCGGCGGCGGTGGCGGCAGCCGGTAGTTCGGCTGGTTCGCACCAGAAGCATCGTTACGACAAAATGCCCGAGCCTCGAGGTTCGGGCATTTTTATGTGTCGATTCAAACTGCAATCCGATCATCTTCTGACCGACCTGTAATTACTGACAGTAGATTTGGCAACGTATCGACGATAGATTCGGCGAGAATGCGAAGTTGTCTGAAAAACGGACGGAACTGAGAAAGAGGAATCAATCTCTATGCCGTGGTCGAAGAGAGAGTCGAATCGTCTGGTGTTACTGCCATCATTGCTTGACTTTCAGGGATGCCTCTTGTCGCGCAAGATACGCCGGTCGCACCAGAGGGAACACAGGTTGCGACGCAAGAGACGCCTGCCGCCGCGGCAAATTCTGATGCGCTGAGAAAAGCCGCGCAGAATCCAGTAGCAAGCCTCATCAGCGTTCCAATTCAAGACAATTTCAATACCGCAATTGAACCCGGATACCGCACGCAGAGCGTCTTGAATATTCAGCCCGTGATTCCACTGAAAGCCAGCGAGAACTGGAACCTGATCATACGATGGATTACTCCGATTATTTACCAGCCGCTTCCTGCGTCGCCGGGGGCGCCTGAAGGTGGCGTCTCGGGCCTGGGCGACATGCAGCCAACTTTCTTGCTCTCTCCGAGTAAACCGCACAAAGTGATTTGGGGCGCAGGTCCGATCTTCCAAGTTCCGACTGCGACGAGTCAGTACACGGGACAGGGGAAGCTTGCTGTTGGACCGAATGTTGTTGCGCTGGCTATGCCAGGCAATTTCGTAGTCGGCGTGCTGGTCAACAACATCTGGTCGATCGCCGGCAGTGGCAGCCGTACAGACGTCAATCAGATGCTGCTGCAGTATTTCGTCAACTACAACATGAAAAAAGGCTGGTACCTGACCTCGCAACCCATCGTCACGGCCAACTGGAATGCGGCCAGCGACAGCGTGTGGACGGTGCCATTCGGAGGCGGCGTGGGACGAATCATGAAGCTAGGATTTCAGCCGGTGAATATCAGCGTTCAGGCTTATGGCAACGCAGCATACCCGTCTCAGGGCTCGACCTGGGGCGTACGAGCATCCTTCGCATTGCTGTTCCCGAAGTTATCGAAAGAGCAGCAGAAGATGATGATGGAGCAAAAACTGAAAGAACTGAATGGAGCGCCACCACCTCCGCAGAAAAAATAGTGGGGATGATGCGGACAAAAATGAGGACGGCAAGGCTTTCTGAGCGGGGAGCGGAGAAATGCAAGTGACGAATTTGCCGGAGCTCCTTGCCAAGATTCCAGATGAATCCAAACCGATGGCGGCTCTCGCCATAGGGGCTGTCACCCTTGTGATTCTCGTGCTGCTGCATGGTGCAGGAATCCACGTGATCCTTACCGTGCATATGCGCGGCCTGCGGCGCCTCCGCAAAGGGCGACCACGTCTTTTTACTGCTGTATTTCTGTTCGGGTGGGCTGTCTTTCTAATGCTGTCCCTGCACATTGCGGAATTCGCACTCTGGGCCTATTTCCTCATCTTTCTGGGGCTGGTTCCGCATGCTTACAATGCAATCTACTTTTCTGCGAACGCTTACACGACGCTCGGGTTCGGGAATGTCGATCTAACGGACCATTGGCGCATCATCGCCCCTGTCATAGGTATTTCCGGACTATTCACATTTGCCTGGACCACCAGCGTACTGGCAAATGTAGTGTCTGCTCATCGCGAGCTGATGGGTTTATTGGAGAACGAGCGCGAACGGGAATTCGAGATGCGATCCAATCTTCGGAAAGAGATATGGGAAACTTTGGAGAACGAGCGAAGCGCCGAGCGCTCAGAGAAATCCAAGGAGAAGACCGAAGAGGCAGGAGCTTCACTCTTGATGCGAATCAGAGCCTGGAAAGAGTTGAAGAAGAGAGTGAAAGAACTGCGCGCAACGAGAAGTGCAGAGATCTTGGAGCTCCGCCGGAAGGAGCGAGAGAACGAAGAAAAGCTAGGACCTGGCGATGCGCCGGATAAGTCGGGCGCGGACAAATGAGCGGCAAGAGAAAGAAGGGAACGAGCACGATTCATTCCCGAACATTCTACGGGCGCACGCGATCGTTATTGGTCGGTACCGCCATGATGATGCTCTGGTCGCCGGCTCGGCTCCATCCGCAGTTTACTGACCCGCGATATTACGACAACACGCCAGTTAATGTGAATCAACTTGAGATTGTCTACGGCTATGCGCGCTCTGACACCTCCCTCGACACGTCAATCGTGGTTGCCGACGCGGAAGTAGACCTTAACTTTGGAGTCATCGAGTACTCGCGATATTTCAGTCTTTTTCACCACGTGGCTTGGTTGGAACCCGGCGTTCCATTTGGGGACCTGCGAGGCTCACTAACAGGCACACAAATCCGAGGTTCCAGTGCCGGCACTGGCGACTCCAGTTATCAGGCGGGAATCTTGCTGAAGGGGGGAAGGGCGCTTAGCGTGGCGCAGTTTGCCACTTACCATCCGTCCACCACGGTGGGAACAAGCCTGACCATTACCGCGCCAACCGGGCAATATAACGCGGACAAGATTCTCAATCTGGGTTCCAATCGATGGTCTTTCAAGCCGGAATTTGCTGTCGCATTTCCGTTTGGCCCTCAGAAGAAATGGGAGCTCGACACGTACGCGAACGCATATTTCTATACAGAGAACACTTCGTATCACGGAGCAGAAAGCTTTCAGCAAAACGCGCTTCCTGGAATTGAAGGGCACATCAGTTATCTATTTCGATCAAGCGCCTGGGCCTCTCTGGATACTCGATACTCTTTCGGCGGCGATACCTTCGTGAACGGCGTCGATCAAAAGGATGCACAAGAGAATTTCACTCTTGGCAGCGAGGTGAATCTCTCACTTAACTCGCGAAACATAATTGTGTTCGAGTTCGGCAAGTTGATCGTGCACCAAAACGGCCCGACTTATGGCGGCTTCGGTGTGAAGTACTTTTACTCATGGGGCAAAGGGTATGCGGCGCAGTGAGTAACGGGTGCGCTGTTCAGCGCTTGGGTACGTCTGCAGTCATCTTCAAGCCTTCGTTCTCTTTGCTGCGAAACTCGGGCAGGGGCTCTGAGCGGACGGGGATTCGTTCGGTGCCGGATTCACGCGACACGTTTTTGTCGTCATACATGCGCAGATCGGCTGCGATGCAGAGGGCTTCAATATCAGTTGCATCGTCGGGAAAAACGGCCACGCCGATGCTCGCGCCAACCTTCAATGTGTGATCGCCTACTTGCAGGGGCTGATCGAGCATCTCCATCAGCGACTTCGCGACCCACTTGGCGTTGGAGCGATTGGTTGGTTCCTCAAGGATGAGCGAAAACTCGTCGCCGCCGGTGCGCGCCACAGTATCGGACCGACGCACCCGGCTCTGGAAGATCTCGCTAACTCTCTTAAGCAGGAGGTCGCCCGCGTGGTGACCCAGAGTGTCGTTGACCTGCTTGAAGTGGTTGAGATCGATCACCAGCAGCGCGGCCTTCGATTCCATCCTGCGGGCGCGCTCGAGAGAGAGGGTCAACCTGTCGAGAAAAAGGCGGCGGTTGGGCAATCCCGTCAATTCATCGTGCAGAGCCAGATATTTGTTGTGCTCGATCTGATCCTCGAGGAGGAGCAGAATCATGCCGACGGCTACGACGTATTTCGGCAGATTCCAGACCTCACTCTCAATCTGTGCATTGGGCAAAAACACGGCGGTCAGAGGCGTCAATACGAAGACTGCCGACCAACCGAGGAAGCCGGCAATCGTGATGAGGGAGCCCGCACTTCCGCGTCCGCGGTAGTTGTACCAGACATGCAGGCAGCATCCAAAGTAGACCGTAAAGAGGACCGCGTTCGATGCCAGCAGGGGTCCGTTGCCGGGGCGATTCTGTACCGCCAGAAGGAAAACGGCAAGCACACAGTTGATACCGACGAGGAGCCAACGCAGCAGATGGGTGAAATCCCGGCGCGCGGTCAAGGCAATGGCCAACGGCGCAGCTCCAAAGAGCACCGCCGCGGCATTGATGGCCCAGGGCCGCGCTTGATCGGAAGTGATGAGCACGATGTAGAGCGCATTGGTGAAGAGGACAGAGAACAGCATCCACCGGCTGGAGCGCTCGGTGCGATAGGGAACTGACGCCCACATGAAGAGCACGCCCGCGGAGGTGAGGGATGCCAATCCGATGTCGAGAGCGAGAGTGCCCCAGATTCCTGGCGCCGGCAAGAAAATGAAGGCCGCGAAGTGGAGCGCGATCAGTACCCAGCCGGTCAGCCAGTGGCGCGAGGCCGTGGTCTGACCACGCCGCGCCACGGACGCAAATGCGCACGTAAGCACAGCAACTGCAGCCAGGTCTGGGAGTTTGCTCCAATCCACGACGGATCCCTCGATTCAGATCGCCCACACTAAGTTTAATCGCGCTTTGGTTTTTGATTCGGTGTTATGACGCTTTCGTTGTATTCCATCCATGGTTCAACCGAAACTTGCGTAACGTTGCATTTGCTCGTAAACCATTGATCCTTTGGATTACCGGATGGGATTTGAGTTTCTGCATCAGTCTTTCCTCGACTATGCTCAAAGCGATGGCCACCAGCCTCTACATCGTCGTGGAAGGGGAAGACCCTGGCTTCGATACCTTCGTCAACGGGCACGCCCTGGCGCGGAACGAAGATGCATTGGAACGACTTGCGGAGTCGATGCGCGTTGCGCCGCTCCTGCAATTCTTCTCAGCGGACGAGAATTCGATGTGCCTGCTGCTAGATCAGGGGGCGGGGGATCCGGAGTGGGCGAGTCATTTGCCGGAGCCTCAGTGGTTTGATCCTGCGGATGGCCTTGCGACCGTACGAGCGCTGATTGGTTTTCTGGCTGAGGCGCCAGTCTCGTTTGGGTCTGAGACAATTCCGGTTCTTGGCGAGCTGCGGGAATATGAGCGCGTGCTGGAGAAGGCACGAAAGTACAAGCTCCGGTGGCACCTGGCTGTGAGCTGGCGCTAGAGAGCCTGAAGGATCCGATTTAAGCGGACAGGGAACAGACAGGGCAATCTGAATACTTAGTCAGTCCGGCCGACGCGCCCCTTCGGTGTGTGTCTTGCCTACCAGATCAATTTCGCCCGTTGTGACATGTGCGCGCAATCGATATTCTCCGTCCGCGGTTGTCTTTGTGATGCTGCGGAAGAAGCCGCCCTTGTCGGCGTCATACATCGGCGCTCTAACTTCTCCGATCCCGACCGATGCATTGACGCTGTGATAATTCCATTCGTGGGCGGAAGAAATCGTAATCTGGCCAGCGTAGAGTTCGATATCCTTGTCGCCCTTGATCTCCTCCACCTTCACCTCTCCCGCGGGCATACGTACTCTGATGTTCGTCTTCCATGGCACTTCGATTCTGACCTGGAGGTTATTGCCATGCCTCACATGGTTGCTTTCGATTCTGAGTTTGCCACCGTCCGAGTTTGGAGAGAATTGAAGGAGGATATGGGGAGACACGTCCTCATTGTCGCCGCCGCGGCAGGTGACGTGGATCGTCTCCTGATCGGTGCCAACAATTTCGAGGCCCGCCGGCCGCGAGTCGATCAACAGAACGGCGCTCGATCGCAGCGGGGCGGTGAGCATCTGATCGCAGGGGACTTTCGTCTCTGCAAGTCCGGCGAGATTACAGGCAAAGAGAGCCGCGCCCGTGACGGCACCAAGAAATCTCATGGAGCTAGCTACGGGGATAGCGCGACAAAAGTTCCCCCAAGCCGTGTCTTTCCGAGAAATCTGCACGGCTTAGCCGAAGACGTTGCCCATGCGGCGGATCTGGGCGCCGACGCTTTCGAGCTTCTGCTCGATACGTTCGTAACCGCGGTCCATGTGGTAGACGCGATCGAGGATGGACTCGCCGTCGGCGACGAGTGCGGCGAGGACGAGGGAAGCGGATGCGCGCAGGTCAGAGCACATCACGGCTGCTGCGGAGAGCGGCGCGGGGCCACGGACCGTGGCCGTGCGGCCGTCGACCTTGATGTTCGCGCCCATCCGAACGAGTTCCTGCACATGCATGAAGCGGTTCTCGAAGATGTTTTCAGTTATCTGACTGACGCCCTCGGCCTGGGTTGTGAGCGCCATGTACTGTGCCTGCATGTCTGTGGGGAAGCCTGGGTATTCCTCGGTCGAGATGTCGGCGGCGCGCAGTTTGCCATCGCCGCGGACTCGAATGGAATCGGTGGTGAGTATCTCGAGCCTTGCGCCGGCTTCTTCCAGTTTCGAAATGATTGCGCCAAGATGCGCGGGGTTGCAGTCGGCGACGGTGAGGTCTCCGCCAGTGATGGCACCCGCTATCAGGAAGGTGCCCGCTTCAATGCGGTCGGGATTGATGCGGTAATGAGCGCCATGCAGGCGAGCGACACCCAGCACGTGGATGGTAGATGTTCCCGCGCCTTCTATTTTGGCGCCCATGGCAATGAGCAAGTCGGATAAGTCACAAACTTCGGGCTCGCGCGCGCAATTCTCCATCAGGGTTTCGCCTTCGGCAAGGACAGCAGCCATGAGAAGGTCTTCGGTGCCGGTGACGGTGATCTTGTCGAAGACGATGTGGGCGCCCTTGAGTTTGTCGGCGCGGGCTTCGAGGTAGCCATGTTCCTGCACGATGGTGGCGCCCATCTTTTCAAGGCCCTTGATGTGCAGATCGATCGGACGGCCGCCGATAGCGCAGCCGCCGGGCATGGCGACACGTGCCATGCCTGCGCGGGCGACGAGAGGGCCGAGCACCAGGGAACTGGCGCGCATGGTTTTCACGATCTCGTATTTTGCTTCGGGGCTTGAGAGGGTGCGGAAGTTGATGCGCGTACGGTGATCGGCGGTTCCGGTACCGAGTTCGACTTCCGCGCCCATGGCAACGAGGAGCTTGCGCTCGGTTTCGATGTCGCGTACCTGGGGAATATTTTCGAGCGTGACTTCTTCTTCAGTAAGGATTGCAGCGGCCATGCAGGGGAGAGCAGAGTTTTTTGCGCCCGATATGCGTACCGTTCCAACCAGCGGATTTCCGCCGCGTATGACAAATTTATCCATGAATTCGTGTGTTGCTCCGTGCTTTCACAGTGTAATTGCGCGGGGCGATGCAGCGGTTGTCGAGGGATATACTTGGCGTGGTTTCAACACTGAACATTCGAGGCTTGGAAAATGATTGCAACAACCGTGCGGCTGGGAACGATAAGACTGGCAGCTTTCTTGATGTGTTTGGAAACGTTTGCATACGCGCCATTACTGGCCGGACAACAGGCTGCGAAAGACTCGGCGAACGCGCCAAAAGCCATTCCTGCGATTGTGCAGAAGAACGGTCATTACGCCCTGATGGTCGACGGTGAGCCGTACTTGATGCTGGGCGTGCAGGCGAACAACTCGAGCGCATGGCCGGCGTATTTGGACAAGGTGTGGCCTGCAGCCGAGACACTGCATGCGAACACGGTGGAACTGCCTATCTATTGGGAGCAACTGGAAGCGACGCAGGGCAAATTCGACTTCAGCCTCGTCGATCTCATCCTGAAGCAGGCACGTGAGCATAATGTGCGTCTTGTCCTGCTGTGGTTTGGCACTTGGAAGAATGGCAGTTCGCACTACACTCCGGAGTGGATCAAGTCGAACCAGGAGCAGTATCCATTCCTGAGAAATGAAAATGGCGAGACGGTGGATTCGCCTTCGCCGTTTTCAGCGGCTTTTCTTGAAGCAGACAAGATCGCGTTCCGCTCGTTGATGCGGCACTTGAAAGAGACGGATGCGCAGCACACGGTTCTGATGGTGCAGGTAGAAAACGAGCCGGGCGTTTGGGGTGGGGTGCGCGATTACGGGCCTGCAGCGCAGAAGGCGTTTGCTGGGCCGGTTCCGGAGAAGCTGGTGAAGGGACTGGGGAAGCAGCCGGGCACATGGAAGGAGGTCTTCGGCGAAGATGCCGATGAGACCTTCGAGGCGTGGTACACGGCAGCCTTCATTGAACAAGTGGCTGCGGCGGGGAAGGCCGAATATGGATTGCCGTTGTATGTGAACGCGGCTTTGCGCGATCCAATCAATCCGGGCAAGGCTCCAAGTTATGAATCGGGCGCGCCGACGGATAACAACATCGCTTTATGGAAGATTGCTGCGCCGTCGATTGATGCGATTGCGCCAGACATCTACATGTCGGAGTGGCCGAAGTACATGAAGGTGATTGGATTCTATAGGCAGAACAATCCACTGCTGATTCCAGAGACTGGCAATTCGCCGGCGTACGCGCGATACGTGTATGCGGCGATCGGAGAGGGAGCGATCGGGTGGTCGCCGTTTGGACTCGACCTTACACGATATGCGAATGAGCCAACGGGACCGGAAGCGATGGAGGCGAGCGCGTTGAAGCCGGTTGCGGAACAATACGCCCTGCTCGCGCCCATCGCACGCCTGATTGCGAAGGCGAACCTGGAAGGAAAAGTCGTGGGGGTGAGTGAAAACCCCGAACTCCATACCAACGAGATTCCGCTGGGCCGGTGGGACCTGGTGGTGAAATTCGGTATGCCTTCGTTTGGAAACGGAATGCAGCCCAAGGGGAATACGCCACCGGATGGCGGCGTGGTCGTTGTGGAACTGCGGCAGGATGAGTATCTAGTTGCTGGGCATCATGTGCGCGTGGACTTCAAGCCGACGTTCGCGCCGGGAAAGAAGCGGCTCTGGCTCAAGGTGGAAGAAGGCAGCTTTGACGCGGCAGGGAACTGGAAGATGGCGCGGATCTGGAATGGCGATCAGACAGATTACGGGCTGAATTTGAAGGCCGATGAGAATGTGCTTCTGAAAGTGCGAATCACGACATTCTGATGGAGGCGGGCAGCAGTTTGGAGTGTAAGAATTACCGCCGACCGGGAAGATCTTGCACCATTTTTGCGCCAAATATTCGACAACCTAATGCAAACAAAGGGCCTATCTCGTCAAGGGACTGGTAGGCAACGTGCACTCATAGAGTAAGCAGTTAACTCTACATTTTGGTTCTCTGGAGGCATTATGGTCGAACCTGCTTCCCACTCACTGGGCGTGACGCGCAAGAGCATCGCTGTTTATGCTGCGGCCGCAGTGCTGGGCGTTGCCGTAACAGGCTATGCAATTCATGAACGCAGCACAGCACAGAACCTTGAAGCACAGAATGCGCAGACGACGGCTGCGCTCAACGCGACACAGCATGCGTTAAGCGACCTCACGGCGAAAGTGAATTCGCTGGCTGCGCGCAACGAACAGCAAGCTGCTTCGCCGAACCTGGCTGTCCGGCAAACCGGACAGAACGCAACGGGCCACCGTCCGTCGGCGGTTCATCGGCAAAGAGAGGATCCGCGCTACAAAAAGCTGCAGTCTCAACTCGACGCGCAAGGGAAGGCGATTGAGCAAACGCGGAAAGATCTCGAGGGTGACCTCGTCAATACGAAGACCGAGTTGTCGGGTTCGATTGCACACACGCACGACGAGCTAGTCCTACTGCGAAAGAAGGGCGAGCGAAACTACGCAGAATTCGATCTGTCGAAATCGAAACAGTTCAAGCGCGAGGGACCACTCGAACTTCGTCTGAAAAAGGCCAATGAGAAGCATCAGTACGCCGATCTCGAACTCATGGTGGACGATCGGAACCTGTCGCAGAAGCACGTGAATCTGTACCAGCCGGTCATGTTCTACACGCCCGATAGTCCGCAGGCAGTCGAAGTGGTTATCAACAGTGTGAGCAAGGACCACATCCACGGATACGTCAGCGCTCCCAAGTACAGGCAGTCGGAATTGGCCTCGATGTCGAGTGCAGGGGATAACACTACGGCGAATGACTCGAGCGAACCTCCGTCAGCGAGAAAGAAACTGCCGGTTCCAACGCCGGAGCAGTAGCATTTTCGCATCAGGGTAAGCGTGAAGAAGCGAGGCGTGCAATGACGCCTCGCTTTCTTCATTAAGAGTGTCACCCTGAGAAGAAACGCGGACGATATCCCGCTCAAAATCGGATTTGAAATTGGAGATTAGAGTTCGAGAACGTTGTCTTCGATGGCGAGTCGGACGTTGCCGTCGGATTTAGCCAGGCGGCGGACGGCTTCGGGCTTGTCGACCTTGGCTTTGAGCATGACCAGCGCAACGGGCACGCTTCGGCCGGCGCTCTTGATGGTCTGCACAGCCGTTTCGCGGTCAATTTTGCAGGCGCTCATCAGGATGCGGATTCCGCGCTCAACCAGCTTTGAGTTCTGCATGTGGACGTTGACCATAAGGTTTTCGTACACATAGCCGAGCCGGGTCATCGCGCCGGTGGTGATCATGTTGAGGATCATCTTCTGCGCGGATGCGGCTTTCATCCTGGTTGATCCGGAGATCACTTCGGCTCCGACCTCGGCGACGATCGCGATATCGGCCACCTCAGCCAGGGAAGTGCCCTGATTGCAGGTGACAGCGGCCGTGTAGGCGCCGCGAGCCCGTGCGTATGCGGTAGCGGCGACGACATAAGGAGTACGACCGGAAGCTGAAAGACCTACGACGACATCTTTGCGGGTGGGGCGGCGGCGGGCGATATCGCGCTGGCCCAATTCCTCGGAATCTTCATTGACTTCAACGGCAGAGGCGAGGGCTTTGGGGCCACCAGCCATGATGTACTGCACCTGTCCTGGCGCGGTCGAGTAGGTGGGGGGGCACTCGGAGGCATCGAGGGCGGCAATACGGCCACTGGAACCGGCACCGATATAGATGAGGCGTCCGCCATCGCGCAGGCTGCGAGCGACGTGATCGATGACCTCTGCAATTTCAGGAAGGGCTTTCTTGACAGCACCGGCAATTTTGGCGTCTTCGTGGTTGATAATGCGGGCTATCTCCAGCGCCGACTTGGTGTCAAAGCCTTGGGAGGCTTCGTTCTGGCTTTCAGTAGTCAGGTGCTGGAGTGAGGAAGCCGGATCGGCCTTGGTTTCCTCTTTCCCGTGAGCGCCGGCGCCTTCGTGCGTCGTCGTACTGGTTAACATCAAAGTCTGTCCCCAGAATCTATTGTATCTGCAATCCGGGCAAGTCGGCCTAGAATTCTGGAGAGATGGATGTCACTTTAATGTCATTGATCTGCTCAAATTAATGGGCTTCCTGACCCGACAGGGCTCCCCGGACTGCATCATGGAATGCCGGCCGAACCTGTTTAATTAACTGGCATTGGCGGTCGGGCCAGGTGCGGTTGGTCAGCAGCACGGCTGCGATGGAAGCATCAAGGTCGATCCAGAGCGAACAGCCGCTAAACCCCAGATGGCCGATGGAGTTTGCCGAAAAATGATGGCCAGCGGAGGACTCCTGTCGACGGGGTATCCCAGCCCAGCGCGCGCGAACTGCCTTCGGGTCCCTGGCGAAGGGCGAAGCACTCCACAGTGTCGCTAGTGAAGAGCGGCGAACCATCTTCCGCTCGCATGCTGCCGACTCCGGCAAGGATCTCACCTGCGAAGCGCAACAGGTCGGGCACATTCGAGAACAATCCAGCGTGACCGGCGACTCCATGAAGAACCGAAGCGTTCTCGTCCTGCACCTCGCCCTGGATACGGCGATTGCGAAACTGGTTGTCGATCTCGGTGGGTGGAATCAGGGATCTCTGCTCAGAGACCGGGTTAAACCGCGTTGCAGTCAGGCCGAGAGGCTCAAATACCTGCTTGCGGGCCCACTCTGCCAGTTCTTCATGGGTCAAGACTTCAAGCGCCTTGCCCAGCAGAATGAAGCCTGGGTCGGAATATTCACTTCGTTCGCCGGGGTTGGCCTCGATCGGCAGTTCAAGACATAGGCGATATAACTCGGCGGGAGTGGCAACGGTGCGGAAAAACTCAACATATGCGGGCAGGCCAGAGTTGTGCGCCAAAAGGTGGCGGAGAGTAACCCGTCGCGCGAGGCGAGCGCTCTCGCGACCGACGACAAAGCCGGGCAGAAGCTCGCCCAGCGGCGTGTCCAGATCGAGTAGTCCGCGCTGATAGAGCAGCATGGCAGCGGCCGTAGTGGATACGACCTTGGTAATGCTGGCTACATCAAAGACTGTGTGAGGTTCGACCCGGGAGAGTCCTCTTCGTAGGTGAAGCTGGCCGAGCGCGTCGGCAAGAACAACTTCGCCTCCGGCCAGGACTCCAAAGGCGCAACCGGGAAAGGCCTGGCTGGTTATGGCGTCCCCCAGTACCTGGTAAACAGATGCGAAACGGTCTGTTTGATCTGGCATATCAGCAACACTCGAGCGGGTTTCGGCCCGATTTGCATCCATGGTTCATCTCTCCCAAGGTTACGAAATTAGCGTACTCTGAAATCAGGCCTGCGGAAAAAAGATTGGACAGCTATCTTTGCAACCAAACCGCCCGTCTATCTCCTTAGAAGCATCGGAGAGGAATAAATGCGTCTGGGAAGCAAGACATTGACGTTGACGCTTCTATCAGCTGCTGCAGTGCAGTTGGGTTTAGCTGGATCGGCGGCGGCACAGTCGACGCGCGGCGGAAGGGACTTCGGCTGCGGCCTCCCAGCCCGCGCCGACTCCAACGGCAGCCGCGGCAACTGCAGACCCCGCGGCTGCTAATCCCGCGAGCGCGAGTGCGACGCACAGAAGAAGACCTATACAGTACCCGCCGGAACCAAGGTGCTGCTGCAACTGCGCAGCTCGGTGAATACCAAGAGCGCCAGAGTCGGGGACGGTGTGTATCTTGTCTCGGCGTTTCCGGTCGTCGTGGGGAACCATGTGATGATCCCCACGGGAGTATTCGTGCAGGGAGTGGTTGACCGGGTCGTTCGTGCGGGCCACATGACGGGCAAATCTCAACTCGACATGCATTTTACTTCAATCATTTTTCCGAACGGCAGCGTCGTTGAGATTCCAGGCATGGTGAGCGGCTTGCCCGGCGCCAGCAAACAGGAAGTGAAGAGACGGCGAAGGAACCATCGAGCAGGATAAGGACAAGGGCCGCAACGCCGGAAAGACTGCCGCAATCGCGCTACCGACCGGGGCGGGGGTTGGTTCGGTTGCCGGAAT
The DNA here is from genome assembly GCA_963782775.1 of uncultured Acidobacteriaceae bacterium. Lineage (GTDB taxonomy): Bacteria > Acidobacteriota > Terriglobia > Terriglobales > Acidobacteriaceae > Telmatobacter. The sequence goes on from CAWALE010000015.1 coordinate 79,197, forward strand.
ATCATCGGGACATTCTCTGGGTGGCGGGTTGGCGGGACTCGGCGCAGGACTTGCTACCGTTGGCCTGGTAACGCTTTTCACGCGTGGCGCCGACGTGAACATCGAGGCCGGGACGCAGGTGGAAATGGTGCTGCAGAGGCCGCTGATTCTGGAAGACGAGAACCTCGCGGAGGGAACGGTGCCCGGGGCGTCTCCGGCGATGGTGCCGGCAGCAAGTCAGCCAAAGCCATTGCCAAAACCGGGACATCCAGAACTTTTGTGCCCGCCGGGTGGTTTGGGTTGCAGTTAAACTTCTAGCAATTAATAATTTGAGATAGAAGATGTCGACTGTTCCTCCAGATCCCGTTGTCACTGAAATTTCATCCCCTATCGAAGCGCCAATGCCGGCGGAAACCGAGGCTCCTGCGCAGTGCAATCGCCAGGTCGCGGCCTGGGCCTCTGGATGCGCGACCTGGTGATTTCGGCCGGCATTTCGGTTCTGATCATCCTGTTTCTTTACCAGCCGGTACGCGTCGAAGGCACCAGCATGCTTCCGCGGCTTGAAGATCACGACCGTCTCTTTATCAATAAGTTCGTCTACCACATCACTATCAATCGATCGCGGCGATGTTGTGGTGTTCCACTACCCACGCGATCCCGAGAAAAGCTACATCAAGCGGGTAATTGCTGTACCGGGCGACAGTCTGCGACATCGATCACGGAAATGTGTGGGTGAACGGCAAGGCATGCCGGAGAATTATGTTCCCGAGGTGTACCGCGATACGCGCTCTTATGCGCAGATGGTCATTCCGGACGACAGCTATTTCATGATGGGCGATCACCGCTCGATCTCATCGGACAGCCGGGAATTCGGCGCCGTTGAGCGCGACCTGATCTATGGAAAAGCGGTGTTTGTCTACTGGCCGGCCAAAGATGTCGGCGAATCGTTCAAATAGAACTACATTTTCCGCGCGAACGCCGAGGCGCGAAACCTGCTAAAATCTATTGAATCCACTCCTCGGAGAGGCAATGCAGGCAATTCTTGCGCTCGAAGACGGGCGCATCTTCCGCGGCGAGGGCTACGGGCACCCCGGCGAATGCCAGGGCGAAGTAGTTTTCAATACTTCCCTAACCGGCTATCAGGAAATCGCTACCGATCCCTCCTATGCTGGTCAAATCGTCGTTCTTACCAATCCCCAAATCGGAAATTACGGAACGAACCAGGCAGACAACGAAGCGGCGAAGCCCTATATCGAGGGCCTGATCGTGCGCGAATTCTCTGCCATCAGTTCCAATTGGCGCTCCGAGCAGGTCACCGACGAGTACATGGAGCGCTATTCGGTTCCGGTGCTGGCGCGAGATCGATACACGCGCGCTGGTCCGGCATTTGCGCACGCATGGCGTGATGCGCGGCGTGATTTCGACCGAGACATCGATGCCGAAGCGCTGGTGAAAAAGGCCAGAAGCATCCGCAAGATGGACGGGACCGATCTCGCGAAAGTGGTCTCAACCAAGGCGTACTACAGCTTCGATGTGACAGATCCGCGCAACCAGGCAGACGATCCATTGTTGCCCGTCGCGCTGTCGACAAGCCATCGCTCTTCACGTCGTCGCCTATGACTTCGGGATCAAGCAGAACATTCTGCGCATGCTGGCGCGCGAGGGTTGCCGCGTGACCGTGGTTCCGGCAGAGACGAACGCTGACGACAGTGATCGGACTGAAGCCCGACGGAGTGTTCCTGTCTAACGGACCAGGCGATCCGGAGCCGGTGGACTACGCAGTGCAGGCCATCCGCGACATGATGGGCCGCGTGCCGGTGTTCGGCATCTGCCTTGGCCATCAGTTGTGCGGACTGGCGCTTGGCGGGAAGACCTACAAGCTGAAGTTCGGGCACCACGGCGGCAATCATCCGGTGCGCAACAACACTGACCGGCAAAGTGGAGATCACGGCACACAACCACAACTTCGCCGTCGATCCCGATTCGATCAACGCCAACGAAGTTGAGTTGACGCATGTGGATTTGAACGACAACACACTCGAGGGATTGCGGCACAAAACGCTGCCGCTGTTCAGCGTGCAATATCACCCAGAGGCAGCTCCGGGGCCGCACGATTCGCATTATCTGTTCCGCGACTTCAGCAAGATGATGGAGGAGTGGAAGGGATGACGTTTGCCGCGAGAAGAAATAATCTCCATTCCAGGACAGCGGGGCTTTTGGCTCCGCTGTTTTTTGAGTGGAGCGTTCTGGATCTGGCTGTGCGTTGCCGGCGGCTCTGCCTTAAATGCGCAGGTCGATGTTCCAGGGCCGGAGCGACTGAGCCACGTTGTCGGCATCGTTGTGAACCCAATTGGGCGCGCGGCGGTGGATGTGGAGGTCACTCTCAAGGCAAACGACAAGGTTGTGTATCAGACGAGAACCGACAAGACGGGCGAATTTCGCTTTGATGCAGCCAGGGGCGATTACACATTTCACGTCGCTCGATCAGAGTACGCCCCAGCATTCCGGGAGATTGTAGTTACGGATGAGATTGTTACAGCCCTCGAACGGAAGAAGCTGTACGTAATTCTGGGCCCCGGCGCTTGCGCGGATGCCTGCTCGGCGGTATTGACGAACAAAAAACAATTCGAACGCGAGATTCGCGAAAACACGAAGCGTTAAATCAGGGAATTGTCGAAGAGCCAATTTAAGGAAGCAACAGAGAACAATGCCACGCAGAAATGACATTCAGAAGATTCTGGTGATCGGCTCGGGGCCGATTGTGATTGGGCAGTCGGCGGAGTTCGACTACTCCGGCACGCAGGCCTGCAAGGCTCTCAAGCAGGAGGGCTACGAAGTCGTGCTGGTGAACTCGAATCCGGCCACCATCATGACCGATCCTGAACTGGCCGATCGCACTTACATCGAGCCGCTGACGCGCGAGTACGTTGAAGAGATCATCCGCATTGAGTCGGCGATGCTCGGGCAGTCGGCTCGGGGAAGTTCGCGCTGCTGCCGACAGTCGGCGGGCAGACGGCGCTCAATCTCGCCGTCGACCTGGCCGACGCCGGCATTCTCGATAGATACAACGTGGAGCTGATCGGCGCGAAGCTCGAGGCAATCAAGAAGGCTGAAGATCGTCTGCTGTTTAAAGATGCCATGCTGCGCATCGGCCTCGATGTTTCGAAATCCGCGCTTGGTCAACAATCTTCGCGATGGGCTGGACTTCGCCAGCAAGATCGGCTTTCCGGTTCTGATTCGCCCCAGCTTCACGCTCGGCGGATCAGGCGGCGGCATCGGCTACAACCGCGAAGAGCTGATGGAGATTCTTGCACGCGGGCTCGATCTCTCTCCGGTTCACGAGTGCTCTGATTGAAGAGAGCGTGCTGGGCTGGAAGGAATACGAGCTCGAGGTGATGCGCGACCTCGCCGACAACGTCATCATCATCTGCTCCATTGAGAACTTCGATCCGATGGGCGTGCATACGGGCGACTCCATCACCGTCGCGCCCGCGCAAACACTCACCGATCGCGAGTATCAGAAGATGCGCGATGCTGCGATTGCGGTCATGCGCGAAATTGGCGTGGAGACCGGCGGATCAAATGTGCAGTTCGCCGTGCAACCCCGCGAACGGCCGCATGACCGTGATCGAGATGAATCCGCGCGTGTCGCGTTCTTCGGCACTGGCATCCAAGGCTACCGGATTTCCGATCGCGAAGATTGCGGCGAAGCTCGCGGTTGGTTACACGCTTGACGAAATTCCCAACGACATCACGCGTAAGACTCCGGCGTGCTTCGAGCCGACCATCGATTACGTCGTCGTCAAAATTCCGAAATGGCAGTTTGAGAAGTTTCCCGGCGCGGACGACGTCCTTGGGCCGCAGATGAAATCTGTCGGCGAAGTGATGGCGATGGGCCGCACCTTCAAGGAAGCGTCTGATGAAGGCATGGCGCGCACTTGAAACCGGGAAGAAGACCGGCACGGAAATTCTGGAGCCTCGCCGGCTGACACAGATGCTCGTGACTCCGCGACCGGAGCGGCTGGGCTACATTCGATTCGCCTTTGAGCGCGGCATGAGCGTGCGCGAAGTTGCGCGGCTGACGGGGATGGACCCATGGTTTCTGCACCAGATTCGCGAGGTGACACTGGCGCAGGGCTCGCTGCAGAATGTTACGCCGGAGCAGATTACCGCAGAGCAGATGCTGAAGCTGAAACGCTACGGCCTTAGCGACGAGCGCATCGCGACGGAGTGGAAACTGGAAGGCCACGAAGGCGTGAAGCAGGTGAGGGAACTGCGCGAAGGGAAGGGCATTCGTCCAGTCTTCAAGCTGGTGGATACCTGCGCCGCCGAATTCGAGTCGATGACGCCGTACCTCTACTCGACGTACGACGAAGAGGATGAGGCGCCACCAACCGACAAGCCGAAGATCATCATTCTCGGGTCCGGGCCGAATCGCATCGGGCAGGGAATCGAGTTTGATTACTGCTGCTGCCACGCCGCGTTTGCACTGAAGGACGATGGCTACGAAACCATCATGGTGAATTGCAATCCCGAGACGGTTTCGACGGACTACGATACCAGCGATCGGCTGTATTTTGAGCCGCTGGTTCTGGAAGACGTGCTCGCGGTCTACAACCATGAGGCGCAATCGGGCGCGAAGATCGGCATGATTGTGCAGTATGGCGGGCAGACTCCGCTGAACCTGGCGCAACGGCTGCTTGCGGCGGGAGTGCCGATCATCGGCACTTCGCCCGAGTCCATCGACCTGGCTGAAGACCGCAAGCGATTTGGCAAGCTGCTCGAGGACCTGCAAATTCCGCAGCCTGCCGGGGTTACGGCGACGAGCGTGGAAGAAGCGCTGGCCGTGGCGGAACGTATCGGCTATCCGGTGCTGGTGCGGCCGAGTTACGTGCTTGGCGGACGCGCAATGGTGATTGCCTACGATGCGGAAGCCGTGGCGCAATACATGAAGCAAGCGGTTGAGTATTCGCAGGAGCGGCCGGTACTGGTGGATCACTTCCTGGAGGATGCGGTCGAAGTGGATGTCGATGCGCTTTGCGATTCGAAGGATGTTATCATCGCGGGAATTATGCAGCACATCGAGGAGGCGGGCATTCACTCCGGCGACTCATCGTGCGTGCTGCCCGCGGTGAGCATCCGCGAAGAGACGCTCGAAACCATCCGCAACATACACGCGCAAGCTGGCGCTGGCGCTGAAGGTGATTGGGTTGGTGAATCTGCAATTTGCGATCCAGCGCGATGCGGAAGGAAACGATCATGTCTACGTCATCGAAGTTAACCCGCGGGCTTCGCGTACCGTTCCTTATGTTTCAAAGGCGACGGGAATTCCGCTGGCTAAGATCGGCGCGCGTTTGATGACGGGGCGTAAGCTGCGTGAACTTGCTGCCGGAACAACTGGCATCGGGCAAGGATCTGGAAACCGGGACGCATTATCTACGTAAAGTCGCCGGTGTTTCCATGGTCGAAGTTCGCGGGCGTCGATACGGTGCTTGGGCCGGAGATGAAGTCCACGGGCGAAGTGATGGGCGTTGCAGCCACCTTTGGCGAGGCGTTTGCCAAGGCACAGCTCTCAGCAGGGCAGGTGTTGCCGGCAAAGGGCACCGTCTTCTTTACGCGTGAACGATCACGACAAGGCGGCCGCAGTCGAACTCGCTCGCCGGTTTGCGATCTCGGCTTTCACATGGTTGCAACGGAGGGTACAGCGAACGTTTTGGAACGAGCAGGGTTGACCGTGGAGCGGGTATTCAAGGTGAAAGAAGGGCGCCCGAACGTCGTCGACCTGATCAAGGGCGACCGCATTCAACTGATCATCAACACACCGCGCGGACAAGACACTTTCTTCGACGAGAAAGCCATTCGCCGGGCAGCGGTGCTGGCCCGCATTCCGACGATCACTACCATTGCAGCAGCACAGGCGGCGGTGGAAGGCATCGACGCGATGCAACAGCGGAACATCACGGTCTATGCGCTGCAGCATTTGCATGCGGCGGCGGCTCAAGCCCAGGAAATATAGGAGGCGTGTTGAGATCGGGCAGGGAACTACCCTCGGTCGAATTCGCGCCTCTACAATAAATTCATATGCTGATCGAAGGTGTTTTTGCCGCCGTTACCACGCCGTTTTATCCTGACGAGCGAGTTTATTACCGCAAGCTCGAGGCCAATGTGGCTCGGTATTCGCGCAGCCAATTGGCCGGGATGGTTGTGCTGGGCTCGACGGGCGAGGCGCCGGCGCTGAATGACGCGGAAACCAGCGATGTACTACGCACCGCGGCGGAGGCGGCCGCTCCGGAGAAAGTACTGATCGCAGGAGTGAACCGCGAAAGCCTCCGAGCGGTTATCGAATTGGCCGAAGCTGCCGCGAAGTTTCAGTACGATGCGGTGCTGGTGCGGACGCCGACCTACTACTCAACTCAGATGACGCCATCGGTTGTTGCCAATTATTTCCGGGCGGTTGCAGATCGTTCGCCGCTTCCCGTGGTCCTCTACAACATTCCGCGATGCGTGCCATATCAGATTCCAGTGGAGATGATTGCCGAACTTGCACATCACCCGAACATTATCGCCATCAAGGATTCGAGTGGAAGCCTCGAACGCATTCAGGGGATTGTGGAAGCCACGCGTGGAGTGGCCAAACGTACTGTAACGGTGACGCCGGTGTTTGAGGCCGTGACCGCGAGGATGATAAGCACCGTTGCAGTTCAGGCTTCTACGTTTGTTTCTGCGGGTAATCTGGCGGGAGGGCTGGCAATTGCGACGGCTCCGCCTGTGGTTCCGATAAAGACGCGAACCAGGGAAGTTGGGTTCCAGGTGCTCACAGGATCGGCATCGATTATTCTTCCATCCCTCGAAGCGGGGGCATCAGGCGCAATTCTCGGATTCGCAGCCTGCGCGCCGGAGGCCTGCTACGAGGTTTACTTTGCCTGGAAAGATCGTGATGCGAAGCTCGCAGCGGAGATGCAGGAACGCATCGCAAAGCCGAGCCAGCGAATTACCGCGGAGCTGGGAATCGCGGGCGTGAAATACGCGAGCGACTTCAACGGATACTATGGCGGCTATCCGCGCCAGCCTCTGCTACCCCTGAATGCTGATCAGAAGTCTGAGATAGAAGGTCTACTGGCAGGGATTCGGAATTAAGCCGAGCCGCGAATGAGCGGCGAAAACCCTGGGAAAGCACATCGAACAAAAGGACTCCAGAATCAATCTGCCAACTGGGCCCGTCCCGGCGCAGTAAGGATGATCTTGCGGTCAGCTCCTTGATGTTGTGTGGGGATTGCACCACGAAGGCTTTGCCAAATCACAATCGCGTCATCCCCGTCCGGCCCGAAGCCAATTTCAGATTCATCGTAGGGAATCTGCTGGGCCCAAAAGCGCCTGAAGGCGGGCGATGCGTCAAAAAGTTCAAAGTGAACAGGGTTGTAATAGATGAAAAACATGTGCGGAATATGACTGGCGAGACCTGTCTCGAATTTCTTGATGATTCCCGCGACAATTTCCGGGCCAAATGCATGGTAGTTAAAACATGCAATCATCCGCGGAGGCAGGGGGAAATCGGTGACGTTGGCCTCGACAATGTTGACGCGCGGGCGGTCTGGAAACTGCCGCGCCACTTTTGCGGCATTCGCACGGGCAGTTGCAGCAAGAGCGGTAGATAATTCGACCCCGGCCACCTCTTGAAATGGGAATTCGCCGGGGATCCTCCGGAGCAAGTTCTTGATGCCGGGAATGGAGAGGAGCTTACGAGCCACTTTACGAAAGCCAAACTTGGCCGCAGCCATCGAGACTTCCTCCCGGCAAGCAATCTCAGCTCGAGCCGTCTTCCAATCCTATCCGAGCCAGAATCACACGGCGCAATTGTGGAAGTCTCTCAGACTGAAGGATACTTGTAAGGTCCGATAACAGATATTCTGTATACTGCAACTGTCGCATAAGATTACCGGATCAATCTCCTAGCAGGTACATAAGTTACCGCTCTCATGGATCGCTTCCCTGCATCCAGAGAGGGCCTAAATCCTTAGGCTCCGCATCAAGCCTTGGGCGGCTTGACGACATGTCAATACCCCGACCCACCAAATTGCCCCATCACGCTGATTCCATTGCGAACAGATTCCCCCGGGGTTTTGCAGTTTAATTCTCCGCATTTCCTATACTTGGATTAGCAGCGACACCTGGCAAAATCGGCATCCGAACAGCGCCTCGCGGCGATCGATCAATTGCGGCGTGCGGCGCCGGCCTTTGCAATAGCGCACTACATTGTGGAACGGGATGCTCTAAAAATGGTGCAGATCGCCCGGAATGGCCAGTAAGTTCATATTTATGAAGACTGTTACGCCTTAACTTCTTTGTTTTCAGGCGCATACGGGACCCCCTAAAAACGGTACACTCCCCTGGAATGACGAACTTGACCCAAAACGTGATTTTTTTAGTAGTTCAGCCAGAAAGGAGATTCTGCAACTGACACGACACCCTGGGCGCAGAAGTTTCAGCTACATCTTGTAGCGGCCGAGGTCCTCGTCGTTGAGGCCCTCAAGCCAGCCACGGAGTTCTTCGGCTGTGGGGCCATCGGGCGGGCCCGCCATGTTCAGTTTGGCCGACTGCATCACCTGCTCAGATACGAAGATTGGACAGTCGGCACGGAGCGCTAGGGCGATGGCGTCGGATGGTCGCGCGTCCATGGTGATAAGCTCGTCATCCTGGCGAATCCACAGGACGGCGAAGAATGTATCGTCTCTAAGCTCTGTAATGACTATTTTTTCCAGCTGTCCATTCATGCTGCGCATGAGGTTTCTGGTAAGGTCATGCGTCATCGGGCGCGGAGCTGATACCTTCTCTATCTCGATGGCGATGGCATTGGCCTCAAAGATCCCAACCCAGATGGGCATTACGGTGTCGGATCCGACGTCTTTCAGCACGACGATCGGCATGTTTGTGGATGGATCCATCATCAAACCGCGGATACGGACTTCGATGTCCATGTGCGCTCCCCTCGCTGCTACCTTAGACGGCCTCACCGACCAGGCTGTTGGGAAATGTGTTTGTGATCTTCACCCTGATGTAAGAACCCGGGGCTGGAGCAATCGGAACGGACGTCGTGAAGTTCACCGGCTTGTTCTGCGAGCTTCTGCCGGCGACCTGACCACGGGCTGGATTGGGAACCTTCGACCATCACTTCCATCTCTTCTCCTAAGTGCAAGGCGTAATTGGCTCTCTGAATCTCGCGCTGCCGGTCGAGGACTAGCTGGAGCCGTTTTGCCTTTTCAGCCTCCGGTACAGAATCGATCATGGTCAAAGCTGGAGTGTTGGGCCGGCCAGAGTATTTGAAACCGAAGACGCAATCGTACTGCACCTCCTGCAGCAAGTCCATGGTCTGGATGAAATCGTCGGGGGTCTCCCCGGGAAATCCAACAATGATGTCGGTCGAGAGCGAGATCTTTCGTTTCGCTGCCTTGATCCAGCTGATGCGCTCGAGATACCAGTCGGTTGTGTATTCGCGAGCCATCATTTTGAGCACACGCGAGGAGCCGGACTGAATCGGGAGATGCACGTGATCGCAGAGGGTTGGGTAGGCGTCGATGACTTCGACGATGTCTCGCGTGAAGTCACGCGGATGGCTTGTGGTGAATCGGACGCGACGGATGCCTGGGATCTGGCCGACAGCTGCGAGTAACTCGGCGAAGCTCAACTTCCCTTCCGGATCGCGATAGCTGTTGACGTTCTGGCCGAGCAGTTGGATCTCGGTGTAACCCTGGTCGGCGATGCGGCGCGCTTCAGCGAGCACGGACGCTGATCCGCGGCTGCGCTCTTTGCCTCGCGTGTACGGGACAACACAGTAGGCGCAGAATTTGTCGCAGCCTTCAATGATGGTGATGTACCCGCGGTAGGGATTCTGACGTGAAGTGAATTCGGTTTCGAAGGTTTCGTCGGTCTGGCGGTCGTCGAGCCCGGTGATCCGGTTCTCGCCGGCTTCGAGGCGGCCGAGCATCTCAGGAAGCTTGCGATAGGAAGCGGATCCGGAGACGAGGGACACGTAGGGCGCTCGCTCAAATATCTTCTCGCCTTCCTGCTGCGCGACACACCCGAGCACGCCGAAGCGCTTGTCCGGCCTTGTGCAGCTTCTTATAGTCGTTGAGGCGGTTGAAGACCTTTTGCTCGGCCTTATCGCGGATCGAGCAGGTGTTGTAGAGGATCAGTCCGGCGTCTTCTTCAGTGTCGACCTGACGGTAGCCTTCGTGGAGCAATGTGCCAATGACCTTTTCGGAGTCATGGGCATTCATCTGGCACCCGAAAGTTTCAAGGTAGAAGGTTTTTTCGGACGCCATAGCAAGTTTGAGTATAGAGCATTTCAATCGCGTAAATGTCTGGTGAGTGACGCTTCGCTGAACGGCCTGATAGATGGAAATACCGTCCAATTCTGAACACGAGACCCTGGAATCGCACAGTGTCTTCCAGCGGTTCCCATTCATTCGGAACATCGAATCAACAACTTGCGTAAAGACAGCATTGGGCTTTGGCTTGCTTTAGAAAAGCCGAAGTCCAAGCTGCCCGCTTGCGCAGTGTCCCCGGAGGTCTCTTGCAATGGCAATCGAGGTTCAGGGCGTGACGCCGATGGTGCAGGTGTTCGATATGCCGCGATCGATTCGTTTCTATCGCGACGTGCTTGGTTTCACGGTCACGGAGCGGTCGAAATCGAAGTCGGCTGATCCTGATGATGTGAACTGGGCAATGCTTCAGCTTTCGAACGCGACGATCATGCTGAACACTGCCTACGATCCAGACGATGTGCCAGAAGCACCTGATGAGGGGCGCTGGTCGGGGCATCAGGATACCTGTCTCTACTTCGGATGCCCGGATGTAGACGGTGCATATCAGCACCTTGTTTCGCAGGGATTTGAGGCCAGCCCGCCGAAGGTGGCGTGGTACGGCATGAAACAGCTTTATCTGAAAGATCCCGATGGATTCGCTATCTGCTTCCAGTGGTCCGCCTGACGATTTCACGTTGAAGGAGCGCACATGAAGACGGTGTTCCAGGATATTCGCTTTGGTATACGGCAGCTGATCAAGATACCTGGGTTCACGCTCACGGCGATTGTTTCTCTGGCGCTGGGAATTGGAGCCACAACTGCGGTGTTCAGCGTGGTCTACGCGATCTTGATGGATCCGTATCCGTACAAAGATCCAGATCGCATGATCCATATGCGCCTGACGGTGCCGTCTGGCGATCTCAGGGGCTTTGGCGTGACGGGTTCGCAATGGCAGGAACTGCGCAAGTCGCCTGTGGTGGAAGATACGTTCCTCGAAGATGACTGGAGCCTGACGGTTACAGGCGCCGACTTGCCCGAGGATGTGCAAGGCGTTTATCTCAGCTCGAATGGCTTCAATTTTCTTGGAGTGCCGGCGGCGCTCGGGCGCGGGTTGCAGCCATCGGATGCGATCGACGGTCAGGATCCGCAACCGGTTGTTGTGCTCGGCTACAAATTCTGGCAGAGACACTTCAACAGCGACCCATCTGTTCTCGGCAAGACAATTCAGTTGTTGCGCAAGAACTACACCATCGTTGGTGTTGCCGGCTCGCGATTTACCTGGGGTGACGGTGACGTCTACCTGCCGCTAAAGATCACAGGGGACCAGGTGAAAGGGTTCTATGCGGGCATTCGTCTGAAACCCGGCATCACGCACGCGCAGGCCAACGCCGCGCTCGAACCCCTCCTTCTTCAGTTCGCAAAAGAGACACCAAAGCATTTCCCGCAAGATTGGAATCACCTTCATGTGGTTGGTCTCAACGAAGATTTCGTCAAGCAACTCGGCGGTACGCTCTACCTGTTGTTTGGTTCAGTTGCGCTACTGCTGCTGATCGGCTGCGGCAATGTTTCCATCCTGCTGCTCGCCCGCGCTACCGCGCGCCAGCACGAGTTTGCGGTGCGCTCGGCCATCGGCGCCAGTCAATCGAGAATCGTCCGCCAGTTGCTTACGGAGTCTCTATTGCTTTCGCTCACCGGCGCTGGGCTTGGCCTTTTGCTCGCTTACAAAACCATCGCAGTCATCGTCGCGAATCTTCCGGAGTTCTCGTTCCCGCACGAGGCTGCGATTCAAATCAATCTGCCTGTGCTGATCTTTTCGATTCTGGTCGCTGTGACTACGGGAATTCTATTCGGACTCTGGCCGGCCTGGCAGCTCTCACGGCCTGAGGTCAGCCAGATCATGCAGTCAAATACGCGCAAGACGACCGGAGATGTAAAGGGGCGCAGAACGCATTCAATCCTGATCGGCGGCCAGATCGCGCTCACACTGCTGATGATGGCAGGCGCGGGAGCGGCGATAGAAGGATTTCTAAAAGTAGCAAACACCAAGCTGGGTTACGATCCACGCGACGTCATGTCCGTTGGAATTCCGATACACGACGGCTCCTACAAGACATGGCCCGAGAGAGCGGCTTACTTCGAACAGATATATGGAAAAGTGTCAGAGGTTCCCGGTGTGAAACTCGCAGCGGTCTCGAGCAACGCGACTCCGCCGGACAATGGTTTCAGAACCAAGTTCGAAATTGTGGGCATGCCCTCTTCCGCGGACCAATCAATTCGTTTCAACATGGTCAGCAAGGAATACTTCCCCGTGTTGAGAGTCCCGCTGATGCAGGGAAGATTCTGGGACGAAGCGGAAACCCGCCGCGGCGCAGCCGTCACGGTGGTCAATCAGGCATTCGTGAAGCGTTACTTCCCTTCCGGCGATGCTGTTGGCCATACGATCAAGCTTCCGGAATTGAAGGCTCAGCCTCCTTATCTGCTCACGGCGCCAGGCAGCGAAGATGGTTTGTTGATTGTTGGTGTTGTTGCGGACAAGCTTGATGATGGGCTTTCCAAGCCGGTCTTTCCCGAGGCATTTGTTCCCTACACTGTGGCCATGGGGATGTACACACAGATGCTTGTGCGCGCTGACGGGTCGCCGCTGAAATTGCTGCACTCCATTCGTGCGGCAGTGAGTTCGATTGATCCAGACCAGCAGACCAACAACGATGTGCGGGACCTTGAGCACTGGATTACGCGGATGCCCGAATGGGCGCGCGGGCAACTGGTTGCGTGGCTTTTCGGAGCTTTCGCGGTGCTGGCTCTTGCGCTCGCATCGGTCGGACTCTATAGCGTCGTGGCCTACACGGTGGTGCAGCGAACGAATGAGTTCGGCATTCGCATCGCGCTGGGGGCAAAGAAAGGGCATGTCCTTGGCATCGTCTTCCGGTCAACGGTGGTAAGCGTCGGTACTGGAATCGTTGCGGGTGTAGTGCTCACGATCGCACTGAATAAAGTGATGGCGAACTGGGCAGCGGAGAGTTCTCGCGATCCCCTGCTGCTCCTTGGTGCAACATTTGTTCTTTCACTTGTTGCGACTCTCGCCTGCATAATTCCAGCATGGCGCGCAGCGGGCATCAATCCGATGACAGCGATTCGGTATGAGTAGATGAAGCGGCGCGGCCGCTGGCCGCCGAGGTTATCGCAGACCGGTGTGCAGGTAGGCTAACAGCGCGGTCATCTGTGCATCGTCGAAACGACCGTTGAACGCAGGCATCATTCCTTTTCCTGCGAGGACCACTCGCCGCACGTCGGCGTCGGTTGCGGGGACGCCGCTAGGGAGAGTGGCGCTGTCAAAGACGGCGTGGAGATTTGGTGGAACTTTCTTCAAGGCGAGATCGTTGTCCTCATGACAATGCGCACAACGACCTTCGTACAGATGCTTCCCTTCTGCCTCCTGAGGCGTAAGAGACGGGGATTTGCGGCATCCCGCGAGCGTTGGAACGAAAATAGCGGCAATGATGAGAGCTGAAAGCGTGCGGTGAAAGATCATCCCATCTCATTTTAGAGGTGCGGCCGGTTCGGTATGCTGGAGCCATGACGCTTCCCTCTCTGGCTGAGATCCGCGAGGCCCAGGATGTTCTCTATCGCTACATGCCACCGACTCCGCAATATAGCTGGCCGCTGACCAACCAGCGACTCGGCACGGAAGTCTGGATCAAGCACGAGAACCACACGCCGGTTGGAGCATTCAAGATTCGCGGCGCGCTGATCTATACCGATTGGCTGCGCAAAGAACGGCCCACACTTAAAGGCGTGATCGCTGCCACACGCGGCAATCATGGGCAGGGCGTGGCGATGGCAGCGCGTTTGCATGGGCTCAAGTGCGTGATAGTTGTGCCCCACGGAAACAGCGTAGAGAAGAATCGCGCCATGATTGCTCAGGGTGCAGAATTGCTGGAACACGGGCAGGATTTTCAGGAGTCGCTTGAATTTGCACGCAGGCTCGCTACCGAACGAGACCTGATGATGGTTGATTCTTTTCATGAACGACTCGTGATGGGCACGGCTACATATGCGCTGGAGTTTCTGCAGTCGGCGCCGGCGCTCGACCGGGTGTATGTTCCGATTGGGCTCGGGTCCTCTGTTTGCGGCGTATCCGCAGCTCGCAACGCATTGGGGCTGGCGACGGAGATCATTGGGGTGGTGGCATCCGGATCTCCGTCCTACTCCCTGAGCTTTGCACGACGCGAGGTCGTCGAAGCTCCTGCGCGCACGAAGATCGCCGATGGACTTGCCTGCCGCACTCCGAATGGAAATGCCCTGGAAATCATCTGGGAGAATGTGGCGCGCATCGTGGAGGTATCGGATGTCGAAATTGCGGCCGCCATGCTGGCGGTCTACGAGGATACGCACAACGTAGCGGAAGGCGCTGCTGCGGCGGCGTTGGCAGGGGCGCTGAAAGAGAAGGATACGAATCTCGGCAAGCGGATCGGCATCATTCTAACGGGAGGCAACGTCGATGCCGACGTTTTCGCACGTGTGCTTTCAGGGGGGATGGCGTAATGATGAAGCCGCACTTCGATCACCTTACTCCTCTGGCTCATGCTGCGCAGAACCGCTGCTTCGGCTGCGGCGAAGCCAATCCGCAGGGTCTCCGGCTGGAGTTCCTACTCGCGGAGGATGGGACTGTGGTCTGCCCAGCCAGTATTCCCGATGCGTTCGAGGGACACCCAGGATTTCTTCACGGTGGAATCATTGCGACGCTGCTGGACGAAACGATGAGCAAGGCTGTGCGGGCCCGCGGCCTGACCGCGATGACGCGACACATGGAGGTCGATTACAAGCGGCCGGTGCCGTCGTGCGCACAGATTCGCATGGAAGGACGGATCGTGAAGGATGAGGGCCGTAAACATTGGGTCGAAGCCACAATCTTCGACGGGGACGGACATGCGCTGGCCCTTGGCAAAGGCCTGTTCATCGAAGTGCGGCCAACTAAGACTGCCTGAATCGGGAGCGGCGTTCTATTTCAACGTTGCGAGCCAATCGATTACAGTGCTCTCGAGAAAAATTCGGTGATCGGACCAGCCGTGATCGGTTGCAGCGTGGATCGATTTGATGTTGTGACCGCCCTCGGCTTGAATGGCTTGAACGAGCGCGTCGGTCTGGGGAGCCAGGCCGTCGTTGGCTGAGAGAACCAGCAGGGGCACAGCTTTCAGGCCCGGGATGGCATTGGCGAATGCGAATGTCCTGGCGTTCTTCGCGTCTTCGCTTGCCATGGACTCCGCAGTAACGCCGGCAAGCCCTTCCATGTTGTCGGCCATCTCCGCGACCAGCTTGCTGTGCTCTATTTTGCCGAACTGGCCCATATCGGCGGCGCTGATCAGAATCGCTCCAGCCAGAGCATGATCCTCTGCCGCAGTCATCACCGTGACCCAACCACCCATGCTGTGACCGGCAAGGACAATCTTCTTTGTATCGATCTTGAGCGTGGCCGCGTTTTCCGGGACGCGAAGGTAGGCAAGCACCGCGGCGGCATCTTCAAGGTTCTGCGCAAAACTGTACGAACCCGGGCTTCCCCACGAACCGCGGTAATTGAACGTAACCGCGTTCCAGCCTGCACGCCGCACCGCCTGAGCGAGGTCGAGGTTCTTCTCGTTGCCCGGCAACCCGTGGCAGATAACGATCGTGGGATGGGGGCCCGCACCTGCCGGCGTGTATACGATGCCGTTGATCAGAACGCCATGGCTGGGAATGTGCAGGACAATCATGCCGGCGGGGTGAGCCGCATCTGAGGGTGGGTCGGTGAAGATGGCCGGGGGAACGGTCTGGGCATACGCCGCGGAGGCTGCCAGAACTAGGACCGTCGCAAGAGAAAGCAGACGCATTGTGAAACCCTCTCAAGTTTTAATTTCAGACGTGAGGAGAAGCTCAACTCATTACACACACGAAGCGTATCTGGCCGGGACAGTCGAAAACCCAGAGTGCATCGAAGTATAGCCAGTGTACCTTTCGATCTTTGAAGAAGAGGAATATTTCAGGAGGCGAAGCAATGCCGGGCCGCGAGATCGTGAGTCTTCGGCCCGGCGACTTTAATGAATTGGCTTGAACCCAGTGCGGAAAAAGCCTCAGTGAATCATGTTGATGGTTTCCTGCGTGACGGTGTCGAAGGTTGTCACGGCTTTTGAATTGGCTTCAAAAGCTCGCTGGGCAATGATGAGTTTGGAGAACTCTGCGGAGATGTTCACGTTTGAAGCCTCCAGCGCTCCACCTTGCATGGATCCGAGCCCCGATGTTCCTGAAACGCCGATGGTCGCAGTGCCGCTGGCTAGAGTCGTTGCGTAATCACCATTGCCAACATTCTGCAGACCCTGGAGGTTGACGACATTGCCCAGCGCGAGTTGCCCAACGTTGAGCTTCTGCCCGTTATTGAATGTTGCCGTAACAGTTCCGTCCGAGCCGATCGTGAATCCGGTGTAGTTTCCGCTCGAGAAACCGTTCTGGGTTGTCGAAGAAGCTGCCGATGTCTGATCGACCTGCGTTAGAGTGGATGAACCGTCAGCGCCAAAGAGATTCCAGGTCATGTTCAGACTGGAAGCGCCATCGGAAAGGCCGGAAAATGTGATGCCACCGACATTCGTTGAAGGGCTCACAAGGTTTCCATTCGAATCAAAGCTCAACGAACCGCCAGCAGTGGCAGACGCCGGCGGATCTTGAATCACGCTTCCCGAAGTGGTGAGATTGGTTCCGCTAATGGTCAGTTGCCCGGTCGCGTTCGAGGACACAGAAGCCGTAATTCCAGCTGCGTTCAAGGCGTTTTGCAAGTCGGTGGCGTAGTTTGCAACGGACTCCCCCGCCGTAATTGCGGGAGCATTGATGGTCGTGGAAACATTGCTCGCGTTGGGAGCGGTAATGGTCAGATTGGTGGCTGGATCAACGGTGGCCAGCGTCCCGGCATTGGACCCGAAGTTGTAGACCTGCGTATTTAAGGCTCCGGCGCTGCTGCTGTTTGCTGCGAGTGTATCCGGAAGAGCGATGTTATACGACCACGTGTTGGTTGCAGTTTTTGTGTACGTTACCTGGGCTTGATAGGCCTTTCCGAGTGAGTCATAAACCTGAATCTTGCTGGAGAGGCTATCGCCCACCATCGCTGATGAATCGAGTGTCGCTGTCATGCCGAAGCTTGTGGTTGCGCTGGGCGACTCCACTTCGCCAACCGGAATGTGCACTGGGGCAAGTGGGGCATTGGTGTTCACGACGCCGTTCGCAGCCGGAAAGCCCATAACGTTCAGTCCGTTTGAAGTGATCAGGTTTCCGTTCAGATCGAGCGAGAAATCGCCATCCCTGGTGAGGAGCGTGTTATTTCCGGCGCCCACAACAAAAAATCCGTTACCCTGCAGGGCGACATTCGTGGCTACGTCGGTTGTATTTGGCGACCCGTTCGAAAAATCCGTCTCGATGGAAGCCACCTGCGTTCCTGAACCCTGCTGGATTGGATCGCCGGAACCTGCCTCTCCAACTTGCTGATAGAACAAATCTGAAAAGTTTACAGAATGCGCCTTGTAACCTGTCGTATTCATGTTCGCAAGATTGTTCGCGATCGTATTCAGTGCGGTTGAATCTGCATTCAACCCGGTTAGCGGAATGTAAAAGCTTGCCATGTTGCCTCTCCTCTGCGTAGACTCCAGCCCTTGGGGCTATGTGTGAATGAAATGCGGCGAAGGATCATTGGGGTTCATGACCGTTTGAAATGGGTGGTCAATGACTCCGCGACACGCTGCGCTGCTGGATTGTTTGCGGGGATGGTGAGATTACCATCGGCTCGATGCGACGGCGCAGGTCTGGCTGACAGCTGATGCGCGCCTTCAGTTTTAACGCCCGACCTGCCGGCGGAGTCCGTCGTAAGCGTCTGGTTGATGGAAATGAGCTGCTGAAGACTATTCACCTGAACCAATTGATTGATGTATTCGTTTGGATCGGTATTGGCAGTCGGGTCCTGGTTCTTCATCTCGGTTACCAGCAGCGTCAGGAAATCATTCGCCGAGATGGTTGCAGAATCACTTTCTGCGCTGCTGCCCGCGGTGGTTGCCTGGCTTTTGACGGGCTGCGCACTGGCCGATTGGTGCGCAGCTGAGGGTTGGTTCAAAATTCCGATGATTTGTGTGGCCATTGTGTCTGTCCCATCCTTTCGTGCTTGAATCCGACGATCCAAGTTCCCTGCTTTTCACTTCCGCGTCACACGACGAAAAACACGTGCCCATTCGTTTGGTTTCGGTCTGTGGCAAAACTCTGCATCTCCGCGAGTGACTTGGGCTGCTCCGCAATGCTATGCAGGAAATGTGCGGCGGGAGCGATTGGAGAGAACTCGCGGTCTTTCTGCATCTGCTGCTGCCGTCCGCCATCGTTGGTGTCCCCGCCATTTCCGTGGGCCATCTCCTGTTGTGAATCGCGGCTGGCCCAACCCGTATCGAGTGTCGAGATGCTGACGGGATTGAGGTGTTCGTAATGGCTAGCTATATGGGCGTTCAATCCGGCAAGATGACTGCCGAGTACTTGCGCAGCAACGTCCGTCGAAGGAACCACGGCGGCATGAATGCCTCCAGGGCCCGACTGCGCGCGCACGCTCACCCAGCCCAATGATGGATCCTGAAAGCCAGCTTCGGCTCGATGCCCTCCGGCAGAAACCCATTTCGGCGCACTGTCGTCCGCTCCTGCATCGATGGATGTAAACGGTTCACGTACCGACGCGGGATGGGTATTCGCTGATGGCGCAAGTCGATCAACCGGAACTTGTATCAAGTCAGGGGAAACAGCTGCAGATTGTCCGGCGCGCACTTCTGCGAGAGCCTGGGTTCCGGCAGCTGCCGGGACCACGTGCAATGGGGAGATCGCGGTGTCGAGCTTCGATTGCGTGACTGCTTTTCCAATAGTGGCTCGCTCACCCTTGCGGCTTCCTGGCTCCAGAGCGTGGACGGTAGGCACCTCCGAGTTCGCTCCTTGTTCTGACGCGGTGCCTCGATGTGCAAATGAAGTATCGGGATCCCGCTGAGCCGGGAGAGACGCAGAGGCCGAAGCAGATTCTTGGTTGAAATTGCCATGGAGAGACAGCGGATTCGATGTCGAAGTACCCGCAGGTGCTGCAGTCGGTCTTCTCTAGCTGCACCGATAGAGTTCGATCTGCAACCTGAGTCTCAGCGATTGCAGGATCGGGAGCGAGGGCGGGCGAAGAAGTCGCAGAGGATGTGTAGCCATCGGCTTCGGCGGAAGGGGTCGAAGTAGAAATCGATCTGTCGACACTGGAGCCACCCGTGGATGCATTGATTGGGATTATCAAAGCGCCTTCGGAGGGTTTGCTGCCGGTTCCGCGATGGGGTCATGAATCTCCGGCGAAGATGGCGCCTGTGGTGAAGGTTTGACGGCTTCTGCCGGTGTAACCTGAAGCGGCATCATTATGGAAGTTGGCGAAAACTCCGGATTTGCGGCGGAGGCTGTAGTGAATGAATTCGCGGCTGCTTGTTTCCTTATCAACCTATGGTTGGGGCCTAACAAGTTTTGCGAGCGCGAGGTTTCGTGTAGCCCGCCCTTCGGCGACAACCGATTCGCATCTGAGTTGAAAGCGAGATGACCTGGAAGCAAAGTGTGCGAAGTGTTTCTCGTGCCCTCGAAGACTAGTTCTGACAATCGAGCTGATTGCGGAGCAAATTGTTTTGTTCTGCTCGCGTCCTCATCGCGATTCCCCTTGAGTACCGCTACAGGTAGAGGGATGGCGAGTGCAACGACCGCAGACCCGACTTCATTCTCCACGACATTGTTACTGGTGATATCTTCAAAGGCTCCGAGGTCGCCAAGGTTTGCCTGCCACCTCAGCCGGAAATCGGCCCTTTCCAATTCTGGCGATGAATGTGGCCCGGTGGCCTTATCCGCAGCACTCAGTGCGAGAGATGCTTTGACTATCGATTGATTTGAAACCGGCACATTGCTGTGAGTTTCGATTTCGCTGACTCCGCCCATGCGGGTTGATGGAGCAGATGGCGTGCCAAATGGAATGTCATCAGATTAGAGGAATATCAGATTTGAGTGGGGTAATGTTGGCATCCCTCGGGTTTCGCTTGCGTTGCGAGCGATGCCAATCATCCAGTACGAGCTGGTTCTTACGATTTACCTCTGTGGCCGCCTTGGCTTTCATAGCTTCGCAGACGGTTTCCACCTGGCGCCGTTCTATCCGCTTATCGAGAAATCTCTGTCTCTTCTCTTTCACCTTGCTCTCAGCGGTGTCGATCTTGCTTGTTAGCGTCTTCGCAATGCGATGAGCCGATTGGATCTCTTCCAATCCCGCGATTCTGTCAACGAACTCCCCATTCTGCACGCTCGATGCGACCAGCACCCGGGCTCGACGCCCACGCTCGCGAATCTGCATAAGAGCTGTCACCAGTTGCTGCAATTCGGCAATGGCCGACTCCATTGCGGTGCGGCTCTGCTCCTCTTCGGCCTGACGGATATCGCAAAGTCGTTGCAGGATCTTTGAGGCGGACATGGTTTAGATTTCCTCCGCGATCTCAGCAAGCCGTCGCAGGCATTCCGGATACTCCACGCGCTCTTTGGGAGTCTGCATCATGAATTCGCGCATCGCATTTCGGGACTGCAGTGCCCTGTCCAGATCAGGATCTGCACCAGGCTTATATGCGCCAATTCGAACCAGATCTTCTGAGCGCGCGTATGTCGCCAGCATTCTCCGAAACAGGGCTGCCTGTTCGCGGTGATTCGCACGCGCTACTTCCGGCATCAACCGGCTGATGGAATCGAGCAGATCAATAGGTGGGTACCAGCCCTCTGCGGCTAACCTTCGCGAGAGCACCACGTGACCATCCAGCAACGAACGTACCGCATCCACCAGTGGATCCTGCTGGTCGTCTCCTTCCATCAACGTCGAATAGAACCCGGTGATCGACCCGCAGCGAAAGTTTCCGGCTCTCTCTACCAGCTTTGCAAGCCGGCTGAAGACTGATGGCGTATAGCCTTTTGCAGTTGGGGGCTCGCCCACGGCCAGGCCAATTTCTCTTGCGGCCATGGCAAAGCGGGTCAACGAGTCGAGCACGAGCAGAACGGCCTTTCCTCTGCGAGCGAAGAACTCGGCAATCGTGGTTGCGGTCATCGCGGCGCGCATGCGCATCAGCGGGGATTCGTCGGAAGTGGAAACAACCAAAACGGAGCGCGCAAGCCCTTCTGGGCCGATCGCGCTTTCGGCAAATTCGCGAACCTCGCGTCCGCGCTCTCCTACGAGACCGACCACTGTTACATCTGCTTCGGTGTTGCGCGTCATGATGCCGACAAGCGTGCTTTTGCCCACGCCCGATCCGCCAAAAATGCCAACGCGCTGACCACGACCAACCGTGAGCAGCCCATCGATCGTCCTGATGCCCGTGGCGAGCGGACGGTGAATTGGAACTCGATCGAGGGGCGTGTGCACCGTGCCCTCGAGAGGTAACCTCTCCGTCGGACCGGAGAACATTTGCCCATCCATTGGCACGCCCATGCCATCGAGGATTTTCCCGATCATCCCTTCGCCAACGATGACCTCGGGACCGCAGCCGAGGGCAGTCACTAAATCTCCGAAACGAACTCCATCGGTTGTTTTCACCGGCATCGAGATCACCCGTGCACCGCGAAATCCAACGACTTCCGCGCGATGTGTGATCCCCAGACGGTCTTCAATCTCGCAGCATTCTCCGACCGAGGCGACTGGTCCAGCTGACTCGATGGTATGACCAATCGATTCCACCACCTGTCCGCGCCAGCGCCAGGGCTGAACGGTATGCACCCGCGCCCTATAGTGGTCCAGAATTCCGCTCATGCGCCTACCTCGCCTTCCCGAGGGCGAGGAAATGCCTCGGTATCTCCCTTTGCTGCGGACACGCCATCCACCAGCGCCATTTCCATCTGATGAAGCTGCGAGCGCAGACCAAGGTCCACAGAACCCATCTCAGTCTCGATGACGCAATCGCCAATTTGCATGCCGTCATCGGGAACCACCGCGGGTCTTATCTTGAGATTTGGGATGTGCTCCATTGTCTCGATCCAGAGTTCCGATTCTGAAGCCGGTATCCTAAGGCGCACCTCAATCGTCGCCGCGAGCTGTCCCAGTGCCACGCGTACCGCACCAATCAGAAACAGCGGGTCCATCTGAGCTTCGCGGCGGAGTATACGTGCGGCGATGGCAAGTGCGAGGCGGACAACTTCTGGCTCAACCTCATGAACAAATCGGGCTCGGTCGTTCGCTACTTGGTCAGCCAGATGTGTCGCCTCCTCGATCCGCTTTCTGCCTGCATCTTGCAGGAGCGCGCGATATTCGCCAGCTGCCTTTTCACGCGCTTCACGGATTCCTAGTTCCCTTCCTTCCTCAAAGCTGCGCGTTGCAATTTCGGCGGCAGATGTACCCAATTCCTTTTGGGGGTCGGCATTCGGATTCGGGTATGCGTCAAAGTCTTCTCGGTTGGGGAGGGGCCGCATGGTGCCGACTTCGCGGAGCTCTTTCCAGGACGTTTGCGGGGTCGCAGCACCAGGCGGATACTCGAAAACTTCAACTCGTACTGATGTTCCGCTTCGCAAGGTTCTCATTCCTTAATCAAGGTAGTTTTCAGGCGATCATCTCATCGCCGGTTTCGAGTTTGAGGATCACCTTGCCCTCTGCCTCCAGACGGCGTGCAAGATTCAGAATCTCCTGTTGCGCTTGAGCCACTTCACGCGACCGCACGGGGCCAAGGACTTCCATATCTTCCTTCAACATCTCAACCGCCCGAGCACTCATGGACTTGAATATCGCAGCCCGCAAATCCTCGTTTGCCCCGCGCAGCGCCATGGCCAGTTGCTTCTTGTCAACGCCCGAGACAATCTCGCGAATGGTCGCGGGGGGCACCGTCACAAGGTCTTCAAACGTGAACATGAGATTGCGAATGCTGAGCGCCAACTCCGGCTGTCCATCTTCTATCACTTCGAGAATTCGCTTGGACTCTTCCGCATTCATGCGGTTCATCAAATCGGCCACTGCTTTGAACCCCGAATAGCTCTTTCTGCCGGTGTCTCCCACGGTTTCCAGGCGCCGATGCAGGATGTGAGCCACCTTCTGTGCCATCTCCGGAGAGAACTGCCGCATCTCGGCCAGGCGCTGAATCGAGATGACCTTATGCTCTTCGCTTAGACTGCTCAGCACCTGCGAAGCGCGCTTGGGGTCAAGGTGCGCCAGCACAAGCGCAATGGTCTGCGGGTGTTCGGAATCCAGCAGTTTGCCGAGTTGTTGAGGGTCGGTGCGTTGCAGCTTTGCCAAATTACCTTGTTCAGCCTCCTGCGCGCGCCGAAATTGCGTCATCAGATCGTCGGCTCGCTGTTTCCCGAAAGCTTCGGCAAGCAGGCGACTGGCATAGTCGAGCCCGCCGTGGACAATGAATCCCTGCGTCTCCAGCAACCCCCAGAACTCCTCGAGAACCGCGGCTGAGACCTCCGGCGTAATGCCGCGCAAGTCCGCAAACTCCTCCGTCAGGCGCTCGACATCGGACTCCGGAAGCGTGCGAAGAATTTCTTTGGCAAGATCCTCCCCTACTGCCATCAGTAGCACGGCGGCTTTGCGTGCGCCCGTGAGGCTCACGGATTTGTGCTGCATTGATCCTCCGAAATTCGAGCCATCTGAGGCCAAGTCTCTTGTCCTTTCCAAACGTCGCTTAAGCTGAGGTTTCTATCTCGCGAGACTCTTGATTAAGCTTTATTCCAAAACCGAACGTGCGTTACTCCGAGTGAATCCAGCTCTGCAACAGCCGCGAACTCTGCGCGGGCTCGTTTTTCATCTGCGTTGCCACCTGTTCGAAAATCTCATGCGCACGGATGCGATTCGGATCGGGCAAAGCCGACTCAGGTTGTGGAAGCGCTGCCTGGTGCGCCGTAGCTATGCCTTGAGACGGTGCACCTTTCATCTGCGAGACCGCCTTCTGCATCGCAGGTCGCACCCCAAATGCAAGTACAACGATGAACCCGATCAGCAGGCTCAGATATTTGAGAAGCAAGGGTGAACCTTCCAACTTGGACAGCACTTCTGCATGCAGCGAAGGAAGGGGCAGAGCCCGATTCTCCTCAAACGAAAGATTCTGCACCGTGACGACATCGCCCCGGGAAGGGTCGAATCCCACCGAGGCCTGGGCAAGCGTCGTCAGGTTTTTCAGTTCGTCAGACGAACGCGCCTGCCACTTTGCGGCACTTGACTTGCTTTGGGGCTGAATAAGGCGGTCGTTCACAACTATTGCCGCGGTTAGCCGATGCACCTTTCCCGGGTTCTCAACGAGATGCCGAACGGTTTTCGAAACGCCGTACGTTCCAGATTCCGTTTTCGAGGTCTGGGGCTGCGTGGTTTGCTTCGGGTACACCGGAAGCGCCTGGCTGTTCGGAGCATTGGACGCGGTCCCTGGAACTCCTGCCGCAATCGGCTGGGCACCTGTTGTTTGCTCGGTGCGCTCTATCGAAAGCGCGGCGGACTGAGCGGGATCGTAACTTTCCTTTGTCTCTTCGATAGTGTCGGCATCGTAGTTGAGAGTCACCGAAGCGCGCACATTGCCAATCCCGGTAACCGGTTCGAGTGTGGAGATCAGCTTCTCCTCGAGAGCTTGTTCTGACCCGAGTTGCAATGCCTCGGGTGTCCGGGGACCCAGCGGAAGGTGGCCGGATGCGTCAACCAGAACAACATGATCGGAAGCGAGCCCATCAACGGCGGATGCGACCAGGTTGCGAATTGCATCGGCCTCGCCATCCGCCAGCGCTCTGCGACGCAACTTCAGTACGACGGAAGCCTTGGCCGGCCGGTCCCGCTCACGAAATAGCGAATCGTGTGCCAGCACCAGGTGCACACGGGCCGACTCGATATCTGTCAGAGAACCGACCGTATGTTCCAGTTCTCCCTCGAGAGCTCGCTGATAATTCACTTGCTCGTCAAACTCCGAACCAACCCAATTTGGCTTATCAAAGAGCTCGAATCCCAAGCGACCGCTCTTTACGCCCTTTGCGGCCGTGGCAAGTCGTGCCTTATCGAGCTGCGCTGCTGGAACACGTAGTGTCGTCCCGCTGTCGACCACATCGTAGGGAATCTGCGCCTGTGTCAAGGTGAGGCCGACCTGGCGAGCATCGTCAGGATCGAGGCCAGCATACAGAGTTCGCCAGTCGGTGCGCAGTCCGTACCAGAGCAGTCCTCCGAACAGAATGGACAGCATGGCTGCAGTGGCAATGGTCCAGCGGCGCTGCCTCGGCGGCATAGCTGCCCAGCCGAGCCGAGTCCGCGTCCACATAGCTGCGACTCCTGCCTGTAGCTGTCCAACCTCACCAGCTGTGCCCGTCTCTCCAACTGCGTTCCTGGAGCGGCCATTTGCCTTATCCCGCCGTTTTCTTCAGCGATTGCGCTTGATGCTTTCCGTCCACTAAGCCCCGCTGTCCATGACTCGACTCGAGAATCAGAACTGCATGCTCATAATGCTCTGGTAACTCTGGATTGCCTTGTTACGTACCGCCAGCGCCATCTCAAATGCCATGCTTGCCTTTTCACTTGCAATCATTGCCTGATGTATATCTATTCCGGAGCCTGTCAGTAATCCATTCACCGCGTTCCGCGCCTGATCGTCGAGCTGACTCACTTTGCCGATTGCATCAGTCAGCAGTTCGCCGAACGGCGAGTCCGCCGCCTTGGACGATGCCGAGGAGCCGACAGCAAATGGTGTGCCCGCAACATTCGACAGACCTGTGCCGGAGACGTTTGTAGTGTGAACCCCTGCAATCATCGGTTACTCCTCACTCAATCCCCTGCTCGTCTTTTAAGATTTGGCAATGTCTAGAGCCGAGGTGATCATGCCCTTTTCTGCCTGTACCGCCGAACTGTTCAACCCATAAGCACGCGTAGCGCCCATCAGATCGACCATCTCTGTGAGTGGATTGATATCGGGATAAGCTACGTAACCGTCTGGCCCGGCGTCGGGGTGCCCCGGATCGTATCGCTTCAGCGACGGTGAACTATCTTCGATGACTTGCGCGACATGGACTCCGCCCGCGGGTTCTGCGTCTTCTGACTTCAATGCACGCAGAGAGGCATTCTTCAGAGAATGGAAGAACCCCTCATCGGCACGATTGGCCTCAAAGACCACATGTTGCCGCTTGTACGGCCCTCCCGATTCGGTGCGCGTCGTCTCTGCATTGGCCATATTTGCGGCCACGACCTCAGCACGCATGCGCTCTGCTTGCATAGCGGATCCGGAAGTCTCCATCAATCCAAAGAGGTTCATGTGCACTCCTCGCTTCCCACACCCGAATTACTTGTCCGCGTGAATTGCATCCATCACACGCTGGTTCTCGAGCCGCATCAGCGCGACACCGGTTCTAAATCTCAGCTGCACCTCGGCCATGTGCAGGCCCTCACGATCCATGGACACATTGTTGCCATCAGGCCTCGCAACAAGGCCGTCAACATCCTGCACGTGGACGGATTGCGATTTTGGCCCATCCAGCGTCCCCAACGCCTTGCGCATCTCTGCTTCAAAATCGAATCCCTGCGTGCGATATCCGGGCGTGTCGATGTTGGCCATGTTGGTGGCAGTCAGCTTCGTTTCGCGGACCGCCAGGTCAAGATACTGTCCCAGGGCATCGCTCAAACGGGTTTCAATTTGCATTGGCCGCTCCTTTCCGTCACAGAGACCGACTTAACTTGCCGGTCGCTCACCAGTTACGGGACTCATCGAAAACCCAAAATCGATGTCGTCAGACGTGAGGACGGGTTCATCGCCGGCAAGGATAGCGGCGCGCTCCAGAACATGCTCCAGTTCGCGCACATTGCCCGGCCACGAGTGTGCCACGAGTTTGGACATCGCAGCATCATCGATATGCTTGATCGGCATGAAGCGGCCCATCTGCGCCAGAAAATGATCTACGAGGAGGGGCAGATCATCGAGATGCTCCACCAACGCAGGCGTGCGAACAAGGAAGACCGCCAGCCGGTAGTAGAGATCGGCACGAAAGCTCCCGGCCTGCGCGTGCTGTGCGAGAGGCTGATGCGTGGCTGCGATGATGCGAACATCCACCTTGACAGTCTCGTTATCCCCTACGCGTTGCAATTCACCGCTCTCGACAAAGCGCAACAGCTTCGACTGGAGACTCAACGGCATCTCGCCAATTTCATCAAGGAACAGGGTTCCGCCGTCTGCCGCTTCGATACGGCCAACGCGCCTTTGCACAGCCCCGGTGAATGCACCCCGGGTGTGACCGAAGAGCTCCGCCTCAAGAAGGGCCTCCGGAATGGCCGCACAGTTAATGACAACTAACGGTTTTCGATTGCGCGTGGAGAGCTTGTGCAAGGCTTCGGCGACCAACTCCTTGCCCGACCCTGTAGGCCCTTCGATCAAAACCGGGGTAGAGCGCGGCGCCACCAGGCGAATGCGCCTGCTGATCTCAAGCATGCACGGCGAGTTCCCAATCAGCTCCGGAATTTTGTCATAACCTATGACCAGTCTAGGCTTCTGCGCGCTACGTTCTGCCGTATCCAGCGCAGCAGACGTCTTTGGATTCTCTTGTGTCGAAGGTGACGAGGCGCTTTGCGCATTGAAATGAACGAGAGATTGCTGGCTGGATGACAGGGATCGGATTGCGCGATTGCCTTGCTCCAGCGTCCTCTAGTACAGGCGCCGTATTCCATGCTGCCGTATCCGTTTCCTGAATGCTCCGAAGCGCGTAGAGAATTTCCTGCCGATGCGGTCCGGGTGCACTCTCCAGAGGCATCGCGGTGCCGGCCGTCACCACATCTACATTCGGAAATGCTGCCCGGAACTCGCGAAGGAATTCAGCCAAATCCAGATCCGGCAGCCAGGAGTCGACAATAATCGTCTGCGGCAAAGCTTCCATCGCCTCTCCCCATGCCTGCGCGCCACCCTGTGCTTCGCGAACCTGCCACCGCAACCCGGTCAATACGGAGTTAAGCTTCTGACGGAAACTGCCATCGGCACTTGCCACGAGTGCGGTGCGTGGCCGTATGCGTGAACAGGTTGATGAAATCAAAGCTGCTGTGGCTGCCATTCTGCCTCTCCTTAATCTGAACTACCCAATCTCGCGATCATCCCTGCGCGGCGGCGACCTGCGGCGCAATCAAAGCGAAGTGATTCTTCGCGCCATGCATCACAAGGTCTGTTTCGAAGGGAATCATGTAACCTTTGCCGCGAACTGTCCGGATCAAAATGCCAGGCGGCCTATCGGAAAGCTTCCGGCGCAGATAGTTAACATACACATCCACGATATTTGTGGTTTGAGCAGACTCCATGTTCCACACCATTTCCAGAAGCTCAACGCGCGACACACAGTGACCGCGATTGAGCATCAGGTGTTCAAGCAGCGCGAATTCCTTGTTAGTGGTGCTCAGAGTTCTCCCGCCGCGGCGCACCGTATGGTCCAGTCGACTTAGTTCGAGATCGCCGGCACGCAACATGAGTTGACCTTCCCTCTTTCTCCGCAACAGCGCACGGCATCGCGCACGGAGTTCGAGGAGACTGAAGGGCTTGGTCATCATGTCGTCGGCTCCGTTGTCGAGGCAACGCACCCGCGCGTCTACTTCATGCCTGCCCGTGAGAACAAGAATCGGCAATTCGGCATGGATCTGGCGCATCTCCTGGAGTGCAGCCTCACCATCCTTGACGGGCATATTCAGATCGAGAATGGTCAGGTCAGGCATTTCGTTGATAAAGGCTTCGACGGCTTGACCGCCGTTGTGAACGGTTTGCACCCGATAACCGTCTGTCTCCAATCCTCGTCTTAGAAAAAGGCTCAGGGCTTTATCGTCCTCGGCGATCAGCAATCTCATTTGCTTCTCCTTGCCTCTCTCTGAGTCTTTCGCCCTGCAGGTGCAGCGTGGCTTAAAGAGCCCTAACCTTCGGTACCTCTCTACGTTCGCGCGATGTGAGAGAGAACTCAAGGTTAGAAGGAGAAAAGGATAGAGAGGAATCTCAGAATAGATTTGGCCGCTCGCGTGTTTCCGCAAATGGATCAATGAACGCGGACGCGTGATGGCGGATACAGAAGATCGGTGATGCCACCCACGCGATGTTCTATTGGCTTGGTTCGGGTAGGCAGACAGACTCGTCTTCAGGCGGTCATCAGGTCGCAAACCTTTTCCCGCTGAGCACGCAGTGCTGCGTCCGCACGCTCCAGGATAGTCTGCAGGTTATCGCCGTCACGAAATTCTGAGAGGCCGATCGCGGTCGAGAGTCGAACGCTTACGTGACCGGATCTGCCCGGCACCTGATACGGCCCGCTTATCCAGGTTTGCAGGCGAGCAATTTGAACTCTGGCGTCAACTGCAGGACAGTCCAGGACCACCATGAACTCATCGCCGGCCCAGCGCGCTACGAGGTCTGACATTCGACAGGACGAACGAAGTACACTGGCGAATTCCTTTAGAATCAGGTCTCCCACCAGGTTGCCGAATTCGTGATTGATTTGCCTGATGCCGTGGACATCGACGATAAGAATGGAGAATGGGTTTCCGCATTCGATGCGTTGCTGAACGCGCGCTTCGGCCCAGCGGCGGCTTCCAAGCCCAGTCAGCGGATCACAGGACGCAACGTGCTCGGCTTTTTCAAGCTTCGTCTGGTAGGTTGAGACCTCAGCGCGCAGATGGTCGATGACGGCTCTGTTGTCTGCCGTCATTCGGGCAACCGAACTCTTGAGTTGGCAGGCGCTCTCTTCGATGGAAGATCGGATACTTGATATGTCCTCGAGTTTCGCAATGGTCTCCAATTTTGCTGTAACCGAATCCAATTGCCGGGCGTACCGGTCGTCTTTATGTCCGAGCGATTCTGCGGTTCGGGCAATCACGAGCAAGAGGTCCTTCACCTCTCCGGCTTTCTGCTGGTAATACAGGGCGGTCTTGTTGCCCCAGCCAGACAGTAGCACGCGAAGTGCTTCCCGGGTAATGGTGATAACTGGGACCCTGAAATTCCCTTCGAGGTCTTGATCAAGTCGCGTCAGTCCCCTTTTCAGTTCCATGGCGAGATCTGGACATGCATTCGTGCCGCATTCTCCGATCTCAGCCAGCGCTGAGCGATATGCCGACAGAAGCGCGAGACATACATCCGTTGTACAGCCTTCCTCAGGCTCGTCGATTCGAGGCGTGTCGGAATCAAGGTATCGCTTCAGAGAGATCATCGGCTTAAGCTCCGTGCGCAGTAGCTCCCCCTCAAACGGGCGAGAGTTGGCCTCACCACCCTTATCGGCCACGGGAGCAAGGGCATGAGGATGCGTGCTGATGCGCAGCGGTATTCATCGTGGGAGAACATTTTTATGCCAGAAAAGGAACTTCGGAGAAAGGAAGGCAAAAACTCCTCTTGCAATTCGCTTTTTGTTCGCTATAATTCGCGCATGGCTGTTACTCGAAGACAAAAAGAGATTATCGATTTTCTGGAATCGTTTGTGACTCGTAATGGCTATTCTCCTTCTTTTGAGGAGATTGCCCGCGGCATGAATCTGAAAAGCCTGGCGACGGTGCACAAACACATCACGAACCTGGAGAAAAAGGGGCTGCTGGATAGGGTTCACAACCGGAGCCGCTCGATCGATGTACTGCCGCCCGGCGCGCGCAATCGAACCAGCGACCGACTGCCTTTGGCCGGCAGGATCGCCGCAGGGTTGCCCGTCGAGACATCGGAGAATCCCGAGACAATTTCTCTGCATGACGTGGTCGGCAACCGTGACGTTTTTGCCTTGGAGGTTCGCGGGGACTCTATGCGCGATGAGCACATCATCAATGGCGATTACGTCTTGGTAGAGCGCACCCGCACGGCCCGGCAAGGTGAGATCGTGGTAGCGCTCGTGCACGGCTCTGAAACCACCCTCAAGCGCTTTTACGCAGAAGGACAGGTGGTCAGACTGCAGCCGGCGAATGTCGACATGGATCCGATCTATGTTCCGGCCACCCAGGTTGCGATCCAGGGGCGGGTGCTTGGAGTTCTGCGCAAATATCGTTGAAAGAGCTGGCTGCAATGGGGAAAGCCCGGCTATTCGCCGGGCTTTTTCGTCGCGCGATTAACGCAACTTATGCTACGCCTGCGTTGGCCTCGCCTGCCGTCTGTTCGGCAGCACCCAACAGGCGCTGAACCTTTTCTTCAATCACGTTTTGCGGAACGTATCCAACAATCTGATCCGCTACTTTGCCGCCCTTGAAGAACAGAATTGCAGGGATTCCCCGAATGCCATAGCGAGAAGGCGTGGCAGTATTTCGGTCGACATCCACCTTTGCTACCTTGATCTTGCCTGCGTAACTCTGCGCTATTCCGTCTACGATCGGCGCGATTGCTCTGCATGGGCCGCACCATACAGCCCAGAAATCTACGAGCACCGGCTGCTCGCTTTTGAGCACCTCCTGCTCAAATGTTGCATCGCTTACTTCCAAAACACCCACTCCTGCCATGGTTCTCCTTGTCGTGCCGCTGCCAGTTCAGATTAACGTAACAGTGCCTCTATAGGATGCTTCACAGGGCCAATTAGACGCAATCGGCGATAGCCTCCAGCCATGGAGCGATCGCGTTTTTGGCCATCGGACTTGACTGTCTCTGTCTGTGATGAATCGTTAAGGCAATCGTTTTATCTGTGGGCAAAAATAGAAGCGCCCGGATCCGTCGTCGGATCACGGGCGCTAGAGCAGCCCTCCCCCAGAACTGCCCACGGAGCGAATTTAGGTGGTCTGCAGTTCAATATCAAGGAAACTTAGGTAATCGATTTAGTAATCCTTCGTAGGTGATTTACCTCACAGTTACTTAACTCGCTGGAAGATAACTTTTCAGTGAACAGATGTCCGACATAAAGTCGAAAAACATCATTGCGACCGGAGTGACTCAATTGCACCGTTTTCCTCGAAGCCACACGTAAGCAGCTCTGGCGCGCACTGGTTCTGCATTGCGCGGAGGATCGCCTTGGATGCGCCTTCTATCTCGACCTCTCGTTCGACGACGACCAAAACCGCCGGACCTGCGCCGCTCAAACTGACTCCTAGGATTCCGCTCGTTCCGGCCAGCGGGAGCAGGCTAGGCAGAAGCGGACACATTTGGGCGCGATAGGGCTGGTGAATCCGATCCTGCATCGCCACCCTCAGCAGATCACCCCGGCCTTGAGCGAATGCCAGACCGAGCATGGAGACGGCCTGAATGTTCGCTACCACATCCGCGCTGGTATAGGTTGCCGGAAGCACGGCTCGCGCCTTGCTGGTGGCCAGTGATTCCGATGGGAGAACAACGATCGCTCGCCAGTTGCGGGGCGGACTGACGCGCGCTACGCGAACCGCCCTTCCCTCATTCGCCGCGGCCACGAAGCCACCAAGCCAGCAGGCGGCTGCGTTGTCTGGATGCCCCTCCAAAGCGCACGCCTCCTCCAGAATGCGGTCCGGAGACCAGTCGAGTTCGCCGAAGTGTGCTGCCATCGCGATGGCAGCCAGTCGACCTGCAGCCGATGAGCCACATCCCATTCCCAGAGGGATGTCGTTCTGCATCCGGATGGCCAGCGGATTTACTGTTCTTCCGTTCTCGGTTAGAACGCGGCTGTAAATATCAAGAATCAGGTTGTTCTCAAGACGGGAACACAGATCACTGTCTTGCCCTATTGCGACGATCGAGAAACTCTCCGCTATATCTGCCTCAATCTCAAGAAAGAAATCCAAAGCGATAGCCGCGGCGTCGAATCCCGACCCGAGGTTGGCGGATGTAGCCGGGAGGCGCATGCGAAAGGTTCTGACGCCGCCACTCATCCAGCCATTCCCTCCAACGTAGCTAGCACGGCTAACGGTGTTGCATCGACAACTACGGCGTTTCGCTGCAGGGCTGCTATCTCTGCCTGATGTCCGGCTACCTCATCGTCGCTTAACAGCGTTCCGCGATGGAAGTTGATGGTGTAATCGGCATCCTTTAGCGTGTGCCCGGTCAGCAGAAGCACGACCGTCTCACTGGCTGCTACTTTACCTTGCGCCCGAAGTTTCTTGAGGCCTGCCAGCGTTACCGCCGAGGCGGGCTCGCAGCCCAGACCTTCCGCGCCCAGTTCTGCCTTGGCGACGGCGATTTCCGCCTCGCTGACATCGAGGCACGATCCGCCCGTCTCCTTGACGACCCTTGCGGCTTTTCGCCACGAAGCGGGGTTGCCGATGCGAATCGCAGTTGCGCGGGTGTGCGCTTCGACCGGCTGCATCCGTTCGCCGTTGTTTTCGGCAAAGCTGCGTGCGAGCGGATTTGCGCCTTCGGCCTGTATCACGGAGATGCGTGGCATTCGCGCAACCAGTCCGAGTTCGTGCAGTTCGCGGAAGCCCTTGCCAAGAGCCGAGCTGTTCGCAAGATTTCCACCAGGGACGATCAAGTGATCGGGAACGGTCCAGTCGAAAGCCTCTGCAATTTCGAAGGCAGGCGTCTTCTGCCCTTCGAGGCGATAGGGATTCACGGAGTTCAGCAGATAGATCGGGGCCTGCTTTACGATCTGCGTCAAGAGCCGCACGCATCCATCGAAATCGGATTTGAGCTGACAGGTCACCGCTCCATAATCCATGGCCTGTGAGAGCTTGCCCCACGCAATTTTGCCTTCGGGGATCAGCACCAAGCTGCGCAAGCCTGCGCGCGCGGCATAGGCAGCCATCGCGGCCGAGGTATTCCCTGTTGACGCGCACGCCACCCACTCGAAGCCACGCTCGCGTGCCACGCTGAGAGCGGCGGTCATGCCGGTGTCTTTGAACGATCCAGTGGGATTCATGCCCTGGTGCTTGGCGTAGAGCTGATCGATCCCCAATGCCTTTGCTGCGCGTTTCAATTTGTAGAGAGGGGTGTTGCCTTCGTGCAGGCTAACCGCGTTGCCGAAGTTATCGAGGATGGGCAGGAGTTCGCGGAACCGCCAGACGCCGCTCTGGTCCAGCGCTTCGCCTGAGCAACGCCGCTCGCGCCACAACCACTTGAGAGCTCCTGGATTAGGCCTGTTGTGGCCTTGCCGCTGACCCCAGCCCGCGTACTCCACCTCAAAAAGATCGCCGCACTGCGTGCATCTGAAATCAGGGCTTGCCTCCGGCCCCGCGATGCGCGCACCGCAACCAAAACACCGTAACGTGTGCAGATTCTCGTTCATGCCTTGGTGTTAGCGTAACAGAGCATCTGTCCGCTCTCACGCGGTGAGCCGCGCCAGCCAAAGCACGATTTAGGGATGGTGCGGAGGGCCCTACGATCAAAACTTCTCAATGCCCAACATGACGGGCTCCATCTCAAGCTGGATCTCGAACTGCTGCGAAACGGTTTCCCGAATTTGGCGGGCTAGCGCAACGATTTCCGCAGCTGTGGCACCGCCGCGATTTACAAGCGCCAGCGTGTGCTTGGTTGAGATTCCAGCGCGGTCGAGGGCGTAGCCTTTCGTGAATCCGGCTCTCTCGATGAGCCATGCAGCGGGCACCTTCACGCAATTCTGGTGACCCGGACCGGCAGGAAATTGCGGAGGTTCGACACCAGCTACCGCCATCACCGCAACTACTCGTTCCGCGCTTACGATCGGGTTTTTGAAAAAGCTGCCTGCGCTGTGGCAGTCTGGATCGCCTTCAACGAGGAGCATCCCTTTCGATTTGCGGATGCGGCGGACGGTATCTGCTACATCCCGCAGCCCTGGAATGACATTGGCCTCGAACGCTCTCTGCAGATCACCATATTTCAGCGTCGGA
Organism: uncultured Acidobacteriaceae bacterium; assembly: GCA_963782775.1. GTDB lineage: Bacteria > Acidobacteriota > Terriglobia > Terriglobales > Acidobacteriaceae > Telmatobacter. The sequence continues at coordinate 114,183 of CAWALE010000015.1, forward strand.
GCGCCGTGCATTTTGAGCTGATAGTCAACACGCGTCACGACATATCGTCCTCGATCAGTTGTGTTGAAGCGGCTATGCCGATAGGCGAACGCACACTCGGTTGCGCTGAAGTCCGCATATGCATGCTTCTGCAAATCGAATGCCCGCACATGATTGATCGTGGAGGAGACCTCTTGACCATAGGCGCCTACATTTTGCACCGGAGTTCCGCCGACCGTGCCGGGAATACCCGCGAGGCATTCAAGGCCCGCGCAGTCATCGTCAACGGTTCGTTGTACGAGTTGGTCCCAATCTTCGCCGGCGGCTACTTGATAGACGCGTTCTTTCGACAATCCTGCATCTTCGCGAAGGGTGATGCCTTTGAGACCGATGTGCAGAACTAATCCTTTGAAGCCGGTATCGGCTACAAGCAGATTGCTGCCGCCTCCGAGTACGAAGAGTCGAATCCCCTTCTCGCGGGCCCAGGTAGTGGCCTCGACGATATCCTCTTCGTCTTTGGCTGCAACGAACCACCGCGCGGGACCGCCGATTCCAAGCGTAGTAAGCGGCGCAAGCGGCTTGTTTTCTTCAACGCGCATCGATGCAAGGCTACACTACGGACTGCAGGCGAGGCGGTGGAACGGGGTGCAAACGGTGTGCTACATCACATCTTTTCTGTAGAATGGGAATAGGCAACGGGCTTAAGGCCGCAAGTACTTGCCGGAGGTTACATGTACCCAGAGATTATGGTTATCCCCATGCGCGAAGAACTTAGCCGCGCTGGAATCAATGAAACTCGCACGGCCGAGGATGTCGATGCTGCCCTCGCGCAACCTGGCACGACTCTTTTGGTCGTGAATTCGATCTGCGGATGCGCAGCGGGCAAGATGCGTCCCGGCGTTCGGCTCGCGCTCTCGAACACGCAGAATGCACCCGATCACAAGATCACCGTTTTCGCCGGGCAGGATCGCGAAGCAACCGAGAAGGCGCGGAGCTACTTCGAAGGCCATCCGCCAACTTCACCGGCCATTGCCATTCTGCGCGACGGCAAGCTGGTCTACCTGATGCAGCGGTTCGTGATCGAACAGGCGACGGCGCAGCAGATTGCCGGCGAATTGATCCGGGCGTTTGACGAATTCTGCGCAAAGGCGACTGCCTAGCGTAAGGCAAAGTTGGATCGAAAGTGAAACGGCCTCCTCAAGAAGGAGGCCGTTGTTGTTTGCGGAAGATTGCGATCAGTCGCCCTGTACAGCCTGCGGCTCCGGTAGTTGCTGTACCTTGCTGTGTTTACGCGAATAGCCGAAGTAAATTAGCAGCCCGACGATCAGCCAGCCAATCATTACTTCCCACGTGAAGAGCATGAGGCGGGTCATCAGGTAAACAGCGGAGAGTATACCCAGGATCGGCACCAGCGGCACGAAGGGCGTCTTGAACGGCCGTTCCATATGGGGATGGCGCACTCGCAATACCCACACGCCGGCGGACACAATGGTGAAAGCCAGCAGAGTGCCGATGTTGACGAGTTCAGAGAGCACTTCGATGTTGAAGAACGCCGGCATGATCGCTGCAAAGGAGCCAAACACAATCGTCGTAATCCAAGGCGTGCGGAATTTCGGGTGTACGGCTGAGGCCCATTTCGGCAGCAGGCCGTCTTTTGACATGGAGTAGAAGACGCGCGTCTGGCCGAGCAGCATCACCAGCATCACGGTGGCCAGCCCGAACACCGCACCGATCTTCACCAGCAGCGATCCCCAGCCTACCCCGGTCGCGTCAATCGCCAGAGCCACAGGCGCGGAGACATTCAGCGTCTTGTAGCTCACCAGCCCGTGAGAACCAGCGAGACCAGGATGTAAAGGATCGTGCAAACCACCAGCGATCCGAGAATGCCGATCGGCATATCGCGCTTGGGATTCTTCGCTTCCTGGGCCGCCGTTGAAACCGCATCGAAACCAATATAGGCGAAAAAGATGGATGCCGCTGCCTTTGGAATTCCACCCCAGCCGAAGTTTCCATTCCCGTCCGGCGGAGGCACAAAGGGATGCCAGTTCGTGCTCGCGACTTCGGGATGCTTGAACAGAAACCAGCCGCCAACCACCAGGAAGACACAGACAATCGTGACCTTGATGATCACGACTGCGGAGTTGAAGTTGGCTGACTCTTTGATACCGATCACGAGGATGGCAGTGATGACCATGACAATCGCTACGGCAATCAGGTTGACGACTCCTGTCGCGTGTGGCAAGCCGGCATCGCTAACGCCTGGGGGCAGCGACATCAACTGCAGCCACTGATCGTGATAGAAGACGAGCGGCGTGCCCGGGGTGGCTGTAATCTGCGGAGGAAGATAGATATGGAATTGTTGCAGGAGGCTGTTAAAGTAGCCTGCCCAGCCGGAGGCTACGGTAGAAGCGCCGAAGGCGTATTCCAGCGTAAGGTCCCAGCCGATGATCCATGCCACCAGCTCACCGAGCGTTGCGTAACCGTAGGTGTAGGCGGAACCGGCAATTGGGATGATCGAGGCGAATTCCGCGTAGCACAGCCCGGCAAACGCGCAGGTCAATCCCGCCACGACAAAGCTCAGTGCCACGGCGGGACCCGCACGGAGAGCCGCAGCCTGGCCTGTGAGCGTAAAGATGCCGGCGCCGATGACCGCTCCGATGCCGAGCGTGACAAGGTTGACCGCTCCGAGCGAGCGCTTGAGTGTGTGTTCGCCTTGCTCAGCAGCTTCTTCGGTGAGCATCGACATCGGTTTGATTCGTAGCAGCTTGGACATGAGTGAGGGAGATCCTCCACAAAGGCTTTACGTACGGTTTGTCATTCCTGCGTGCGTGCTGCGGACCGCCGCGACCAGAAGAGATAGACAGGGATTCCCAGCAAAACCAGAACCAGGCCCGGCCATGTGTATTGGGGCTTGTATCGCAATAATACGATACAAATCCAGGAAGCCATCGCGATATAGAGCGCGGGGAGAACCGGGTAGCCGAGCGCCTTGTACGGACGGCTTGCCTCTGGTCGTTTGACGCGCAAAACAAACAATCCGATGATGGTCAGGATGTAAAACACGAGCACTGCGAAAATGATGTAGTCGAGCAACTGGCCGTAGGAGCCCGATACGCAGAGCAACGCCGTCCACACGGCCTGCACAAAAAGACCGGCCGAACGGAGTCTTGTACTGTGGCTCAGTTTGCCACAGACTTGAAGAACAGGCCGTCCTGGCTCATGGCGTAATAAACGCGCGCGCCGGCCAGCGACATTCCGTTGGCGCATCCGAAGGTCGAGATCAGGATCGCAGCCGCCATCAGATAGGCGCCGCCGGAGTGGAAGACGACTTCGAGCGCCGCTGTCGCCACGCGATCTTCAGAGGCAAATTGCATGCCTCGCGCCAGCGCAGTGGCTCCGTGCGGATCGCCGTGCATCGGCAGCACCATCAGATACCCGAGGGTGGCAAGGAAGTAGACCGTAGCTACAAAGCCGGTTCCCATGATGAGCGAGAGCGGAATATTACGTCGCGGATTCTTCACTTCCCCCGCAGTGAAGGTGATGTTGTTCCATGCATCGGCGGAGAAGAGCGAGCCGACTTGCACGACGGCGAGAATCGACAAACAGATTTACGAGGACGATGGGGCCACCGACGCCCACTTGAACAGGATGCAATGCGCTCCACCCGGCGTTCTTCCAGAACTCGCTCCCGTTCGAGCCGAAGTTTGCGGCGATTGCAGCTTGCGTTGCGTCCGATCGTGAGGGTGAGCAGAACAGTGCGGCAAGCGATAGCGGCCTTTGCGGAAGTGAAGATGTTCTGAATCATGGCGCCGAGTTTCACGCCGAACATATTCACGAAGGCCAGAAAGAAGACGATCACGATGCCGGCGAGGTTGGCGGTGTTGACGCCGATTTCCATGTTGCCGAGCACCATGGGCCCGATGGATGACAGGCGGAACGTGGGCGATGTGCCAGAGCCAGTGGGTGGTCGAGATCGATGGAAAGAACACGCCCAGGAATTTGCCAAAGGCCACGCAAACGGCGGCGATGGTGCCGGTCTGGATAACGAGGAAGAGTGTCCAGCCGTAGAGAAATCCCCAGAGCGGCCCGAGTGACTCGCGCAGGTAGACATACTGGCCGCCAGCCTTGGGCATCATGGCGGCAAGTTCGCCGTAACTGAGGGCGCCGATCACCGTGAGAATGCCAGTGACAACCCATGCGCCGAGTACAAGAGCTGGTGAGTTGGCGGTCGCGTGCGATGTCGGCATCCACAAGGAAGATGCCGGAGCCAATCATGGAGCCGGCAACCAGCGCTGTGGAACTGAACAACCCAAGCGTCTGCACCATCGCGGGTGCTGCGTGTGTTTTGGCGGGGCCTTCGAGGGTGGTGAGTTCGGGAATCGGCACTGGGCTTGTTTTATCTGAATTTAAACGAATTGTCTCGCGTAATTTTGCCTTGCATCTCCGCCAGACGAAAGCCCATGCTAACCGAGGTGCTTGACCCATCGCGTAAACTCAGCGGCCGGATCGGGCGCTCGGAAGATGGCCTCGGCGACTGCGACCATGCTGGCACCAGCGTCGAGAACAGCACTCGCCGATGCGAGGGTGATACCGGCAGCGGCACTTAGAATCACATCGGGCCCAGCCTGCTCGCGAAGGCGCCGCACTCCGTCAATGCCAATTGGTCTCTTGTCAGTCTGCTTGGTGCGCGTTTCAAACACAGGACCGATCGCGAGATAGTCCACTGGGGCTTCGAGCACTTCGGGCAAAAGAGTGTCGCTTCCGCCGAAGGTTCCCACGATGCGGTCAGGCCCGACAAGGCGTCGTGCCTCTGCCGGAGTCAGGTCCCCCGCATCGACATGGACGCCGTCAAATTCCGTCTGCTCAACCAGATCAACCCTGTCATCGAGAATCAACTTTGTCTTTTTGCGGGGCATGGAAGCACGGAGAATAGCGGCGTCCGCCAGAATCTCCGACACCAAACCAGTCTTGTTGCGGTATTCCAGCAGGGCGACGCCTGCGTCAGAAAGCGACGCTCCTAGCTGGCGGAGAGAATCGGCTCGGCTTGCTGACGGAATGAATGAGGAATCAAGGATTGGGTATATGCGCGGAAACGCAAACTTCATGGAACAAGCATAATGCGCCGCAGAGGAATTCCCCTTCAAAGGCACCAAAGGCCGGAAATCAATCGCACATCAACAGCCACGAGCGAGTGATTTTGAGGCCTCTCATCCCAATCCCGACTCCCTGCTTCTTCACATCTCATCGGCGGACGGTCCGTACAACCCGGGAACCTTCTTGTCGAGAAGGCGCAGATAGACGCCGAGCTGGGCGCGGTGATGAACGAGGTGATTCAGCACCCAGGTTCGCCAGACGTTGTACTTGCTTTCGTCGATCCAGGTCTGATCGCCTGCTACAAACTTCCAATTTGAATCCCATCGGGCAGGAGTCATCTTCGCAAGCTCTGGTTTGACTTCAGCGATTTGCTTATCAAAGCGTGCCAGCAGGTCTTTTTTATTCGTGGGAGTGTCGGGCTTCATATCGGGTGTCCACTCCAGCCGGTCACGAGTAATCGTGTGCAAGGCCCAGTCGCCGTTGGTGTCACTGACGTGGCCCGCCAGGCTGCCGAGGGACATCGACTTGGCATGGGGTTTCCAGGCAAGATCGGCATCTTCGGGAATGGCTTCGAGGGTTTTACGAGTCCGATCGGTTTCGCGGTCGTACTCAGCGATAAGTTCCTTTTGAAAGTCCATGATGCAACCTCCATGTTGCGAAGGTCAGCATACACCGACTTCCTGTGAAAAGGCGAAGAAAAAGCGATAATTCTTTAAAGCGGCTCCCGAGCATCCTGAACCGGATTTTTTAGGTCGGATGCGCCGTTTCTGAGACCACCGGCAAACCTGCCGCATCCCATGCCGCCAGACCGCCAGCGATCTCGATCAGATTGGTAATGCCGTGCTGGTGGAGAATACTGACGGCAATGGATGAGCGATAGCCGCCTGCGCAGTGGACGGCGATGCGGCGGTCACGCGGGAGCTGATCGATGCGCTCCTGCAGATGATTGAGCGGAACGTTGACACTGCCCTTGATGTGCTTCATTCCCCATTCACCCGGCGCCCGAACGTCCAGCAGAAACGGCGGATCACTGGTTTCCAACTCCTCGGCTGCGATGAGAACGCCGCTACGCTCGGTTGGCCAGACAAGGTCGGGTCGGTCGGCGAGAGACTCCATGCCATTGCGTAAATATCCCATGATGTGATCGAAGCCAATGCGGCCCAGGCGCAAAGCGGCCTCCTGTTCGCGACCGGGCTCGGCGATGATGACGATGGGTTTGGCCCGATCGAGAACAGTGCCGGCCCACGTTGCATATTGGCCGCCGAGGCCGATGTTGATGCTGCCGGCAAGATGGCCTTTGGCGTATTCCGCGGCATCGCGTACGTCGAGGATCTGTGCTCCCTTGTCGCCGAGTTTAAGGACCTCATCGAGTTCGACGGGCTTGAGACCTTCTTCGAGCGCCTTGTCGAGCGTGGCGCGCTCACGCGTGTTCAGGACGGCGTCGTATGTGAAGTAAGGCGGCGCGTCGGGCTGGTCGGCGGTTACGAGGCGCACGAATTCTTCTTTGCTCATGGGCTTGAGCGCGTAGTTGAAGCGTCGCTGATCGCCGAGCGAGGACACGGTGTCGGAAGAGAGTTTCTTGCCGCAGAGCGAACCCGCGCCATGTGCCGGATAGACGAGCACTCTCGTCGTGCAGCGGAAGCAGCTTTGTGTGCAGCGAGTCGTAGAGGTGGCCGCCGAGTTCGTTGGCGGTCCAGCCGAGGGAGGCGCGCAGGTCAGGTCGGCCAACGTCGCCAATGAAAAGCGTGTCGCCGGTGAGAACAGCGTAAGGCTTCGTTTTGTCTTTGGCGAGATCGAAGACCAGGATCGAAATGGATTCGATGGTGTGGCCGGGCGTGTGCAGCACCTGGAGGCGCATACCGGGAAACTCGAGCGTATTGCCGTCTTTCATCGGAGCGAAGGCGTACTCAGCCTTGGCCTGCGAGCCGAGATGAATCGTTGCACCACAGCAATCGCGCAGTTCCAAGTGGCCGGCGATGAAGTCCGCGTGAAAGTGGGTGAGAAAGACGTGACGGATCTTGAGGCCGAGATCGTTCGCATCAGCGACGTACTGATGAATATCGCGCTGCGGATCGACGATGACTGCAGTTCCACTTTCTTCATCGCCGAGCAGGTAGGATGCATGTGCGAGACAGCCGAGGTAGTACTGTTTCAGGATCATGAGAGTGCGAGTCTAGCATTAGCGCGCCGCGCGAGTCAGTACGAAATCATTGCTTGTTGGCGGTTCCGACTGGCAGGGAGAAAGCTACATACATGCCTCCCTGTGGATCGTTGGGAGTCCGCGCGTTGCTGGCTGCAATTACGATGTATTGCCTTCCGTCGACCATGTAGGTGGAAGGCGTGGCGACACCGGAGAACGGCAGTTCGCCCTCCCAGAGCAGCTTGCCTGTACTGGTGTCGAAGGCGCGCAGTTTGCGATCGTAGACGGTGGCCCCGATGAAGAGGACACCACTTGCTGTGACCACGGGGCCGCCGTAGTTCTCGGTTCCGGTATTCTTGATTCCCTGCTTTGCAAGCGCCGGATATTCGCCGAACGGGACTTTCCAGAGATACTTGCCGGTCTTGAGATCGATGGCGTTCAACGTCCCCCACGGAGTCGAAATCGCTGGATAGCCATCGGGATCGAGGAATTTGCGATAGCCGGTGAAGATGTATTTGTTTGACCACTCCTCGGGATTCGAATCACGCGCTTTGACGGTTGGGGCAATTTCGAGGAAACGAAGCAGGGCTTCGAGGTCAGCGGCATTCAAGCCCATGCCTGGCATCTGGTTCTTGCCTTTCTGGATGATGTCGGTTGTCTGCGCGACGTTCATGCGAGCGCCGAGACCAAGCAGCGGAGGCGAGGGCGCAATGCCTTCCAATTTGTCGCCGTGACATGTCGCGCACTGTTCGGCGTACACCTTCGCGCCCGCCGATTCGGCTGCCGGTTTCGGAGTGCTATCTCCTGCCGGTGCGGCCTGCAACTCTTTTGGCGGACCGGCGGCGCCCGCGGTGCGCAGATACGTGACGACCGCGTCGAGGCGCTGGCCGTCGATGTTCGGAAAGGAGGGCATGCGGCCTGCGCCTTGATGAATCGTTGCGATTACTTTTTCGGCGGGCATGCGCTTCTCGATGTCGACGAGAGATGGAAATGCGGGTGGGGATCCAGCGCGATCGACGCCGTGGCACATCGCGCACTGGCTCTGATAGACCAGTTCGCCGGGGCTGCCGGCTTTGCTGGGGACCAATCCGCCCGTCCAGGCCATTTCGGTTTCGTTGATGTAGATGATGCCCTTGACGGGATCAATTGCGGGTCCGCCCCATTCTGCGCCGCCGTCGAAGCCGGGAAAGATGATGGTCTGCTCTCCGATGGCGAAGGGGTAAAACTGCCCGCCATTGCGTAAGGTGCGAAAGGCCTTGAGTGCCCAGTTGTGCGCTTCAGGTGTGCGCGTGGTGAGCGTGTCTTCGGTTAGCTGTTGGCGCGCGTAGGGCTCGGGAAAGTCAGGCTTGGGCTGAGTGGGCGAGGTGACTTCACCGAGAATCGTGCTCTTTGGATACGGATGCTCGTGGATCGGGAAGAGAGGCTCACCGGTGATGCGATTGAAGAGGTAGAGATAGCCCTGCTTGGTGGTCTGCGCGATGGCATCGATGTGTTTGCCGTTTTTCTCCACTCCAAAGAGTGCGGGAGGTGAGGGGAAATCGCGATCCCAGATGTCGTGGTGCACGTCTTGAAAATGCCAGAGACGTTTGCCGGTGCTTGCGTCGATGGCGAGCAGCGTGTTGGCGTAGAGATTGTCGCCGAGGCGGTCGCCGCCGTAGAAGTCCATAACAGCAGAGCCGGTAGGTGCGTAGAGAATGCCGTGCTCGGCGTCGAGCGCCATGCCGGTCCAATTGTTGGCCGCTCCAGAGGTTTTGTAAGCGTCTTTCGGCCAGGTTTCGTAACCGGGTTCGCCAGGCAGTGGGATGGTGTGAAAAACCCAGCGGAGCAGTCCGGTGCGGAGGTCGAAGGCCTGGATGTAGCCGGGGGGCGATGGATGCGCTTCAGGCATGCGACCGCCGACGATGATGAGATCTTTGTAGATGACGCCGGGTGTGGTGAGTGCTATCGAGAGTGCGCTGAAGTCGGTCTTCAAGCCGTCGATGACCAGGCCTTTGCGGAGATCGATATGGCCGTTTTCTCCAAAACTCACGATCAACTTGCCGGTTTCGGCGTCGAGGCAATAGAGAAAGTTCATCACGCCGGCGTAGATGCGACCGTGTGAGCCGTCATTCCAATACGTGACGCCGCGCGCGGGCTGACCGGCAACGATGCCGGAATCGAACTTCCACTTCAATTTCCCGGTTGCGGCGTCGAGCGCGATGACCTCGGTCTTCGGCGTATAGGCGTAGAGGGTACGGCCGATGATGAGCGGGTTAGTCTGGATGGCGCCTTTTTCGCCGGTGTCATAGGTCCAAGCCTGTTGGAGTTGATGGACGTTGTCGCGCGTGATTTGGGTCAGCTTTGAGTAGTGATCGCCGTCGATGCCGCCGTTGTAGACGGGCCAGTCCGTACGTGTCTGCGCGAAACAAAATGATCCGAGCGAAAGTACGAGCGGACTGACGAGGGTGGCAAAGAGGCAACGTTGTTTGAAGGACATTTCTGGGTTAGCGAGCGCGAGCTCGGCTGGTCAAGAATACACGGAGAGGGTGGGAGATATCTGCCCTCAGTCATCAGTCGAGGATCGTCAGGCTTGATATGTGTTTTGCGAAACTTGATATCGCCACGCACTGGAGCTGGGAGACCATTAGACTCAGATCTCAGGAGAGCCGGGATATGGACGTGAAGGAGTTCAGGACGTTTGGGCACCAGGTGGTGGATCTGCTGGCGGAGTATCTCGAGAACATTGAGGAGAAGCGCGTATTTCCGGACGCGGATCCGAGGGCCATTTCGCGGCTGTTTGAGGACGCGCTGCCGGAGGAGCCGGAAGCTTTCGAAGAAGTGCTCAACGAATTGCGGGAGAAACTACTTCCCTACTGCACGCATGTTGGACATCCCGGATACATGGGGCTGATTACGCCATCGCCGAATCCGGTGGGCGTAATTGGCGATTTCATTTGCTCGGCACTGAATCAGAATCTTGGCGTGTATTCGATTGGACCCTCGGCAGTTGCGATGGAGAGACAGACCGTGCGCTGGCTGACTGATCTTGCCGGGTATGGGCCGCACGCGGGCGGGAACTTGACGAGCGGCGGCATGATGGCCAACTTCATCGGGTTGAAGCTGGCACGCGACTGGGCTTCTGGCGATCGGGCGCAGCACGACGGGGTGCGGGATCGGTGGGCTGTGTACGTGTCGGATCAGAGGCATGTGTCTGTGGACAAGGCGGTGGATGCGATCGGGCTGGGACGCGAGGCGCTGCGGACATTACCGACTGATGCCGAGTTTCGCGTGCGGATCGATACGTTGGAGGCGGCGATCGCGAAGGACAAGAAAGATGGTGTCCGGCCGATGTGCGTTGTGGGGATGTTTGGAACGACGAACACGGGGGCGGTTGATGATGTTCGCACACTGCGTGAGATTGCGGATCGCGAGGCCATGTGGCTGCATGCCGATGCGGCGTATGGGGGCGGCATGTTGCTGTCGCAAGACTTTGCGATGCGGAAGGCTGGCCTTGAACTGGCCGATTCCATCACCATCGATCCGCACAAATGGTTTTATGCGCCGCTCGACGCGGGAGCGATCCTGGTGAAAGACGAGACACGATTGACGAAATCGTTCGGCATGAAGCCGGCGTACCTGACGGATGAAATGGAGGGCGCGGAGGAGCGTTATCAGTATTACGTGCATGGGTTCGAACAATCGCGGCGGTTTCGCAGCTTGAAGGTGTGGATGAGTTTCAAGCGTTACGGTGCGAGGCAGATTGGCGAGTGGATCGACAACAATGTTCGGCAGGCGCGGCATCTTTACACGCTGGTGAGGAGGGATGCAGAGTTCGAAGCGGCGAGTGATCCGCCGATGTCGGCGATCTGCATTCGTTATCGGCCGGTGGCCGAAGGCGATGCGGGCCGATTGCACGCGGAGGTTGCAGAGAGGGTGGAGAAGAGCGGGAAATTCTGGATCGGGACGACGGAGTTGAAGGACAGAATGTGGTTCCGGATCAATCCGGTGAATTTTCGGACGCGGGCTGAACATATGGAGCAGTTGCTGGAGTTGCTGCGGGTGGAGTGCCAGGCGGTGGTCCGGACCTGAAAGCCTTTCTCCGGGTCGGAGGCTGGCATTCAGCGCCTGAAGGCCGCTGCTCCCTCCGCATCCCAGGTCTCAGAATCGAGATCTGGGGCACCCAGTTATTTAGCCATGCTCCCTCGGCATCAGCTCTGCCGTCTGGCCAGGAACCGCTCCATGAATTTGGTGTCGAAGTTGCCCGCGCGAAAGTCTTCGTCCGCGAAGATTTCCTGGTGCAGCGGAATCGAGGTATCGATTCCCTGCACGATGAACATGCTCCAGCGCGCGCTCCATGTTGGCGATGGCTTCTTCGCGATCATTCCGTGGACGATGAGCTTCGCGATCAGCGAGTCGTAATAGGGCGGGATCAACGCCTTCGGCGTACTGCGCGGTGTCGACGCGGACGCCGTTGCCGCCGGGCACGTTGAATGCCGTGATCTTTCCCGCCGATGGCGTGAACTTCTCCGGGTGCTCGGCGTTGATGCGGCACTCGATGGCGTGACCGCTGAATCTCGACTTTCGACGGCAGGATTGCGCTGAGCTGCTCGCCGGAGGCAATGCGCAACTGCGCCTTCACCAGATCGATGCCGGTGATGGCTTCGGTGACCGGATGCTCTACCTGGATGCGCGTGTTCATCTCGATGAAGTAAAGCTTGCGATCTTCGTCCATCAGGAACTCGACGGTGCCGGCGTTCTGGTAGCCGATGTCGGTCAGGCAACGGCAGAGCGTCTTGCCAATTTCGTCGCGCATTTTCGCGGTGACCTGCAAGGATGGCGCTTCCTCGATGCAGCTTTTGATGCCGGCGCTGGATGGAGCACTCGCGCTCGCACAGAGCTAGTGACGTTGCCGTGCTCATCGGCCAGGATCTGGAACTCGATGTGGCGCGGCTGCTCGATGAACTTTTCCATGTAGAGATCGCCGTTGCCGAAGGCGTTGCGCGGCCTCAGATGGACGCAGCATGAAAGAGATTCGGCAACTCCTCGTTCGTGCGGACGATGCGCATGCCGCGTCCGCCGCCGCCCGCCTTGGCTTTGAGGATGACGGGATAGCCGATCTGGTCGGCCACTCTTGCGCTTCTTCCGCGGTGGCGAGGACGCCGTCAGATCCGGGCAGGATCGGCACCTTCGCCTCCTTCATCGCCTGGCGCGCTTTTTCTTTTTCGCCCATCAGGCGGGTGACTTCAGGCGGCGGACCGATGAACTTGATGTTGGAGGCGCGGCAGACTTCAGCGAAGTTGGCGTTCTCGCTGAGCAGTCCGTAGCCGGGATGGATAGCGTCAACATTAGCGATTTCAGCGGCGCGAGATGACGGCTGGGACATTCAGATAGCTGTCGGCGGGACGCGGAGGGCCGATGCAGATGGCTTCGTCGGCAAAGCGTACGTGGAGCGAGTTACGATCTGCTTCGCTATAAATGGCGACCGTACGGATTCCGAGCTCCTTGCAGGCGTTGATCACGCGCAGAGCAATTTCACCGCGATTGGCAACCAAGACCTTACGAAACATTGAGAACCTTAGAAAAAGCGGAGTTAGCGAGGTTAGCGGAGCAAGCGGGGTTAGTTCGTTTCCTGGCTGGCTAGCTGTTTCATCCCTCGCGAATGGAGAAGAGGGGTTGACCAAATTCGATGGGCTGGCCGTTGGAGATGAAGCACTTCACAATTTCCCCTGAGGCGTCGGACTCGATCTCATTCATCAGCTTCATGGCTTCGACAATGCAGATCACCTGACCTTTTTCGACGCGTTCGCCGGGCGACACGAACGGCGGGGCACCGGGTGATGGTGAGCCGTAGTAGGTGCCGACGATGGGAGATTTGACGATGTGCAAGCCGGCGTCAGGGTCGGCGGGCGGAGCAGCCGCAGGTGGGGTTGAGACGGGAGGTGCGGCCGGCGTTGGTGCGGCAGCAGGTGCAACGGTAAGACGGGCAAGATCGGCAATTCCAGCCGCGGGCGCCGAAGCTTGAGCAAATTTCAGCCGAATCTTGACATCGCCGCGATCGAGATCGAATTCGGCGACCTGGTACTGCTTGAGGAACTCGATCAGTTCCTGCAGATCCTTCATGTCCTGTGGTTTCATTCTTTCCTTTTTGCCTGCGCGCAACTGCGCGTCGTCGAGTCAAAGTTCGATCAGTGCCTTGGGTGCTGGGGTCAGCACCTGACCTCCGGTTTTCGCCACGGCCACCATATCTTCGATGCGAATGCCGAACTTCCCTGGCCAATAAACTCCGGGTTCAATGGTAACAACCATTCCCGGCTGCAGCCTTGTTTTCTGTTCCGCCGCAATCCGCGGCGATTCGTGAATCTCAAGTCCGACACCGTGCCCCGTGGAGTGGGAGAATGCGTCGGCCATTCCGGCTTTGCGGAGGACACTGCGCGCAGCCTCATCTACCTCTCCGCAACTGACCCCTGCAGCTACGGCTGCAACGCCGGATTGCTGGGCTTCCAGCACTGCTTCGTAGGCGTTTCGCTCATCTGATTTTGGGTTGCCCAGGCAGACGGTACGCGTCATGTCAGAGCAGTAGCCCTCCCGGATTATACCGAAGTCAAGGGTTACGAACCCCCTGCGGGGCAACCGAGCTGTGGAGGCTTTTCCGTGAGGCAGCGCGGAACGTTGCCCTGAAGCAACTATGGTTTCAAAGCTCATGCCCTCGGCGCCGCGGAGGCGGGCCTGGTGCTCCAGTTCGGCGGCGATTTCGATTTCGGGGATGCCGGGACGAATGATGGTGAGGATGTGTTCAAAAAGCTCACAGCCGATGAGAGCGGCTTCGGACATGAGCTTCAGCTCCTCGTCATCCTTGACGAGGCGTAGAGGTTCGATGAGCGGGGAAGCAAGCTCGGTGAGGAAGCTGCGGCGGAGTTTCGAAGGCAATTCAGCGCGGAGGCGGGAGAGCTCGGCGACGGTGGTATGGGTGGGGTCGAATCCTGCAAACTCGGCGCCGGGCTGGGCAGCCAGCCACTGCACGGCGGGGACCGCAGGCGGGCCAGTGACGATTTCGACCTGGGCGCCCTTTACTTGCTCAGCGGCTTGAGCCCGATACCGGCCATCGGTGAAGAGGCGGGCTGAGCGACGCGTTACGGCGAGTGCGGCATTGGAGCCGGTGAAGCCGGAAAGATAGCGAACATCTGGGAGGTGAGTGACAAGGAGGCCGGAGAGACCGGCTTTGGTGATGCGGCGGCGTAGCTGGCTGATTCGGCGTGCGTGGTCCATCCGGAAAGATATATCACGGCGCACTGGCACTTCAAATACCCCGCATGTTGCGCGATCTCATTGGGGAAAATAGATTGTGATCGTTCCGTCGCTGTTATCGGCAGTAATGATTTCGCTGTGGCTGTCGTTGGTGAGCTTCGCGATCGCGATACCGCCCCACCCGCCCTTTGCAGGAATCTGGAACGAAGTGAACCGTCGTTGCGCGTCGGGAACGAACAGCTTCAGATCCCTGCTTTCTGCGCATGCAACTGCAATGACGATTTTGCCGGTCCCAAGATCGCCGGCGGTCACACTGTTGGGTCCTCGGCATTCACCTAGTTGAAGTGGTGTTCCGGGCATTGGAGAGAGAGATCCGCGACCGTTTCCGAGCAGCACGGTCACGCCGTTTTCAGCGGCGTTGCTGATGTCGCGCTGATACGGAATTACGACGAGATCCGCATTTCCATCCTGATTGATGTCGCCCACGAACACCTGCCACGGCTTGGCACCGGCAGCGACTGGCGAACCATGCGCCTGGGTAAATCCACCTTTTCCATCGCCAAGCAGAATTGAAAGCGTTCCGTCGTCGAGATTTGTCGTAACGATGTCGGGATGTCCATCGTGATTGAAGTCTGCGGTGCGCAATCGTTCATATGGCCGATGGCCAACCGGAAAGAAATGACCTGGCAAGCGAAGTCCTCCCTTGCCGTTGCCTGACAGCAACTCGATCTGGTTAACGGCCCAACTGTCCGTTGCGACGTCTGGTTTGCCGTCGCCATCGAAATCCGCGACCGCCACACCGTGAGGATGCGGGTTGGAGCGGGCATCAAAAGGAGATCCGGGAGCCGGCGCAAATTCACCTGTTCCGTCCCCTAGAAGAATCGTGAGGTAGGGAGATTGATGATTCGGAATGACTACATCAAGGTTCCCGTCTCCTTTCATGTCCGCGATAGCAAGATCGTTCGGAAGGTGTCCTGCAGGGATCGGCGATCCAGGCCCACTGGAAAACTTTCCCTTTCCGTCACCCAATAGAACGCTGATGCTGCCTGCATCTGCATTGGCCACCAGAATGTCTGAATTTCCGTCGTGATTAACATCCGCAACGGCAACCCAGCGTGGCCCGCGATCGACGGGAATGGAGATCTGACGGAATCGTGGAATTCGAGGGGTGGAATCGCCTGCGAGGAAGCCAAGTGCAGAAAGCAGAATTGTCGCCAAAAAGGTCTTCACGGGATTTTCCTCCCTTGAAGGCGATCACATCAACGCTCCCGGTTACATCGCTGGCTTGACGGGTTTCTTCATTTCGGGATCGAACTCGGCAGCCTGGATTTCGGACTGGCGGTCCATCCACTCGTCGAGGCGGGAGCGTTTGAAGCGCCAGCGATTGCCCAGTTTGAAAGCGGGCACGAAACCTTCAGAGGCGTACTTGTAGAGGGTGTCGGGCGAGATGCCAAGGTAGTCCGATGCCTGGCGGATATCCATCACTTCACGGATTTCAGGGACGAGCAGGTTGGAACGAGAGGCAGAGTTGCGCATGGCGGGACACCCCAGGCAGGATTCCGGATAAACCGGTGTTCCTGTTTATATCGCGGTTTTGCCCGGCAGTTCAAGGGTTTTTCGGGAATTCTCCCACTATTGCAGGGTCTGACAGACGCTAAACCCAGCGAAAATCTATTGTTAGGGGGCTGAACCGCACCCTATTGTGGCAAGCCTGGAGGCTTAACGCTAGGCGTTGGGCTATTGAGGCGGATGGTGCGGTTGCAGGGTTGGGAGGGCTTTCCCTTTCCCTGGGAAACAACAACGCCGCCGGAAGATCGGCGGCGTTTCGGTCCAGGAAAGTGCTGCTCAACTATTGATTTTGATCTTCACGCCGGTGCAGGGTCGGACGGTCGTCACCACTGTCGTCGCCGCTGGCTTGGGGATTGTTCGGATCGGTTGTGGTGCTGGCGCGACGCAGGGATGGCTTGTTTTTATCCTTGGTATCAACAAGACGACGCTTGTTTTCAATCCGCGCCAGCCTTGCCTTCACGTCGTCGAACTCAGAGGTCGTGACGGTGTATTCATCGCGGGCGGGCAGAATCTTGGCGATCTCATCTTGCGAGTGGAGAATGCGGTCGGGCGTCTGCGGATGATCGGAGAAGGCCTTTGCCACCAGCCCAGGTTTCCGTTTTTCGAGAGCCTGCACTTTTTCAAAGAAGCTGATGAACGCCTGCGGATCGTAACCTGAGCGATACATGTACTGGATGCCGAGATAATCGGCTTGCGCCTCGAAGTCACGCGAGAACTTGAGGAAGGTCATCGGCACAGCGAATTGCATTGCTTCGTAGATGCCGTATCCGGTCCAGCCGCCGACAAACATGAGCGGAATGGTACTGAGTTGTGCATAATTCATGCGCGTCTGTTCGCGCACCGCGTGGTGGGCACAGACGTGGGCTGTTTCGTGGGCCATGACACCGGCCAACTCGGCCTCCTCGTCGGCATTGAGAATGAGGCCGGAATTCACATAAAAGAATCCACCCGGCAAAGCCATGGCGTTGATTTCATCCGAGTCGATCACCTTGATAGTGAAAGGCACCTTGCAATCGGAGTTCTTCACGATATTCTGGCCGACGCGGTTAACATATTCGGTGACCACCGGATCGGTGATGAAGCGGGTACTCTTCTCGATCTCCATGGAGTAGCCCTTGCCCATCTTGATTTCGGTGTCGGTCGAGTACCAGTTGCCCATTCCGCGGCCGCCGATATTACGATTGCCTACCGCGCTGACGTCCTCGATGCTCCCCGGCTTGACGCTGACTTTCTCGCTGCCGACTTCAACCACTTTTTGCGGATCGACATTGACAGGGGCGACATCGCCCTCCACGGGCTGAGTTCCGGCCGGGCAGGTATTGTTGCCGTTATCTTTTTTCTTGTTGTGCTTGTCTTTCTTGTCTGTATCGGCGGGGACGCAATCCGGAGTGTCTGCGCTGGTCTTGGCTGCGGTGTCTTTCGAATTGTTGCTCTGCTGGGCGGGCGTATCGCCGGCCACAGGCGTGGTGCCGGGGGCAGGCTGGGCAGAAGGAGTACCTGCCGGTTGCGTGGTCGTTGCCGGGGGTGTGGTCTGAGCCGGGGCAGTCACGGGATCGGTCGCTGGAGTCGACTGAGGTGTGGATTGAGCACCTAGCGCCGTGGCCATTGCGAACGCTACTGCTGCTACCACCCATGCTGCTCTTGAACCGCTGAACGCTGCCGTCATGACCTCACCTCTGAATCTGACCATTTATCAGCTTGCCCTGTTTTGCCGCCGGGTGCCGCAATGCTACCGGATACAGCCAGCCGCTTCGCTTCAATCAATTAGACGCCAGTATGGCCCGATATGGGAGCGGAATCCACAACATTTCGATGAGATGAATGCCTACCCGGTTCTCATCGGCTGGAGACGTTTTTGGGCGATCCGGGTCCTTTCGGGGGGAATCCGATGGGGAAACCGAGTTTCGTTTCGCGAGTGCAGCCTGCTGAATTAAATTGAAGAGCACGAAGGAATTCAGGAGGAAGCGTGCGCCGGGGAATGCTGTGGACTATTGGCTTGATTGTCCTGGCTTCGGTGCAAAGCCTCGCCCAGCAAGCACCTCCCCACCATGGCTTTCCAGGCTTTGTACACCCCCCTAAGGCTGAGCCCGCTCCCGATGCAGCCCAGGAGCCGGCAATTGTGGACGCAACCCACCTGGGTTCGCCGCTCGTTTTGGAAAAGGGCTGGCGGGTAGGGATCTCATCGGATCCAGCTGCCAGCAGCCCGGAGTTTGATGACTCCGGCTGGGCGATACGCGACGCCAAAGGCGCCATCGCGGACGTCAAGGAGCCGGATGACAATCCGGACCGCCCAGACCACCTCGACAAATTTGCCTGGTTCCGCCTGCACGTGAAACTCGCTCCAAATCACGGACCAATTGCGTTGCTGGTGGAATTGCCCGTGACTCAGAGCTCGCCTCTGAATATCAGCAATACCGGGCCGGGGACAGATGTATACGCAAATGGCAAGCTGGTTCTGCCGGAGGGACCCCATCCCGACGATACGGGAGACTACCAGCAGATTTCCCGACTCTATGAACTCAATATTCCTCCATCAGAGACCTCGCTGACGCTCGCGATCCGGACCCTGTACATCCCCTTTGGTCTTTCGGGCTATACCAACTTCTTCTTCAACCGGAAATTCGAGCTAGGCGCTCCGCATGAACTGCAGGAGTCCCTCAGCCTGTGGTCGGTGCGGACACTTTTCGAGCGTCTTCCCCGGCTCGTGATCGCTATCCTGCTGTTAGTCCTCTCGGTGTTTCTTCTCACTCTCTATTTCACACAGAAGGGGCATCCGGAGTATCTATGGCTGGCACTGCATGAGCTGGTTCAAGTGCCGATCGGGATCATCGACCAGGCCAGCGGTTCCGCCCTGCTGGACAACATATGGTCGGGCGGACTCTACCTTCAACTCGTCTTCATTTCAGCCTATCTGTACTTCGAATTTCTGGTTGCGTTTCTGGCGCTGAGGCGCCGCTGGTACATCAAGGCTCTGCGGTATACCGCACCGATACTGGCGTTCATTGCACCAACCATTTTGCTTGTCGGCCATAACAAGGCAATCGGCATTGCCCTGATCGTGATCCTGGTGAGCGCGATTTTCTGGGTAATCGGCTGGGCGGTTTTTGTATTTCTGACTCTGATTATTTCCACGATCAAGCGGAACTTCGAAGCGGGATTGCTGCTGATTCCGCTGGTGCTGACCATGGTCGGCATCATCGAGCCGTTTTTGAGCGGCGGTATGGGAGACCTCGGCGGCACCACGTACAAGTCTCCGCTGACAATTCAGGCGGGGCCGATCCCGATCCATTTCGCGGCAATCGCAGACTTTGCCGGACTGCTGGCAATCATCGTCATCATCTTTGTGCGTTTCCTGCGCATTCACCACGAACAGGAGCGCGCCAGCGGCGAACTGGCCGCGGCGCGCAGCGTGCAGGAGCTGATGATTCCCCGCGAGAAGGTGGAGACGCCGGGGTACGAGGTCGACTCGGTTTACAACCCCGCCACCGAAGTGGGCGGCGACTTCTTCCACATTGAGCCAACACCGGACGGCGGTCTTCTGGTGATTCTTGGAGACGTTGCGGGCAAGGGCTTGCAGGCGGCAATGAATGTTTCGATGCTGATGGGCGCGCTGCGCCGTACGTCAGAGAAAAGCCCAGCACGGATTCTGGAATCGCTGAATCGGGTTTTGATTGGCAGCGACAGCTTTACGACGTGCCAGGTTTGCTGGTTCGGACCGGACGGCGAGATTGTGATTGCGAATGCAGGGCATCTGCCGCCATATTTGAACACGCAGGAAGTCAGGCTGCCCGGTGGGTTGCCGCTTGGCGTCGTGAACGATGTGTCGTACGACGAAGTGCGACTGTATCTGCATCCCGGCGATAGGCTGTTGATGATGTCCGACGGGGTCGTCGAGGCGCGGCAGGGGTCTGGCGAGCTATTCGGCTTTGATCGCGTGCACAATCTGAGCAACCAGACGGCGTTCTACATAGCGGACGCGGCAAAGGCATTCGGGCAGGAAGACGACATCACGGTTCTGACAATCCGGCGGCTGGCGAAGGCGATGGCGGCATAGCACGACGTGTTTCGGAACAAAGACAAACAACGGCACTTAGCGCTTGCGCATCAAAGCGCATAATGAGCCGCACGTTGCTTGCCCGGTAAGCCCTATCCTTTAGGATCCACAGCACACAAAAAAGGCACGAACTTCGCTCTCTTCTCAGAGGGAGCTTCTCGCGTGGACGTGTGTCTCTACGACGCGGAAGGAAACGAGACCGACTGCGTGACGCTGCGAGAGCGGACAGCGTTTGTATGGCACGGATTCATCAGGGACATTAAACCGGGACAGCTTTACAACTACCGCGTGCACGGGCCGTGGGAGCCGAAGCAGGGGCTGCTCTTCAATCCGGCCAAGTCGCTCGTGGATCCGTATGCCAAGGCGATTTCGGGAAGGTGGACTGGAAGGATCCAATTTTTCCCTACGATGTGGCTTCAGGCGATCCGCTGAAGATGGACATGCAGGACAGCGCTAGCGGAGTGCCAAAGTCCGTGGTCATTCACGATCCGTTTGACTGGTCGATGATTGGAAACCAGAAACCCCCTGCCGGATTCGGTGATTTACGAAACACACGTGAAGGGATTCAGTTTCCGCAATCCTGAGATTCCTGAAAGTCTTCGCGGCACGTATGCAGGGCTTGCACATCCGTCGAGCATCGAGTACTTCAAGAATCTCGGCATCACCGCGGTGGAGTTGCTGCCGATTCATCACTTCATCGACGAAGGACATCTCGTCGAAAAGGGACTCAGCGATTACTGGGGCTACAACACCCTGGGATACTTCGCGCCGACGTCGCGATACTGCTCATGCGGCGACCAGGGCGGGCAGGTTCGCGAGTTCAAGGAGATGGTGAAGGCGCTGCACGCCGCGGGCATCGAGGTCATTCTCGACGTGGTGTACAACCACACGTGCGAGGGCAATCACATGGGTCCGATGTTGAGTTGGAAGGGCGTGGACAACACAACGTACTACCGGCTCATGCCGGATGAGCCGCAGTTCTACATGGACTACACCGGCACCGGGCAATTCGTTCAACGTGCGCAATCCGCAAGTGTTGAAGATGATCATGGATTCGCTGCGTTACTGGGTTACACACATGCATGTGGATGGATTCCGTTTTGACCTGGCTGCCACGCTGGCGCGCGAATTGCACGACGTGAGCAGACTGTCGTCGTTCTTCGACACGATTCACCAGGACCCGACGCTGGCCGAGGTGAAGCTGATTGCAGAGCCGTGGGATGTTGGCGAGGGCGGTTACCAGGTCGGCCAGTTCCCTGTTTTGTGGGCGGAGTGGAATGGAAAATATCGCGACACAGTGCGGAGGTTCTGGAAGGGGGACGGGGGGCAACTCTCGGATTTTGCGTATCGGCTGACAGGATCAAGCGATCTCTACCAGTTTGACGGTCGCAAGCCGTATGCGAGCATCAATTTCGTCACCGCGCATGATGGATTCACTCTCTGCGACCTTGTCAGCTACAACCATAAGCACAACGAGGCTAATGGCGAGGACAACAACGACGGGTCGGACAACAACGACTCGTGGAACATGGGAAGGAAGGGCCGACGGAGGATGCGGAGATCAATGCGCTGCGCGAACGGCAGATGCGGAATTTCCTTGCCACGCTGATGTTTTCCCAAGGTGTGCCGATGTTTCAGGCGGGGACGAAGTGGCGCGCTCGCAGAAGGGCAACAACAACTGCTATTGCCAGGACAACGAACTCACGTGGATCGACTGGAATCTGGACAAGCGCCGCGAGCGATTGCGGAATTTACATGCCGGATCATTCAGCTTCGCCTGGCGCACCCGAATCTGCATCGGAGGAAGTTTTTCCAGGATCGCGAGATTCGCCGGCGGTACGACGGAAGCCTTGTGCTAGTCGAGAAAGACGCGGTGTGGTTCAATCCTGACGGCAACGAAGTATCAGACGAGGCGTGGACAGCGGAGTGGAGCCGAGCCATTGCGCTGCTGTTGAACGGTTGCACATCTGCAAGTGTCGGATGAAAATGGGAACTCTGTTATCGATGACAGCTTCCTGCTGCTGGTGAATGCTGCCGATCAAGGGGTGGAGTTCACGTATGCCGCAATCTCCGCGCGGCAAAACTCTGGCGCAGATCGTAGATACAGAGAACATCGACGATCCGTTTCGTTCGACTTTGGTCAATGGCTCTGTGATTGTGGGCGGGCGGGCTTTGAAGCTGCTCAGCGACGGATCTGTCTCTTGATAGAGTCGCGCGCGAACTCGCTAGGGGAGATGAGCCCTATTGCGCAACGCCGTTCAGGATGACGGTGCTCAGCGAGACAAAGATGCGATTGACGCTCGTGGCAACGGCTGCTTCGCCGGCGACACAACCGAATGCGATCAGGCCTACGGCCATGGCATACTCGGTCATTCCCTGTCCGTCAGTGCGATCTAGCAGGGCTCTTACAGCGATATGCAGTTTCAGGATGAGGTCTTGCACGATCGATCCTCCTGGTCACTGGATGCAACTTCGACCCTCTAGTCCCGCCGAATGAGTACCCAGCACTGGTCGTTCTTACTACAGCGCAGACTTGGAGTCGAGGATAGATACCGGGAGTCTATGGACCTGGGTAAGAGGCGCCATCTCTACGGAAGCCGCGCTTAAAGACGTATGAGTTCTTGTGGATTTCCCCTTGCGAAGGACCAACACAGACGCAATCGTTTCGAGGGAAAGCATCGCAAGTCCCTGAAAGAAGCGTCGGAGAATGCAAAAGATCCTGCTGCTGAAAGATGCGGTACAAGACAGCCCAAAGCTCACTCCGTGCTGTTTGCTGCGCGACTGATTTAATCAGCAGAATGTCGCAGCCCGTGAAGCTGCAGCAATTTGCGGATCAAAATGGTCAGGTGGCCCGAGAGCATGGTCTGGTGAACCTGACTTTGCCGCGCGATGAATGTGCTGACCATCGCAATTCCCACGCTGCCGCCGACATTGCGCATCAGATTCATTGATCCGGTTGCGGAACCAATCTGATCACGGCGCAGCGGCGCAAAATTTCCTGCCACGTTAGCAGATCAGTCTGAAACCCATTGCCGATCCCGCCAGAACCAGCGGCCAAAACACGGTCCATGGAGTGATGCTCAGCGTAAGACGCGAAAGAAGGAAAGCGGCTACGGCGAAGAGCGACAGTCCGAAGATTGCGATCGCGCGCGCGTCCACCTTTGCCACCAATATGCCAACCAGAACCATGGATGCTACAGCTCCCAACCCGAGAGGGCGCGGTGGCGATGCCCGCAGAGAGGCTCGTGTATCCCATGAGCTGCTGAAGAAATTGCGGCGTAAGCAGGCCCAGGCCGTAGATCAGCACGCTGGTAAGGAAGATCATCGCCGTACCCACCGACAAGTTCCTTGCGCGGAAGATGCGCAGATCCACCATGGGCTCTTTCGCTCTCAATACGCGCCGCACGAAAACAATCAACCCGACGACCGCAAGCGCAACCATGACCCGGATAAACTGCGAGCCGAACCAGTCGTCTTCCTGCCCTTTGTCGAGCGCGACTTCCTGACACCCGAGCCATACGAGACAGTGCGAAAAGGCCGACTACGTCGAGAGGGCCCGGTTTCGAGTGTTTGACACAGGGAGAATCTTCCACGGTCTGCTGGATGGCAGGCATGGCGATGAGACCGATAGGAATGTTGATGTAAAAGATCCAGAGGGCAGGAGTAATTGAATGTGAGCCACCCACCCAGGATTGGCCCCACCACCGGTGCAACCACCACGCCAAGTCCGAACAATGCCTGGGCGATACCCTGCTTTTTGGGCGGGAAGCTCTCCATCAGAATGGCTTGTGGAATTGGAGCCATGGCGCCACCGCCGATCCCCTGGAACACGCGCATGACGAGAAGCATTTCAAGACTGACGGAGAGGCCGCAGAGTAGTGAAGAAACCGTGAACAGGAAGATGCAGAAGAGCAGCAAACGCTTGCGCTGAAACCGGTTTCCGAGCCATGCAGTGAGCGGCAGGATGGCTGCATTGGAAATGAGGTAAGACGTAAGCACCCATGTCGCCTGGGAATAAGAAGCAGACATGCTTCCCGCAATGTTGTTCAGGGCTACGTTTGCAATCGTAGTATCGAGTACTTCCATGAACATGGGCAGAATGACGGAAATTGCAATCAGCGAGGGACTAACGGAAGGTCGCCACTCGTTGTGGTCCGGACTCTGAACTGCTTCGACTTCGACCCGATTTTTGTTATTCCCTCGGGAAGCATCACTGCGGACGCCATCGATGCTTATGCCATGCTCTCTGACCTCTGGTTAATCTGCCGGCGCCGCACGTTGGCAACGAGGGGATGGAGGCAAATGAAATCGTTGACTGTTTCGCGAACGCGGAGTCGCAGAGCACGATCTGTTAGTTCAAGATCGGGATTGAGCATGGCGTTGATGACGTAGTCGCCAAGGACGAAGGAGATGAATTGGGCGGCGGCTTTGTCGTAACGCGGCCCGCCGATGCGGCGGGAGCGGAGATAGTCGGCGAGGAGATTGCGGCCTCGCTCCATGCAGGTGTGCCACAACTGGCGGGCAGGGTCGGGGGAGCTGTGCGCTTCGGCGACGAGGATGCGGTAGAGTGCGAGGAACTGGGGTGCCGAGAACATGCGGAGCATCATGCAACCGATATCGGTGAGAGCCCGGTCGGGAGGTGCGTCGGACTCGATGTACTTCGATGTGTTTAGCAAAGAGAGCGTCGGTGTGGGCGCTGATGACGGCGACGAATAGATCGGCCTTGGTAGGAAAGGACGGGTAGAGTGTCTGCTTGGATGTGCGCGCGCGGCGGGCTATCTGGCTGGTGGAGGCACGGGGGTAACCACTTTCCAGGAACACTCGCGGCAGTGGCATCGAGAATGCGTTTGCAATCGGAGGAGGAAGGTGGTGGGCGGCTGCGCGTCGCCTTAAGAGAATGTTGCGCGCTGGATCGTGCGTCGCTTTCGCTGTCATC
This sequence comes from uncultured Acidobacteriaceae bacterium, assembly GCA_963782775.1. Taxonomy (GTDB): domain Bacteria; phylum Acidobacteriota; class Terriglobia; order Terriglobales; family Acidobacteriaceae; genus Telmatobacter. The sequence continues at coordinate 139,179 of CAWALE010000015.1, forward strand.
TTATGTGTACTGCTCAGTACATTTAATGATACGCCTTCGGGGCGCTGATCCGCAAAGGCGGGGTCCCAAATTAAAAGCCTCACCCTTTCGGATGAGGCTTTGGTGGTTATCTTTGTTGGCCACCTAAGGCTGGTCACACCCAATGGCTCAGTCGTAGTATTCGAGGCCGAGGTGGGTGATCAAGCTCTCGCCCATGATATAGCGCAGCGTGTTCTTCAGCTTCATCGACTGGATGAACAGATCGTGCTCCGGATACAGCCCCGGCGCGACATGCGGCGACTTGAAGTAGAAGCTCAGCCACTCCTGGATGCCGATGGCCTTGAGCTCCGGCGTGCGCTTGGCCAGGTCCATGAAGAGGACGAGGTCGAGCGCGATCGGCGCGGCAAGGATGGAGTCGCGGCAGAGGAAATCGACCTTGATCTGCATCGGGATATCCCAGCCATCCGAAGATGTCGATGTTGTCCCAGCCCTCTTTGTTATCACCGCGCGGCGGGTAGTAGTTGATCCTTACCTTGTGGAAGATGTCCTGTAGAGCTCGGGATAGAGTTCGGGCTGGAAGATGTAGTCCAGCGACGCCGAGTTTGGACTCTTCCTTGGTTTTGAAGGATTCCGGATCGTCCAGCACTTCGCCATCGCGGTTGCCGAGGATGTTGGTGGAGTACCAGCCGCTGACGCCCAGCATTCGCGCCTTGAACACGGGCGAGAGGACGGTCTTGATGAAGCGTCTGGCCGGTCTTGAAGTCCTTGCCGCAGATGGGCGCGGCGTTCTTCTTGGACAGTTCGAGCATGGCCGGGAGGTCGACTGTGAGGTTCGGTGCGCCGTTGGCAAAGGGAACGCCCTCCTGCAGTGCGGCGTAGGCGTAGATCATGGAGGGCGCGATGCTGATGTCGTTCGACTCGAGGCCTTTTTCGAAGGCTGCGATGGACTGGTGCACGGCTGTGGGCTCAAGAAAGATTTCGGTCGAGCCGCACCAGATCATGACGACGCGGTCTACGGTCTTTTTGAAGGCCCGGATGTCTTCGCGCACCTGCTCGGCGAGATCGCGCTTGTTCTTGCCCTTTTTCACGTTGGTGCCGTTCAGCCGCTTGACGTAGTACTGGTCGAAGACGGCGGGCAAAGGCTTGATGGTTTCGAGGTACGGCTTGATCTGCTGCAGCGAGTCCTTGTCGAGCACCTTGGCGTGGCTGGCGGCTTCGTAGACGTTGTCTTCGAAGATGTCCCATCCGGTGAAGACGACGTCCTCAAGCTCGGCCAATGGGACGAAGTCGTTAACTAGCGGCGGTTGTCGTCGGTGCGCTTGCCGAGACGAATGGTGCCCATCTGGGTGATGGAGCCGATGGGTTTTGCAAGCCCGCGGCGAACAGCTTCAACGCCGGCGATCAACGTGGTGGCAACTGCGCCGAGACCGACAACCATGACTCCCAGTTTGCCCGTGGCGGGCTCGGCTCTGACGACCTGCAGCGGCGCCTCTGGCCGCCTTGTTCTGTATTGCTCATTTCGTTCTTCCTATCCTTCCTTCATTCAAACAAATCAAACAAATTCACAAATGCGGACGCATCAGTGTACTCCCGCAGGCCGGATGCGTTCTCAGGTGAGCAAATCGAACTTCGTCTAGCTTTGAAGCGCTTCAAATGGGTCCACAGAAACCAGACGATTCCGACGACAGGCCCAGCTCGACAACGGTGTGAAACCGATGAAACCACTCTTGAATCGCGGATCGGTTTCCCAGCCCTGGCCCGAGCTTCATGCCGACATAGGCCAGGCCGAAGCACCACGGCCAGAACCCAGGAACGTGTAGACATGAAAGCGAAGCTGCGGCATCTTGCGACGCCGGCCGGAAACGCGATAAATGTCCGCACCACTGGCAGAAGACGACCAAGAAGAACGGTGATCGTGCCGTATTTCTCGAAGAAGCGCGTCGTGCGGTCGAGGTCGTGATGGCTCATCCAGCACCCAGCGGCCGAACCGCTCGACCAGCGGCCGGCCGCCCGCGGCGCCGATCCAGTAAGCGAAGCGGAACCGAGATTGCAGCCGATGGCGCCCGCTGTGGCCACCCAGAACAGGTTGAAGCGGCCCGTATAGACCAGGTAGCCGGAGAACGGCATGATGATTTCGCTGGGCAACGGAATACAAGCCGACTCAATCCCCATCAATGCAACGATGCCTGCATATCCCAGGAGCCGATGACCTGGGTGACAAAGTTGAACTAAAAAGGGCAAAAATTTTTTCTGTCATGCCGTCTTAGTATAATTGCGGAGAGCGGTGAGCACGGGTCCTGTTGTTGATCGCTCGCTTCAATGAGCGAATTCGCAATCACCACTTTGTTAGTGATTGGGAACGAATTCCCAAGAGGTGTTCCGTTGGCTGAATTCCCTCCTGTTCCCCTCACGCTTGAAGGCTCAGCATGCTGCATCAGTTCTTCCGCTTCGACTGGAAGGCATGGCGGTCCTCCGCGGACGGCGAACGCATCGAAGATCGCTGCACGAGTTAACGTCGGCTCTGAAAAAGCTGGAGCGAGCCAATGCGAGGCGCCAGAGCCAGACCGCATTGTTCTCTCAGCTGGGTCACAAGAGCGATCTGATTCTTGTCCACTTTCGCGACTCGCTTGAGGCGCTCAACCAGATCGAATTGGGCCTTGCGCAAACGGAGTTTTACGGTTTCCTGACGGCGACCATTCCTATGTTTCCGTTGTCGAGCTGGGACTGTATGAGTCCAGCCGCAAGACGTATGAGGCGGCATCGGCAAAGGGATTTGAAAAGCATTCGCCCGAATGGAATGCCGAGGTTGCCGCCTCGTTCAAGCGTGGGGCCGACGCGATGAAGACGCGCCTCTTCCCTGCTGTGCCCGACGCGAAGTATCTGTGCTTTTACCCCATGGATCGCAAGCGCGACGAGCAGAAGAACTGGTACATGGTGCCTTTTGCCGAGCGGCAGCGCATGATGCACGACCATGGCATGATCGGACGCCGCTACGGCGACGTGGTGAAGCAGATCATCTCCGGCTCGATCGGCATGGATGACTGGGAGTGGGGCGTCGATCTCTTCGCAGACGATCCGGTCGTGTTCAAGAAGCTGATCTACGAGATGCGCTTCGACGAAGTGAGCGCCGTGTATGCGCTGTTCGGCCAGTTCTTCTCGGCGCTGCGGCTGCCGGTGGAAAGCTTGGTGAGTGGCTGGAAGGAAGCTGAATTCTGAATCAGAGGTATTGCCGTTCGAGCGATGCTGCAAGACTCAGCAATCGCCTCGCAGATCAATGCAGCTTCAGTCACTCCTTTGTCGATCAGAATTCGTGGAATGCTAACTCGAGATTGTTGTTCGCGAAGCTGTTGCCAACTTCGACTTCGGATGGTCAAGTGCTCTTTTTGAGCAGCGACCGTCACGGAACTCGAACGCCATCGTTCACGACTGACAGTTCCAATCGGAAGTGAGATCGTGATGGCTGAAACGCGCCTGCTCGATTCTACTGGAAGAACTTTGATGCTCAATCGTAACGGAATGTCACGAGTCGCGGTAACTGGACGAACGATCGAATCGTGATACGAAGGACTTGCGATTTCTTCGCAAATACAGCATAATCGCACTTTCTTGACCATTCTCTCTCGCGAACACCGAGAGGAAGCCACTCAATTGTGGAATCCTTCTGGTTCACTACAAAGATCCATCTGCTTGAATCAACTGATAGACGTGGTGGCGGAAGTTTACCCCGAGAATCGAGATTCTGAAGAAATTCGTCGGGGGTAACCATTCGAGTGATGGTTTCGACAAAGAAATCTTACAAAAGGACCGAAGAAGGTTGGCAGCGAAGCGCGATGCATTCGAGCGATCTTGCGCCGGAGCGGATTGCGGCGATTTTGAAGGCGCTCGATGAGGCTTATCCGGATGCGGTTTGTGCGTTGACGCATCGGTCGCCTTGGGAACTGCTGGTGGCTACGATTCTTTCTGCGCAGTGTACGGATGTGCGCGTGAACATGGTGACGCCGGAGCTGTCCAAGCGCTTCCCTACTCCGGCGGCGATGGCGAAGGCGGAGATTGCCGGAGCTGATCGAAATTATTCGGACTACGGGGTTCTTCAACAACAAGGCGAAGTCGATCAAGGGTGCGGCACAGGCAATCGTGGATCGATTCGGCGGCAAGGTTCCGGAGACGCTGGCGGAGTTGATCACCGTTCCGGGTGCGGCGCGCAAGACAGCGAACGTGGTGCTGGGCGTGAGCTACGGCAAGGCTGAGGGCGTGGTGGTGGACACGCACGTGTTTCGCATTTCGCGGCGGCTGGATCTGACGAAGAGTGATACAGCCGAGAAGGTTGAGCAGGACCTGATGCGGATATTGCCGAAGGATCACTGGATTCGTTTTTCGCACCAGGTAATTCATCACGGGCGACAGGTGTGCGTGGCGCGCGGGCCGAAGTGCGACAAGTGCAATCTGGAGACGCTGTGCCACTCGGAAGACAAGACATGGTGGAGTTGAGAAAGACAGGGACTAGGGAATGGGACTAGGGACTCGGCCTCAGAGTCCTCTGCTCATTCGACCCATAAGTCTCTTTCAGGATGGTCTTCTGTCGATGGTTCAGCTGAGTCCGATCGGTCGGCCAGAGTATGGTGACGCAGAATCATGGTGCGCCAACGTGCCTAATTGCGTGCAAAAGCTCAACTGCTTGTGATGCTTTGAACGATATGCAACTCTACGGTTGCACTTCTCTAAAAAAGAAAAAAAGCGTTTTTGAGCTAAGTTCGTCAATCAACACGACTTAGCATTTTATGGGGCTCCCGTAAACCATTCTAATCATTAGACTTAAGGCGCAAAGTCGTCAAAACTAAGGACTTATGGGTGAGTTTCGGCCGTTTGCACAATCTTTGGGGCAAATTCGTCCCAGAATGCGGTGCAATGCGCTCTCAATCGGACAGGTTTGAAGTCGCTGCTCACGGACCGATTCATGATCTTCGTTTCGTTTTCCGCTGCTGAGATGAGTATAGGCTGTGCCCGGAATTAACCTGCAAGATCCCTGAGGGCTCTTTGAGCAATGCAATGAAGAAGATGGTTGGGATTCTGCCGGAGCCGAGTATTGACACCGCACTAGGCGATGCGCGGCAGTGGTTAAGCGCCGATGACGCTTATGACCGCAGCGATCAGGCCGGGGATGTTGTGCTGTGTGGCTTCGGCGGCGGGTTCCCAGCCAAACTCGCGGAGGGTGGCGCTGGTGACAGGGCCGATGGAGATGGCTCGTACGCCGGGGAGCGGAAATCGGATGCCGGCGGCGCGCGCGACTTCGGCAAGGTGGCTGGCGCTGGAGGAACTGGTGAAAGTGGCGGCGTCGATGCGCGAGGTGAGGGCAGCACGTAATTGTTCGGGTGCGGCTGCGGGGATCGTGTTCTGGTAGGCGTCCACGACGTTGACGGTTGCACCGGATTTGCGCAGCGCATCGGGTATGATGTCGCGTGCGATGGCAGCGCGGGCGAGCAGAATGTGTTTGCCGTGAATGCGCGTGGCCAGCGCGGCGACGAGGCTTTCGGCAACGTAGCTTTCGGGTGTGAGGGTGACGTGGAGTCCAGCGTGGCGGGCTGCTTCGGCGGTGGCCTCGCCGATGGCGGCGATGTGCGGGCCTGAGTCGCGAAGAGAGAGTTTGAGGTTTGCGGCTCGTTCGTTGACTGCGCGAACGGTGTTGGCGCTGGTGAGGATGAGCCAGTCATATCCGTAGAGATGTCGGAGTGCCATGTCGAGCGGATCGTAACTGGCGGGCGGGCGGATTTCCAGGACGGGGACTTCGATGGGATCGGCGCCGGCAGCGCGAAGGCCATCGCTGAGTTTGCCGGCCTGGTGCGCAGCGCGGGTTACGAGGATGCGTTTATTGGCGAGCGGTTGAGTGTTCATTGTTCGACTCCATCATCGCACCGGGGGCTTGGGCGTCTGTGTGATTTCGACGCGGATGAAGTCGGGTACTGACGCAGGCCTATTGGATTCTGGTTCATTCTGAACCCCCCGGGCCTAAAGGCCGACAGGATCAGGCAGATGAATTCAGCGGCCTGAAGGCCGCTGCTCCCTCCGTTGCGGCGAGTCGCTCATGTCGCGTTGCGACACCCAAGATCATAAAAGTCAGTTGAGATCGTGCTTTCCCACCCAAGCTGCGCTTGGATGGGGCACCCTTGTGTCGTGCGGATATATAGATTTTCAGGGCCGGGTTAACCGAGAAAGCGAAGTGCGATGGGAGCAAATATCCAGGTGGGGTGCAGGCTTACGCGGAGGCGCCGGCGGGAGGGTGGGCGGCGGATTCGAGGAGTGGCGCGGCGCCGGCTTCCAGAAGCAATTCTGCGGCAAGCTGGCCAAGTTCTACGGGAGCGATATCGGCGCGGCGCGACTCGTGATGGATGCGGATGGCTTTGCCGGTAGCCGGATCGGCGACTACGGCGAAGATCTCCTGCCACTCGCCGGCTTCGTCTTGTGGAGCGACGCGGCAGTGGATGCCGATGGGAACCTGGCAGCCTCCGCCGAGTGCCGCGAGGGCGGCGCGTTCAGCGGTGACGGCGTAGCGGGTCGCATGGTCGTCGAGAAACGCGATTGCGGCGATGGTTTTCGCGTCGTCTTTGCGGATCTCGATGCCGAGCGAGCCCTGGCCTGCGGCGGGACAGAAATCTTTCGGCTCGAGGCGCTGGCGGACCCATTCGGTTTTTTCGAGCCGATCGAGTCCAGCGGCGGCGAGCAGAATGGCGTCGACTTGGCCCTCGGCAAGCTTGCGCAGACGGGTGTCGACGTTTCCGCGAAATTCGACGGCCTTGATATCGGGGCGAAGAGCGAGAAGCTGCGCGCGGCGGCGCTGGCTGCTGGTGCCTACGACGGCTCCGTGGGGGAGGGCGCGAAGGCTATGGTGCTTGACCGAGACGAGGACATCGCGCGGGTCAACACGGGGCGGTGTGGCACCGAGCGTGAAAGGCGCAGGAAGTTCGGTGGGAAGATCTTTGAGCGAGTGCACTGCAAGATCGACGCGGCCCTCTGCGAGCGCTTCTTCGATTTCTTTCGTGAACATTCCTTTGGAACCGACCTGGGCGAAGGTGACTTCCTGCAGGCGGTCGCCGGTGGTTTTGATGATCTCGATTTCGACGGTGTGGCGGTGCGCGCGCAGAAGCGCGGCAATATGATTGGCCTGCCAGAGTGCGAGTTGCGAACCGCGGCTGCCGATACGCAGATTCATTTGCCTCCTACGGCGCTGGTTTCGCTGCGCTCTGAGCTTTTGCTCTCTTCGGCGCGGAAAGCGGAAGGAGAAGGTTCCGATTGAGCTTCGACCGGCTTGGAAACTGTGTCCACTACCGAGGGCAGAGACCATGCTTCGCAGAGTGCGTCGACGCGGGTGGAATCATTCTCGCGCGCGGCCTGCTTTAGCGCCTGCATCGGCGGGTGGAGGAACTTGTTGACGAGGCCGCGGGTGAGGGCTTCGATGGCGGCGAGCTGTTCTTCGCTGAGGACGCCGAGCTTGGCGTGCATCCGCTTAAGCTCGTTGGCGCGAATTTCTTCAGCCTGCCGCTGCAGCGAGACGATGGCGGGAGCAACGTTGACGGCACGGCGGCGCTGATGGAAGCGCTCGACCTCAGCATTGATGAGAGTCTCGGCGTCGCCGGCCTGCGATTGACGCTCCGCGATGTGCGAGGCGGCCACGGCCTGGAGGTCGTCAATGTCGTAGACGAAGATGCCTTCCACTTTGTTCATCGAGGGATCGACGTCGCGGGGGACGGCGATATCGATGAAGAACATGGGGCGGTTGCGACGGCGATGCATGAACTGCTGGCCGTGTTCGCGGCGGAAGATGGGGTGCGGCGCGCCGGTTGAGCTGATAACGATGTCGGCTTCCGTTGCGGTCTCGTAGAGCTTTTCGAACGGGATGACGCGGCCATCGAATGGCTCAGCGAGCTGGCGGGCACGCTCAAGGGTGCGATTGGTGACGAGAATCGCTCCGGCACCCTGCTGGACGAGGTGACGCGCGGCGAGTTCGCTCATTTTGCCGGCGCCAACGAGGAAGACGGTACGGCCTTGCAGCGATCCGAAGATTTTGCGGGCGAGCTCGACTGCTACTGACGCGATCGAGACCGAGTTGGAGCCGATGGCCGTTTCAGTGCGGACACGCTTGGCGGCGGCGAAGGCGGATTGAAGAAGATGCTCGAGCTGGCCGGAGACTGTTCCGGCAGCGCGCGCGGCGGCAAAAGCTTCTTTGACCTGACCGAGAATCTGCGGCTCGCCGACGACCATTGAGTCCAGGCTCGAGGCGACGCGGAAGAGATGGCGGACGGCCTGCTGATCGCGGTGCTCGTAGATGTGAGGCGCGAGAAGGGCCTGGTCCAGGCCGAAGTGGTTATGCAGAAACTGCGTGAGGTCGGTCTCCGGCGACTCGACTGCGGCGAGCATTTCGACACGGTTGCATGTAGAGACGATCATGCACTCGCTGACGCCGGGTTGAGCGGCGAGGGCGCGGGTGGCGTCGGACAGGTCGTCGCGCGAGATGGCGATGCGTTCGCGCAGCTCGATTGGCGCGGTTTTATGGTTGATGCCGATGAGGACGAGCTGGCTCATGGGGCACCAAACCTGTGGACGTGGCTGACCGTGTTGGCTGCCCAGACGCACAGCATGACGATCAGGACCGCACCTGAGAGATAGGCGGCTCTGCGCCCGCGGAGGCCGGCGGATTGACGCAAATAGATGAGGAGGACATAGAGTCCCCACATGGCGTAGGAGGCTACGACCTTGGGGTCGCCGTAATAGGCGGCGCCGAGCGCAGTTTCCTGAACGAGAACGGCACCGAGGATGAGGCCGACGGTCATGCACGGGAAACCAAAAAGAAGCATGGCGTGGGCGATGCGTTCAAGGGTGTCGAGCGGGGGCAGCCATTCGAGGGGAATCCACCCGGAATCTTCTGTCGACTTGAGCTTGGCTTTCAGGCGGCGCTCCTGGACAAGGTAGAGCAAGGAGGCGAGAAGGCTGAATCCCAATGCGGCATAGGCGGCGAGGAGGGCGGTGATGTGAGCTATGAGCCAGCTAGTTCTTACGCCCTGCGAGGGAAAGCTGTAGCCCTGAAGGCCGAGTGCGGGGACGAAGACGAGGAAAAATGTGATGGGAAGGGCGAAGACTCCGAGGGAGATGGCGTCGTAGATCCACCAGGCCAGGAAGAACAGGCCGGCAACGGCAAACCCCAGCAGGGATTCGGCTTCGCGGGCGCCGACGGGCATCCAGCGATGTGCCTGGACGAGCATTTCAACGGCGGAAACGAAGTGGAAAAAGAAGGCCATGCCGCCCAGATGTACGCACCACCGACGCGCACGCTCGGAGGAATAGAGCACGGCGGGGAAAATTGCGCAGCTTGCCGCGAAGTAAAGAACGGTCGCGACTCGGAGCCAGAGGAGATGCATGCCGTACTCAAATCTAAAGCCTGACTAATCAGTATACTGTGATCCAAATCACCATAACTGACCCGGTGAACCGCTTTCGGTGGCACGGGGCACAGAAAGATCAGGCAAGGATGAAGACGTTGTTGCAACGGTTTAGGCGGTATTGCGGGTGGATTGGATTGGCGGCTGTGGTGTTGGGGGTGATTCGGACTGCGGGATTGGCACAGGAGGCCAGCTTTCCGAAGAAGACAGGGATCCAGTCGCCCGGAATTCAGCATGCGATGGAAGAACTGCCGAAGGCTGCCACGATTGCGGTGAAGGGCGATCCGGACTGGCTTGCGGCGACGTCGGACGCAATTTGGCTGACGAGCGAGAGGACCGACAGCGTGGTTCGGCTGGATGCCGCGACGAACCAGCCGGGAATGGTGGTGACAGTGAACAAACCGTGCTCGGGGCTGGCCGTAGGGTTTGGGAGCCTGTGGGTTCCGAGCTGCGGGGACAAGAGCGTGGTGCGGGTGGATCCAATGACGGGCGCGGTGCAGGCGACGATTCCGGCTGGGCCGGCGGATTCAGAGGGCGGAATTACGACGGGAGCCGGGAGCGTGTGGCTGGTGACGTCGGCGAAGGACGCAGAGGGGGATGGCGAGTTGACGCGAATTGACGCGGCGACAAACAAGGTTGTGGCCACGATTAAGATTCCGGCGGGGTCGTTCAATCCCCTGTTCGCCGAAGGATCTGTGTGGGTGACTTCGAATGCGGGGAATGTGCTGGTGCGGGTCGATCCTGCGACAAATAAGGTGGTGAGTTCGACGGCGGTTGGTCCGATGCCGCGATTTCTGGCGTATGGGGCCGGGTCGATCTGGGTATTGAACCAGGGAGATGGAACGGTTTCGCGGGTGAACGCGAAGACGGGAAAGCTGGAGGGAACGATTGCTGCGGGGATTCCGGGGCACGGTGGGGAGATTACGTTTGGCGCGGGATCGGCGTGGGCCACGGAGATGGAGTTTCCGCTGACGCGGATCGATGCGAAGACGAACAAGGTTGTGGCGCAGTGGCATGGTGCTGGCGGAGACAGCGTGCGCTATGCGTTTGGGTCGGTTTGGCTGACGGATTTGAAGGGCGGGAAGGTGTGGCGGATTCCCGTTCCTGAACAATGATGTCCTGCTTTGTGTTGCATCAGGTTTTAGGCGTGTTCTGCACAGGGCGGGATGAGTCACGTCACGGTAATCTGTAGGCAATCGTGCAACCCGCAGATCTCCAATCCGCGGCGGCGCCGCCGTCTCCCCCTGCCCCCGATGAACTGGAATTAGCGCCTGAAGCGACCGACGAGCAAGGCGGGCACGAAGTCGCTGGAGCCTACTCCGTTCATGCGCCAGTGGACCGCGGCGAAGCGGGAGAATCCCGATGCGCTGCTTTTCTTTCGCATGGGGGATTTCTACGAGCTCTTCTATGACGATGCAGTGACGGCTAGCCGCGAACTGCAACTGACGCTGACGGCGCGTGATCGCGAACGGCAGTTGCCGATGTGCGGCGTTCCGTATCACTCGGTCGAAGGCTACCTGACGCGGCTGCTGCGGAAGGGCTATCGGATCGCGATCTGCGATCAGATGGAAGACCCGAAGCTTACCAAGAAGATTGTGAAGCGCGAGGTGACGCGGGTTCTGTCGCCGGGGACGGCGCTGGATGCGGCGCTGGGGCAGGAGCGGAACAATTTTCTGGCGGCGTATTTTGAGAGCGGGCCAGAGAAGCAGACCGTATGTGCGGTAGCGCTGCTCGATGTTTCGACGGGAGAATTTCGGACGGCTGAGTTTCAGGGTCCGAAAGCGCGGCAGCAGGCGCTGGAGGAGTTGTTGCTGGCGGGACCGAGCGAGGTGCTGCTCACGACAAGTGCGGAAGTCCCGGGCGTTCTCGAGAAGATTCCGGCAAAGACGCGTGTGGAGGATTGGGTGTGGACGCGCGATTTTGCTGTTCCGCTGGTGGAGCGGCAGTTGCAGGTGCGGTCGCTTGAGGGATTCGGACTTGTAGGACATGAGGCGGCGGCGATTGCTGCGGGTGTTCTTCTGCACTACGTGCGGACGACGCAGAAGAACGAGGCGCTGCACATCGATTCGCTGAAGTTTCAGGAGCACTCGACGGCGCTGGAACTTGACCAGGTGACGGTGCGGAATCTGGAACTAGTGGAGCCGCTGTTTGCCGGGCAGGACGATCGCGCGACGCTGTTCCACACGCTGGATGCGTGCCAGACGCCGATGGGCAAGCGGATGCTGCGGGCGACGATTCTGCGGCCGCTGATTGATGCCGTTGTGTTGAATGCGCGGTATGAGGCGGTGGCTGAGGCGCACGCGGATCTTGTGAAGCGCGAGGAAGTGCGGCGAGCGTTTGATGGGATTCTCGATCTGGAGCGGCTGCTGGCGCGGCTGAGTCTGGATTCTGCGGGCCCGCGAGATGTGCGGGGGCTTGCTGCAAGCCTGGCGCGGCTGCCGGGCTTGAAGACGGCGATGGAGGCGATGCAGGCGCCGTTGTGGCGAGAGCTGATTGGGCGGCTCGACACGCTTGAGGATGTGACGGCGCGGATTGCATCGACTCTGGTGGCGGAGCCTCCGCTGACCATGGTGGATGGAGGCGCGATTGCGGCCGGTGTGGATGCGGAGCTGGATGAGCTGCGCGGGATATCGAGCACGGGGCGGCAGTCGATTGCGGCGATCGAAGAGCGGGAGCGCGCACGAACGGGGATTGGTTCGCTGAAGGTGCGCTACAACTCGGTCTTCGGGTACTACATCGAGATCACGAAGTCGAACCTCGCGATGGCTCCGGCGGACTATGAGCGCAAGCAGACGCTGGTGAATGCGGAACGGTTTACGACGCCGGAGTTGAAGGAGTACGAGGTCAAGATTCTCACTGCGCACGATCGCTGCATTGAGATCGAGAAGCGGATTTTTCTGGAGCTTCGCGCGAAGGTGCTGCAGGCGGCCGGAAGAATTCGGCGGACGTCAGCGGCCGTGGCAGAGGCGGACCTGCTGACGAACTTCGCGCATCTTGCTGCGCTGCGACGGTATGTGCGGCCTGTGCTGACCGAAGAAGAAGTGCTGGAAGCGGTAGCGGCGCGGCATCCGGTGATTGAGCAGTGGATGGAGGAGACGCGCGAAGGGCGCTTCATTGCGAACGATCTATACATCGATTCCGGCGAGATGGGACCGAGCCTGTTGCTGATTACGGGTCCGAATATGGGCGGCAAGAGCACCTACCTGCGACAGGCGGCGATGCTGGTGCTGATGGCGCAGATGGGGAGTTTTGTTCCGGCGCAGAGTCTGCGGCTGGGGCTTGGTGGATCGCATTTATACGCGGATCGGAGCCAGCGATAACGTGGCGCGCGGCCGCTCCACTTTCATGGTGGAGATGACGGAGACAGCGACGATTTTGAATACGGCGACGAAGACGGTCGCTGATTCTGCTGGACGAGATGGGGCGCGGCACGGCGACGTTTGATGGGCTGTCGCTGGCGTGGGCCACGGTGGAGTATCTGCATGCGGAGACTGGCGCGCGCACGCTGTTTGCGACGCATTATCACGAGCTGACGATGCTGGCGGAAAAACTGCCGCGCGTGCGCAATCTGCGCGTGGGAGTGAAAGAAGGTGCGGGCGGGATCGTTTTTCTTCATACGATTGAACCTGGCGCGGCGAGCAAGAGCTACGGCATCGAAGTGGCGAAGCTGGCCGGATTGCCGGCGGTGGTGATTGATCGAGCCAAGCATGTCTTGCGGCAGCATGAGAAGCAGGAGCGGCAGAGCGTGCAGGTCGAGACGGCGCCGGAGCCGATGCAGTTGACGATTTTTACGCCGCTGTCACAGCGGATTGTGGATCGCATTGAGGCGGTGGATGTGAATGCGCTGACACCGCTGCAGGCGCTGAATCTGCTGGAAGAGTTGCAGCAGGAACTCAAGGAGAAGTCATGACCGCGACGGTTCGGCAGGCGGCGGGAAGTCTGCTTGGTGGTGGGCCTGGGCGGAACGGAGCTGACGGGCCTTGAACGCGCATGGCTGCGGCTGGTGCGCCCCGGTGGCGTGATTCTCTTCAAGCGCAATATCACTGACGTGCAGCAGACGCGCGATCTACTTGAGGAGGCAACCGGATTCTGCGGCGCGAAGGCCGTGCGCTGCGTGGACGTGGAAGGCGGGACGGTGAACCGGCTGCGCGATGCGCTGGCGCCGATTGCTTCGGCGCAGGCGGTGGCGGCTGCGATGCGGAATCCCACCCATTCGCAAAAGGCGCGAATGGATGGGACACCTAGAGTGTCGGCATCCGGGTCGTCGGCTCTGGCACGCAAACATGGCGAATTGATTGCGCGGGCGGTGAAGGCGTTCGGGTTCAATACGACGCTGGCGCCGGTAGTGGATCTGGCTTTGCCCGAAGCAGCCGAAGTGATGGGGTCGCGCACGACTGGAGCGAATGCTACTGAAGTAATTGGGTATGCGCGAGAGTTTCTGGCGGGGATTGCAGCGCAGGGAGTGGTGGGGTGCGGAAAGCACTTTCCAGGCCTGGGCGGGGCGACGGGCGATACGCATTTTGTTACGCCAGCGATCCAGCGCACCTGGACTCAGCTGTGGGAGGAAGATGCGGTTCCCTACCGCGAACTGCATCGGGCGATGCCGATGATCATGATGAATCATGCGGCCTATCCGCAAACGCCGGGAAAGAACGAGCCGGCGAGCGCCTCGCGCTTCTGGATCGCGGAGACGCTTGCGGAAGCGGATTGGGTACAAGGGGATCATTCTCTCCGATGATCTGGAGATGGGCGGCATTCTGAAGTTCCTGCCGGTCGAAGAGGCGGCAGTGGCGGCGATTCGCGCGGGATCGGATCTGTTGGAGATTTGCCATAGTCCAGAGCTGATTCTGCGAACGTATGAGGCTCTGGTTTCCGAGAGCGAGCGGTCGGCGGCGTTTCGGAAATTGTTGTTGGCTACGGCTCGCGACTCCGCACGGAAGCGAGCGCGCTTGTACGCGCGGGGTGTGGCGCCTGCGCTGGGTGAGAAGAAGCTGGAAGCGCTACGCAAGAGCATTCTGGATTTCAATGAGATGGTGGCGGCGAATGTGAATGCATCGGCTGTTGCTGCACCGCGCGTTGCATCTCCGGCGGAGGCTTCGTGAGGTTGAAGCCGATGATTGTGGCTGGGGTGATGAGCGGGACTTCCGCTGACGGGATCGATGTTGCTGTAGTGCGGATTGTGCCGGTGAAGGGTCAGCCGAAACTGACGCTGATGGCGCATGAGGGATTTCGCTATCCGGCTGCGCTGCGTAACGCGGTGCTTGCGGCGATGAATGCGAAGTCGACTTCGACGGCGGAGTTGGCGCGACTGAACTGGCGATTGGGGATCGCGTATGCCGACGCGGTGAAGGCGACAGCGGCGCGGCATAAAGTTCAGATCGATCTGATCGGGTGTCATGGGCAGACGCTGTATCACCAGGCTGTGCCGGCTTCGTATGCGGGCAGAACATTTGCGTGCACGTGGCAGGCGGGTGAGGCTGCGTTGATTGCGGCGGAGGTCGGCGTGCCGGTGGTGTCGAATTTTCGGCCTGCCGATATGGCAGCGGGCGGACAAGGTGCGCCGCTGGTGCCGCTTCTGGATCATGTTCTGTTTGCTGATCGCAAGCGCGGACGGGTGCTGCAGAATATTGGCGGGATTGCGAACCTGACTGCGATGCCTGCGGGCAGGGGCGCCGAAGCATTGGTCGCGTTCGACACGGGTCCCGGCAACATGGTGATGGATGCGGTGGCGCAGAAATTGTTTAGAAAGTCATACGATCGCAATGGCGCAATTGCGGCAAAAGGGAATGTGCTGGACGCAGTGGTTCAGCAGATGCTGCGCGGCAGATATTTTGCGATTCAGCCTCCGAAGACCGCCGGGCGCGAGGAGTTTGGTCGTGAGTATGCTGCGGCGTTCCTGGCGGCTTGCCGACGTGTGAGCCGCAAGCCTGAAGACGCATTGGCAACGGCGACCGCGCTGACGGCTGAGAGTATTGCGCGAAGCTTTGAGCGATTTGTCTTGCCTTCGATGCGAGGCAATGCGATCGACTATGTTGTTTCGGGTGGAGGCGCACGGAATCGGACGCTGATGTCGATGCTGGCGGCGGGACTGGAACCGCTGGGATGCACGGTGATGACGATTGAGAAGTTCGGAGTTCCGGCGGAGGCGAAGGAAGCAGCGGCATTTGCGTTGATGGCGTGGATGACGTGGCATCAGTTGCCGGGGAATGTGCCGGCTGGCGACGGGCGCAAGGCGACCGGTGATTCTGGGGCAGATCACGTATGCGTAGGCCAGAATGGCTTGGCCTGCATCGGTTCCCATGTCTCAAAATCGAGACATGGGGCACCCAATTCCTGCTATTAACACTCATTCTAAGTTTCGTCGCCTGCAACAGTTCGCGTCGCGATTCGAATACGGTTGTGTTTTTGATTGAGTCGAGCCCTACGAATCTTGATCCGCGGATTGGGACCGATGGGCAATCGGAACACATTGACGAGCTGATTTTCGATGGATTGGTTGCGAAGGACTCGAATTTTCATTTCACGCCCGCGCTGGCTGAGAGCTGGGAACTGCGCGATCCGCTGACGTTGGTGTTTCATCTACGCGGCGATGTGCGATTCCATGACGGGCGGCCGATGACGGCGCGGGACGTGGTGTGGAGCATCAACTCGATGCGCGACGGCACGGTGATTACGGCGAAATCGGCATCATACGCTGCGATCAAGACGGTGGAGGCGCCGGATGCAAAGACGGTCATCCTGCATCTGAAGCAGCCGGATAATTTTCTGCTGATCAATCTGGCTACGGGTGCATTCGGAGTTGTGCCGGAAGGGAGCGGGCGCGATTTCTGGCTGCATCCCGTGGGGACGGGGCCGTTCCGGTTTGTGAGCCAGCAGATCGATCAGGATGTAGTGATCGAGCGCAATCCCCTGAGCTGGAGTGCGCAGCCGAAACTGGAGCGCGTGCGATTTGCGGTGGTTCCCGATCCGATCACGGAATCACTTGAATTGGAAAAGGGATCGGGCGATGTGGCGATCAATTCCCTGCCCATGGATTCGTTGCCGATTCTTGGGGCGCGGCCAAATCTTCAGGTGAACGACACTCCGGGCACACAGATCCAGTACCTGGCGTTCAACCTGAGCGATCCGTTGCTGAAGAATATGCGGGTGCGGCAGGCAATTTCGTGTGCGATTGATCGCGAGCTGATTATCCGAACTCTGTTGCGCGGACATGCGCGGCCTGCGGTGAGCCTGCTGCCGCCGACGCACTGGGCATGGACGGGGGATGTGGCAAATTTTGGCTACGACCCTGCGCGAGCGAAGAAGCTGCTGGATGAGGCGGGATATCCGGCGGGTGCGAATGGCGTTCGGTTCCACGTGACGATGAAGACGAGCACGGTGGAAGATGTGCGCTCGCTGGCGGCTGTTCTGCAGCAGCAACTGGCACAGGTGGGGATTGCGCTGGATATCAGGACGTTTGAATTCGCTACGTTTTACGCGGATGTGACGCGCGGGGCTTTTCAGTTGTATTCGCTGCGGTGGATCGGCGGCAACGAGCAGCCGGATATTTTCAGCTACGCATTTTCGACGGCGCGCTTTTCGCCAAAGGGCGCCAACCGCAGTCACTATTCGAATGCGAAGGTGGATGCGCTGCTTGATGACGGAGCGACAAGCACGGACCAGGCGAAGCGGCGGGCGGATTATGTCGAGGCCCAGCAGATTCTCGCCGAGGAATTGCCGGCGATCAATCTCTGGTACAAGGACACGGTGGTGGTACACAACCGGAGGCTCACGAATGTCGCGCCCACGGCTTCGGGCAGCTTTGCCTTTCTTGAGACCGCCGAGCTAGCGCCATAGACGCGCGAGACTTCGAGTTCCGCCGCATCGGCCTTGCGACGCCGTGAAGCTTAAGACTTCCTTAAGAAATGTGTTGAAATCAGGAGCTTTTAAGCGCTGTGTTGACAGCAACATACCGCGCATCTTTGCGACTACAAAAATCAGTTCACAGTTTGGCACTCTCTCTCAACCTTTTGCGAGGCTCTCTCGTCTACCGAAACAGATAACGATTACAGCGCAGGTCGACTGCGAATGCGCGGAGAGATTGATGAAGAACAGGAACTGGAATCGATTTGCAGTCACGACGGCGCGGTTACTTCTCCTGATTAGCGTGGTGGCGGCGTGTACCGCGCTGAAGGCACAGGCTCCGACGCGATTTGTGGGCACGGTCACGGCGATCAGTGGAACGACGATTACGGTGAAAACCGACGCCGGCGATTCGAAGCAGGTGGAGGTTCCAGCGACTGCGGTGATGAAGAGACTGGCGCCCGGACAAAAAGACCTGAGCGCGGCAGAGACGATTCATCTGACCGATCTTGCGACGGGCGACCGGGTGCTGGTGAAGCTGGACCCGGACGCGACAGGCGACGACGCCTCAGGCGCTGCAAGTGGTGGCGATGAAGCAGACCGATATTGCGCAGAAGCAGCAACAGGAGCGCGAGGAGTGGCAGCGGAACGGCACAGGCGGATTGGTGAAGAGCGTTGATCCCGCGGCGGGCGTCGTTGTGGTGACTACTGGTGCTGGACCGACCGCAAAGACGGTGACCGTTCACATCACGAAGACCACGGTGCTCAAGCGCTATGCGGCCAACTCGATCCGTTTTGCGGATGCGCAGCCGGCGCCACTCGACGCGATCCATGCAGGCGATCAGTTCCAGGTGCTTGGCCAGAAGAATGCAGACGGGACGGAGATAACAGCGGCCGAAGTGGTTTCAGGAAGTTTCAGAAATATCTCGGGGGTTGTTGCTTCGATTGATCCTGCTGCTTCGACCTTGACGGTGAAGGACCTGGTGACCAAGAAGAATGTAACAGTGCACATTACTCCGGATGCGGAGATGCGCCGCCTGCCAGACACGATGGCGAAGATGATCGCGGCACGGCTGAAGGGTGGTGCGGCGGGCGCTGCGCCCGGCGGCGGGTCAATGATGCCGGCACACGCTGAAGGTGGCGGAGCAGCAGGAAACGCGCCTGCAGGTCCCGGGCCAAAACAGTGGAACGGGAGCAGGCCAAGGACGCCGAAACGGTGGAGGCGGCCTCAGTCAAATTCTGGAACGCGCGCCAGCGGTCAAACTCAGCGAGTTGCAGAAAGACGAAGCGGTAATGCTGGTATGCACCGAAGGCACGAACGAAGTAACCGCGATCAAGCTGCTGGTGGGCGTCGAACCACTGCTGGAAAGCCCCGAAGCTTCACGCAATCTGCTGGCTAATTGGAGCATGGGCTCGGGCGGCGCTGAAGCGGCAGCGCAATAACGGATTCGAACCAATTTGGGCTTATCGGTTTTGGCACTCATAAGAAATTGAGGTAGGAATCAGTGCATCTACGACTTCATTGCATCATTCATTTTTTGATTGCGTTGGCGCTTGGTTTTGCGAGCCTGGCAGCGCATGCCCAGGCGGCACCCGCAACGGGTGCGACCGCGACCATCCACGGTCACATTGCGGATCAGACGGGAGCGCTGATCCCCGGCGCAACGGTCACGATCGCCACCGCCGACGGCATCGGAGTTGGCAAGGCGACTGCGGACGCGAGCGGCGCTTACTCCGTCACCGGGCTGCCGGCAGGCAGCTATATCGTCGAAGCGGAATATCCCGGCTTTGCATCGTTCAAATCGCAGGCCATTCCGGTTCTGGCGGGACAGGTCAAGCGTGTCGACATCGCGATGGCGATTGAGGTTGAGCAGCAGAGCGTTGTGGTGACCGATGATTCGCCTTCTGTGAACGTTGAAGCCTCCGGCAATGCCAATTCGATTGTGTTGAAGGATAAAGATCTTGATGCGCTGTCGGATGATCCGGACGAATTGTCGAACGAGCTTTCTGCGCTCGCCGGACCTTCAGCGGGTCCGAACGGCGGGCAGATCTATATTGATGGATTCAGCGGCGGGCAGCTTCCGCCGAAGTCGGCTATCCGCGAGATTCGTATCAATCAGAATCCCTTTTCGGCGGAGTTTGACCGGCTGGGATACGGGCGCATCGAGATTCTTACCAAGCCGGGCACGGACAAGTTACACGGGCAGTTTTTCATTCAGGGCAACGACAGTCACTTCAACACCGGCAATCCCTTTTCGACTTCGATCCCCGACTACTACAGCTACCAGTTCAACGGGACGGTGAATGGAGCTATTTCGAAGACGGCATCGTTCTTTGCAAGCTTTGAACAGCGCAACACCAACAACGTGAACTCATGGAAGATATTCAATGCAGTGCTGTATCAGCCCGATACGAACTTTTATGAGAATTTTCCGAACTACGGCGTGAGCCAGCTTAACCAACGAATCCGCGATAATGCTTCGGCACGCGTTGATTGGCAACTGGGTGCGAAGAACACGGTGACGGCGCGATTCGGATTCTGGTCAGAATCGGAACATGCCAACCTGAATAATCAATCACTGCCCTCGGCCTCTACACACGAGTCAAATACGAATTACACGGTGCAGGTAAGCGATGCCTTCGTGATCAACGATCACGCGGTGAACGAGACCCGCTTTCAATATGACCGGCAGAACGAAAACCATTATCCGGATTCAACAGACACCACCGTAGATGTACAGGGTGATTTCACCGGAGGCGGCTACCCTGGCCAGGTGTATCGCGATCACACCACGCGCCTGGAGTTATGGAACATCACGACTCTGAGCCACCATGCTCACGCCATCAAGTTTGGTACGCGTATACGCGACAACCGCGACGCTAACTATACCAACTCCAACTTCAACGGGAATTTTGTCTTCGGGACTTACCAGGCTTATCAAAATATGGCGAACGGCCTTCTCGCTGGGACGCCGTTTAACGACTTGGTCAGCCAAGGCAACGGTCCGACGTCGGCGACAAATACCACTGGAGCGCCATCATCGCTCGCGAATGTGTTCGACATCGCTCTGTTCGCACAGGATGACTGGAAGGTGAGTCCGCGATTGACGCTGTCTGGCGGGTTGCGCTGGGAAGCACAGACCCAGGTTTCGGATCACAACGACTGGGCTCCGCGCGTGTCGATGGCTTACGCACTGGATGGCGGCGGAAACAGCAAGAAGACGAAGACCGTACTTCGCGCGGGATACGGACTCTTCTACGACCGCTTTCAAACGAGCAACCTGATTACCGTGAACCGCTCCGATACTCAAAACCAGGTGGTTCTTATCAACCCAGTGTGCAGTTCGACAGCGAGCGGCGGTGGGCAGGCGACATCACTCTCGCAGATTGACTTCAGCACCTGCTCGAGTTCCAGTGCGGGTGGCTCCAGCGTGCCGGTGAAATACGAAGTTGCATCGAGCTATCATTCGCCTTACACAGGGCAGGCCGGCGTGAGCATTGAAAGGCAGATAACAGCCGGGACAAGCGCGACACTAACTTACCTGCATTCTTTTGGCGTGCATCAAATGGTGACGCGAAATGCCAACCAGGCACTCGGCGGAACTCCGCAGACCGATTCGGGTGGATTTCTATATCAGTACTATCCGGAAGCGGTATTCAAGGAGAATCAGCTAATCGCCAGCGTCAATTCAAGGCTGACTAAAAATCTGAGCCTTACCGGGTTCTATACCTACGCAGTCGCGAACAGCAATAGCGCTGGCCAGGGTGGCACCGCCTCGGACGCT
Source organism: uncultured Acidobacteriaceae bacterium (assembly GCA_963782775.1). Taxonomy (GTDB): domain Bacteria; phylum Acidobacteriota; class Terriglobia; order Terriglobales; family Acidobacteriaceae; genus Telmatobacter. The sequence continues at coordinate 160,213 of CAWALE010000015.1, forward strand.
TACAACCTCGACCAGGACTACGGACGGGCAGCGTTTGTTTCACCGAACATGCTCTTCGCAATGGGCAACTACAACGGTCCATGGGGAATCCGCTTCAGTCCCTTCATGATTGCGCAGGGCGCCAGGCCGTATAACGTCACGCTGCCAACCGATCCACTGAACAACTTCTTCAATCAGCGGCCCGCGTACGCGACGGATGCGACCCCAGCGGCTGACAAGGTTGTGACGTCGCTTGGAGTGTTTGACGTTGCGCCGGCTTATGGCGAGAAACTGGTTCCTGTGAATCTCGGAACAGGATCATCGGCATTCGCATTCAATCTGAGGGTTAGCCGGGCGTTCGGTATCGGACCGAAGGTCGAATCAAGCGGACCGAATCCGGCTGGAATGGGCGGCGGACCTCCGGGAGGCGGCCCGGGTGGCGGGCGCGGTGGTGGGCCTCCGGGAGGCGGACTTGGGCCGGGTGGCTTGGGCGGCGGTGGTGGGGGACGTGGCGGACCGGGAGGGATGTTCGGACCGACGAGCACTGGCCGGAAATATTCGCTGAACTTCAGCGTGCAAGCTCTGAACCTGTTCAACAACATCAACTATGGTCAGCCGACAGGAACAATCATCCCCACGCCGATTGGGAACACAGGGCAATTTGGCCCCGGTCAGCAATTCTCGCATTCGACGAGCATGGCCGGCGGGATCTTCAGCCAGGGTTCTGCTGCACGACGCATATTTTTGCAGGCGGCATTCTCGTTCTGAGAAGTTGAGGAGTTTTGAAAGCGGGGCCGGAGCGAAATGCTCCGGCCTTTTGCTTTTGTTCAATGCGCGGCAGTGACGGTGACTGGCTGACCGGGTGGCGCAAAGGCGTCGGTGAGCGAGATGACCTTGAGTTGCGCCTTCAGTTCATCGAGCGTGGCGTTGGTGGTTGCGGTGATTTCGATTGTCTCTCCGGGCAGGATGTCGAAGTAGTTGTCGGAGAGCTTTGCATCGATTGCACCCAACGGAGAGATAAACATCGCGGGCGAGGACGGGCGAGGTGACGCGAATCTTGAAATTGCCATTTGCACCAGTGGAAGCGACGGTGAGACTTGCCGGTTTGAGGTGGACTTCTTTTGTCGGCGCGATATAAACAAGGTTGCGTGAGATCGGTGCCCCGCTCGCGAATAAATCCGCGACGACGAAAACACGCGACGTGTCTGCCACACCGGCCTGCGTGAGCTTGGCCAGGGGCCACTCGAGATATACCTTGCTGGCGAGGGGATCGATGCTGACGTCGTGGTTTTCTTCGAGCAGAACTTTGCCATCAAAATCCATGAGGCGGACGCGAAGGGATGCCGGCGTCGATACTGTCTTGTCGGAGACGATGTAGACCTTTACGGATCCATCTTCGACGTGCGGCGAGACAAGGATTGGCGCGTAGAAGCGTCGCGCGTAAAACTGCAACGCCTTCCAGCGGCCGTAGTAGTCGATGCTGGACCACGATGCCACCGGCCAGCAGTCATTCAACTGCCAGAAGATCGAGCCCATGGTCTCAGGACGGCTACGGCGAAAATGCTCGGCGCCGATCTTGATGCCCTCGGCCTGCAGAACCTGGCTGACGTAGAGGAAGCTGGCGAAGTCTTTCGGCTCGGGGTAGTCCTTGAGCAGGTAGTCGTGGATGATGGAGTTGCCTTCGTTGTTCTTCTGGTGCGCGAGCATGACGGGCGTGAGGATGTTCGCGCGGTCGGCGGGCTCGGTGAAGGCTTCGATGGTTCGCATCTCCGGAAATGATTGGAATCCGTACTCGGTGACGAAGCGAGCGTGATGGGTTTCGTAAGTAGAGAACGGAACGCGGCCGTGCCACACGTCCCAGATATGAGCGTCGCCGCTCTGATAGTGAGTGTTCAGCGCCTCGTAATCCGAGCTTGGTGAACTGGGCCAGTACGGAATTTCGGGCTGAAGACGGGCGACCACGCGTGTGAGGATGCCGCTGAATTCCGTGAGGTAATCCTGCCACATCTGGTAACGCACATCGGCGGGCAGTTTCCATCGGTCATTCCAGAGGATTGCTCCTTCGGTTTCGTTGTTGCCGCACCACAGAACGATGCTGGGGTGATTGCGCAGACGACGAACCTGATCTTCGGCTTCGGCCTCGATGTTGAGCTTGAAGCTGTAGGTGCCGGGCTGCCAGTCGTTGCCGAACATGAAGTCCTGCCAGACCATGATGCCGAGTTCATCGCAGATCTGGTAGAACTCGTCGGTCTCGTAGTAGCCCCCGCCCCAATGGCGAATCATATTCATGTTGGCGTCGCGGGCGGACTCGAGAATGCGGCGGTAGTCGGCCGTCGTTACACGATTTGGAAAGCTGTCGAATGGAATGACGTCTGCGCCTTTGGCGAATACGGGGACACCGTTGACGACGAACTGGAAGGAGCGGCCCCACTTGTCCGGATGGCGATCGAGAACGATGGAGCGAAGGCCGGTCTTGAGCTTTCGTTCGTCGCTCGATGCTGCGTTTGCGGCGCCGGTATTTACACTTGCCGTGAATTCGTAAAGCGGCTGATCGCCGTATCCCGCAGGCCACCACAATTTTGGTTGGCGGATTTCGATGGGCAGTGTAACGGTGTTCAATCCCGCGTGTAGGTCGAAGGCCTTGCTCACGGCCGCTGGTTTGGTTCCATCGGTGTAGCGGACCGCGACGTTTGCGAGACCGGCGCGGGCTGCTTCGATCTGAAACTCCGCGTCTACGTGCGCCACTTCGTTGGTTATATCGTGCTGGCGGATGGCAAAGTCGGCGATGCGAACTTTGTCCCACGCTTCGATGCGCGCGGCGCGCCATATTCCGCTGGTGACGAACGTCGGGCCCCAGTCCCAGCCATATTCATATGCCGGCTTGCGCAGATAGGTTTTGGGCGCGGTCTTGGTTTTCGCCTGCCAGGGGTCGGCGGCGGCGAGGGCAGCAGCAGCTTTTACGGGAGATTCAAACACGACGCGCAGGTCATTTTTGCCTGCTTGCAAAAAGCTCTTTGCCGGGATGCGCCACACGCGAAAACTGTTTGTCCCGGTCAGAACAAGGCTGCCATTCAAATAGACCTGCGAAGGGCCGTCGAGGCCATCGAAGACAAGGTCGAGGTTGGAGCGCGAGAGGAGTGTCGGCGCGACGTCAAAGGCGAGGCGGTACTCCCAGCTTTGGTTCTGAATATCCTGCAGCTTCGATTCATTGTCACGGTAATACGGATCTGGAATTTTCTTGTTGGCAAGGAGATCGAGATGGACGTCGCCGGGAACTGTCGCGGGCATCCAACCCCCTTCGGGATCGGTCGCTGGCGCCACCTGGCGGAACAGCCAGCCTCGGTTGAGGACGATGGTTGCATTTCGCGTCGCGCCTGTTTGTGCGCCTGCTTTCAGGCTTGTTTGGGCCGCCACCGCTGTATTCAGCAATAAACATAATGTCCCCGCAATCGCAACGAGCGCGATTCGCGCTTTATGAACTAGCATCGATTCCCCTTTGAATTTCGCGCCGATCGATGTGGAAAGGCGCGCCCCAAAATCCGCTGATAAGGGTAACACGGCGTGTTTCGAGCGCTCGTTATCGGCGATCACGGAGCAGGCGAGTGTAAAGCGCTTCCCATTCTTCGACCTTGGCGTTCATGTCAAAGTGCCGGCGAATTCGTTCGTGCGCGGCTTGCCCCATTGCCTCGCGTTGGTCCTCAGGCATGCGCATTACGCGGAGCATTGCCTGGGCAAGAGCCTCAGAATTCTTTGGCGGGATGATCACGCCTGTATCGCCGACCTGTTCGCGTATTCCGCCCACGTCGGTGGCGACGACGGGTTTCTGCATGGCCATTGCTTCGCCTGCAACAAGAGGCATGCCTTCCCACGCGGAACTAAGGACGAAGGCATCCGCGGCATCGAGAAGGGCAGGCATGTCGTTGCGGAGGCCGAGCCAATGAATGGAATCTGAGATCCCGAGGCGATTCGCGAGGTCGTGCATGCGCTCTTCTTCTCCGGGGTGTGCCTCGCCGGCTATCCAGAGTTGCGCTTGAGGAGATGCGGAGTGCACAGAGGCAAAGGCGCGCAGCAGATTGGGATAGTCCTTGGCAGGAACCACGCGGCCAGCGGCGAGCCAGATGAAGCTATCGGTTGCGTTCAATTGACTGCGAAGTGCTGTGCTTCGATTTGGAGTCGGTGTGAATTCGGCGAGAGCGATTCCATTGGTGATGACGGAGCATTTGGTTTGCGGGACCGCGCCGATCTGAATGAACCGGCTGGCCACCGCCTCACTGACCGCAGTGGTGTGAATCGCGAGCCTATCCGTGAGCCCGTAGAGCATGGTGCGTTGCCATCCGCCTTCGTAGACGTTGTGGATTGTGGAGAGTACGGCAGGAGCAGAGCCGAGCACGTGGAGAGCTCTCGCGACCATATTCGCCGGAAATGTGTGGCTGTGAACCAGGTCAGGATGAAAGCTGCGCAGAAAGCGATGAGAGCGCGCGAGCCCCGAATAGAAACCTGCGAGAGATTTGCGCATGTCGAGCCTGATCACTTCGAGCGAGGTGGGCCACTCATGCGTTTCTTTCGGCTTGAGCACGATAAGAACGACGTGATGCCCTCGGGCGGCCATGCGTTCAGACAGTGCAATGACCTGACGTTCCGCGCCGCCTATGCCGAGCGAAGTTAGCATGTAGGCGATGCGCATGGTCTCTTGAGTCCGCTGGTGAGATGGTCAAGAGATGATAGCGCAGACCGATCACACGACTGTGTGCGCGCGCTCACCCTCCGGGGCAAGCATTCTACGCAAGATCGTGTCGATGGCGAGTTTTCCGGGGCCGAGAATGAGGATGAGGAGCGCGGCGAACCAGTAAGTGAAGGGGCCGGCTCCGTAGAAGTCTTCGGGCTTAGAGAAGATGTGCGAGAAGTTGACGCGATCGTCGGGGACGCTGAGGTAGGCCATCGTCATGTTCACAAAGAGCACCAGCGACGTGAGGCGCGAGGCAATGCCGAATGTGAATAGGAACCCGCCGCAGAATTCGACCAGCGCCACCATTAACGCTGTCATGTGCGGAGCGGGCAGGTTGAGGCTGGTAAAGAATTCCGTGACTTTGTCGAGGTGCGTCAGCTTGCCCCACCCGTCCTGCATGAACTGCCACCCCCAGTAGAGGCGAATAGCGAGGAGGAGAGGGCTTTCGAGACGGCTCATGATGGAGGCAAAGGCGTCGTAGGCCTTGCGCGCGAGACTGAACAAGTTGCTCATACGTTCATCCTTCAGGGCTAAAGCCCTCACATCAAATCACGATGCTCTTGAAAACTGTGACCTCAGATCCTTCGGCGAGAAAGGCCGAATCTGGTGGCGCTTCCAATACTTTCGCAAACTCCGCCCCATAGTATTTCTCTCCGTCTCCGGCGAATTGGGCTGTGGGTGCCTCAAACACGCTCCACTGCGGGTGCTCGACCTGGTACTCGGCTGTACGACCGTCGGGCTGGACTGCGTAGCCCCAGTAATGTTCAGTGATGAACTGAGGAAGCGAGCCTTCTGCCGGCATGTATGCGTCACCTGAGGTCTGCGCGCAGATTCTGCACATGCCGGCACCGGCTCCCCACGAGAACTCGGCACTAATGTTGTGGCTCCGCTCAATGCGATGCGACATGGGAACTGAGGAATAGCGCTCGCCATATGCAAGCCTGGCGATTGCCGCAACTGCGAATTTAGGCACCAGTTCGCGAATGAAGACGACTCCTCTCCTTTCGACGCGCCGTACGTAAAATCTCAGGTTCACCTCTTCAAACGACTGATGGAATGGAATGGCGTGCCCAAAGATGCGGGTATTGTTGAACTCGAAACCGATCAGGCTCACGTAGGTCTTGCCTGCGAACTGATCCAGAATTGTGCCTTGAGGAACAAATGCCTGCAGAAGCGCTGGGTCAACGACATAGTTCAGCATCAGCAGATTCTTCCATTCAGCGGTAAGAAACGTGCGTTGCTGGGCGATTGTCATTCCATGCTTAAAGACAACTTACGGGGCCCTTGAGTTACAGGATTTCCGTGTACGTTGGCCCTCACGAACGCAGGTGGTCGAGGTCGGGTGCGCATATCCAGCCAAGTTCCGACCAGTTGGTGAACCACTGGCCAACAAGGTGGGGACGCTTCGAACTTGGGACCCGTGAACTGGTGACGCCGATCTCGATCGCCTGTGCCAGCGGCATGCCGGCGCGGATTGCAGCAAGCGTTTCGAATTCCCCACGCTTCAGGCCCAGATAGTAGACCGAGAAATCGACGCGGTGTGCTGCAAGCCAGGTTGGTTTGCGACGCAATGGCGGAAGCTTTGCGGGCGCCTCCTCGTCGTCTTCATGTCGGACGCCGGCTTCGCTGGTTTGACGCTTATCGTGTTTGTGAAGATTGAGAACAAGGTCGTCTACTGGAAAATCGAGTGCTACCAATTGCAGATGCGGTTGCAGCGAAAGGCGCGAGTCGCCGTCGAGCGTGGAGATCTGTTCGAGGGTGAGCGGATCGTGCTCGGCACCATCAAATGCTTCGATAAACGCCCACTCCATGCGGGCTACATCCTCGGCCAAGCGGGCGCGTCGGCCAGCGAAGTGAGGGTTCTTTGCAAGCCATTGGGAAAGACGCGATCCGAGATTTCGAAGTGAGAAAGACCGGCTGGGGTGCTCGCTGAGATAAGCGACGGACATCGCTTCAAAGGCGCGAGCGCCAATGACGGAACGCAACGCGGGGAAATCTTCGGCCAATGCGCCGAGCACGCGGAACCAGTACTGCCGGTTGTAGATTTCGAGGCGTTCGAATGGCGAAAGCTTGCTATTGGGTGCGATGAATCCGGCTGCGACTTGATACATGGAACGACCATCGGGCGATTCGCGGCGCATGTCCTCGTCGCGGGTCAACGGCATCATGACGGCGCGGGCCATTTCGCGCTGAAGCCGCGCCAGGGGCATGGGTTCGGAGTTCATTGGGCAGGCTCCAGGAGCTTCCCTTCTTCGATCTCGGAATCGCGACCGATGGCATCCACTGTATTTGGAGTCGTTGCGTATCTGTCGATGTAGCGGTTGGCTTTCAAAGCCTCGGCGTGGACTTCGTCGAAGCTGGGAATGTGATCGTCCCACTCGAGCAGGGTTGGCGTGGGGCCGCAGCGTTCGATGGCGCGCGCATAGAGATCCCATACGGGATCAATCACGGGATGGTCGTGTGTGTCGAGGATGTACCGCTCATAGCGCGAGTGACCAGCGATGTGAATCTGCGCGACGCGATGCGCGGGCACGGCGTTCACATACTCCATTGGATCGAACTCGTGATTCACCGAGGAGACGTAGATGTTGTTCACGTCGAGCAGGATGCCGCAGTCGGCGCGCTCTACCACTTCATTGAGGAACTCCCACTCGGTCATTTCGGAATCGGTGAAGGCTGCGTAGGAACTGACGTTTTCTACGGCGACGGGGATTTCGAGGTAGTCCTGCACCTTGCGGACACGGTCGGCGGTGCGTGCAACTGCCTCCCACGTATATGGCAGCGGGAGGAGATCGTGGGTGTAGGTGCCGTCGACCGAGCCCCAGCAGAGATGATCGCTGAGCCACGGAGTGCCGGTGCGCCGGACCAAAGTCTTGAGACGCTTCAGGTGTTCGGGATCGGGTTCGGTCACCGAGCCGAAGTACATTGAGACGCCGTGCTGCACAACGCGATATCGCTCGAGAATCTGATCGAGCATGGCCAGCGGACGGCCGCCGTCGATCATGAAATTCTCTGAGATGATTTCAAACCAGTCGACCACGGGCTTGCGCGAAAAGATGTGCTGGTAATGCGGAATGCGCAAACCAATTCCGACGCCGTGGTTCTGGAACGCATTGAAGCGATTGCCGGGCATGAGGGATAGTTCTCAGTTCACAGCAGACAGTTGCCAGCCGTTGGTTGCGATTACGCGGGGAAACCGAAGGTATGGATCGATGGGCGCTCGCGAAGACGAAGCCCACCGATCCGTGAGCCCGGTTTTAGATCGAAGTGCGGCTTGGAGCCGTCGGTTGCGCAGCCGCCCTTGCCTTTGCAGCTGTTCTTGCCTTTGCAGCCGTTGTCGCTGGCCTTGCAGCCGCCCTGACCCTTGCAATCATTCTTGCCTTTACAGGAGTGCTTGGCAGGGGCGTCCTGTCCGGTGTAGAGGAGGCCGGCCTTCGCCGCCTTGACCGTGGGGTTCTTTGCGTTGGTAGCCGAGGTGGCAGCATGAGCCGCGACGGTTCCGCCCATCAGACCGGTGAGAGCAGCGGTGAGCAGCATTGCATTGAATTGATTCTTCATGTGATATAGACCTCGCTGGGGGGTTAAGGCGGGGGAAGCCGCCGGTGGTTATTAAACATGCGCGACATCCGTTGGGAAGTTCGGGTGCGGCGCAATCTGTTGCACGCACTCTAGGAGTACGGGCATGCGCGAAAGGTTACAAGGAAAGGGGGCAAACTGAAAATGAAAATCTTTGCACCGGTCCCTTTGCCTTATGAACGGGCCAGGCAGGCTTTTGGATTGGCCGACCTCGCGTTGCTTTACTCTATGGCTGGCGGACGTCGAACAGGTGCTCACCACTTCCCCGGTAAGACAGGAGTCAGTCCATTGCAAATCCAGGAACAAAAGCAGGATCCGCAGAACGTCGGGCCGTCTCCCTCTTTGGTCAGCTTGAGGCAAATGCGGACGATCGGCTGGACAAGTGCGATGCTTGCGCTTCTGCAGAGCCTTTGTACGGCGGTGTTGACCATCAGCGGGATTCGCGTGGCGATCGGGCTTTCTGCACTGGCAGCCGCCAGCGGTATCTACGCACCGGCGAAGGGATGGCATCAGGATGCTATTCGAATTCCCATGCTGATTGTGGCGACGATCGGCGCTCTGTTAAATCTCGCGCTGCTGGCCTGGATTCGTCATCTGCGAAACCAGCCGTCGGCGCAATGGCGACGTCGCGAGCAGAGCCTGAAAGAGAAGCGGTCTGAGCGCCTACAGGTAACTCTGGCCGTTGTCACCCTCGTCATGGTTGGACTGGAAATCTGGACCCACCCCATGGTTCACAGAACGGGTCCGCCACCGCCCTGCAGAATTGCGGGAACCTGCAGTTGACTGATCTCAGGTTCCTGGCTTTTCCAATTCCCTTTCGATATGCGCATGCAACCGGTAGCTGAAACCGGCGGGCAGTTCGAAGACACGGTCGTCGGCGACGAGGATGACCACGTTGCGCGTGGAATCGAGCACTGCGGAGCAGATTTCGCAGGTCTCCAGATGACGATCGATGTGAGCGCGCAGGTCAGCATCCAGCTCGCCGTCAATGTAGCCGGAGATGTGCTCCCAGACGTGTTTGCAGTCGATCCTCATGTGCGCCCCCCGAACCAGCTCTTGCGTTTTGGGGCGAATCCTTTCAATTGCGGTGCCAGACTGCGTTGCAACAGGGCACGCGCGCGATGCAGCCTTACCTTCACAGCGGCTTCGCTGATGCCAAGTGCGGCCGCGGTCTGGCGGATATCCATTTCTTCGATGTCCCTGAGCAGTACGACGTTACGGTAAATCTCGGGCAGCCCGTCGATAGCGTTTCGGAGGATCGCGCCTAACTCTTTCTGTTCCAGTGCCTCGCTGGGGATTTCGCGCCAGCTGGTGAGGATCGCGGGGGTGTAATCGCCGGTCTGCTCATCGGTTTCGGCTTCGAGGGAGTCTTCGCGGCGGGTTCCGATTTTGCGCAGGCGACCCAGGCCTTCATTGCGGGCGATTGACAGAACCCAAGTCCGAAACTGGGAGTCGCCACGGAACTTGTCAAGATTTTGATAAACCTTGATGACGGTCTCCTGGGCAACGTCTTCGACATCGGTTTCGTTTTTGAGGATGGAAAGCAGCAGGTAGTAGATGGAGCGCTCGCAGGGTCGGATGAGGTCGTGAAACAAGTGCTTCTCGCCAGCAAGAATGCGGCGGATGCACTCGGCTTCGAATTCTGGATCTTGCAAGGTCATCCCTGGTGCGCTTCGAGGTAGGAGCCGGGTTGGGCGGCCCGGTTGAGCCACTATATCGTGCCGGGACAACGTGGGGCGAATCCGCTAAATCGATTGAATGTGAAAGGTTAGTTTTCCCGCGTTTAAGAAGATTCTTATATAAAAATTACCAAGTCGTATGTACAATCGCGACGAGGACAATACTCAGAGGACACCCATGGCCGGAGATATTCAACTTACGTGCAGCGATTGCGGACAAGATTTTACGTTTACCGCTGCAGATCAGGCGTTCTTTCAGGAACGCGGTTATTCGACCCCCAAGCGCTGCAAGCCTTGCCGTCAGGCAAAGAAGAGCGAACAAGGTGGGGGAGGCTCCGGGTATCGTCCGGCTCCATCCCATGGAACACCTGTGATCTGCTCCGGCTGCGGCCAGCCAACGACTGTTCCATTTGAACCACGCGGCGATCGTCCAGTTTTCTGCCGTGACTGCTACCAGGCACGCAAAGGCAGCAGCAGCGGCGCACGTTCGGGACGCTATTAGGGTGCATCGGCGCGGATGGCTTGAAAAAGCATCCGCGTTCGTACTTCCTCTGACGCAAGACAAGGCAAGCTGAGACACACTGAAGATAGCCGTTTCGGCCCCGGCCGCTTCCGCTATTTCGTGAAGAGTTGTTCCCTGCCCTTCGTCCTGCACGGCGCGTCTAAACTCCTGCCATGAAAGTTTCCCTTCCCTTTTATTCATTGCGACCTTTGCGCCTGCCTGCGTCATATGCAGGGCCGGGAGCTGATTCGATTTCATCAACTGATCAGCCGACAGCACAAGGATGCGTGCTGCGCATTCACGTGGATGGATTGCGTAATTCGACAGGCGTCGTGGGCGCTGCAATTTTCAAATCGCCGGACGGATGGCCAGAAGACATGAGCAAGGCATTCAACCACTGGCCTACTCCGATTGCAGCCGGAGCCCACGAAGCTACGGCAGTGATGGAGAACCTCGCGCCTGGGGATTACGGCGTCGTCGCCATTCACGATGAGAACAAGAATCGCAAACTGGACAGGAATTTCATCGGCATCCCGAAAGAGGGATTTGGATTCGCGAACAACCCGCATGTTGGATTGAGCGCACCGGCCTTCGCGGCCGCAATTGTGCACGTCACCTGCCCCGTGACCGAGACGAAGATCCACGTGATCTACAAGTAGCCCGCAAGGCTCGATCACTGCTTTTCACCTGCGCTGAATTTCGTCCACGGGCCGGCCTTCATGTCCTTGAGGATCGGCTTCAGGTAGTCGAACTGCGGATGCGCAGCGAGGAACGGTGCGGCGATGAAGTCTTCGCCGCAGGGATGCCCCGCGCGCGCAATGAGAGAGAGATTCGCAGCAAGGTCGGAGTCGGTGACCTTTCCGGTAACGGCGCCATCGGGATAAAACGGCGGATCTCCCCACTCGGGAACTCCATGAGAATCGACATCGATGTGGCCGCAGAGCGCGCGTGCGTTTGCGGTCACCTTGCCCGTATAGCTGTCTTCGTGATCGGCAAGGAATTTCTCGGCGAGGTCGACGTCAATCTGACCCTTGGTGGCGGCGATTTTGCGTTCCCAGGTGACATGGCGGGCATTCATCGACGAGGACATGTTCGTGGCATCGAAGCCGTCAGTCTCGTCTTTGATGACTGCCGGATCGCGCGCGAAATTAGAGCTGACAAAGTAGCCGTCTTTTGTGCGCCATAGCGGTGTATTTTTCAAGCCCAACTCGAGGTATGCGACTTCTCCCGGTTTTGCGGTCGCCTACGATCCAGTCATTGGCGTATCCCCCGTTGTTGCCTTCCTTGATGATGGAGACGTACTCGTCGATGGAGCTTGCATACTGCATGGCTTTGCGCGAGCGCACGAACTCCGGAATGCCCTCGGGATTCCAGCCGATGAATTGCGTGATGGTGGTTTCAGTGATGATGAGGCCGGCGTCATTCACGCCGAAGTCGTCCTGGCTGGTGATCACGCCGGGCTCTCCATCCATCACCATGCGGTGTCCATGTTCTGGCTTGATGTCGAATATCACAGTCCAGCGCTCGCCATCGGCATAGCTTGACCAGTTGCTGTGCGCGATGACGATCTTGCCGCCCTTGGTGTAGCTGCCGGTGGCGATGAACGCGGAACAGTGACCATCTGGACGAATGAGTGGAGCATTCGCTCGCGTGCTCGCGCTTGTTGAGCCAGGGAACATAATAGGAGGGCAGCTCGATGCTGCCATTGAGCGCGACGATATCCCACACATCGAGCTTTGACGCCCTTGGATTGCGCGCCCTTCGGCGATGCCCGTGAGTTCCTGCTGATACTCGGCCTCGATATGCGGCCAGAACATCTTGCGGCTGGCTTCGCGGTAGAAATTCCAGTCACGCTTTGTGTCGTGCAGCGATTCGAGCTTTGTCACGTTGAGCAAGTCTGCGATTTCCGCGGCGAGCAACTGGCCGTGCTGAAATCCAATTTGCTCGGGGGTGCCTTCGAGATGCACGTACTTCCAGCCGCCGCGGTCGAATCGATAGCCTGGGCCGCTGCTCTCCGCCGAAGGAGAAGCGGGCGCGATGCGCTTGGCGAATGCGGGCGATGCAGATGCGAAGAGGACGCAAAGCAGGCAGAGAAAAGCGACGCGGGGAAGCGGACGGACCATTCGGAATCTCCGGATGTCTGGAATGTGAATCGAGGATAGCAGCTCAAAATGCGCGGGCAAACGAATTCGCCTGCCCGCACGATTTCGTTCAGCGCTTTTTGCCGTTCTTGTGCGCCGGCTTTTTCGCAACCGGTTTTGCTGACTTCGCGGCTGCGTGCGGCTTGGCCTTCGCGACAGGGGCGGGCTTCCTGGCCGGAACCGCTTTGTGCGCGGGCTTGGCATGCGCCTTTACCTGAGCTGCCTTAACAGCCGGCTTTGCGTGAGTCTTGGCGGCGGGCTTAGCTGGGTGCGCAGGTTTTGCCCCGTGCAATGGCTTGGCAGGTGGCGCTGGTTTGGCAGGTGGCGGCGCGGGTTTCTTCGCTGCCGGTGCAGGTGCGACTGCCTTTGCCTTCTCAGGCTTCGGCGGCTCGGGCTTGCCTTTTACGGGAGGCGGCACTTTTCCAGCGGGAGCTGGTTTTGCCGGCGCTGACGATTTCGCAGCGGTTGCTTTCGCGGCATGCGCGTCGGCTTTTGCAGCGGCTGCCTTGCCGGGCTTTGGAGCAGGCGGCTGCTTGCCACGTCCTTTGCGCACCGGCTCTTCATCCTCGTCTTCTTCGGCTGACTCGCTTTCATCAGAATCGGCTTCTTCCGCGTCCCCGAGTTCCTCGTCAAGGTCGTCGCCCTTGGGAAGATTCAGGCCGAGATCGATTTCCTCGTCGTCACCACCGCCGATATCGTCGAGATCCTCTTCATCGGAGCTCTCTTCGTCCTCATCGTCGAAGGATTTTTCCTTGATCTTCTCGGCCCCGCGCTTGGCACGCGTGCGCTTGATGGTGATCTGCGGAGGCGGAGCCGGCGGCGAATGTGGTTCTAGGAAAGCCTTAATCTCTTCGGGCGTGTTCAGGCCGCCGTCAATCAACTGCAGGAAGATTTGATGGACGATGTCTTTGTATGTCGCAAGCTCAGGCGTGATGCGCATTTCCTGCATCTGCAGGTACGGGATGCGCTGACGCGCTTCTGGCCATGTCTTCAGGAAGGCTTCGTACTTTGCCTTTACCGCGTTGTCTTTGCTGGTGAAACCGAGCCATAGAACAGCCTCGGGATCATATGTCGTAAACAGTTTGTAAGCGACCGAGGGGGTTGCGTTGGCCTTGTTCAGCAGGACCTTTGCGAATCCGCTGGCGAGAGAGTCGAGGCTGTTCCACTCTTCCACGAAGCCCGGACGCAGCAACTGCTTCTTCAGCGCGGAAAGATCTTTCGGCGCCATCTTCGCGGTCAACAGCTGCATCTGGCCCGCGGACATGTCGGGTTGCACGCCCTGCATCTGCAATTGGACGCGCAGGTCGTGTAACGCTGTGAGCTTGTCTTCCTCGGCCTTTGCCGCGGTCCAGGCAGGAAAAAGTACCTTCATCCAGCCTTCAGCTTCAAGCGCGCGCAGAACCTTTAGCCCGTCGTCCTCATGGCCGATCTGTTCGAGTTCCTGACTGTGATCGTGCGCGGAGAGTGACTCGATGACATTCTCTGCCTTGGCGTTTTCATAGCGCTGCTGCGTGCGCGGATCGAGTTCCCAGCTCAGGCGGGCGATATACCGCGTGGCGCGAATCAGGAATGCGGGCTCTTCGAGGAATCCGTAATTCGAAACCAGGCGCAGGGTGCGCGCTTCGATGTCGGCTGCGCCGTTCAGCGGGTCCATCAGGAGGCCGAACGAGCCCTCGTTGAGCGAGATGGCCATGGCGTTGACGGTGAAGTCACGCCGGCGCAGGTCGTCCTGGATGGAGGAGAAGTGTATGGCGGGTTTGCCCGGCTTGGGGTACTCGCGGCGATGGGTGCTGACGAGGTCGACCCGGACGGTGCCTGGAAAGCAGAGGTAAAGTGAGCGGGAAGTCTCGTCTTCGCCCCAGGTCTTGGCGCCGGGCTTTTCGATGGCTTTCTTCAGCTTGAGAGCGTTGCCCTGGATGGCAACTTCGATGTCGCGAACGGCGTGGCCGCTGGTCAGGTCGCGGACGGCGTCCCCGGTGAGAAAAAGAAGGGTGCCGGCCTCTCGGGCCACGTCGCGCAACTGCCGCAGTGCATTCCGCTGATCGGCTGAAAGCCGGTTCTCAAGAAGGTAAATGTAGTCGGGCATTCCGTTCCTGCTTCCGCGTGCAAAACCCAAGGCAAGTCTCTGATGCGGTTGCGCTTACGGCGGGATACACCAGAGGATGCAAATGAGTACCTTATCATAATCTTCCCCCCTTGACCAGTGTGAAAGGCACCAGTTTTGCGACTTTTCGCGGTCGGAACAGGCCTACGCATGCGACAATCCATGCCATGGGCTCCGCTCGTAAGCCGGTGATTGTGCGTAAGTTCTCGCGCGAGTGGTATGCCGGCTATGCCGGCGCTGTCTTTGGCCAGGAGTCAACTGCGCTGGAGGTCCTGGACCTCACCGGAAAGGTGCTCACCATAGGCTGGGAGACGGTGAAATGGGTCTGCTACATCCGGGATTTTTCCTCCAGTTCCGACCTGGCCAACCCGGAACGGCTACTGCAGAAGAAGTTTACGGTCCGGCCCCGGGCAGCGGGACTGTGGCTGCGCATGACCCTGAACGATGGAGATGAACTGGAAGGGATAGCCGCCAACGACAAGTCACTGGTTTCCGGCGCCGGCCTGCTGGTGACCCCGCCCGACACGCGGTCGAATACTCAGCGGATCTATATTCCCCGGCAGGCGATCCAGTCATTGGAGGTAGTTGGCCTGATTGGCGCGGTTGGACGTAAGCGCAGGCCGGAGGAAGGCCGTGCTGAGGGACAGCCCGAACTCTTCCCTGCCGAGTCCGATGAGGGGGAGTAGTCCTGAGCCAGCCTCGGCTGTTGATATCTACCAAGCCCTCATCTTCATTTACTGACGGATTGACCACAATCCAGCCGGAACCCGGAAACGAAGGGTCGTAAACCTCTAGAAGGCGTGGCGTGATTGCCCCACTGGGAGTTTTGCCAGTATCCGCTCCTCCAATGAGGTCATATCCTCACCGTTTGAATGCAATGGATTATCCCGACAAGGAGCGCAGGCCGCAGGATTGGGCTACGGGTTGCGAATCCGAGGGGAGACCCCTGGAGGAAGCATGAACGAAAAGAAGAGATCGCAAAATGGCGCCGTAACGCAAAAACCCGGCAGTACCCACGAAGAGCGGTACGCGGCGGGGAAAGCGTTGCGGAATATCTGTCCGCGCGAGGACCACGCTGCGTGGAAGGCCCCCAAGAATCGGCGGGGTGCGGTCGAAATGGTGTTGGCTTCCGAGAAGGGGCGAATCCCTGAACTGCTACCTTTGCGCCACGGACGCATGGTGCAGTCCGCGTTCACCTTCTATCGAGGCTCAGCCCTCACCATGGCGGCTGACCTGTCAACCACGCCCAACACCGGAATCCGCGTCCAGTGCTGCGGCGACGCTCATCTCTGCAACTTCGGAGGGTTTGCCACCGCGGAGCGGAATGTCATCTTTTCCGTGAATGACCTCGACGAGACTCTTCCTGCGCCGTGGGAGTGGGACGTGAAGCGCCTCGCAGCCAGCTTCGTGATCGCCTGCCGGGACAAAGGAATAAGCGACAGAGACGCCAAAGACATCGCGATGAGTTGCGTAAGGAGCTACCGCGAATCGATGGCCGAATTCAGCCGGATGAAGACCCTGGAGCTTTGGTACTACGCGATCAAGCCGGAGGAGTTGATGGCTATGAGCGGCCCGACCTTTCGCAAGCGCATCATGAAACGCATTCAGCAAGAACAGGCGAAGAGCCGGGGCGAGGAGATGTTTCCCAAGTTGGCCGAAAGCAAGGGTGGCATTCCCACCATCAAGGATCAGCTCCCCACCATCTTTCATGAGAAAAATATGCCTCCAGGGAAGATACAACGGATCCTGCTCGACGGGCTCGCCGATTACCGCGCCACACTTCCACCCGCCTACCACGCGCTGCTCGATCGTTACAAGCTCTGTGACGCTGCCGTCAAGGTGGTGGGGATCGGCAGTGTCGGTACCGCGTGCTGGGTCCTCTTGTTTATGGCGTCAGATGATGATCCTCTGTTCCTTCAGGTCAAGGAGGCTCGTGCTTCGGTGCTGGCGCCTTACGCGGGCGCGAGCGTGTTTGGCAACCATGGGCAACGCATCGTGAACGGTTATCGGACCATGCAGCCTGCCGGTGACATGTTTCTCGGCTGGACACATTCACCAAAACGCGACTTCTTCGTACGCCAGTTGAAAGATATCAAGATCAGCGTGCGCGTGGAACTCTTCGGGAAGATCGAACTGAATCTCTACGCCAAGTGGTGCGGCAGGGCCATCGCCCTCAGCCACGCCAGGTCCGGAACTCCCTCCATGATCGCCGGGTACATGGGGAACGGCGAAGCATTCGATCGCGCTATCGCAGCGTTTTCGATCGCCTACGCCGACCAGAATGAGAAGGACCACGCCGCCCTTGATCGCGCAGTTCGCGACGGGAAGGTAAAAGCGGTTTTCGAAGAGGATCGATGACTGCTACCCAGCGACAGGAAGACATGAGTAAGATGCACCCTCTTATGAACGACATCACATCCGCATTGGCTGACAACTTTTCTCTCACACGCGGTGGTCCGCTGCATTCGCTTATGGTTCGCCTTGGCCGCGCAGGGGATGAACGCCAGCGAGTTATTCGCAGGGCCCTGCTCGTGGCCATGATGACGTGGCTTCCCCTGTTTGTTCTTTCCGTGCTGCACGGAGATGCGTATGGATCCAAGGTAAGCGTTCCGTTCCTTCGAGACATTGCTGTCAACGTGCGTTTCTTGATTGCGGTTCCGATCTTGATCCTGGCTGAGTCCGGAATCGACGACAGATGGCGCATCCTCGTTCTTCAATTCCTCAGGTCCGGACTGGTGCAGGAAAAGGAACTGTCTCCTTTCGAGGCTGCGATCGAAAAGACCACGCGCTTGCGAGATAGTGTTTTGCCCGAATTGCTGATCCTCCTGGCGGCGTTCCTGCCGGTCCTCTTCGTCAGGACAGAGCCACTGCTGATCGGTATCTCCAACTGGCACGCAACTGTCGGGTCAGACCAAATCACTCCGGCTGGATGGTGGTTCAGCCTGGTGAGCACTCCAATCTTTCGATTTCTTATGTTTCGGTGGTTTTGGAGAATGATTCTGTGGACTTACTTCCTGTGGCGCGTTTCCAGATTGAATCTGAGCTACGTTGCCACCCACACTGACATGGCAGCTGGCCTCGGCTTTCTCTCTGAAGGACAGAAGGCCTTCAGCCCAATCGTCTTCGCTGGCGGCACCGTGATTGCTGCGCAGGTTGGGAATACCATCACATATCTAGGCGCAACTCTGTCCTCTCAAAAGCTCCCGATGATTGCGTATGGAGTTCTCGCGATCGTGATTTTGTTGGCTCCGCTTTTGGTTGTAGCCCCCGTCTTGCTCAAGGTCAAAAGGAATGCGCTGCGGGAGTATGGAGTCCTGGTGACCAGACATAACCAGTTATTTGACCAGAAGTGGATTCAGCGGGGACAACCTTCGGACGAGTCGATCCTGGGGAATCCCGACGCGTCTTCTCTCGTAGACCTCGGAGGCAGCTTCACAGTGATAAGACAAATGGGAATTGTGCCGATCGATAAACCGACTCTTGTCACATTGGCACTTGCCGCTGCATTACCCATGATTGCGGTTGCTCTATACGCTACCCCAACCGATGAACTGATCCGTGTCGTACTCAAGATGCTCGGTTGACCACCACGTCGCGAGCGAATTACCGCTTACTCGGCAACAATCGACAAGTGCACGGTCTGAGAGAGTGAGCCCACCTCCCAGACCGCTTTCTCGCAAAGAACTCCTGGGATTGCTGAAGTCGTCCTCGATGAACCTTGGTGAAATTGCAAGTCGGCTGGGGGCGAAACTGCTCAAACGGAGGCCGGAGGAGGGCCGCGTCGAGGGCCAGCCCGAACTCTTCCCTGCTGAGTCAGAAGAGTAGCGGTAATCTCAAGCGATCGTTCGTTTCAGCAACAGTTGGGAAAGCCTTGGGATAAATAAACCTAAGCGATCAACCGCTCGAATTGACTTGTCCGTTACCCAAGGATCGCAAGCCGAGGTGGTCAGCGATATGTAATCGCTCTCGGTCTTATTTCGATTCCGCCAGACCCGCATGCCGGAACAGCAGACCTGAGGCGGTGAATAACGCCACGAAGACACCATGTCCGATGGCCATTCTCCGCGCAAGGTCGGGCGGCGCGCCCGAAGGCAGTATCGCGGCAATCAGCGCAAGAGTCGCTGCCATCGCGAACAACGTCCAGGCCAATCCCGGAGCCTTCAGCCGAGCCAGGCACGCTCCAATCGCCCCTACCACGAGCACACTGTGGTACCACAGGCGCTCCGGATGTCCCGAGTCCGCGACCTGGACCATGGTCCCCCACCCCAAGGCGAACCCGGTCACCAGGGCCACACCAACGCCCGCCTTGTACGACCACGCGCCCATCTTTTTCGCGATCAGGGCATACACCATCCCCGTCGCGAAGAACAGGACATACAGGAACACGAAACTTCCCGCGTTCCAGTTCCATCCCCTGACCACCTGCGATGCCACCAACGGCACCATCAACAGGCCCAGCGCCACCAGAGCCACACGCAGCATTGTCTTTCCCAGTTGCGACATGTGTTTTGTGTTCTCCATAACGATTCCCACCGACGTCTCGAAGAATACCCACACTGCGAGCCCGAACAGTCCCCGTCTTGCGTCCCTGTGCTCCCGGCACAAGTCGTGGAATGTCTGCGCCATTCCCTCGCCGAACCGCTCACGGAAAGGCCGCGGATACAGCCGCAGCAGCATCCCATACCACTTTTGGTAGCGCCGGTCCGCGACGTTAGCGGCCATGCGCCAAACGTCCTTCCGCCACCGCTACAACGCCGCGATACCGCTTCAGTTCCGCTTCCAGCGCTGCCCGTCCCGCGCCTGTGAGTTCGTAATAGATCCGCCGCTCGTCGTCCATCTCCGGATCGACTCGCTTATTGCTTTCCCGGATCAGCCCCGCCTCCATCATTCGACTCATCGAGCCATACAGCGTCCCCGGGCCCATCTTCGTCTTACCTTGCGAGTCCGCCTGCACCTGTTTCATGATTCCGTACCCGTGCCGCTCCCCCGTCGAAAGCGCCAACAGGATATGCAGCACTGCGGGAGTTAATGGAGCTTGCGCCGCGTTCTTCTTCGCCATGCACGAACACTATATCCGTTACGGATATATGTCAAGCTTCGTGCTCGAGGAATAGTTCCCTGACAGACCCTTCCGCTACAATCTCCACGATGAAACTTGGAGAAATTGCAAGTCGGCTGGGTGCGGAACTTCGCGGCAACGCGGATCTGGAAATCACTGGAGTGAAAGGGATTGAGGAGGCCGGTCCCACGGAAATCACTTTCGTGGCCAATCCCAAATACGGCGGACTTGCGCGCAAGACGAGCGCCGCGGCGGTGCTGGTGGAACCGGAGTTTCCGGAGATTGAGGCAGCGACGCTTCGGATCAAGAATCCCTACCATGCCTTTTCTCGTGCTCTCGCCCTCTTCTATCAGCCGCCGGCCTATCCACCCGGAGTTCACGATACTGCGGTTATCGATCCGACAGCGCAGATTGGAGAAGGGGCGCATATCGGCGCTTACGTGGTGATTGGGCCGCATGTGAAGCTCGGTGCGCAAGCGACGCTGCTGCCGCATGTCGTGCTTTATCCCGGAGTGAAGACGGGGAGCCATTTCTTTGCGCATGCGCACGCCGTGGTTCGCGAAGGCTGCGAATTCGGGGACAACGTCACGCTCGAGAATGGCGCAATTGTCGGCGCGGACGGATTTGGGTTTTCGAAGAACGAACTTGGCCAGTGGGTGAAGATTCCGCAATCGGGGCCGGTGCGAATCGGCGACCGCGTCGATATCCAGGCCAATGCATGTGTGGATCGCGCGACGGTGGGCGCAACGGAAATTGGCGACGGCAGCAAGATCGACAATCTCGTGCAGATCGGTCACGGGTCGCGCGTGGGCAAAGACACGCTGGTCTGCGCGCAGACCGGACTGGCCGGATCATCGATGATTGGCAACAACGTGATTCTTGCCGGACAGGCCGGGGTTGCAGGTCATTGCACCGTGGGCGACGGAGTCATTTTAACGGCGCAGTCGGCGGTGAGCCACGACGTGCCGCCGGGCAAGATGATATCGGGATCGCCGGGATTCGATAATCGCGTCTGGCTGCGCGCGGTAACAATTTTTCAGCGGCTGCCGGAATTGTTAAGCGGCTAGACCGCCTGGAGAAACGAGTGACGGCGATTGCTCCAACCGATGAAGCAGGCGACGCAAACGGGGATAAGGGATGAAAAACATATTGCCGGGGGTTGCGGCTGCAGCGCTTGGTTTGTTCTGTTTGAATGCGATCAGCGGATGCCACTCGGCTCACATTGAAGCGACGGTGGAGAATCGCACCGGGGGCACAATTACTCTGCTCGAGGTTGACTACCCCAGCGCGAGCTTTGGTGCCGATACGCTGGCGGCGGATGGGACTTTCCATCACCGGATTCAGACGCGCGGCACCGGTCCGCTCAGCGTGCAATATGCGGCCGCGCGTGGACGCACCGTCCAGATAACGGGCCCGACGCTTCATGAGCAGCAGGAAGGCAGCATACAGATTATTTTGCTGCCCGATGGAAAAGCAGAATTTCATCCTGCTTTGAGCCCGCAATGATCGCGAATAGACTTCGGCAATAAACAGGCAGAACTAAAAGCATAAAAACCGAAAGCCGCAAAACCGGGACCCCTCCTCATCGCCGCGCAGATCGTGCCGATAATCCTCTCAGGACATCGGTGTGCGGCTCCACTTACCAAGACGCGGTGACGAGACGGCGGCACGGATGGTGCGTCGGATTCGTTCCGCGCTGTCTCTTGCCTGCTGTTTTTGCAGCATCTTCGTGGTCACGGCAGTCATCGGAATTGGAAACAGCGGTGGGCTTCTCTGGTTTGCCAACGGACTTCTCCTCTCATACCTGCTGATAGTGCCCCGCTGGCGCTGGAAACACTATTTTCTAATTGGATTCCTGGCGATGCTGCTGGGTGGAATTGCGGTCCATCCAAATCGGTGGCAGGCATGCATCGTGCTTTCCGCTTTGAATCTGCTGGAGGTAGCGCTGGCCGCGTTTTTGCTGCGCAGGCGCTCCACTGAATTGCCTCACTTCACGGACCCGAGGTACATCCTGCGCTTCGCGGCTATCGCCGCTCTTGCGGGGCCGGGCGCCACCAGCATTCTTTTCGCAATCATCTACTCACAATGGATGAATGCTTCACCGTGGAAGGCGATGTTCACCTGGGTCACGACCGACGGGCTTGGAAATTGCGTGGTCGTTCCAGCGTGTGTCGCCCTATTTCATTCCAGGTTGAAGATTCTTTCTCGCTGGCGAGGCCTCTGGTTGTTTCCGGTGTTGACTGTCGCCGTGATTGTTCTTGCATTCTGCCAGGCACGCGTGCCGATAATCTTCCTTCTGTATCCACTCGTAGCCGTGATCTTGTTTCGATTCGGACTTGCGTGGGCGACGTTAAGCACGCTTCTGATCGCAGCAGTCGGCGGCTGGTTCACGATCCAGGGAGTAGGTCCGTTTGCAAGGATTGCCGCCATCGCGCCGATTGGCTCAACGGTGCTTCTGCAACTCTATATCGCCTCGGGCATATGCATGCTTTACGGGGCCGCGTCTGTCATCGATAAGCTGCACGCAACCGAGCGCCGTCTGCGCGAGATCGTATCGCTTCACCATCTCGTGACCGAGAATTCGCGGGATGTAATCATCCTGTCTGACTTTGACGGAAACCGAAATTATGTTTCGGCTTCCGCTTCATCATGGGGAGGATGGCGACGGGAAGAATTGATGGGCATGAAGAGCCTGTCGCTTGTCCATCCTGACGACCGCGCGCAACGCCCAGGTGATGGTTCGCAATCTGCAAGCAGGCGGAGACGGGGGGCTGCTGGAGTGTCGTGTGAAAAACGCGGCAGGAGAATTCATGTGGGTTGAAGCGAATCTTCGCCCGGTGAGAAACTCCACCAGCGGCACAGCCATCGGTATTCTCAACATGGTGCGAGATATCAGCGACCGCAAGCGGGCAGAGCTGGAACTGAAACAGGCGAATGTCGCTCTCGAGGCGCTCGTTGTCACTGACCCGCTAACCGGTGTCGCCAATCGGCGCCGATTCGATCAGTGCCTCAGCAATGAATGGCGATGCGGGATGCGCAATCACCTGCCTCTATCGCTTCTTGTGCTCGATGTCGACTGGTTCAAGTCGTTCAATGACACCTACGGTCATCCCCGGGGCGACAGTTGTCTGAAACAGATTGCCGAGGCCGCTCTGGATGCCGTGAATCGCCCAGGGGACGTCGTTGCCAGGATCGGCGGCGAGGAGTTTGCCGTCATTCTTCCCAACACGCACGCTAGCGGTGCGCTCGATGTCGCTGAACAGATATGTGCGGGAGTCCGACGCCGACACTTGCCGCATTCGACCAATCCGATAGGATGTGTGACGATCTCCATTGGCTGCGCGACCGTCATTCCCAACCTTGGCCAGCACTCCACTCTCCTGATGCAGTGCGCAGACGATGCGCTATACGCGGCCAAGCACGGCGGGCGCAACCAGGTTTGCAGTGCAGATCGATCATTGCAAGAGATGCAGACGCTGTACGCGAATTGAGATCTTCGATTGAAACGAAAACGGGAGCCGAAGCTCCCGTTGTGAAAACTGCTGTCTTGATCAGGTCCGGATGATCAGTGGACCATGCTCTGAAACAGAGGGGATTGCAGAAGACTGTTGAAGTCGTTGTCGGTGGTGGCGAAGTGAACGGTGAGCTGGCCTGAATTTGAACTGATATCGGTCGCGGAGAGGGCCGCTTTCTCTGTTTCGGTGCCGCTCATCTTCTTATAGATGATCGCGGCGGAAAGCAGGGACGACACCGTGGCCGCGGCAAAGGAGTCACCGGTGGCGATGGTCAGGTCGAACTTGACGCCATGCTGGAAGTTCATGCCGTACCAGGATGACTCGAGGCGCTTGCGCACTGATTCGTAGTCCGCAACTGAGCCGGCTTCTCCGAGCACCTGCTTCATCATCGTCTGGGTTCCGGCTTTATCGAGGATGCTCCACAGAGGCTCGGAGTCAATGGACTGCATCGCTTCCATCATGCGCGAGTTGGTAAGCAATCCCGGCGCATAGCCGTCGCGAACATCGAGTGCGGCTCTCACCGCCTCCATGCTGCCAAAGATCATGGTCGAGGGATCGACAAAGCACAGCACCATGCCGGTGCGGGCCAGTGGATAGACGCGACTGGTGCGGACCAGCTTGCCTTGCACCTTCTGCTTCCGGAAGTTCGCCAAGATGTCCTGCACATCGAATTGGCCTTGTGCAATGCCCACGGTCTGCAACTCGTCTGCGCCTGTGCCCATGCGGAATAATGCAAACGCGAGCTGATCCACGTCGTGATTGTCGTTCAGTCCTGATTTGCGGATAGCCTCATCAAACTGCTTCAGATCAGGAGGCATCACGCGATCGCGCAGTTCCATGGCAGTGCTTGAATTCTGCATGGCGCGGTAATCGATCACGACCAATTGCTGGACTTCGTGGGGAATCGCTGCACGTGCGTCGCCGGACAATTGTGCCCCGTGGGCGGCGACTGCCATGGTTAAGAGAAAAGCGGAAACGGAAATTCTGACAACAAACTTGAGCACTCTAGATCCTCCGGGGAGCACGACGGCCCACCGTTTCATGCGTTTCAGGAGCAGGAAAACTATCATCATCCTGCATCACTATTTTACCTCTGTACAGTTTTTAGACGTTGACCAGAGTGGTATTGGTACTGTTACCTTCGCCGGGCCACGCCAGACGGCGCTCCGAGGCGATGTTCCAGAATCTTGGTCTCGTCATCGAACTCACTTAACTGACGCATCCACTCGCTTTCGCGCTCGCAGGCAGCTTCTGGGATGAGCCCGACGACTTCTCCCTCAACGGGCGCTGTTTTATGTTTCAGGGCCAGCCGTGAAACCGTGCTGTACACCTGCGAAAGGGGTGTCGCGTTGAAATCAGTAATGTTCATGGAAAGCTGCGCGCGCCCGTGCGCCAGCAATCCCAGGGCTTTCACGCCATGTGTGCCGGCAAAAGCGGCACGTACTTCGCGCGCGATCGCCCTCGCCACCGCAACATCGCCAGAATCCAAATAAACGTTATAGTCCACGAGAAATCTGCGTGCACCCACAGCGCATGCGCCTGCAGTGGGGTGCAATCCGGGACCGCCAAGATCAGGACGGCGCGCAGCCTCTTTGCGCACAGCATCGCGAAGTCCTTCGAATTGTCCGCGGCGCACGTCATCGAGGTTGGCGCGATCGGGACGCGAAGCAGCAGCCTCGTAGAAGTAAACCGGCACGCCGAATCGACGCCATACTTCGAGGCCCGCCTGACGCGCCAACATGACGCACTGTTCAAGCTTGATGCCGGAGATGGGGACAAATGGAACCACGTCTGCTGCGCCGATGCGCGGATGCAGGCCTTGCTGGGTAGTCAGATCGATGAGTTCGACGGCTTTGCCTACGCCGCGAACGGCGGACTCCAGCACCACGGAAGGTTCGCCGGCGATGGTGACGACGGAGCGGTTGTGATCCGCATCCATTGACCAGTCGAGAAGGCGCACACCTTCAACGCGCATGGCAGCCACAATTGCTTCGACACGCCGGGCGTCCCTGCCCTCAGAGAAGTTCGGAACGCACTCGACAACTGCATCTTTCATCTTTCAACCTGCGTGTATACAGGGTGTTTCATATACTGCTGCCCCTCTATTTCCAGAACGTGTATCCCAGCTGAAACTGCAAGCTGGCATTCACGCCGGGGTTTCGGTCGCCCAGGGATGCCGACGAAATGTGTACCGCGTTTACTCCGAAATCGACCGATCGTCTCTCGCGTGTGAAGTAGTGGATTCCGATTCCGCCCTGCGGAGAAAAATTCCAGACCGAAGTGCCACCGGGCACTCCATGCGGCACCAGTACATCGGGTGGAAACTTGTGCGTGGTGTAGATGAGTCCGCCCGCTGCCTGGAACCAAGGCTGCCAGTGTTGCGAATGATTGAGGAAGTTCCATCGAAAAATCGCCGGTGTAATGCTGGCGCCGGTAAAGGTTCCGCCCCCGATCGGCGCTTCATACGTAACACCGTTGAAGACGAAAGTCTGAACGTGGGGTGGAGGTGTGTACGCTTGCCAGAATGGCATAACGTTCACTGCGTATTGGAACTGGCCGCTCAATATCCCTGCGTGAAGTGGCGGTGTCAGCAGTTTCCCTGCTTCAACACCAACCGAGAAGAAGCGGTAGTTGGAACGATCGCCGCCAATTCCGTTGCCATAAAACGCAAACGGCGCAAACTCCCAGCTCCGGTTGTCGCGAACCTGAGCAACGGGGGAATTAATTTCGCCTTTGGTGGCCTGCGCCGATGCAGCAGTGGCCGCTCCCACAATCAACATTGTGAACACCAGAAACTTCGCAGTTGGGGTCAACGTTCTTCCCTTGTTTTAATTTTTTGAGATTCTGTAGTGCATGAAAAAGGCCGCCATCTTCAGGCGGCCTTCGGATTGCCAGCCTGTTTGAACCTATCCAGCCACCTGTTCCATCTGTTCAGCGTCCATATCGAAGTTCGAGTACACATTCTGTGTGTCGTCGAAGTCTTCAAGCGCCTCGAGCAGACGGATCATCTGGCTAGCCGCGGGCCCTTCAAGCTTGGTGTATGTCGAAGCCAGCATAGTTACCTCGCTGGAAGCGACCGCGATATTTGCAGCCTTTACAGCGTTCAGGACAGCCTCGAATGCATGCGGGTCGGTTACGATCTCCCAGACTTCCCCTTCGTCGCGAAGGTCTTCGCCACCATGCTCGAGCACGATATCCATCAGCTTTTCTTCGCTGCCGTTGGCCTTCTCGATGTCGATGACGCCCTTCTTTGAGAACATGTGCAGAACCGAACCTGTCGAGCCAAGATTGCCGCCGTTCTTTGAGAAGGCATGGCGGATTTCGCTGACTGTGCGATTGCGGTTGTCGGTGAGGGTGTCCACGATGATAGCCACGCCGCCGGGGCCGTAGCCCTCGAAGGTGATCTCTTCGTAGCTCACGCCTTCCAGTTCGCCGGTACCACGCTGGATGGCCCGCTTGATGTTGTCCTGCGGCATGTTTTCTGCCTTGGCTGCGGCAATCGCCGTGCGAAGGCGAGCGTTGCTGTCAGGATTGCCGCCGCCCTTGGCAGCAACTGCGATTTCCTTCAGCAGGCGAGTGAATATCTTGCCGCGCTTGGCATCGAGCGCGCCCTTTTTGTGCTTGATTGTCGCCCATTTGGAATGGCCGGACATACGAACCTCAATAGACGTTAAGAATGCGGTGCTTACCCTCACCCGCCTCGACTAACCCCTGTCGATTTGGGGTACCCGGAACCCGCGACACCCCTGTGAGTATACCACCGCGAAGGTAGAGCGAATATGGGGCTGAAGGCGGGTTCGGGTGGGGCACGGCTGGATTTTCCTTGCCGCTCTAGCCAATACCTTGCCCGCGATTACTTCAGCGATGCAAGGCGCTCCTCTGCCACTGTCAGTTCTTCCAGTTGCGCAGCCTTCCGAGACTCACTACGTTTCTCTTGCAGTCGGCCACTAGCCGGCGAAGGTGAATTGCACGAAACACGGCGCGCGTCTTCGAGTGGAAGTCCGGGAGGAAGATGCGTAGTTTCCTGACCTCGGTGAGGTTGAAAGTAGCTCAAGAAAAGCAAGGGGAGAAATGATGATTCGAAGCAGGGGTTTCAGAATTGTTTCAGGATTGGCCTTTGTGCTCATGTTGGTCGGACTGTCGAGCACGATCGTCTCTGCACAAACCAAGATGCAGGGGCTTATCAAGGGTCGGAGCGGATCGCAGATTTTCCTGCAGACCGCGGATTCACCCAAGGTAGTTGTGCTTTTGACCGATTCCACAGATGTGGCCCAGGTGCAAGGTCTGCTCAAGGCACGCAGCAAGAGCATGTCGATGGCTGCCCTCATTCCGGGGCTTCCCATTCAGGTGGAAGGCAATATGAACGCCGACGGCCAGCTGGTCGCGACCAAGATCAGGTTCAAGGGCGACGACCTGCAACAGGCCCAGGCCATCCAGGCTGGATTATCCGAAACCAGCGCCCAGGCTTCGCAGAATTCTGCCGAGCTGGAAAAACACAACGCCGAGCTCGCAGCGCAAAACGCGCAGCTGACCGAACAGGAGAAGAAGATCGCAGCTAACAAGGCCGAAATTGCCGCCAATTCGGCGCGCTTCGGCGAACTGAACGACTACTACATTCTCGGCGAAGTTACGGTTCTCTTTGGGAATGGGAAAACGAACGTTGAACCACAGTACGACCCGCAACTGGTGGCGTTGGCGACTAAGGCGAAGTCAATCAATGGCTACATGATCCAGGTGAAGGGCTATGCCTCTGCGACGGGCAGCGCTGCATTAAACCAGAAACTGAGCGAGGACCGCGCCAACAACGTCACTAGCGTCCTTCTGGAGAAAGGTCATGTTCCGCTCACCAACATGCTCGCGCCCGGTGCAATGGGCGAAAGCCGTCAGATCGGCGGAGATGAGAAGACCGCGGACACCGAAGCAGAGAACCGCCGCGTGGTCGTTCGCATTCTGCAGAACAAGGCCATCGCCGGAACATAGAAATTGCCTTCGCAGTCTTGTCTTGCGCTGGATCGAATATTGTCCAGCGCAAGACAAAGTGTACTTATTGGACCCAGCACCGCCTGAGCGGTTAAAAGTCGTCGCCACCGCTGTCGAATCCGCCGCCGTCGTCGAAGCTGCCGGAGTCATCAAGGCCAGCGCCGTCATCCAGGTTCTGATCATCGAAGGCGGATGGATCGTCGAGGCTTGATGCATCGGCGAACGCGCGTGTGTCTTGATCGCTAGTTGAACCCGCGTTCTGATCAAATCCGCGCAGGTTGTCATTGGCATCGTTGTCACGCGGGTTGTAGCCGGCGATCCCATCCTGCAGATGATGTTCGCCATGCTCGGCGCCACGACCTGGTTCGTCATAGTAGTTGTTAATCACTTCGACCGGACGCTCACCCATGCCGAAGCCGCCCATGCCATAACCGGGACCGCCAAAGCCGTATCCGCCGTGGCCGAAGCCATGGAGAATGGACTCGACACCCTCAAACGCGAGCGCGCCGGCTGCAACCCCAGCCGCCGTTTGCATTGCGCCGCGCAGAAAGCTCGGCTGGCCACCGACAGGGACATATTGCGTCTGCTGATACGGCGGCTGACCGTACTGCTGGTAAGGCTGTGCCGGCGGAGCATACTGCGGGACCGGCTGATAGGGTGGAGCGGGCGCTTGCTGTTGTGGCGGCGCAGGATCGTGCTCGCCGAGAAGGCGCCCGAGAAAGCTGGTGGTGTGCGCCGGTTGCGGACGCTGCTGCTGGAGCTGCTGGATTTGCTGCTGCAGTTGCGCGATTTGCGCCTTGGCCTGGTCGACGGCGATGTTCTGCACCAGTACCGTTTGCGCCAGCATGTAGAGCGCATCGGGGTTCGGGCCGAGCTTCTGGTTGAGCAACGTGTCGGCGTCGGGATCTTTTTCTTCAAGCTGTGTCTGGTTGATCCGCTCGATGAGCGAATTAAGGAGCTGTTCTTCCTGGGGAGTCAACGGTGTAACCTCCGGCGGCCGGCAACTGCGGGGTCGGGCCGCCTCTCGCTATTGAGACGCGATACCGCCGGCAAAGTTGCACCGCCGGTTGTGAGTACGTAAGCGTCTTCTACTCGGTTCCCGCAGGTCGCAATCTACAAGCGATAGCGGCATTTGTGAAGTTTGCCGCCGTACTTGCGAATGCCGCAATCTTCAGGCACATCGACAATCTCCGTGAACTCGGCGCCGGCAATTTCGAGGCTGCGTCGCGAGGCGCCATTGTCGGGGTCGCAGGTAATCCACAGCGGATCGATGCCCAGGCTTCGCGCAAACGGCAGCAGGAGCACCAGGGATCGCGACGCATAGTGATGTCCGCGGAACGCCGGATGTACGCCGTAGCCGATGTGGCCTGCGTAGCGCTCGATGTGCGGGTTTGAGCCGATGCGCAGATTGATGGTGCCCATCTCTTCGTCGCGGTCGATACTCATCATGCGGAAGAAGTACGTTGGAACCCGGTGAAATGCGTGCAGCGAGTAGTCTGCCAGACGCAGTTCGAGGTCGCCGTGCCGCAGTTTGAGCGACCGTGCGACCTCAATGGGTTCAATCATAATCAGGCGGGCGTTGGTCCTAGTTCTGGCCGACAAGTTCGAAGGCGCGAATCTCTTCTTTGCGGACAGTTAGTTGCTCGACGAAATCGGAACGGACTTCGTAGCCGCGGCCGGGGGCATCGGAGATCAGAATCTCCCCTTCTGATGACACGGTGACTTCGGGTTCGATGATGTCCTCGTGCCAGTAACGCGCTGAGGCCGAAACGTCGCCGGGTAGACGGAAGTTCTCGAGGGTCGACAGCGCGATGTTATGCGCCCGGCCTACACCTGACTCCAGCATGCCGCCGCACCACACGGGAATACCGCGCTCCTGCGCTGCATTGTGCACCGCGATGGCTTCGGAGAATCCACCGACGCGACCGAGCTTGATGTTGATGATCTTGCACGACTCCATTTCGATGGCCGCCAGCGCATCGCGCCGGTTGCGAATGGACTCGTCAAGACAGATGGGCGTGTTCATGCGCTTCTGCAGCATGGAGTGGTAGTAGAAATCGTCGTGCCAGAGAGGCTGCTCGACCATCAATAAGTCGAAAGCGTCGAAGGTGACGAGGTGGTCGGCATCCCGCAGCTTGTAGGCGGAGTTGGCGTCGCAGCTCAGCATGATGTCTGGCCACTGGTTGCGCACTTTTTCGAAAACCTCAACATCCCAGCCCGGTTTGCACTTCAGCTTAATGCGCTGGTAGCCCGAGGCCAGTTCCCTTTCGATAATGTCCATTAATTCGGGGATGGATTTTTGAATTCCGAGCGAAACACCGCACGGAATGCGGTCGCGCACGCCGCCGATCAGCTGCGACAACGACACGCCTTCGCGTTGTGCTTCGAGATCCCAGATTGCGTTTTCGAGCGCGGCCTTAGCCATGGGGTTGCCGCGCACTACGCTGAAGATCTTGGGACAGTCGCCGCCATGCTCGACCGTGGCACTGGCCAACATGGGGCCGAGCTCATTCACGATCACTTGCCAGGCGGTGTCGGTGGACTCGCCGGAAAAATGAGGACGCTCGCCCGCAGTGCACTCACCCCAGCCGGTCAGCCCTTCAGACCGAATCTCGGCAAGCAGGATTCTGCGGTTGCGAGTTACGCCAAAACTTGTTTCAAAGGGTCGCACCAGAGGCAGGTGCAGTTCGCGGAGAATAATTCCGTCGATTCTCATAAAGTGTTGCTTCCTTCGGGACAGCAGCTTATGAAGATGTTGGTACTTCAATGTGCCGGCTGGGAAAAGCGCTTCAGACTTACGCCGGTTGGGCCCAATGGCCCAGTTCGAAGACTCCGTTACCTTCCGCGTCCCTGGTAAAGGAGACGACGGCTAATCCTTTGGAAAATGCTTCCTGAAACCTGAGGCGATTCTGCAACTGGACTTCAAGTGCCTGTTCCCGGCCACTGGGGGATGCCTTCCATTCATAGATGGCGGCTGGGACCAGGATGCGTTCTTCAATTTCATGGTTGACTGACGGATGGCCATCCAGGGTCCGGCTGACTCGGTCAGAGTCGAGATACCACTCTGCAACGAGACGGTCAGTTGGAAGTCCACCTTGGAGTCGAGAAGAGGATACACCATAGAAATTCACAAAATAGCTACGAACGATCGCGCCAAGCTTCGATATGTTTAGATGCGCATTCTTAATCTCCAGCGGATCGAAGGTCCACTCCATGCGGCGAATACCACGCGAAAGTGCTTCACGCCGTTGTTCCAGCTTGAGTTGTGCGCCAAGACCGCGGTTGCGATAGCGGTCGCGCACTGCCAACATGTGCGAGTGCAGATAAGGCTGTGGATTTCCGTCTGTGGAATTCTTTCCAGTCTTCACGCCCGGCAAAGACATGGCGAAACCGACCATCGATTCCGGCGTTCCATTTGGGCTGGCGCCGGGCAGGTCGGTGTCGAAGGCTCCAAGGACCTGACCGCCGATCTTCTGGCCGACAAGAAAAGCCTTGCGTGGAATGATGTCGGTGTCGTCGTAGCCCCACGTCTCAATCTGGAGCTGGACGCAGGCTTCGAGCTCATCGTGTCCCGAGCAGGAGCGGATGAGGATCATGGCTGCGCGGCTCCGATGGGCGGTGCGCAACTATTTGCGAAGGGGCAAGTTTCTGCTTTGCCTTGGTCCACAGGGCTTCGAGCTCTTCAGGTTTCAAGTCTTCCAGTTGCCTTTCTGAAATTAACTCCATCTCCCGGAACCGCTGGCGGAATCGCAGATTGCATCCGCGCAGGGCCATTTCAGCATCGACACCGAGGTGCCGGCCGAGGTTGACTACGGTGAAAAGCAGGTCGCCGAGCTCGGCTTCAACGGCAGCTTTGATCGCGGGGTCTGCGGATTTTTCGGCTGCGGCCGCTTCGACTTCCAGTTCTGCTGTTTCTTCGGTCAGTTTGGGGAGCAGGTCGCGCCAGTGGGGCCAGTCGAATCCGGATTTCGCTGCTTTTGCGCCGATCTTCGCGGCTTCGGCAAGAGCGGGCATGGCGCGCTGAACAGAATCAAGGCGCGATGACGGTTGGTTCCCTTCTGTTGTCGTGCCTGACCTTTTCTGCTGCCTTGATCTCTTCCCAGTTGCGTAGAACTTTTGTGGCGGAGCCTTCGACGGATGCGTCGACCTGCGCTTCGTTGCCCGCAGCACGCGAGGCTTCTTCGCCAAAGACGTGCGGGTGGCGGCGGATCAGCTTGCGGTTCAGGTGGTCGAGTACATCGGCGATGGTGAAGTGGCCTTCGTTGGCGGCCATCTCAGCGTAGAAAAGAACCTGCAGCAGCAGGTCGCCCAGCTCTTCAGCAAGATGCGGGAAGTCGCGGCGCTCGATGGCGTCGAAGACCTCGTAGGCCTCTTCAAGCGTGTACTTGCGAATGGTGTCAAAGGACTGCTCGCGGTCCCAGGGACATCCGCCGGGTGCGCGCAGACGGGCCATGATGGCGACCGACTCTTGAAACAGCAGCGCCGCCCGCGCCGGATCAGTCGACATGTTATCCGCGGGTTTGTCTGTCTCTGGAAGGGCAGGCGGGACGTCCATGTGACTTCAATATTAAACGGACGTCGAGCCCGGCATCCCGCCTTGCGGAAAACGCGGGATTGCAAATTCTGAACCGCGAATCAGCGACGCACGAAATCTTCAATGGCTGCGCACCGGTGGAGCGCCGGCGATGTTGAGATGGATGCGGTAAACGCTAGTGCTTGCGGTAATGTAAAGCGTCTTGCGATCAGGGCCGCCCCATGCAACATTGGCTGAGTTCTCGGGCATCACGATCGTGCCCAGCGGCTTCCCATCCGGCGAGAATATCCAGATGCCTCCAGGTCCTGTGCTGTAGACATTTCCCCTCTCATCGACCTTCATGCCATCAGGAGCACCGGGCCGCGCGTCCGCCGTTCCATCGTAGATAAGCTTTCCATCGGTCACACTGCCGTCAGCCTGTACGCGATACCGCATAATCTTCTTCGGTTCCGAGTTGCTCACGTAGAGGAACTTCTCGTCAGGCGAAAAGACGATCCCGTTCGGCCGGGGCAGATCGGAAACAAGAAGCTGAAGCTCCGACCGAGCAGGCTCGCCATTCTTCTGATCGAGAGCATGCGGAACGCGATAAACGCCGTTCACCTTCAGCTCTTTCTCTGGATCGGTGTCCTTCTGCGTGCGTAGCCCATACGGCGGATCGGTGAAGTACAACGACCCATCCGACCTGTAGACAAGATCATTGGGACTGTTCAGTTTCTTTCCCTGGTAACTGTCCGCAAGGATCGTGATCTGCGCGGTCGGGCTCAGCGACTCCAGTCGATAAACGTCCCTCTGCGCATGTCCTGCTACGGTCAATCGCCCCTGCGCATCGAGCGTCATTCCATTCGACCCGGACTCAGGCCCGCCGTATGGCGCCGCGCCCTTGTAGCCGCTCGGCGCGATGAACATCGTCACGCCCTTCTCCGGCGTCCACTTGCGAATGCTGTTGCTGGGGATATCTGCGAAATAGAGCGAGCCATCGACCCACACCGGCCCCTCGGTCCACGTGAAACCAGTGGCGACGCGTTCGAGTTTCGCGTCTTTGGGAACGATCTGGTCGATGGCAGGGTCGAGACGGTCGAGTTTGACTGCGGTGGAGTCGAGCGGTACCTTCTCGGCCGTTCGCGCTGCGAGAACGTGCCGTCCAGCGATTGCCGCGATGATCGCGACCGCGAAAACAACAAGGAACAGCGGCATAGTTCGTTTCACTCGATCCTTCCTTTATGTCCAGCCTTTGTGTTCAGCAGACAACGCTGTCCATTCTGAATGTCCGGGCGCATGAACGGCAAGAACTTCCGCAACGTCATTCCCCTATACCGTGTGGCCGTATACTCAACCTTCCCGGGTGATCTTTCGATGATTCGCATTGTGGGCACGATATTAGCGGGGCTGCTGGGGCTGGCCTTTGGCAGCTTTCTGAACGTGTGCCTCAGCCGCTGGCCCGAGGGCGAGAGCGTGGTCAAGCCACGGTCGCACTGCCGCAATTGCGGGCGGACGCTGGCGTGGTGGGAGAATGTGCCGCTGGTGAGTTGGATCGCGCTGCGGGGACGGTGCAGGACTTGCAAGGCGAAGATCAGTTGGCGGTATCCGCTGGTGGAATTGGCCGTTGGCGGTGCTTGTGGGCTCTCGATACATGGCAATACTTTCTTCGCCGTTCAACATCTCACCTGGGCCGCCTGGGCTCTATCCTTGGCTCATCGTCTGTTTTATCGGTCCGTTTTTCGTTGATTTGGCTGCTTGTGGCGCTTGCCGCACTCGATGCCGACCATCTCTGGCTTCCCGACTAGACTCACACTGCCGGGCATCCTCGGCGGAATTATTGTCGCCGCTCTTCGGCGGTACTTCTTCGATGGCAGTATCATTACTCCGGTTACGTTCGCAAATTTACTTTGCTTCGTCGTATATGCGAACTTTTGGCTCGAGCGCTTTCTCGCTACCCTCGCAGCCGCAGGCGTGATTCTTCTCATTCGTTGGGTCTACTGGCTCGTTCGCCGCCGCGAAGGGATTGGCCTCGGTGATGCTAAGCTGATGGCGATGCTGGGCGCTTGGCTGGGGCTTTCCGGGGCTCTGCTGTCATTTGCGATTGGCGTGCTGCTCGGGGCGGTGTTCGCGCTGGCATTGCTCGCCGTTCCTGCTGCGCGGCGGGAATCGGACACCTGGCTTCTGTCAAAGCTTCCGCTGGGTACGTTCCTTTGTATCGGCGGGATCATCAGTGCTCTGTGGGGACAGCCGATCATTGCTACTTATTTGCGTTGGGTAGGGTTGAGTTAGGTAAATCCTGTAGCCGTGTCATTCCGACCGACCAACGGGAGTGGAGGAACCGGCAGTTGCCGTTCGTTACCGCCTATTCAAGAAAGTAACCTGTCAGTCGCCCGTTTGTAGTCGGCCGGTTCGTACTCAAACCAGTCTCTGCTCAGATCTGCCCATGTCGGATTCATCCGTTGAATCAGCGCGATCTTCTTTGCACGGTTCCATTTCTTTAATTGGGTTTCCCGCGAAATCGCCAACCCGCGTCCTGGAAATTCTCAAACCACACCAGGCGATCGCAGTGGTATTTCGCGCTGAATCCTTCATATTCTTTCCACTTGTGCTGGAAGGCTCTTCTTCGAAGATCGCCGGTGACGCCGATGTAGAGTGTTCGGCTGCGGCTTGCAACAATGTAGGTCGAGTAACGGCGTTCGCTCATTGCGAAAGAGTATTCATCCGGCTTTGGATTCGCTGTGACGGGAGGTCAGTGTTGATCGATGAATTGGTGAAAAGCAACTGCAGGTTCCTCCACTCCCGTTGGTCGGTCGGAATGACAGTGCTTGAAGGGAGCGGGTGCTCGATTACTGCGGCTGCTGGTTCTTTGAAACAGCCGGGGCGTTGGCCAATTGGGGGTCTTTTAGGAGTTTTTTCGCTTGCTTGGCGTGTTTGCTGTCGGGGTCGTACTCCATCACCTTTAGGTAGTTCGCCTTGGCATTTGCGTAGTCGCCGAGCTGGCGTTGCGATTCCGCTATGCCCCAATACACATCAGGGTTCTCGGGGTCTGTTACCAGTGCGGACTGGTAGCGCGATAGTGCCGCCTTCCAGTTTTTCCGGCTCAACTCGAACTCACCTACGTTTTCGTCGTCCTTCGCTGTTACCTGGTGGACCGGCGGCTCGTCGGTCTTCTTGCGCTTACCCGTCTTCGGCTCGTCAGGGATGTTGATATCACCGGAACCCGACAGGCTGGAGCTGAAGCCGCTGTCTGAGCCGGCCGCATCGGGTTCAGGATCATCAGGACTATGCACCGGATCGGTATCGCTCTTCAGCAGGCTCGTGGTTACCCGACTCCCTTCGTTCGCAACTGGAGGTGGCGCGGGGGCGGCAGGCTCTCCGTTTGTCGGCACCACCGGCACGTTATTCGTGTCTGCAGGGAATGGATTTGCATCGGCGGGTGGCTTCTGCGTGTTTGCAGGCTGCTGAGCGCTCGCAGGCGGCTTAGGCTGCTGCGCCGGCGGAGTGGATTGGGAATGCAAACTAACTGCGGCGACCAAGCCACATCCAACCGCGAGTGCAATTTGAGATTTCAACTTCATTTCGAATTCTTTTCGCCGACGCGCCGTTCGTTCCACTCACTTCAATGTTACGATGCGGAGCATAGCGTACTTCAACTCACCCCAGGATAAAGCCGCACAACCTATGGCGCTCATCATCCGCTCATCCGCCATTCACGCCGCCGGCTGCTACAGCACTACCGCAGTTCGAAAAGGCACGCGCGTTGCCGAATACACCGGGCCACGCTTTAGTAAAGACGAAGCCGACGCGGCCAATGAGGAGTCGCCGATCACCTATTTATTTGGACTCGGGGATGGCGCGGTCGTGATCGATGGCCATTGCATGGCCATGTTTATCAACCACAGTTGCGACCCAAATTGTGAGACGGAAGAGATCAAGGGACGCGTCTGGATCAAGGCCATCCGCAAGATCGAGCCGGGTGAAGAAATTACCTACGACTACTGCCTTTACGACGGGGGCGACGACGAAGCCATCTGCAACTGCGG
This sequence comes from uncultured Acidobacteriaceae bacterium, assembly GCA_963782775.1. Taxonomy (GTDB): domain Bacteria; phylum Acidobacteriota; class Terriglobia; order Terriglobales; family Acidobacteriaceae; genus Telmatobacter. Next base: position 197,030 of record CAWALE010000015.1, read on the forward strand.
TGCCAAAAAGTGCCGCGGAACGATGTATTCGCCCGAGGAGATCCGCCGGCGCAAGGCGGCTGCCAGGAAGGCCGAGAAGAAGAAAGCGGCGAAGCGTAAGGACCGTACCAAGGCGATTCCCATCCCACGGAAGCCTGAGGTAGAGGAAGAAGAAGACGCGGCCTGAAGAGGCTCCTTTGTGAAAGCCGTTACGCTCGAGCGCTTTTGGGGGATAGCATAAGGCTGGATGAAGCAAGAGCCAGAACTCCCGCCGCTTACCGATGAGCAACTCGACGTGTTGCGGCGATTTGCGCTCTTTGAGGTTAGCCGCGAGGAGATGTTGCGCTCACTTTCCGGTGCGTTCGACGTGAACTTTGACCCCAAAGAGGAAACCGATAAGGGCATCACGCAGCGCCGCTCGGCAAACAACCGCTTCCCTATCCCCGAGCCCGGAATCGTCATCACCCGCGAGCACATTTCGAACGCGTTGGAGCACAAGCGCTTCGAACTCATCTCGGAGCGCGACCTGGTTTACTGGGCGACGATTCTATTGCTCAACGATGCCTATGTGTTTGATCCCGGCGATGAGGACCTGATTGCCGAATGGCTCAACGACATCAGCTTTAACCTCGACGCCAGTTGACCGACCAATTTGGATGTGCCGCTCCAGGCCACATGGTCTCCTCAAGCAGTTGCACTTCTGCTCTTGATCATCCGGTAGATCCACAGAAGCAGCATTGCGCCGAGGATGGACATGATGAAGCCGGCTGATTGGCCTTGCTTGTACCAGCCCACGAGCTGCCCAAGGAAAGTTGCCCCAATCGAGCCTGCAATACCGATGATCATGGTGACGAAGATCCCGCCGGGGTCCTTGCCTGGCATGAAGAACTTTGCCAGGGCCCCAACCACCAGCCCAATGATCAATTCCCAAAGTAGTGCAAACATCGTCCCCTCCTCGAAATCAGATATTTCAGCGGGCCCCATCATAGCGCTCTAAGGCGCGGTCAGGCTCTTTGCCGTTCGGCAACCTTGGCCAGCGCGACTGCCAGAGCTGCGCTGCCAAGCGTCTTCACAAGCGTTGAGTGCTGAGCATAGAAGGCGCTCGCCATATCCACGATCGATGGATCGGTCTTCTCCGCGTGGGTCGCGATCTGCTGCACCACCTCTGGAGAGATGTTTTGAGCCTGTTGCGGAGTAATCTGGCTTGCGCCTCCACCCAGCAGACTCGCCAGCATTCCGCCGCCTGCCATCTGCGCCACGGTGCTCGGGCCGACAGCGGCAATCAGTTGATTCAGCATTCCGGCTTTCTGCTCGCCATTAGACTGGCCGAAGAGACTGCCAACCATGCTGCCAAAGGCAGGCGTCTGGTCAGACTTGAACATCGCGGAAAGTCCCTCCGCAAGGGCATTTGGCGAAGCTGTTTGCGCAACTTGATCGAAGTGTTCCGTTGCGTTCGCAGCGTCTGGGGTTGAGCCGCTTGTGTATTGCTTCAAAACATTTGTGACTGAATCGAGCAGGGTCATGAGCGATCTCCTGGGGGCAGGTTTGCTGCCGGTAGGTTGGCTTGCGCTTGCGGACTGTGGTGAGGTTGTTGAGCTGCTTGTCCTGAACACCTTGATGTGGCGTTTCAGGCATCGGGCGGTGGGCTGGACCGCCGCCCAGAAACATGCCTACGCAGCGGGAATAACCAGTTCCTGACCCACCTTGATCTTGTCGGGATCCGCGAGATTGTTCGCCTGTGCGATCACAGGATACTTATTCGCGTCTCCGTAGTAGCGCTTGCTGATCTTCGACAGGTTGTCGCCGGGCTGAACCGTGTAGGTCTGGCTGCCCTGGCGGAACTCAATGTCATGCTTGAGATCCTTGTAGCTGGGATCGACCGCCTTGATTGCATCCCAGATACGGTTCTTGCTGGCTTCGGAGACTGCCATAGCTTTCAAAAAGAGCTGATTGCCATCGAGACTGAGACCCTGAACTTCGGCGCCCTCGCGCTGAATTGTGTCCAGCACCGGTTGGTATTTCTGTTTAAGTTGATCGAACTGATCAGGCATGTTACCTCCTTCGTTGCATGGGGGACTCAGCTTTTGGGGCTGATGTCGGAATGGAGAGGATTATTTTGCGGAGCCGGGTTCTATCGTTCGTGCAAGCCGCCGCAACTACGGAACAGAGTTCGACAGAGTGTCAGCTTATCTCGTGTTTTTATCGCATGAGGAAAGCCGCGCTATTTGGAATTCACTGAGTGTTCTTTGAGTGACCCGCTGTAATTTCAAACGTGCAGGAACCACCTCGATGACCGGTGACGATCACCTGATTGAGAGATTGTGTTCCTCGTCCAGGCAGTCGTCAAGCCCCTGGTCAGCATTTGTGGAAGTGTTAACAAACCTCGGCCCCGCGAAGCTTTCGACACCACTGCAAACTTTGACAGTGCGCGCACTGCAAGTCATTTGCTATAAACGGCGTCTCCCGGAACGATACAATCCAACCTAGCGCTTGAACGAAAATGGCGCTCAAACGGGGGAAGTTTTTCGCATGGGTTACCAGGTTCTGGCTCGCAAGTATCGTCCGCAACGCTTTGCCGACGTCGCCGGCCAGGATCACGTTACACGCACGCTGCTGAACGCACTTACGCAGAACCGGATCGCACACGGTTACATCTTCTCCGGCCATCGCGGCATCGGGAAAACCACTATAGCGCGCATCCTGGCGCAGGCGCTGAACTGCCGGACGGAGATCGGCTCGGCGCAGCGGCCGACGCCGGAGCCTTGTGGCGTTTGCGACTCCTGCGTGGAGATACGCCAGGGCAATGCTGTTGACGTGATCGAGATTGACGCGGCGACGAACCGCGGCATCGACGAGATTCGCGAACTGCGCGACGCTGCGCGCTACGCTCCCGCGCGCGACCGATACAAGATCTATATCCTCGACGAGGCGCACCAGATCACCGAGGCCGCCTTCAACGCGCTACTGAAGACCCTCGAGGAGCCGCCATCGCACATTGTCTTCATGATGGCGACCACCGAGCCTGAGAATATTCCGCAGACAATCCGCTCGCGATGCCAGCACTTCAGCTTTCATGCGGTCAAGTTCGACGACATCCTGGCGCAGCTCAAGATGATCGCGACCCAGGAGGAAGTGGAAGCCGAGGAAGGCGCGCTGGCGCTTCTTGCCGAGGCCGGCGATGGGTCGATGCGTGATGCGCTTTCGATCATGGACCAGGCCATTGCGTCGGCTCCGTGCGATGCGAAGAACCGGCCCGTTCTCGCCGCCTCGCAAATTCGCGAGCTGATGGGTTCGGTACCCAATACCGTTTTCGAGCATCTGCTGGAGGCCGTCGCCGCTGGCGAGAGCGCTCCGCTGATGACGCAGTTGAATGAGTTGCTCAACGCAGGGCACAGCCCACAGTCCCTCGCACGGCAGATGGTCCGCTACCTGCGGAACACGTTGATGGCGAAGCTGGGCGGCGAACAGACGGAGTTGCTGCAGATCTCCGCAGACGAGCGCGCGCGTGCTGCGCGAAGTGCATTGCTCTTTGGTGAAGAGGAAATCACGCGCAACCTGCAAATCATGCTCCGGACTTTCGACGATCTGAATTACCGGCAGGAGCAGCGCTTCCATCTTGAGCTGGGAATGATGAAGCTTGTACACGCCCAGCGGTTGCTGCCACTGGAGGAACTGCTCAGCGGAGTCGCTAGCGGAGCGCCCGTTCGCAGCGGCGGATCATCGGCTCCGCGGTCTACGCCCGCACCTGCGCGAACGGCTCCCCAGGCCGCTCCGGCGCCGAGTATCGCTTTGAAACCGCCTGCACCGCGCTCGCCATTTGGATTCTCGTCTGGTTCACAGCCTGTGATGCAACCGGCCGCACCGAAGGTCGAAAGCAGCACTGCAATTGCTGCCCCGCCGGAACCTGCTCCGGTCTTCGATGTTCCGACGGCGTCACCAGTGATAACGACCCAGGTTTCAGGGCCATCGGTCGGGTTTGCCGAGGCAGCGGAGAATGACGATTCAGGGGAACCTGATGAAGTCGAGCGCGCAACTGGAAATGGTGCGGGAAAACGCACGGATGGTCCTAGTGAGGACGCCGCTCAGAAAGCCGTTATCGCGGCCCTGTCGGAGGCCGGACACGCATCCGCATCGACTCTTCTTTCCACCGCGCGCTTTACGCTGGAGGCGACCAGCCTGCGGATCGAAGTGCCTGGCATGGGCAAGAAGATGCTGGCACTCACCGTGAATGCCGCGGCTGAAAAAATCATCAAGCAGGAGATGCAGCGACTCGGCGGACCAGCGCGATTCATGGTTATTCCCGGCGAAGGCGTCGCATCCACAGCTTCGGTTACAGCGCCAGTCGAAGGCAGCATCCAGCAGGCCGCGCTCGACCATCCGATGGTGCAGCGGGCAAAGGAACTTTTTAACGCCGAAGTGCGCAGCGTAGTCGACCTGCGAACCAAATAGGAGGCCACAATGATCAATCCTCTCAAGATGGCTGAAATGCTCTCGCAGGCCAACAAGATGCAGGAGGAGATGCAGCGCAAGCTCGCGCAAACTGTGGTCGAAGGCTCGAGCGGCGGCGGCGCAGTGACGGCCACCATGAACGGCAAGAAAGAGCTGATCAAAATCAAGATCGACCCTGCGGCGGTGACGAGCCTCAGCGGTTCAAGCCCTGACGTAGAGATGCTTGAAGCGCTCATTGTCGGTGCGGTGAACGACGCCGGGCAGAAGGCAGACGAGGCGATCCAATCGAGCGTGAAAGGCGCGCTGGGCGGAATGAACTTGAATATCCCAGGGCTTGGCTGAGCGGCATCGGCTACACTCGGTCTGTTCCCGTGCCAAGGTAGAGTTTTATTTTGAGTCGATGTTCATTCAGGGGGTCACGATGACATTTGAGATCAATCGCAGAAGTTTTCTGCGTCTCGGGATGGCGGCGGGTGCAGCGTCGCTGGCGCCACGATGGATCCTTTCCCAGGCCGCGCAACCTGCTCCGCCGACGGACCGGCTTGCGCAAATGCGCGCAGCAGGAGCCTCGGCTCCGATCAAAACTACAAAACTCTACGACAACATCTGGCTGCTGCAAGGTGCTGGCGGCAACATGGCGGTGCAGTCCGGCAAGGACGGTATCATTCTCATCGACTCCAGCTTCGCTACAGCTGTTCCGCATATTCGCGAGGCGATCGCGGCGGTAAGCAGCGATGCGCCCCACGGGTTGATCAACACCCACTGGCACGTGGATCACGTTGACGGGAACGAGGGTATGCACGCAGCCGGATACCATGTGATTGCGCACGAGAAAACGAAGGCACGCATGGCAGAACCGGCGGAGATGAAGCTGTTCCATATGTCGATTCCGGCTTATCCCGCGGGTGCTCTTCCCAGCACTACTTTTGCCACCACAATGAGCCACAAGCACAACGGCGATTCCATCGAGTTGGTTCACTACGATCCGGCTCACACCGATACCGACATCTACATTCACTTCCAGAATGCGGATGTGCTGCACTGTGGCGACATTTTCTTCAACAAAACGTATCCCTTCATCGACGAAGGCACCGGGGGCTCGATCGGCGGCACTATTTCAGCAGCACAAAAGTCCCTCGCGCTCGCCGGTGACAAAACGAAGATCATCCCCGGCCATGGCCCGCTCGGCGACAAGGCCGACCTGAAGAGCTACATCGACATGCTTTCGTCGGTACGCGACAAGGTTGCCGCCCTCAAGAAGGCCGGCGCCAGCGAACAGGAAGTGGTCGCCAAGAAGCCGACCGCCGATCTCGATGCGAACTGGCTGCACGGCGGGTCTCCCGATATGTTTATTGGAATCGTCTATCGTACGGTGTAACGGCAAAACCAGAGAGCGAGGCCGTTTTAAGCTTGTGAGGAAGGTCGGCACTCCCTGATGGTCGCGCCAACTTTGCTTCTTGGACTTCGGAATAAGGTATCTCTGGTTTTGCGATAGGAGGAAGCTGCTGTGGCACGCTATGCCGAGCCAATGGCCCGGCTGATTGACGAGTTAAAGAAGCTTCCCGGGGTGGGAACCAAGACTGCCCAGCGCTTCGCCTTTCACATTCTGCGCTCCGGCGACGATGACGCTTCGGCGCTGGCAGAAGCCGTGCGCGGACTCAAGGCGAGCCTGCGGCTCTGCTCGGTGTGCAACAACATTACCGATGTTGACCCCTGCGCTTATTGCTCAAGCTCCAAGCGCAATCAGAGGCTGGTCTGCGTTGTCGAGGAGCCGACCAACATCGATGCCGTCGAGCGAAGCCGCTACAGCGGCGTCTATCACGTGCTGCACGGCACACTCTCGCCGCTGCACGGCATCGGTCCCGATCAGCTACGCGGCCGCTCGCTGATCCAGCGCGTAGAGCGACGGCGAAGTGGATGAAGTGATTCTCGCCACCAGCCCCACCCTCGAAGGTGAAGCCACCGCGAGTTGGCTGGCGAGTGCACTGCGGGAATTCAAAGTGCGCATCACGCGGATTGCCACCGGCGTTCCTGCCGGGAGCGACATCGAATACGCAGACGAGGTCACGATGGCGCGCGCCATGGAAGGCCGCCACGAGATGAAACCCTGATTGGATGAATTTTGTTAGCCGGGTTAGCTGCGCAGGCGCGTTAACAGATCCTGCGGATGCACGGGCTTGGCGAGAATCTCGAATTCATAACCCTGTGCCCGCGCCTTTTCGAGGAGATCGGCTGTGGCGGCCTGGCCCGAGAAGAGCAGAATCTTGATCTTCGGCAATAGTGCACGAATCCGGATTGCCGCATCAATGCCATTGAGATCGGCCATGATGACGTCGGCAATCAGCATGTCAGGTTCATAGCGGATGGCAGTCTCGAGCGCGGCTTCGCCGGAGTATACGGCCCTTGCCTGAAAGCCGCTCTGATTGAGGATCATGGCGAGCGTATCCGCGATGACTCGTTCGTCGTCTACTACCAGGACTTTGGGCTTAACGTGGTTATCGGGCATACACTCCTGAACGCCAAAGGGAGATGGCGCAAAAAGCCTTTCAATCGAACGCGCCGTACAACAAAGCCGAACAGCACCGCTCAGGGTACGATCAGCAGGGAGATACCTGCTTAGAATAACATCCCAGGGCAGTCACAACGAGCATCCATCGGGGTGCTTGGTTTATCAGTCTACGGACGACCGTAACATTGCGCAAGACTGTCGTTTAGCTCTTCAATCCTTCTACCCTTTAGCCCGAGTGAGTCATCGGGTAGGTTCTGCGGGCAGGCCTCCCGTAGTCTGCTGTACTCTAAACGCGCGGGTTGTTCCCAGGCACCGCCGATTCATGCGGGAGCAACGCAACCCTCATAAACTTTTGAAATACCAGTTCCCTGCCGGAGTTTTCGGCGGTATCCCCCAGGCGGAGAGGTGCGTGCCATGGAGAATGTTGCGCAGAACCCTGCCCCGGCAGCGGCCATTCGCCACGATGGCGAGGCGATCATTCGCGCCGACAAGATCGAGAAGTACTACGCCCAGCCCAGCCAAAACCGCATCCAGGTCATTTCGCCGACCGACCTGACCATTGTTCCCGGGGAGATTGTCGCCCTGCTTGGCCCGTCAGGCTCAGGCAAATCGACGATGCTGCGCATGCTTTCCGGGCTTTCCCGGCCCACCGGCGGACAGGTGTACTGGCACGGCCGGCCGATCGCCGAGGCCGAGATCAACGTCTCGATCGTGTTCCAGAGCTTTGCGCTGTTTCCGTGGCTCACCGTGCTTGAAAACGTAGAGGCGCCTCTGCAGGCGCGTGGCGTAGAGCCCGAGGAGCGCCGCACGCGCAGCATGCGGATGCTCGACACGGTCGGCCTGGACGGCTTTGAATCGGCATATCCGAAAGAACTCTCCGGAGGCATGAAGCAGCGGGTCGGCTTTGCCCGTGCGCTGGTCGTCGAGCCCGAGGTCCTTTTCATGGACGAGCCTTTCTCCGCCCTCGACGTTCTCACGGCCGAGAACCTGCGCAGCGAACTCCTCGAGCTTTGGGCCAAGAAGACGATGCCGACCCGCTGCGTCTTCATCGTCACCCACAACATTGAAGAAGCCGTCCTGCTCGCCGATCGGATCATCGTGCTGGGGCGCAACCCCGGGCATATCCGCACCGATTTCCGCGTGCAGATTCCGCAGCCGCGCGACCGCAAATCCGGAACCTTTCACGCAGCTGGTCGACTACATCTACAAGGTCCTAACGCGGCCGGACGTAGCGCCCGCCGAGGCGCCCGAGCATCAGCATCCCGGCCCGCGGGTTCGCGACCAGCGCCAGATGAAGTACCAGATGCTGCCGCATGCGCGACCGGGCGGCATCGCCGGCTTGCTGGAACTGCTCCTCGACAAGGGCGGCCGCGACGACATCTACCGCCTCGCCGACGATCTCGCTTTCGAGATCGACGACCTGCTGCCGATCGTGGATGCTGCGCAACTGCTCGGCTTCCTGAAGGTGGAAGAAGGCGACGCCTCCATCACAGAGACCGGCACGGAATTCGCCAACTCCGAAATTCTCCGGCAGAAGGAGCTATTTCGCGACGCTGCGCTCGGAAACGTTCTGCTCCTGCGTCAGATTCGACGGGCGCTGGAAGCCAAAAGCGACCACACCGTTCCCGAAGACTTCTTCCTCGACATGCTCGACGAGCAGTTCAGCGACGAAGAGTCGCGACGCCAGATTGAGACGACGGTTAACTGGGGCCGCTATGCCGAGTTGTTCGATTTCGATGCGGCCCGCCGTCGCTTCGTGATGCCTGACGCACTGGAAGAGGCCGCCGCTGCCGGAGGCGATGAGTGACCGTCCAGCGCACCTTCGCGCGTTCGCTTGTCACCGTTCGCACATGGCCGTTTGTCATCGACATGGGCGTGGGTCTGTGCGCGCTGGCGGTGTTCATGGCCATCGTGCGCATGGCTTCTTACTGGATGGGGTCGGCTGTTCCTGCTTCTCCTATTTCAGAAAGCGCGCGTTCGCTACCGCTCTACGCGTTGTACTCCGTAATGCGCATTGGCATCGCCTACTCTCTGAGCTTGATCTTTGCCGTCGCTTACGGCTACATCGCAGCACGCAATACGCGTGTTGAAGCCTGGATGATCGCGGTGCTCGACATCCTGCAGTCCATCCCGGTTCTCAGCTTTCTGCCGCCGGTGCTGCTGGCCATGATCACGCTCGTGCCGCGTCATCAACTCGGTATCGAAATGGGTGTGATCCTGCTGATCTTTACCGGGCAGGTGTGGAATCTCGCCTTCAGTTTCTATTCCTCAATGAAGAGCATTCCGCGCGAGATGATCGAGGCCTCGCGGATTTATCGCTACTCCGCGTGGCAGCGCTTCTGGCAGCTTGAAATGCCCTACGCCGCCATCGGCCTGGTGTGGAACTCCATCATCTCGGTGGCCAACGGATGGTTCGCCCTGATGGCTTGCGAAATGTTTCCACTGAACGGCGTGAACTTCCAGCTACCCGGGCTGGGCAGCTACATCCAGACAGCGACCTACTCCGGCGACATGCGGGCGCTGGTGAGCGGAATCGCGGTCATCGTTCTCATCGTGGTGGCGACGGATCAACTGATCTGGCGGCCGCTGATTGCCTGGAGCGAAAAATTCAAATTCGAACAGGTGGAAGCGGCGGACCACATCAAATCGCCGATCCTTACATTGTTGCAACGGTCGGCGCTCGTGAATGCGCTCTCGGGTCGGATCTGGGCGAGCATCGAAGAGCCAATCTTCCGGCGTATGGCACGCACCCCGGAATGCCGGGTCGTGCAACCCCTCGATCAAGGTTCCCAAAAGAGCAAAACATCGATCACCTACTGGGTGGTGGGTGTTGCTTTCGCGCTCGCCGTGACGTGGGGAGCGGTCCAATGCGCAATGATGCTGCGGCACGTTACGCTTTCCGATCTCCGGATGCTGCTCGCGGGTGCAGCCGCTACTTTCATGCGGGTGAATGTAGCACTGCTCATTTCCGCGCTATGGACAGTGCCGGTGGGAGTGGCGATTGGCTTCAATCCCAAACTTGCGCGGATCGTTCAGCCGATTGCGCAAGTGCTGGCGTCTGTTCCGGCCACTGCGTTCTTCCCGATTTTGCTGATCGGCCTGCTCAAAATCGGCGGCGGACTCGGCATCGGCTCCGTTGCGCTGATGCTGCTCGGCACGCAGTGGTACATCCTCTTCAACGTGATTGCCGGAGCAATGTCGATCCCATCGGACCTGCGCGAGGCCGCTTCGCTTTACAAATTCACGCGCTGGCAGCGCTGGACGACGCTCATCCTTCCCGGCATCTTTCCTTATCTCATCACCGGCATGGTGACGGCTTCAGGTGGGGCGTGGAACGCGTCGGTCTTGGCGGAGTATGCCAATGTCCAAAGACCGCACGATCCAAACCATCGGCCTGGGGGCCCAGATTGACGCGGCCAGCGCTGACGGGAATTTCCCATGATGCTGCTGGCCACCATCATGATCTCGCTGATGGTCGTTACTATGAATCGACTCGTCTGGCGGCGGCTCTATCGCCTGGCGGAGACCCGGTATAAACTCGAAGGCTAAATAGAACCGCAGCAGGCAGTCGCGATCGGGGGACGGATGATTCGCGTTGGGCTGGTTGGTTTCGGCATGGCGGGACGCGTATTCCACGCGCCGCTCATCTCTTCAGTCGAAGGTCTCGAACTCGCGGCGGTTGTCGAGCGCAACTCCAGTAAAGCCGCGGAGCGTTATCCCGGCATCACGACTTATCGCTCGGTCGATGAACTGCTGGCGGACTCATCGATCAAGCTGGTGGTCGTTGCAACGCCGAACAGCAGCCATTTCCGCATAGCATCGCAGGCGCTTGGAGCCGCGAAAAGTGTGGTGGTCGACAAGCCGGTGGCTCTCAGTTCCAGCGAGATAGCGCAGCTTACCGAGCTGGCGGGCGGCATTGGCCTTGCACGTATTCCCGTTCCATAACCGGCGCTTTGACAGCGACTTCCTGACAGTTCGCAAACTAATGGATGAACATTCTCTTGGACGGCTGGTTCATTTTGAGTCGAACTTCGACCGCTGGCGACCCGGGCAATCCACCCGCGCATGGAAGGAAGAAACGGACGAAGGCGGCATTTTGTTTGATCTGGGAACGCATCTCGTCGATCAGGCGCTTGTTCTGTTCGGACAGCCAGCGGCGGTGGGGGCTGAGGTCCGGCGCGAGCGGGATGGCGAGGGATCGAATGATGCGATTACGATCCGCCTGCATTACTTCACTGGATTCTCCGTCACGCTTGGAGCTAATTGCCTTTCGTCGCTTGCCCGCCCGCGCTTCCATCTGCGCGGACACGCGGAAATTTCTGGAAGTGGGGATTGGATCCGCAGGAAGACGCGCTTGGCAAGATCACGAAGATCGAAGATCGCCAACTGGGGCCAGGAGCCAACGCATCGATGGGGCACGCTCAGCGTTGATCGCCGGCGGGACAGTTTCATGACGCCGGTCGGACCCGTTGCTCGGAGATTACCGGCTCTTTTATGCAGGGGTCCGCGATGTCCTGCTTGGCAATGCACCTGCGCCGCCGGTCACTGCCACGAAGCGTGGCGAGTGGCACGCGTGCTGGAGTGGGCGAAGGAAAGCTCGGAGGAGCAGCGCGATATCGAGTGCGACTGGAGCGGCGAGCCATGTCAATGATCATTCAGGCGTCTGCTTCAGGCTGCTTCTCCACAAGCGGCACCCAAAAGCGAAACGTACTGCCCGTGCTCGGGATTGCTCTCCACGGCGATACCGCCGCCGTGGGCCAGCATGATTGCGCGGGCAATCGCCAGACCCATGCCGGTTCCCTTCCCGAGCTTCGCGCCCTTCTTGCCCCGATAAAACTTTTCAAAGATGAGTGGCAGGTCGACTTTGTCGATCCCGGGACCGCTGTCTTCCACCGCGAATTCCAGTCGGCCTTCGACGCGCCGGCTGCGCAGGACGATGCGGCTTTCCGGCGGCGAATAGAGCGCCGCATTCTCGATCAGGTGGCGAAACACGCGGCCCAGCAGGCGGGCGTCAAACCAAACCGGCCTGTCGGGTTCCTGCACCATCAACATGACCTGGTGGCGACCCAGAGCGCTTGTGCGATTCCTCTACTGCGTGCTCCAACAGCGTCCGTGTATGGCGCGGAGACGGCGTCAACCTTCAACACGTTTGCGTCGAGCTGCGCCATCTCTACGGCTTCGCCAATCAGCGCATCGAGGTACGCCGATTCCTCGTCAACCACCGCGGCCAATTCGCGACGCAATGCCTCATCCAGTCCTTCATCCTGTGTAAGCGTCGTAGCCGCGGCGCGAATCGAAGTCAGGGGCGTGCGCAATTCGTGCGTGAGCGAATCGATAAGCGCAGTCCGCAGGCGATCGCTTTCGCGCGAAGCCTCAAGACGCGCACTTGCCTCGATGGCTATAGCTCGAGTCAACGCAATTGCCACCTGCGCCGATACTGCCGTTGCTACTTCGCGCGACAAGTTCGCAGGCCGCCATGCCAGTCGCACCCACTGCCGCGCATTCCTACCATAAGCGCATGTGCTTCAAACCCATCCTGCTCTGCAATGGTTGCGTGCGCCCACCGGCAGATCTCGCGCAGGTTGGCTTTGAAGAGTTCCGCCAACTCGGACAGGTCGAACAGCAAACTGATCGCGATCGCGTACGTAGAGAACAACCCCCTCGAGCGCGAAGATTCTCGACAGAGCGCGGCAGGTCACGGGTGAGACCAGCTGAGTCTTCATGCAGCATCATCTCCTGGCTCAACAGGTAAAGCCGCTCCACGTCTTCGCGCCGCTGTTCGGCCTCCTGCTTTTGAATGCGGGCTCGTTCTGCGACACGTCCGGCGACCAGCGAACTCACCGCGAACGTGATGATCACACCCATTCCTGTGGACCAGCCAGGGTGAAGGTGTGAATCGGAGGCAGAAAGAAATAGTCGAACGAGATCGCGCAAAGCAGGGCGCTGTAAAGCGAGATCACCAGGCCTGCCTGCGTTGCTGTTACCACCACCACGACCAGGAACACCATGCCGGCGGTGGTTTCGCTCGCGCTCGTCATCGCCAGGCCAACGGTGGTCAATACCGCTGCCAGCGTGGCGCCCAGCCACTGCAAGATAGTGGTGCGGCTTCGGCTTCAAATCCATGGTCGTCTCAACCGAGAATGATACTCGGCCTCCCCGATGATGTAAGCTTCCGGTGGAAGAAGGCGAAATATGCCGGGCAGAATTCTCGTCATCGACGACGAACCACAAATCACGCGAGTGCTGCGCGCCGCCCTGTCTGCGCAGGGATACGATGTCCGCACTGCCAACGATCCCGAAGAGGGCCTGCGTATCTTCGCGGAGTGGCCTGCCGGATCTTGTCATCACCGACCTGATGATGCCCGGGCTTAGCGGCGTTGAAGTTTGCCGTGCCATCCGCGCAAGTCGCATACGCCGATCCTGGTGCTATCGGTGCGCGATCATGAGCGCGCCAAAGTTGAGGCTCTCGACGCCGGTGCGGATGATTACGTCACCAAGCCTTTCGGCATCCAGGAACTGCTGGCCCGCGTTCGCGCTCATATGCGCCGCGCACCGGAGCGCACGACTCCGCGATTGATGCAGGCGATTTCGTGATCGATGCCGCGGCGCACACCGTCGCGGTCGCAGGGCAAGCCAATCCACCTGACGCCGAAGGAATTTGAACTGCTGCTTCACCTCGCGCGCCATGCCGGCAAGGTGATTACGCATCGAGCGCTGCTCACTGCGGTGTGGGGAGCGCAATCTGCCCACCAGCCAGAGTATCTGCGCGTGTTTGTCGGTCAGCTTCGCAAAAAGCTTGAAGCGGAAACGGGCAAACAATATCATCCAGACCGAACCCTGGGTCGGATATCGCTTCATCCCCGAAGGTTTTAACGGCAAGGAAGAATAGGAACTGAGTCCTGCCTGAATATGCAGCAGCCCACTGGCGCACTGTCTGTCCGATCCTTATACATTCTTTAGATTTCCCTTCCGCCGGGAAAATGCGCTACCCCACAAAATCGATTTTGGAATGACACGAGCTTGATTGGCGCCGTGACGTTCTGAATTGAGGGTTCTCGCATGCAAGATCTCACCATGCTGCTTCTTCACCACCGCTTTCTTCGCCGTGGCCTTTCTCTACGTCAAGGCCTGTCAGAAGCTGAGGTAAGCCATGGATCTCGTCACAGTCGTCGCACTGCTGCTTTCGGTCCTACTGCTCATTTACCTTGCTGCCACCCTGCTCTATCCGGAGAAATTCTGACATGTCTGCCAATGGATGGTTGCAGTTCGCCGCATTTTCGTCGTCCTGCTCGCTCACGGTGCGTCCGGTCGGCATTTACCTGGCGCGCGTGCTGGAGGGCAAAAGACTTGGCTCGATCCAATTCTGCGCCCCATCGAGCGGCTCATCTACAAGCTCTGCGGAGTCCATGCCGACCACGAGATGAATTGGCGGCAGTACGCTTTGCGATGCTGGGCTTCTCCGCTGTGACCTGGTGCTGACGTATGTCATTGAGCGCGCCCAGGCCGTGCTGCCCTGGAATCCGCAGCACCTCGCAGGCGTTGGCGCCTGATCTTGCGTGGAACACGGCGGCCAGCTTCACCACGAATACCAACTGGCAGTCGTACACGCCGGAAGCGACGATGAGCTACCTCACGCAGATGGCCGGGCTGGCGACGCACAACTTCTTCTCCGCCGCTGTCGGTATAGTCGTGGCGGTCGCCCTGATCCGCGGCATCAAGCGCACGCGTCGCGCGACCATCGGCAATTTCTGGGTCGATACGACGCGCACGCTCGCTCTACATTCTGCTGCCGGGTTCGCTCATTTATGCGCTGCTGCTGGTGGCTCAAGGCGTCCCGCAGAATCTGCAAGCCTACACCGTGGCGCACACACTCGAAGGCCGACAGACACAGACCATCGGGCAAGGGCCGGTTGCTTCGCAGGAAGCCATCAAGATGCTGGGCACGAATGGCGGCGGATTCTTCAACGCCAACAGCGCGCATCCTTTCGAGAATCCGACGCCGTTCTTCAATTTCCTGCAGATCCTTTCCATCTTCATCATTCCCGCGGGCCTGACCTATACGCTGGGCCGCATGACCGGTTCGCCGGGGCACGGTTGGGCGGTCTTTGCAGCCATGTACGTCCTGTTTGCTGCCGGATTCGTCACGCTCTACTGGGCCGAGGCGCATCCGCATCCGCTGATTCACGGCGCGGCGCAAGCTGCAACGGCGACCGCTCCCGGCGGCAACATGGAAGGCAAGGAAGTCCGCAACGGTATTGCGGAAACCGCGCTGTTTGCCACCATCACCACCGACGCCAGTTGCGGCGCAGTAAATGGCATGCACGACAGCTTCACGCCGCTCGGCGGCATGGTTCCGCTCACCAACATCATGCTCGGCGAGGTGATCTTCGGCGGCGTGGGTGCCGGACTGTACGGCATGCTGATCTTCGTGGTGCTCGGCGGTATTCATCGCCGGCCTGATGGTGGGGCGTACGCCGGAGTATCTCGGCAAGAAGATCGAGTCGTACGACATCAAGATGGCGATGCTCTACGTGCTCATCTTTCCGTCTCGTCATTCTCTCGCTCACTGCGATTTTCGTGCTCGATGCCCAATGTTGGCCTTGGCAGCCATGAACAACGCCGGGCCGCATGGCCTTCAGCGAAATGCTCTACGCGTTCACATCTGGCGCAGGAAACAACGGTTCGGCATTCGCCGGCCTGGTCGCGAATACTGGTGGTACAACGTCACGCTGGGCTGCGGACATGCTGATCGGCCGCTTCCTGATGATGCTGCCGGTGCTGGCGCTCGCTGGCAATCTGGCGCAGAAGAAGAGTGTTCCGCCCTCGCCCGGCACTTTCCCTGTGAACACGCCGTTGTTCACCGTGTTACTCGTGGGCGTCGTGCTGATTCTGGGCGCGCTCACATTCTTCCCGGCTCTGAGCCTGGGACCGATTCTGGAACATCTTCAGCTGAAATCCGGACAGCTCTTTTGAGGAGATCTGACATGAGTTCTTACGGCAAATTCAATTCTCCGGCGCAGGCTGAAGCTCATTCAGATTCGGCGATGGTCGCTCCTGTTCCCGATTCCGGTACACCGTCTGCGCTGCCACCGGAACACCACGAGCATCGCAGAAAGAATCCACGCCCGGCGTTGTGGAGAAAAAGAGTCTCTGGAACACGTGATCATTCGCCAGGCTCTCGTAGATGCGTTTCGCAAGCTCGATCCCCGCTGGATGATCAAGAATCCGGTGATGTTCGTTGTCGAAGTCGGGCAGTGTTCTCACCACGGCTCTGCTGATCGACAACACCGCTGCATCATCGTGCTGCCTTCGGCTTCAATCTCCAGATCACGCTGTGGCTCTGGTTCACCGTGCTGTTTGCCAACTTTGCTGAGGCCATGGCCGAAGGTCGCGGCAAGGCGCAGGCCGACACGCTGCGCAAGGCCAAGGGCGAGACCATCGCGCAGCGTACAGCGCTTCGACGGCACGTTGGAAGAGGTTGCCAGCGGGCTGCTCCGCGCCGGTGATCTCATCTACGTTCCGGCTGGGCATTACATCGCAGGCGACGGTGAAGTGATCGAGGGCGTTGCCTCCGTTGATGAGTCCGCCATCACCGGCGAGTCTGCTCCTGTGATCCGCGAGGCCGGCGGCGACCGGTCTGCGGTCACAGGCGGAACGAAGGTGCTGTCGGACTGGATCAAGGTGCGCATCACCTCAAATCCCGGCGAAACATTCCTCGATCGCATGATCGCACTGGTTGAAGGTGCAACGCGGCAGAAGACTCCGAATGAGATTGCGCTCTCAGCATTCTGCTTTCCGGGCTGACGATCGTCTTCCTGCTGGCGGTGGTCACGCTGCAGCCGTTTGCCGATCTACTCCAAGGCGCCGCAGACGGTGTTTGTGCTGGTGTCGCTGCTGGTTTGCCTGATTCCGACGACGATTGGCGGTCTGCTCTCGGCCATCGGCATCGCCGGCATGGATCGCCTGGTGCAGTACAACGTGCTGGCCATGAGCGGCCGCGCGGTTGAGGCGGCGGGCGACGTAAACACGCTGCTGCTCGATAAGACCGGGCACCATCACGCTCGGCAATCGCCAGGCCACAGAGTTTATTCCCTGCACCGGATGTGACTGCCGAGCGCCTAGCCGATGCCGCGCAACTCGCGTCGCTCTCTGACGAAACGCCGGAGGGCCGGTCGATCGTGGTCCTGGCGAAGGAGAAGTACAACCTGCGCGGGCGCGATCTGGGCGGCATTCACGCAGAGTTCGTTCCCTTCACTGCGCAGACGCGCATGAGCGGCGTGAACCTGCCGGGCAGCGTCATCCGCAAAGGCTCAGCCGATGCGATCGCACGCTTTCTCGAAGAGCAGGGTTCGTCGCTGCCAAAAAAAGTCCGCGATACCGTGGAGGAGATTGCGCGCGCGGGCGGAACGCCGCTGGTGGTGGCGGAGAACTGCATCTGCTCTCGGCGTCATTTATTTGAAAGACATCGTCAAAGGTGGCCTGAAAGAGCGGCTCGCGCGCCTCCGCGCGATGGGCATTCGCACCATCATGATCACCGGCGACAATCCGCTGACTGCCGCGGTGATCGCGCGCGAGGCCGGCGTGGACGATTTTCTCGCCGAGGCCAAGCCCAAGGACAAGATGGACCTGATCAAGCGCGAACAAGGCAAGGGCAAGCTCGTTGCGATGACCGGCGACGGCACCAACGATGCTCCCGCGCTGGCGCAGGCCGACGTAGGTGTCGCCATGAACTCCGGCACGCAGGCCGCGAAGGAAGCCGGCAACATGGTCGATCTCGACTCCAATCCGACGAAGCTCATCGAGATTGTCGAGATCGGCAAGCAGTTGCTGATGACGCGCGGTGCGCTCACCACGTTTTCGATCGCCAACGACGTGGCCAAGTACTTCGCCATCATTCCGGCAATGTTTGTCGGGTGCATTCCCGGTTTTGAACGCGCTCAACATCATGCACCTGCATTCGCCGCAGTCGGCGATTCTTTCGGCGGTAATTTTCAACGCCATCATTATCATTGCGCTGATTCCGCTCGCGCTGCGAGGCGTGAAATACGAACCCAAACCCGCCGAGGCACTCTTGCGGCGCAACCTGCTAATTTACGGTGTCGGCGGAGTGATCGTGCCATTCATCGGCATCAAGGCCATCGACATGCTGCTCGTGGCGATTCACCTCGCATAAGGGGACAGGAAATGCACGCGACAACTACATTCGCTTCAAACGCGCCCAGCCACAACAAGTTAGTCGACGCACTCTGTCTGGCGCACCTCGATCCGCTTCACGCTGCTCACCACGCTGCTATTCGGAATCGGATATCCGCTGGTTGTAACGGGGATCGCCGGAGCCCTATTTCCGCATAAGGCGGCAGGCAGCCTGATTCTGAAGAATGGTCAGGTCATCGGCTCCGAACTGCTTGCGCAGAGCTTCACGTCGGATCGCTACTTCCATCCACGCCCATCGGCTGCGGGCAATGGATATGACGCTACGTCCTCTGGCGGATCGAACCTTGCACAGTCAAATACAAAGCTCGTGCAGCGCATCCAGGGTGACATTGACAAACTGGCGGCGGAGAATCCGGGCCGCCCCGTTCCCATCGACGCAGTTACAACCTCGGGTTCGGGCCTGGATCCGGACATCACGCCCGACAACGCGTTCTTCCAGGCGCAGCGCGTTGCCAAGGCGCGCGGTCTCAGCGAAGCTCAGGTTCGCCAGGCCATTCAAGAGCACACGGCCGGACGCACTCTCGGCCTGCTCGGCGAGCTGCGCGTGAACGTTCTTGAACTCAACCTGGCCCTCGATCAGCTATCAAAATAGACTTCCCCGGGCTTCCCTTGGAAAATGGGGGGAGGATCGCATCCTCTCCCGCCTTTTTCCCGGCTCTATGCTTTCTCCGTTGCACCATTCGACAAGCCCCTCCCCGCGAAATATCATCTTCTTTCACCACTTGCTTGCTTGATAGGTCTCGCGGATGCGCGCATCACTCTTCATCACCTGCTACAACGACACGCTCTTTCCTGAAACCGGACGTGCCGTGGTGAGCCTGCTTGAGCGACTCGGCGTCGATCTCGATTTCCTGCCGCGCAAACCTGCTGCGGACAGATGCATGCCAACACCGGCTTCCGCGGCGAAGCTTTCTCGCAAGCCAGACGTTTCGTACGATTTATCGTGACGCGGAGTGCGTCGTGATTCCGTCTTCCTCTTGCGTTGCCATGATTCGCGACCAGTACCCGGCCTGTTCGAAGAGCTCGGCAACGAGGAACTTCGGAGGCAATTTGCCGCATTGCTGCCACGCGTATTTGAACTGAGCGAATTTCTCATGGACAGAGCTCGGCGTTGACGACGTTGGCGCATATTTTCCGCATCGCGTAACGTATCACGCAAGCTGCCATGGACTTGCGCGGACTGCACGTGGGTGACCGGCCGTTCCGGCTGCTGAACAAGGTGCGCGGTCTCGAACTGGTTCCGCTGGCCAACCTGGAGCGCTGCTGCGGGTTCGGCGGAACATTTTCCGTCAAGAACGCTGAAGTCTCCTCGGCCATGCTCGACGCAAAGCTCAGGATGTGCTCGCGACCGACGCAGAGTATTGCACCGCACTCGACAACAGCTGCCTGATGCACCTCGGCGGCGCAATGCATCGGCAGAAGCCGGCATGCAGACCATTCATATGGCGGGCATCCTTGCCAGCACCGCGGAACATCCGCATAGGGCAACCGGCTGAGCGCGCCCGTCCATGCCGCCTCGCATGCGCATTCCCCGGTGATGGATCCCGCATTGCGCCTGCCCTTTCCCGAGGCGGCATTCACGATTCTGAAGTAAACCCAACTTCGTAAGAACGTTGCTCATGCCACCGACGTGATTCAGGCCAAGCGCGGCAAGCTGGTTGCCGAAAAGACCGACTGGCAGGAATTGCGCACCGCCGCCGCGGCTATTCGCGCTCACGCTCTTGCGAATCTCGATACATACCTCGAACAGTTCGAAAGCGGCCTGCACCGCGGCCGGTGGCACGGTCCATTGGGCCTCGCGACGCCGCTGAGGCAAGGCGCAATCATTTCGAGATTCTGCGCGAGGAGAATGCGACTGAGGTCATCAAGATCAAGACCATGACCTCGGCGGAAATCCAGCTCAACCCAGCGCTGGAGGCGGCGGGAATCGCGGCAATCGAAACCGACTTGGCCGAGATCATCCTGCAGCTCGGCGATGACGAGCCTTCGCACATCGTGGTTCCCGCGCTGCACGTGAATCGCAGCCAGGTGCGCGAGATCTTTGCGCGCGTATGGGTCTCCGGAACTATCGGACGATCCGAAGCGCTTACTGCAGCGGCGCGCGCCTATTTGCGCAAGAAATTCCTGACTGTGCCGACCGCGATCAGCGGCGCCAATTTCCTTGTTGCCGAAACCGGTTCGGTGGCGATAGTCGAATCGGAAGGCAACGGCCGCATGTGCCTCACGCTTCCTCGCGCACTGATTACTCTCGCCGGCATCGAGAAAGTGATGCCTCGATTCGCTGATCTTGAAGTAATGCTGCAGGTTCTTGCTCGATCGGCCACGGGCGAGCGCATGAATCCGTACACTTCGCTCTGGATCGGCGTCACTGCCGGCGACGGCCCGCAGCGCTTTCACGTTGTGCTGCTCGACAACGGCGGCTCCGAAATTCTTGGCGCAAAGTCGAGCGCCAGACGCTGCAATGCATCCGCTGCGGCGCTTGCATGAACACCTGCCCCGTTTATCGGCAGACTGGCGGGCATGCCTACGGTTCGGTCTATGCCGGACCGATCGGCGCGATCCTGACGCCGCAGCTTGAGCACATGCAGCATGCGCAATCGCTGCCCTATGCGTCGTCGCTTTGCGCTGCGTGTTACGAGGTGTGCCCGGTCAAGATCAACATTCCGGAAGTGCTGATCGAGTTGCGTGCGCAGGTCGTCAACCAGGAGCGTCGTCAACCTCGGCGGTGGTTCGACCCAATGTACCTCGGAATGAAAGCGGCGAACTTCGTGTTTGGCGAGCGCATGCGCGCTTCCGGCTCGCGCAGCGTCTCGGCCGCATCGGCTTGCGCCTCTTTACAGGCAAAGATGGATGGATTCGCCGTCTTCCCGAGCCTCGGTGCGCGCTGGACGATGTCGCGCGATCTCCGCGCATTGCCCGAAGAGTCGTTCCGCGATTGGTGGGCGATGCGCCCTGCGAAGGTGACACGAGATGACACGCCCGGCAAGGAGGGCAGCCGATGACAACGTCTTCGCGTCAGGCAATCCTTGACAGTATTCGCGCTGCTACTCGCAACGACTCGAATATCTACGCCGATCTGCCACGTAATTATGTCCAGCGCGGTTCACTCGATATGGCCAGCCGTCTCCATCTAATGACCGAACGACTGCGCGAGTACGGAGCCGAGGTCGTGGAGTCTTCGACTATCGAGCTCCCGGCCGCCATCGCGCGTCAACTTCAATCCAGCGATCGCCGTACATTTGTTGCGCGCGAGAGGCCTTCCGACCGAGTGGCTTGCGCCTGCCTTCGCGTGGAAGATAGACCATGCGCTGAACCACGACGAGATCGAGACTGCGAAGGTGTCGTCACTGCTCGCATCTGCAGGCGTCGCGGATTCCGGTACCATCGTTCTTCACCATTCGCCCTCTGAAGGCCGGCGAGTTCTGACACTGCTGCCCGACTTCCACCTTTGTATTCTGCGTGCCACGCAGATAGTCGAGACGCTGCCCGAGTACTTTGCCCGCTGTCCGCAGACACCGGAGCTCGCAACGTATATTTCCGGCCCTAGCGCGACTGCGGATATTGAGATGACGCGTATCAAAGGTGTCCACGGACCTCGTTTCTTGAGCGTGATCATCGTTCGCGACGACAACTGAGCCGAAACGCCGGCTCCGGCGCTACACTTGCAATGCAGAGGCAGGAAGTCAGCCATGAATACATCCGAATCCGCGATTTTCGATCAGGCAGCACAGATTCTCGACAGTTTCAAAATTGAAATTCCCTCATGGGGATTCGCGAATACGGGAACCCGTTTTGGCAAGTTCGTCCAGGCGGCGGCCGCGTCCACACTCGAAGAGAAATTCAGCGACGCTGCCGAGGTACATCGCCTGACCGGCGCAACGCCCACGTTGGCTCTGCACGTTATTGTGGGACCTTCCGCACGGGCTGGCGGATGTTTCGGATGTCCAGGCGCTTGAGCGCAGTACAGGAATCCGCTCGGGTTCGGTCAATCCGAATCTGTTTCAGAATCAGGAATACAAATTTGGCTCGCTTTGCAATCCGGATGAAGAAATTCGCGAGCGCGCGCTTCAGCACGTGCTCGATTCGATTGAAATCGGCAAGCGCCTTCACAGCCGCGACATTTCTCCCTGGATCGCTGACGGCTCAAATTATCCTGGCACGCAATCGATGCGAAACCGGATAAAGTGGCTGCAATCGGCGCTCTGCACCGCGCATCAGCATCTTGGGCCCGATCAGCGCCTTCTGATCGAGTACAAGCCCTTTGAGCCGGCTTTCTACCATACCGACATTGCCGACTGGGGCATGTCAGCCCACCTGTGCCGCGAGGCCGGCCCGCAAGCCTTTGTCCTGGTGGATACGGGCCATCACTATCTCTCGCAGAACATCGAACAGATTGTTGCTTGGCTTTTGCATCTGGACCTGCTGGGCGGCTTCCACTTCAACGATCGGCGCTACGCCGACGACGACCTGACGCTTGGCTCAATAGATCCCTACCAGATATTCAGGATCTTTCACGAGATTTGCCAGCAGTTGCAATCCGGCCCGTCCGAAGGTCCGCTCAATGCAATTGCTTTTATGATCGATCAGAGCCATAACCTCAAGGGCAAGATCGAGGCCATGATTCAAACCGTCGTGACGGCACAGGAACTGTGGCTCAAGGCTGCCCTCATCGATCGCGAAAAACTTGCCCATCTCCAGCAATCCTGTGACCTGGTGGCTGCAGAGGAGCTGTTCCGGGGCGCGTTCTGGCGCGACGTCCGCCCGCTAGCAGCTGCCTGGCGACAGGCTCGGGGCCTGGCCGTCGATCCGCTGGCGGCGCTTCGCGAGAGCGGCTATATTGAGCGGATCACGCGCGAGCGAGCCAGCCGGCAATCGGCCGTCAGCAGTTACGCCTGATTGGGCTGTTCAGCGGTAGAATCGAACTCTGGAAGTTCGATCATTTCCAGTCCGGTGGTGCACAATGACGCAGGCTACTCTCGCAACCGCAACATTACGCTTCCTCGAAGACCGCTGGGACCCCGCCGTCGCTGCCACGCTCGACGAGCCGGAACTCCTGCGCTATCGCTCCAACCTGCTCGGTTCGGACCTGCGCATCACCAACTTTGCCGGCGGCAACACAAGCTCCAAAGTCGTCGAGACCGATCCGCTTTCTGGAGAGACCGTCGAGGTGATCTGGGTCAAAGGCTCTGGCGGCGACCTCGGCAGCATCAAGCGCACCGGCTTTGCGACGCTCTACCAGGAGAAGCTGCTTGCACTCGAGCGCAGCTACAAGGGCGTCGACACTGAAGACGACATGGTGGCGATGTACCCGCTGTGTACCTTCCGCAATAATCCTGTCGCTGCGTCAATCGACACCCCTCTGCACGGCTTTCTTCCCTTCCCGCATGTTGACCATCTGCATCCCGACTGGGGCATCGCGATGGCCGCATCCGCTAACGGAAAAACCAAGATGGAGGAATTCAATCGCGAGTTTAATCATTCGCTCATCTGGGTGCCATGGCAGCGCCCCGGTTTTGAACTTGGTCTGATGATGCGCAAAGCGGTCGAGGACAATCCCGGCTGCGACGGCATCGTGCTAGGCGGTCACGGCCTCTTCACCTGGGGACAGACACAGCGCGAATGCTACCTGAACACGCTCACCGTCATCGACCAGATCGGCCAGTTCATCGCGCGGCACGGCGAGCAAAAGGGTGCACGGGCGTTTTGGTGGAGAGTCCGTTCCTTCCCACGCCGATCGGCAATCGCTGGCGCTGGAGATTCTGCCTTATCTGCGCGGACGCGTGAGCACGCAGCATCGTTGGATCGCCAGTTTCAGCGATGCGCCAGACGTGCTGCAATTCGTGAACTCAGCGCATGCGGAGGAACTCGCGTACCTCGGAACCAGCTGCCCTGACCACTTTATCCGCACCAAGATTCGCCCCATGTTTGTGCCATGGTCGAAGAACGGCACCATCGCCGAGCTCAAGACGCAAATCAGTCGGTCGCTCACCGAGTACCGCGAGCAGTACTGGACCTACTACCACTACTTCGCCAAACCCGACTCACCCGCGCTTCGCGATCCAAGCCCGACGGTCGTCCTCATTCCCGGGCTCGGAATGTTCAGCTTCGGCAAGAACAAGACGGAGGCCCGCATCGTTGGCGAGTTCTACACGAACGCGATTCACGTGATTGAAGGCGCGACGCTCTTGTCAGAAGGTGAAGTCTCCGGCGCGCTCCCGCAATGCGGAGAGGGGATGGATCCCGCAAGCTTCAAGACTTTCAGCAACTACGTTGCGCTCCCGCCAATCGAGGCATTTCGCATTGAGTACTGGGCGATGGAAGAGGCGAAGCTGCGCCGCCAGCCACCGGAAAAGGAACTAAGCCGCCGCATTGTGCTCATCGTCGGAGGAGGCAGCGGCATTGGCCGCGAAGTCGCGCACCTGGCCGCCGCGCGCGGCGCACATGTGATGATTGCCGATTACGATGGCTCTGCTGCGTCCCGTATCGCGAATGAGCTCGCTCACATCACGCAGAAGGAATTCGTCGCTTCGACGGTTGTCGACATTCGCAGCCGCGATGCGATTCGCGAAGCTATTCGCGCCACCATCGCCGCGTTCGGCGGACTCGATATCCTCATCAACACTGCGGCGCTGTTTCCTTCTTCGCCCGACGGCCAGATCAGCGACGACCTCTGGTCTGCGACGCTGAACACAAACGTCACGGCCAACTACATCCTGGCCGACGAGGCCGCAAAGATTTTCGCCGACCAGGATCTCGACGTCTCAATCGTGCTGACCAGCTCGGCAAATGCGGTGGTGCCCAAGCGCGGCAGCGAAGCCTACGACGTTAGCAAAGCCGCGTTGTCGCATCTTGCGCGAGAGCTCGCCGTTTCACTCGCGCCGAAGGTTCGCGTGAATGCGGTGAGCCCGGCAACAGTCGTGAAAGGCAGCACGATGTTCCCACGCGATCGTGTCCGCGCGTCACTCGCGAAGTACAAGGTCCCCTTTGACGAAAACAAATCGGATGACGAACTGAGGGCATTGCTCGCTGCGTTCTACGCCAAGCGCACCTTGACGCATCAGCCCATCGATCCGACGGACTGCGCCGAAGCGATCCTGTTCATGGCCGGCCCAAAGACGCGCTGCACCACTGGTCATATCTTCCCCGTTGATGGCGGCCTCTCCGAGGCCTTCCTGCGGTGAGCAGCGGCAAGGAGCCGACAATTAGCGATCGGCGCGCGCGGGTTGCGATTGATCTCGGAGCGGAGAGTTGTCGGGTGTCGCTGCTCCGCTGGACCAACGGTCGCGCGGAGATCACAGAAGTCCATCGCTTCCCCAACGGTCCGATTCAACGCGGTTCTTCGCTCGTTTGGCCCATCGAGACGATCCTTGCGGGCCTCGACGAAGGTTTGCGCAAGGCCGCCATGGAAGCTCCCGAGGGGATTGCCTCTATCGCCGTCGATGGCTGGGCCGTTGATTACGTGCGCCTGGATCCCAGTGGTCATCCACTGCGCGATCCGTTCTGTTACCGCGATGAACGGACAATCGCCGCAAAGGCAAAGGCCGATAATTTGCTTCCGCCGGAAGAAGCTTTTCGGCGCACCGGGGCGCAGCCACTGCGGATCAACAGCATCTACCAGCTTCTGGCCGATGATGGCTCCGTCGCGCGCGCTCCCTGGCTTTGCCTGCCGGAGTTTGTTCTTCACTGGCTGGGCGCGCCGCGCATTGCGGAGTACACCAACGCCACGCACACCGGCCTCGTCGATCTTGCAACGGGCGACTGGGCCCGCGACATTTTCGCCAGGCTTGATTTTCCGATGGAAGCCGCACCGCGCATTGTTGCGCCGGGCACGCGCCTGGGCAAGATGCAGGGCTCGCTTGACTTCGCTTCCCGCATTTCGCGACACGGGACTCATCGCCCCCGCCTGCCACGACACGGCATCCGCCATTGCCGGAATCCCCGCCAACCTTGATGCGACGGCATATATCTGCTCAGGAACATGGTCGCTGGTGGGCACGCTTGTTGCGCAGCCCATTGCAACACCTGAGGCTCTCGCGGCGCGTTACACCAACCAGGGTGCGGTCGGTGGATTCTGTTTCCACACGAACGTGAATGGCATGTGGCTCCTGAAGCAGTGCATGGAAGCGTGGATCAGCGCAGGTCGCGACGTCAACATCTCCGATCTGATTCAACAGGCAGCTGTCTGCTCACGAGCGTCAGCGATCAACGTTGATGCCGAGTCGCTGCTGCTCGCCGGCAATATGCCTGCGCGCATTAACGAACAGATCGTTGCTAACGGTCATGAGCCGATCCCGGATGAACCGGGCAACGAGCCGCGTTTTGCGCGCGTGATTTTTGAAAGCCTCGCGGCCCGCTACGCTGTCGCACTGGCTGATCTTGAACGGATGCTTCATCGAAAACTTGATCGCATCCACATTATCGGAGGGGGCAGCCGCAATCAGCTCCTGGCAAATCTTACCGCGCAGCGAACGGGCCTTCCGGTTGATTGCGGGCATCCGGAGAGCTCCACAATCGGGAACTTTGCCGTGCAGCTAGCCGCGTGCGAAGGGCCGGAAACTGTTACTCGCGAGACAGTCCGACGGTGGGCAGCCGTTCTCTTAAGCCCAGTTCCGCAAACTTCGAATCGCTAACTTCTGCCATAACTGACAGTTAGTGAGTTACGCCACTTTTCAAACTTTAGTGCTATAGGAGTTATTCGGATTTCGTACTAGATTTCAGTACACAAATCCTTTCTTGTCAGGGCCAGATTCGGGGAAGCCCTTCCTGACCAGCTCAACCAAGCGGCTGGACCGTTCCCTTCCCCGTCAATTCTTCTACGCGCTCGACCCAGCACCGATCCGCTGCCACGCTCATATTCTCCGGCTCCAGGATCACCTGAAACTCTCCCTTCTTCTCCAGAAAGATCATCACCTTGCCCGGCCCCGGTGCGGCATCGGCCGCGCTCTTCAGGTTTGCCAGCAACTCCTCGGTGGCACGGTCGAGACTGATGCGGATGCGCACGCCGGTAGGCAACTTGACCTGCACCGCTTCAAGCGGCTGGATGGAGACTGATCGCAATTTTCGGCTGTGCATCCTCTTCAGCCCGAATTGTCCCGCGGATGAGAACTGGCGCTTCGATCTTGAGTTGATCGGCGAGCTTCTCGTACGTCTTGCGGAAACGCGATCAAGTCGATTTTGCCTGTCGCATCTTCGAGCGTGGCCTGCGCGTAGAGCTTTCCTTCGCGGCGCGTTTTCTGCACGCGCAGCCCCAGCATCATGCCGGCAACAAGAACATCATCTGCCGGGTCTGAATCTTTGCCCCATCGCCGCTCCGCCGGCTTGCGCTCAAGCGCTTCGGCGGTCGAGATCACGCCGCTAAGATTCTTGATCTTGTCGGCATACTTATCCAGCGGGTGACCGGAGACGAAGAAACCAAGCACCTCTTTTTCGTTCGTCAGCCGCTCGCCTTCTTCCCAATCGGGAACATTAGGCAGGTCGTCGCCATTCCTGGCGTGAGAGGGCTCTTCATTGAAGAGGCCGAAGAGGCCTGCCTGACCCTGAGCAGCATCTTTCTGTGCCTTCTGTGCCCGCTCCATCGCCCTGTCGATTGCGGCGAAAAGCTGCCCGCGCTTTCCAAGTGAATCGAGTGCGCCCGCCTTGATCAGCGACTCGATTACGCGCTTGTTCATCACGCGCAGATCAACTTTTTCGCAGAATTCCCAAAAGCTCTTGAAGCGCCCGCCGACTTCTGTCGCGCGCCTTTGTGATCGACTCAATCGCGTTTCCGCCGACATTCTTCACTGCGGCCAGGCCAAAGCGAATCGCTTCGCCGTGCGGCGTGAACTGAGCGCCCGAAACCTGCACATCTGGCGGCTCCACGCTGATGTTCATCTCCCGGCATTCGCCAATGTACTTGACGACGTTTTCGGGCTTCGATGTTTCTGAGGTCAGCAGTGCCGCCATGAACTCAACCGGGTAGTGCGTCTTCAAGTACGCCGTCTGATACGCCACAAGTGCATAGGCTGCTGAGTGCGATTTGTTAAATCCGTATCCAGAGAACTTCGCCATCTGCTCGAAGATCTCAATGACGGGGTTCTTTGGCAGGCCCAGCTTCGCAGCGCCGGACGTAAAGCGGTCCCGCTGCTCCGCCATCGCCTTGGGATCTTTCTTTCCCATCGCGCGACGCAGCAGATCGGCTTCACCCAGCGAATAGCTCGCGAGCACATTGGCGATCCGCATCACCTGCTCCTGGTAAACGATCACGCCCAGAGAATCTTTCAGAATCGGCTCAAGCTCCGGCAGCAGGAATTCAACCTTCCGCCTTCCCCACTTGCGCTCGACGAAGTCGTCGATCATGTCCATCGGGCCCGGCCGGTACAGCGCATTCAGCGCCGTCAACTCTTCCACCGTATCGGGCTTGTATCGGCGCAAAATGTCGCGCATTCCGCTCGACTCAAACTGAAAAATCCCCGACGTCAGCGCGCGTGTGGAACACTCTTCTTGAACGTCTCTGGATCGTCCAGTGGAAGCAGGTCGATGTCCAGCTTTTCCCCGCGCGTCTGCTCGATCAGCTTCAGGCAATCGGTGATCACCGTGAGCGTCGCAAGACCGAGGAAGTCCATCTTCAGCAGGCCCATCTTTTCGACGGCCTTCATGTCGTACGCAGTTACAATTTCGTCGTTCTTCGTTCTGTTCAGCGGCACCAGTTCCGTCAGCGGACGCGGCGCGATCACCACGGCCGATGCATGAACTCCGGCCCCGCGCACCAGGCCCTCAAGCTTGCGTGCGGTGTCAATCAGTTCACGTACCTGCTTGTCGCTGTCGTACGCCTTGCGCAGGTCGGGCGACTCCTCAAGCGCTTTCTCCAGCGTCATTCCCACGGTTGCCGGAACCAGCTTGGCAATGCGATCCACGTCGCCGTACGGCATATCCATTGCGCGTCCGCAATCCTTGATCGATGCCTTCGCCGCCATGGTGTTAAACGTGATGATCTGCGCCACCTGCTCGCGTCCATACTTGCGCGTTACATAGTCGATGACTTCGCCGCGACGATTCTGACAAAAGTCCACGTCGATATCAGGCATCGTCACGCGCTCGGGGTTCAGGAAGCGCTCGAAGAGCAGCACATTCTGCATGGGATCGATGTTGGTAATCTCCATGGCGTATGCCACGAGGGAGCCAGTCGCCGAACCGCGCCCCGGGCCCACTGGAATTCCGTTATCGCGGGCATACTTGATAAAGTCCCACACAATAAGGAAGTAGCCCGAATACTTCATCTGCTTGATGATGCCGATTTCGTATTGAAGCCTCGCCTCATATTCATGCGGAGCGGAGCGGCGCACGCCGCGCAATTCCAGTTGCCGCACCGCCGTCTCCAGCCGCTTCCGCAGCCCCTCGCGGCACACCTGCTCGAAGTAGCTGTCGATGGTGTGGCCCTCGGGAACCGCGAACTCCGGGAACGGATTGTCGACCGGATGCAGTTTGAAGTTGCAGCGCTCGGCAATCTCCATCGTCCGCTCGGCAACGCCCGGTGAATCGGGAAAGATGCGCGCCATCTCGTCTGCGCTCTTTACAAAGAACTGGTCGGAGTCGAAGCGGAAGCGGTCGGCATCATGTATCTTCGAGCCGGTCTGCACGCATAGCATCACGTCGTGCGCGTGCGAGTCTTCACCGCAGAGATAGTGCGAATCGTTGGTCAGGACGAGCGGAATGTCCAGTTCCTTCTCGAGGCGGAAAAGGTCTGTCTGAATCTTCTTCTCTTCTGCCAGGCCCTGGTCCTGGATCTCGAGGTAGAAGTTGCCGCGACCGAAGATGTCCTGATACTGCGCGGCCGCAGACTTGGCCTTTTCGTAGTTCCCTGCCAGCAGTTCCTCGCATAATTCTCCAGACAGGCAGCCGGAAAAACCGATCAGGCCCTTGGAGTTGTCGGCGAGGTATTTCTTGCTCACGCGCGGCTTGCGATAGAAACCGTGCAGGCTGGCCTCGCTGGTGAGGCGAATCAGGTTGCGATAGCCCTCTTCGTTTTCCGCCAGCACCAGCAGATGGTTGTACTGGTCGCATTGGGCGATCGGCGCGATGATCCTCCGCCTTGCAGACGTAGAGTTCGCATCCCAGGATCGGCTTGATGCCCTTGGCCTTGGCCGCATTAAAAAAGTGCACCGCGCCATAGATGTTCCCGTGGTCCGTCATCGCCACAGACTTCTGGCCGAGGGCTGCCACGCGATCAATGAGCTTGTGAACGTCGCAGGCGCCGTCAAGAAGGGAGTATTCGGTATGAAGATGGAGATGAGTGAATTCGGCCATGGTCTACCTTTGATTTTAGTCGTCACATGTAAATGGGAAAACGCCGCTCGCGGCTGGGACCATGTCCACTGAGGAAAAGCCGTCCAAAATTAGAGTTAACCAGCAAATCACCGGTATGAATGGTGATCTTGTCTCCAGCGCCTCTGATCATCGCGCTTACTCATCCGTTTGAAGTTTCCTCCTAGGGCAGAGCCGCTTCCAGCGCAACGCCCAAGACACATTGAGCAAAAGTGAACAGTCTTACTCGGGTAAATGGTTGAGAGTAGATAAGAACGTCCATTTATGCCCGTGCGGAATGCGTCTGCCTCGCCCGGAGCACATCATGTCCACGGCAGACCGCCTTGCCGATCCGCGTAGCGATCAATGGCTGAACCAGTTTCTCAAACGTCGTTCAACACCGTCGGAGTTGCAGGCAATTTCGAAGGCAGTGGTTGTTTTGAAAGTCTGCAGGAAGGTAACACCCATGAAACGATTTGGGTCCATTATTCCAATATCCATTTTGTCCGCGGCTCTCGCGGCATGTGCCTTTGGCTACGCCCAGGAGAACCAGGACAAGAAGCAAGAGCCAAACAAGGGTCAGCAACAAAAGCAGGAGAATCAGGGCAAACAGAACCAAGGTCAACAGCACCAGCAGCAAAACAAGCAACAGGCTCAACCGCAAAAGCAACAGGCTCAGCATGAGCAGCAGAATCAAAACAAGCAGCAAGCTCAGCAGCAAAACCAACAGGCGCAGCATGAGCATCAGAACCAAGTCAATCAGCAGAAAGCTCAACAGCAGGAGCAGCAGAATCAGAGCAAGCAGCAAGCTCAACAACACGAGCAGCAAAACCAAAAACAGCAGGCTCAGCAACAGGAGCAGCTGAATCAAAACAAGCAAAGAGCTCAGCAGCAGGAGCAGCAGAATCAGAACAAGCAGAAAGCTCAGCAGCAGGAGCAGCAGGCAGCAGCAGCAAAAGCAACAGGCACAGCATGAGCATCAGAACCAGATCAATCAGGAGAATGCTCAGCAGCAGGAGCAGCAAAACCAGAACAGACAGCAAGCCCAGCAGCGCGAGCAGCAGAGTCAGAACAAGCAGCAACAGGCTCAGTACCAGCAGCAGCGTGGGCAACAGATGCAGCGCTCGCAGCAACAACAGCGCGAACAGCAGGTTCAGCAGCAGCAGGTCTGGCAGCAGCACCGCTCAAACAACTGGGATAACGATCACCGCAACTGGCAGCAACGCGGCGGTTACAACGGATACCGAATTCCCGACAACGATTTTCACGGCCACTACGGTCGCAATCACTGGTTCCGCATCTACAGCCTTCCCTTCATGTATCAGGGCGGCTATCCGCGCTTCCAGTACGGCGGCTATTGGTTCATAGTGATGGATCCCTACCCCGATTATTGGGGCAATGACTGGTATGAGTCGGACGACGTTTATGTGGATTACTACGGTGACGGATACTACCTCTTCAACCGCAGATATCCCAATCGTCCCGGAATTGCAATCAGCATCTCGTTCTAAGCGAATCCGCGATTGCAGAGGAGGGCAGGCTCTTTGTCCGCCCTTCTCTCACTCAGATGGAAAGCCTCTCGGAGCCGGGTTTTCGTGCTTGTTGGATTTGATTCGACCTGCCTCACCATCGTCGAGGCACAAAAGACCGCGGTTTCGGTTGCCCCCGCCCAGTCGAATCCAGTCAACGGCATACATCCTTAAGTCCAAAAGCCCAGGAACTTTGGATTGCTTTGAAGCAATTGAGAAAGATCATCGGAGCGGCAATTCGGGTAGCATAAGGAGCATCATCGTCCACTTAGTTCTGTCAGAGGGAACACGCATGACACGATTTCGCATCGTCGCCTCCGTCTCCATCCTGCTTCTCACTCTCGGGGCCTGCGCTCCTGGGTACGGCCAGGGCAATCAGGACAAGAACAAAGACAAGCAGCAGAATCAGGGCAAACATGCCAGCACCGGCGACCAGCCGAAGAAAAACCAGGGCGATAACGGCCTGCATGCTGGACAACAGAAGCAGATGGAGCGCTCACAGGAACAGGAGCAAGACCAGAAAAGGGCGCAGGTACGTGCCTGGCAGGAGCGGCGCGCGAATCACTGGCAATACGAGCACCGCAGTTGGCAGCAACGAGGCGGTTATAACGGCTACCGGCTTCCTGATGACTATTTCCGCGGTCATTATGGCGATGAACACGCTTTCCGGATCTATAGCCTTCCTTTTCTGTATGAAGACGGAAATCCGCGTTTCCAATATGGCGGCTACTGGTTCACGATGCTGGATCCGTTCCCCGAGCACTGGAGCGGAAGATGGTATGAGAACGATGACGTCTACGTGGCATATAAGGGGGACGGGTACTACCTGTTCAACCGCAACTATCCGAGCCCTCACGGAATTGCAGTCAGCGTTTCGTTCTAAGCTGCCGGTTTAAAGATTTACCGTTTTCCAACATGTGGACACAACCTCGTTATCCAGGTTGTGATCTTCAGAGGCCACCTCACAATTCTGGACGAGTTGGCTTAACTATCGCATTCTAAAGATAATTATGCGGGATCGAGACCCGGGCGACGGCGCCTGTGTCTGCGCCGGATCTGCGGACCCGTCTCCTTTGCTCCATGGGCAAGGGGAATCCCTTCTGTCACGTTACCTCGGATGGGCTCCCTCGCCTCTCCGCCCCGCATTCGACCTGAAGTCCCCGTAGACTTTGAAGATCGACTTTGGATCGAGGTCCTGAAATGAGCAAGCCCAATTGGATGGGTTGGGGGATGGTAGTCCTGACGCTTGCGTCCTGTGCCCCTACTGCCACCGCCCAAAAGCTGGAAGCGACTGTGCTCTACCGGCAAAATAGCGATGTAAATTACTTTGCCGTAATTCCTGGATACACGAGCCCGGTCGCAGAAAACAGCCCGACCTGTGCGCTCGATCCCGATCCCACGGAATGTTCTCCTACCGGCCACAACCAACTCCTCTCCGAGCAAGGTGAAGTGACCTACAACGTTGTCGGCACCACGGTGTCGCTGCTGCTGCCCGATGGACGCATCGCCCTTCTCAACTGCGTGAACAAATATTCCCCCAGGGGAAACTATGTGAACCGCCGTAGCTGTGGCATGCCTATGAGCGAGCACGTGCAGGCGGAGATCAACGGGAAGACCGCGAAGCTTAAGTGGACCGTCGGCACCGAGGGCAAGAACGAATCTGAAACCTACAAAGTCGTAGCTCTGCTGGATAAACAGCTCATCGCCAGCCGCTAGGCCATCGGCGGAGCATTGCGCGCCTTCCAGAATTAAAGCTGTCCCGCCACCTGCATTGCCAGATTCGTCAGCGGCTTTTCGTCTTTCCCTGCACTCAGGAAGAAACGTACGTTGCCCTTGCGGACGTGAATGCCGTGGTGTGGATCGAAATATGCTTCGTCGCCAAGACCCGGCACCGGCGTCGGTGGACTGTAAAACATCTTCAGCTTGGCAAACAGGTCCGTCGCGGCCTCGGGCGAGGGATCAAAGTAGATCCTGAACAGAAGACCCTCTCCACAGCCTGAATACTTACAATCTGTCCCCTGGACAGTATTTGCGAAGGGCCGAGGGGCCACGCTCTTCTCGGGCGCGCTGAAGGTCTTGCCCATAGCGCTACTCACTTGCGCTGCCGACAGGAGAGAGCACGGGTCGGCAGGAGCTGTTGCGGCCTTCGCCAGCGGAACTGCACAAGCGACTGCGAGCAAACCCGCGACGCGCATCGTAATTCTTCCAAAGCGAACCAAGGAAGCTGCCCTTCTGCATCTCATCTGGAATTCTCCTTTCCCGCGGGCCGGAAATGTTCGTGATTATCCCGCCCGCCTCGTTTGGCGTCAAGAAGAACCGTCTTGCTTCCTGTTAAATTGTCGTCATGCGCACCAACCGCTCCGTCCCGCCTTGCACCGTGATTCCCGTCCTCATCTATCCGGATCCTTCCCTCGCTGCTGAATGGCTTTCAGCCGCCTTCGGATTTACGGTTCGGCTGCGGATCGCCAACCACCGCATCCAGATGCGGGCCGGCGAAGGATGCTTCACGATTGCCGAGGGCGATGTTGTGCCCGAGCGTTCGCACATCACCCAGGTGCGTATCGTAGACGCTCTTGCGCACTGCGAGCGCGCACGGCAGCATGGCGCCGTCATTCTCACCGAGCCGGTGGACCACGTGTACGGCGAGCGCCAGTACAACGCACGAGACTTTCACGGCCACCTCTGGGACTTTACCGAAACCATTGCCGATGTGGAGCCGGAGAGCTGGGGCGGGACTTCAGTCGCGCTTTAGGCGCCGTTTCAGCCGCAAGTACGTTGGTTGTATCCGGCGACATCGAAGTTGTATTTACGTTCGCTTCGCGCCCGGCGTGTACTGGTGCGGTCGTCACCGGCCCCGCGGCTCCTCAATGGAAACTGCGAACCTGGCGTTCCCTCGCCATGGGCTGAAATGAAGCAAGTTGAAAGTGAGGTCGACCATGAAAGCACGTCTCATCTTCCACGGCGCCGCTGTTGTGCTCCTTGTTGCCACGGTTGCCGCAGCGCAGGCGCCCAAGGAACCGGCGAAGAAGGCTACCGCCAGCCAATCCTCCACTCGCGAATCGAGCGTTCCTTCCGTTTCCGAATACGCCAACAGCAGCGTTCAAACCGCCCGGGAAGCCTCCAGCGGTATGGCAACCGGACGCCGCCAGCACGAACCGATTGCGGTCTCCGCGGACAAGTCACTGGGCTCCGCGCACGCCACTGAATCGGTCGCCACCGCCGCGCCAGCAGCGGAAACCGTATCTTCAAATCCGCTACATAAGGGCAATCAAACCGCAGGAACCAATCCCCTCTACGAATCCAAAGAGAAGCAGGCAGCTCCGAGTTCCGGCGCAAGCACCGATGTTGTCGAATACAAAGATGGGGAAGATGGCACGACCCGCAGCAGGCCCGGCAACAACAAGACCTCCAAAGCCAAGCCAACTACGGGCTCAGGGGCGCCTCCGCCTAGCCGCTAGCCCGCTCGAACTTTCGAACTAACGATCACAGCCGTCAGATCTCAACAGCGCGCGCTGGACCAGCAAGACAACGTGGTCCAGCGATCGTCGTCACACAAGCCGGACATCTAATCAATCGATAGCGCCCTTGCACATTGGTGGTAGAAGGATCCCCTCAGGTTGTATTTACGGTGCCCCCTTGCGTCGGGTGTACTAACACTAAATAGCACGGACCGCACGAACGGTTCGGCTTCTGGTCTCCCGCCAGGTTTCGGTTATCTGGAGAGTTGTAAATGAAAGCACGGATTCTGTTTTATTGCGCCGCCGTAGTTGCCTTGGTTCTCTTTCTTGCCGCTGTTCCATCACACGCCACCGAACGCCGCGATCCGTTCATTGTGCCCGACGCGACTCAGGCGCCGGCTGCCAAACCGTCAGGCTCCGCGCATGTGACACCATCCCACAAAAAGCAAACCCACAAGCAAAAGCCAAAATCGGCAACCGCCAATGCGGAGAAGAATGCGGGCGAATCAGGCCAGAACGCCGGCAGCGCCCACAATGACGCTGGCAGCAGCTCGGCCGCGAAGTAGAGCGTTCTCAGGGTTGAAGCCAGACCTTGGCCTATTCTGATTTCAGTCGGACTCGCACCGCCGTACAAACAACTCCTCGCTAGTAGCGCCAGCAGGATAAGTCGGCTCCCGGAGGAGCGGTTTTCTTGATGCGTTCAAGGATCTTAGGCAGATATTGCGTGTTGTAGTGCAGGCGGGAGAGGTATTCGGAAGCTGACTCGGATCGCCATTCCAGCAATGTTCGGCGCGTCGACCGTATTTTACTTCGCCCACCGTAGGGCGGATTCGTGGTGGACTTCAGAAAATCCTCGATGAGATAGACAGCGTCGTTCAGCAAGTAATTGTCGTACTACCGACGTAGATGCGCAGCTTGCCCGCGAGCTTGGGGCCGAGCGTCGCCCAGTCGCGCTGCAGAATCGCCTAAGATCGTAGTGTTCCGCCAGTAGGCGGCGACGCGGGATCGATCTCGCCGGTTTCCTTGTTGAAGATGGGTTGCGGATAACCGTCGTTTCCAACCGGGCCGTAAACAGCTTGCCAGATGTCATATTGCTCGCCGGAGCGGCTGTGAGCGCCGAGCGCAAGTTCGTATTGGTTGATCTCTTGGTGGTGGCGAGGTGTGGCCGAGATAGTCGCGGAAACCCGGCTGAGGAACCTGGGCTTGTGCGCGCCCTGGATGTAGAACGCATTTTTGTCATCGTAGAGATTGATATTCGTGTAGCCGCGGAAATCGACGGGATCGGGGCAGGCGATGAAAGCGCCGTTGTAATGGTCGGGATAAAACATCTGGACCGCAAGGGACTCCCAGCCGCCGGTGGAACCGCCGTAAACAAAGCGGGCCCATCCCTGGCCGATCCGCGGAATTGTTTTTCGAGTGCGGGGATAAGCTCGATTCTCGATGGCGTCGCCGTAGGGGCCGAGATTGGCGGAGTTCACCGCGTAGGAATCGTCGTAGTACGGATTGGCGTGATTGATTTGCGCAACAAGCATGCGCGGAAAATTGGGCGCGGTCCATTGCTGATAGAACTTGTAGGCTTCTTCCTGCTGAATGCGATTGTAGCCGGCGAGATGAAAGCGATCACTGTAGTCGGGCTTGAGATCGGGGTCGGGCGGCTGGTGCGGAAGCCGTCGAAGTCGTCGATGAAGTGATCGTGGTAAATGATGAGTGGGAAACGGGCGTTGGGGTGAGCGTCGAAGCCTTCGGGAACGAGAATGATGGCGCTGAGAAGAAAGGGCGGCCCCAGAATCTGCTCAGCAGCTGACTTTGGATGTTGATGTGCGGATGTATTTCGTGTCCTTGGGATCGGCGGATGGCGGGGATATTCCTGATCGAGAGCGATCGAGACGGTCTGCGCGTTGGGGCCTACGTAATCTTTTGCGGTTTGCTGTAGAGATTGCCGGGCGAAAGATTCCAGTGCTGGCCTTCGCCGCGATCTATAGGGAGCTTGACGGTGTGGCCATCGGAGCGGTGGAAGGTTTCGTAGCGGTGGAGGACGACCTGGACGTAATAGTCGCCGGGTGCGACATCGTGGAGACTAGCGGACGGGATAGCCGAATGAGGCATCGTCGATGGTGATGGACTGGCCGGGACGCGAGCTGATCGACATCGAGGCCGAAAACCATTTGCGTGTTCGGCGAGACGTTGATTTGAATGCGGGGCTCGTCGGACGGGTCGTTGGAGAGAAGGAGAAGAAGGCGGCCGTCGAGCGGCTGGGCGCTGCGTTCTTTGGGGAAGGTGACGGAGAAGGATTGTGCCGTACAGCAGAAGGCGCGGCGAGGGAGAGGAAAAGCGTAAGACCAAGAGCAAGGCGAGTGCGCATGATGGAAATATACAAGGTGACAGGTTGACGAGTGGATGTTGCTCCCAGCCCTCAGAAGCGAAACTCCTTCGCTTCACTCAGGGCAGGCTCTGTGGTGCCCGGCTTCTACTTCTGCGGTTTATCGTACGGCTGTTTGTTGGTGATGCGCGGGCGATTCTCCGCCTGCAATTGCTTGCTCACCTGCTCAACTTCGCGAAACACGCGGAGGAGATTGCCTCCAAGTATCTTGCGGCAGTCTTCGGCGGAATAGCCCCGCTCCATCAACGCCGCAGTGATCTTGGGAATGTCAGCCGGTGAGTCGATGCCTTCAGGAAGCTGACCGGTCACTCCATCGAAATCGGACCCGAGGCCTACGTGATCGACCCCGGCAACCTTGGCGATGTGGTCGATGTGATCAACCAGCAACTTGAGCGGCGGACGCGGAATGCGGTCGGCATACTGGCGCTGCAGCTTCTCGATCTCATCCGCCGGAGCGTCTTTCCCTTCTGCCTTGTACTTGTCTTTCAACGCCTGCACAGCCTTCTGGACTTCAGGCTGCTGCGCTTTTTGCGCGTCGCGATACTGCTGAGAAATGAAGGCCGAGTAGAAATTAACCTGCACCACACCGCCCTTGGATCCGGGACCGCCGGAGTTGGCCACAGCGCGGAGCATATCGTCAGTCATGTTGCGCGGAGCATCGCACAGCGCACGTGCCGCAGAGTGCGAAGCAATAACCGGTGCACGCGTGATGATGAGCGTCCGATAGAAGGTGCGATCGGAGACGTGGGAGATGTCGACCATCATGCCGAGCCGGTTCATCTCATAGACAACGTCTTTGCCGAACTCGTTCAGACCCTCTTTTGTATGGGGGATCGAAGTGTCGTTAATGTCGCCGGAGGAGTCGGCCCAGCTGGTGGAGTTTGACCACGTCAGCGTCATGTAGCGAACGCCGAGCGCGTAGTACTGGCGCAGCAATGCCAGCGAATCTTCGATGGAGTGGCCGCCCTCGATTCCCATGAGCGCGGCTATCTTGCGCTCGCGGTGCGCGAGTTCGATTCCCTCGGGCGAAGTCACGAACATCATCTTGTCGGAGTGCTTTGCGACTTGTTGCTTCACCGCGTCAATCAGGATGAGCGTGCGGCGCGCAAACTGGCCCTTGTTCGATGCCGGCTCGACCCAGATCGAGAAAAACTCCGCGCCGAGATTTCCCTTCTGCGCAGATTCAAGATTCCAGTTGCCGCCATTGAGCGGATCGGCGAGGTCGTAGTTCTCATCAACAAAACGCTGCGGAGTGTCGGCATGAGTATCGATCACGATGGAGGAGCGTTCGACTTGTTCGGGAGTGAGTTTTGTGGTCATTTTCGGGGAAGTCTTGGCTGAAGTTTGTGCGCACAACATGGCCGGAACTGCGACCACCAGGGAGGCAAGAAGAGCACGAGTCCGCATAGGCTTGGGATGAGTGTACTAAAGACACGGAATAGGGGCAGCAGGGATTAGGGAATAGGGATTGGGAACAGGATGTGACAGCTAAAGGAGACCAGTTGGTAACGTGGGATGAACACGAAGACGGCGGATTTTTGTTTTGCCGGGTGAATGGGAGTGCTAAAATTCAGCCCAAATCGATGCTTATTGTCCGAAAGGGGTTCACGGTGATGCGTTTTCGCCACCTGTCTGTACTGGCTGTTCTTGCCGCGCTTGTGTTTGGTTCCTCACTGCAATTGGGAGGCCAGAGCGCGGACCTGCCGGATAGCGCTCCGATTGCCACAATTGGCGCCGGATCCACCGTCGCAGTCAATGTCGACATTGTTTTGCCCGCGAACCAGGGAACCATTTATTTCCAGGGCGGCGCAGTGACAACGTGGGAACAGATCGACAAGAAGGCTCCGAGCTGCCGGCTCTCTGCGGTGGAGAGTCCCGTCGTCAGACGCCTGGTTCCCGGCCGCAAGATCATCATTACCGGTACGCGGCAGAATAATGCCAGCGTCAACTTCTACGGCGACGTTCTTCAGTTCGACGAGGACGCAACGGTGGGCGAGTTGCAATGCGCGCCCGGCCGCAAGGGAGCGATGACAATCGGCGAGCTGAAGCAGGTCTTCGGCGGAATGTTCTCGCTGATCCAGGCGCCCCCGATTGTGGGGTAGTGCCGGCTCATTTTCATAGCTCAAAGTTACGGGTGCGCGCGGCAGTCAGACGGCCGCGCTTGCCTACGCGCCGATGTGCGTTCCAGTCTCCCCCAGAAACTCCGCTGCGGTTGAGCCCGCGGATATATGAGTTTGCGGAGAAACGTGGGAGGAAATCCATACAATGGAAACACCCCCGAAATCCGCTACGCCGGCCATCCTGTAAACTGCCTTTAACAAATAATTTATCAAGCCCTTACCCCAGTTGATCCTTTTGGCTGACGAATTGCAGCTACTCGCATAAAGATCCCCAAACCCTGCGCCACGGAGTTAACCTCCTGGTGCCTTCCCTGACTTAGCCAGCGTTGCATTCGCTCTCTGTAAGACGTTGAAATTTTCCGGTACTGGCGAAGGTCTCTTCCTCACAAAAAAGGATCAGAAAACCAAATGAAGATGTTTACTCGAGCAGCAATCTACTCGTTCCTCATCTTGCTCCTTGCTCCAAGAGCAATGATGGGGCAGGCGACGGCGAGCGGAACTGTCCTGGGCACGATTTCGGACACCTCGCAAGCGGTGGTCAACGGAGCAGAAGTCACCATCGCGAGCACGACCACAGGTATTACCAGAACCATGCTGACCAACAACACCGGCAGCTATCGGTTCGATCTCTTGTCCTCCGGAACCTACAAGCTGACGGTCAAGAGCAAGGGTTTCGCAACCGCTGTGCAGACCATCCAATTGCTGGTCGGTCAAACCGCAACCGCGAATCTGACACTGACCCCCGGTTCGACATCGCAGACCATTGAGGTGGCCGGTTCGAATCCGCTGGTGGACGTGCAGAAGACCAGCGTGAGCGCAGAGATTACGCCGACCGAAGTGCAGAATTTGCCGATGGTGGGCCGCGATGTGGCCAACCTCGCATATCTTGCCC
The DNA here is from genome assembly GCA_963782775.1 of uncultured Acidobacteriaceae bacterium. GTDB lineage: Bacteria > Acidobacteriota > Terriglobia > Terriglobales > Acidobacteriaceae > Telmatobacter. The sequence continues at coordinate 237,839 of CAWALE010000015.1, forward strand.
CCGGCGTGAAGCAGACGGATTCCTACGACCCCACGAAGAATCGTTATGCGATTCTCTCGGTAAACGGCGATGGCGGACGTAACGTGAACGTCACCGTGAACGGCGTCGACAACAAGGACAACACCGTCGGCGGACCGGTGATGCAGCTTCCTCTGGAAGCCGTGGACGAATACCACATCAGCACGCAGCGCTTCTCGGCTGAGAACGGCCGCTCAGAAGGCGCAGCCATCAACATGATCACCAAGTCCGGCACGAACCAGTTTCACGGGTCGGCATTCGGCTATTTCCGCGACACCGCGCTGGATACGGATGAGAAGCAGGCCACCGGTACAGGCGGCCAGGTTTCGGTTCACCCGGACTATACGCGCCAGCAGTTTGGCGGATCAATCGGCGGACCGCTCATGAAAGACAAGGCTTTCGTCTTTTTTGCAATCGAGCGCGAGCGTGAGCAGCAAGGTTTGATCGAACAACCTTCGTCTTATGTGCAACTCGTCGCCGCACAGGCCGCCGGTCTTGCGGCAGAGCCGGCCGCATCCATTCCAAGGCCGTTCTATGAATGGCGCTACAACGGCCGCCTGAACTACAACTTCAGCAGCAAAGAAAACGCGTCCATCAGCTATTCGTCGCAGTCAAACGACAGCCAGAACGATCAGTCCGACGGAACGGGCGACCTGACCAACGGCAACTTCACGGTGAATCACCTTCAATTGGCGAGTTTCGCTTTGAACTCGGTCATCAACGACACGACCGTCAACAATTTCACCGCGGGCTTCCAATACTGGAACAATCTCATTGACAGCAACATCAGCGCGCCGCTGGTTACGTTCCCTGACGCCTCGTTCGGAACCAACACCAACGTTCCGCAGCAGTCGTTCCAGCGCAAATGGCAGTTCAAGGACGACTTCTCGAAGTCATGGGGCAAGCACACCTTCAAGGGTGGCGTCGACTACATCTGGAATCCAGTGGAGGGCGGCTTCTTCGAGTTCAGCTCGACGCTGGAGATCGATTTCGCTGCAAACCCGACCGACATCATTGCCAACAAGGGCGGTCTGTACCCCAACAGCTTTGCTACACCTGGAGCTGTCGTCTCGATGGCCCAGGCAAACGGCGACCCGAGCTTTATCGTGGCGACCAAGCAGTTTGGCGCCTATTTCCAGGACGACTGGAAAGTCACCCCGCGCCTGACCCTGAACCTCGGTCTGCGGTATGACAAGGACTTCAACATGATCGGCGGTTCCGACATTCCCGATAGCCGCACCTATCTCGAACTCAAGGAACTCAACAGCCCGATCTCCAACCCGTACGTCGACACCATTGCGCAGGATGACGATCTGGACTTCAGTCCGCGCGTCGGTTTTGCGTACGACCTGACCGGCAAAGGCACTCAAGTATTGCGCGGCGGTTACGGTCTCTACTACGGCAACGTGTTCCAGAACATTCCGTTGTTCATGGAGCAGATGTCGAATCCGACCGTGTTCCAGACGGTTCTCAGCCTCTCCGCACCGGGAGACAATGTTCCGGGTACCGGAAAGACGCTTGGCCAGTGGCGCTATGGTGTTGACCCGATGCCAACGATCCCGCCGCCTTCGACCGAACTCGCTCCGGGCAGCGTGGGGCGCCTGATCGATCCTGACTACCGCAACCCGGTGACCGAGGAATTCAACCTGGGTTACACCTGGTCTCCCAACCAGCAAACCGCGTTGCAGGTGGAATACACCCACGTTCTCGGGCTTCACACAAACAAGACGATAAACATTGATCAGAAGATTCCGATCAATGGAGTGCTCACTCGTCCGCTCGATCCGGCGTTTGCTGCCAACCCGGATATTCCCCAATTGTTCAGCGTTCGCAATGAAGAAGCGATCGGTCGCGAACACTACGACGGCATCAACTTCAGCTTCCAGCAACGTATGACCAACCGGTTCCAACTGCAGGCGAACTACACATTGGCCTGGGCATATGGATACGGTTCCGGCGGCGGTTCCTTCCGTAACTATCCGAAGCTCGCCACTGCTCCCTTTGCACCTTGGGAGTGGGGTCCCTCACCGAACGACGAACGCAGCCACATCACGGTTGCGGGCGTTGTAAATCTGCCCAAGGGATTCGATATTGCGCCGATCATGCAGTACGGCACGGCAAGACCGTTTGACCTGACCAACTCCAGCAACACGCTGAACACGGGCGGCGGAACGGGAGTCGGTGTGGTCGTACCGAAGTCTGATCCGACTGACTGGTTTGCCTTCGCGGGCAACAACGTTGGAGCGCAAAACTGCTTCTACGGCATCAACGGCGCATCCGCAGACTGCACCATTGCCAAGTACGATCCACTTCGCGGCGATCAGTTCTTCCAGCTCGATATGCGGCTGGCAAAGAACATCAGGATCAAGGAGCGGATGAATATCCAACTGGTGGCCCAGGCGTTCAACCTGACCAACCGCGCTAACTACGGAAACAACTACGGAAACAGCATCGGTGCTGCCGGGACGTTCAACCACCCGGTGGGCTTCATCGCGCCGAGTGCAACCACGATTCCGCGTTCAACCTGGGGTGAGTTCGGAGCTCGTTTCACGTTCTAACCTCGACAACACGAAACAACAAAGAGGGGCAGGCGCACAACGCCTGCCCCTCTTTACGTCTGCCGAATGAAGACGCTATTTCTCCGAAGTGAAAGGCGAAGCAGGAAGGCCATCTCCGTTGAAGAGGTTGCACTGCGGGCTGTTTGCCCATCCGTAGCGCACACGAATGGGATTGGGTACGTCGGGGCTTGAAGCCACAACCGTCGTGCCCTCGATAGTTGCCGTGGCTGCCGCGTACATCCCGTCTTTTCCAGCGACTTCAAAACCGGTGACTGCACTTCCTTTCATCATCAAGCCCTGGGCATGATCGAGATAGACGCGAATCGATCCTCCCTCTGGTGTGGCCTGTCGAAACATGGGGCCGGAGTATTCAACGGATTCTCCGTAGGTGAGAGCGCGAGCAGCACGGGCCATGCGCAGACCCACGTCGAGCTTGTCGGTCGGGTGAACGTCTATTGGATTGCCGATATCGATGGTTACCGCCATTGCCGTGTTGCGCATCGCCAGGGTGCGCACCTGCTGCTCGCGCAACTCAGCCCAATCTTCCATGGGTGTCGAAATGAAGTTCGAAATCTGCACGTAGAGAAACGGAAAATCTCCCACGCCCCACTGCCTGCGCCAATCTTCGATAAGCGTACGCATCACGCGATCGTAGGAGTGAACCCGCGCCAGCGCGCTATTGCTCTCGCCCTGATACCAGAGGACTCCGCGAATCGGCAGCGGCGTAAGCGGCGCGATCATCCCGTTCCACAACAGTCCCGGTCCCCAGCTATTGAGCGGCGGATGCCACGGAAACTGCGGAATCGGCTTACCGGCGGCTTTCGCTTCCTCGATCTGACGTTGCTGGTCCTTCTGTTCTGCAACTCCATCAGCAGCGGTGTCCGCCATCTTTCCGCGAGAAACAAAGATTGGAGCCAGCGAGGCATCTTCGCCGAGAGCCGTCAGACGCACCCACGCTTCGCCAACAGTGCCGCCCCAGGTTGCGTCTATCACTCCAACGGCAACGTGCTCACGCGCCGCGATATCCCGAGCAAAGTACCAGGCTACGGCAGAGAACTCCTTCGCGGTCTCCGGATTCGAGAGGGTCCAGCCATCGGTGTCGGCGTCGGGCATTGCGTAATCCGAGGAGCGCTTGCGAATCATCAGAAGGCGGATCTGCGGATTTGCAGCGGTGGGCAGATCCTGCGCGGCGGTGCTGGCGCGACTCAGGGGAAATTCCATATTGGACTGGCCGGATGCGACCCACACGTCGCCCACCATGATGTCGTCGAGCGTGATCGGCTGCTCCGGAGCGGTGCTTGCACCACTCTCGGACACACCCTTCACCGTGAGTTGAAACGGACCTCCGGCTGCACCCGGTTTCAGGTAGACGCTCCAGTGGCCCAGCGCATCAGCCTCGGTTCCCCGCGATTCGCCACGGAAAGTGACAGCAACTGGTTGCCCCGGCGAGGCGTTGCCCCACACATGCACCGGCAGATCGCGCTGGACGACCATGTGGCTCGAAAGAACCTTAGGCAAAGTCACTTGAGCTGAGGTGGCTACAGTCGAAAGTAAAAGCAAAACTGAGATAAACGGAACGCGCACTTGAGCCTCACATTGTGAGAATTGACCGTATAGAGTGCTTGTTTGCATCCACTTTTTCGGAAAGAGAACGTTAACAGAGCGGGCGCCGCTTCGCCAGCATCCCCGCGTTTCTCTACGTTCACATTGTCCTGTGCAACGTCTCGGCTGATTCAGGGTTAATGTTGATTAGAAATGTGACGGTCCGGCGTTTAGGTTTGCTCTAACCTCCAGTCTCACATAGGTTTGCAAGACTGACCCCAATTTGAGACACTGGTATAAGTATCAGCTTTCTTTTTTTACGATGTGCCCCATACTTAAGGGAAAGGTCTAACTCTGTCGGAGTCATGATGCTCTCAATGCGCACCCCACGCACATTTGCATTTTTGATGGGGGCATTATTTTTCGCTCTTTTCTCTGCTTCATGCTGCCGTGCCCAGGCTGCATTGTTGATGGAGGAGCCTTACGGCTTTTTCGGGACTGTCAATCCAACCGGACACACTGCAATCTACTTCGCGCATATCTGCGCGGAGACTCCGACAAGGCTGCGTCGCTGCGAGCCCGGCGAGATGGGCGCGGTGATCTCCCGTTACGGCAACATTGATCATTACGACTGGTTAGCAATTCCACTGATTCCCTACCTGTACTCCGTGGAAGACGATGCGGTGGTTCCGACGCGAGTGGACCGCGCTACCGTTAACCGGCTGCGCAACGAATATTATGAGGCGCACCTCACGGACCTGGGAGAGCACGTATCCAGAGGCAACTTCTGGCGTGGCGGCTGGTCGCAGCTTATTGGTGCAGCCTACGAACGCCGGGTTTATGCGTTTCGATTTGAAACCACGGAAGCCCAGGACGACGCACTGATTGAGCTCCTGAACGACAAAAAGAATGTGTCGCATTTCCAATTGCTCTTTAACAACTGCTCCGACTTCTCGCGCTGGGTGTTGAACCAGTACTTTCCGCGCACCTTTCGGCGTGGAGTCTTTCCCGACGCTGGGATGACGACTCCAAAGCAGATTGCGCACAAGCTGGAGACGTTCGCGAAAAAACATCCTGAGATGCAATTGCAGATCTTTGAAATTCCGCAGATACCCGGGAATCGCCGCTCGAGCCGGGCAAACAAGAGCATTTCGGAGTCCCTGATTACGACGGGATATGCAATACCGATTACGATCGTGAATCCCTATCTGGCCGGCTGCCTGCTGGCGGACTACATTTTGCGCAGCCACTATCGCCTGATCCCGAAAGATACGCAGAAACTGTCGCCGGATGATTTGATTGCGTTGACATTACCGGCGGCGCCCGCTGAAAATCCAGTGAGCGCCAGTGTTCAGGTCCATAGCGCCGCTACTGCGGACGGGAAAGCGGTACTTCCCACCGCCGCGATAGCCAATTCCGTCCTGAAGGAAGCCGCTGCCACGCATGAGTAAGACGCAGAGCCTGGGCAATCACGCCCGCTTCGATCCTCTTTACCACTTTTTCATCCTCGTGCTTTACCTCGCCAACCTGGTGTATGCCGGGATTCACCTCTATCGACAGCACACCATCTCCGCATGGTGGTACCTGGTGCTGTCGCTCGCAGTTATCGTCCCCATCCTCAGGCTGCGCTCTTATCCGCTGAAGGTACAGGACCGTGTCATCCGCCTCGAGGAACGCTTGCGGTTGCAGGCGCTTGCTCCGGCGGCGTGGCACGCGCAGATTTACCGCCTCACCGAGGACCAGTTGATTGGGCTGCGATTTGCCGGCGATGATGAGGTGGTGGAACTGGCCAAGCAGGCGCTCGAACACAATCTGACTCGTAAGCAGATCAAGGAGCGCATCAAGAACTGGCGCTCCGACGACTGGCGTGTCTGAGCATCTCCTCTTCTGCAATCCGAACGGTTCCCTAGTCCGGCCGCCCGCATCTAGAGATTGAATATTGCGAACGGGTGCTCTTCTTCGCGACGGCGCAGGAGGGGCAGCGCGACGTTGCACACACGGACGCCGGATTTGGTCTCAGCCGAGAAAGTGCCTTTGTGAGCGTGGCCGTGCAGCGCGAGAACTGGCCTGTGGGTCTCCAGTGCGCGCTCCAGGCGCGAGCTGCCGAGAAACGGGAAGATCGGTTCCGGTTCGCCCACGATAGTCTCTTTGATCGGCGCATAGTGGGTGATTGCGATCTTCTTTTGCGCCTGGGTCTGCGCCAAGCCGTAGTCAAGCTTGACGGCTTCGCGCTCGGCGATCTCGACAAAAGTCTTGATTCCCTGCTCTCCAAACGGCATCAGCTCATAAGGAGCGAAGCCACCACAGAAACCCTTGGTGCCTGCGAAGCCAATGCCGTCGATCTCGTGGCATTGGCCGTCGAGCAAGTGGACTCCGGCGAGACGGAGCATGCCGGCAAGCTCGTCCTGATGGCCGCTCTCGTGATCGTGATTGCCGAGGACCGCGACGATGGGTATGCGTATGTGCTCGACCACACCGAGCACCGCGCGCATCTCTTCCGGCATGCCGTGATTGGTGAAATCGCCGGCAATCACGAGCACGTCTGCCAAGTCATTGACGGGTGAAAACTGGCGGACATCGCGTTCATGGTTTTCTGCGGCGAGATGAATGTCGGCGACTGCGGCCAGCCTCATTCCTTGCTCCTGGTTGTGTTGATCTCCTGTAAGGGGTGCGGATAGTTTTCGCAGAGTTCGCGATATAGGTCGCGCTCGCCCCACTCATTCACATCGATGGCGAACATTTTGGGATCGATGAGAGTTCCGCGGAATGGTTGGCCAGATGGCGGAGTGGAAATGAAATTCTGGAAGCGCCCGATGAGTTCGCGCCACACCGGTTGGGGAATCTTGTCTGTGTGCGCGGGATAGATATAAGCGAAGAGAACCAGCTCACCAAAGAGCATCTGCCAGTGCGGTTCGGTAAGAGCGCGAAGGCGATCCCAGTCCAGGGTGTCTGCCCCGGGCTTTAAGCAAATGCGCGATATCTGCGCCATCAAAGCGCTCGCGACGCGTGACGAAAAGCTTGGAGGCGATCATCTCTTCGGCAGACAGGACCTTGCATCGGAGGCCGAGAACTTCGTCCTCTTGCCCACGGTCGATCCAATCTTGCTCGACGGTCAGTGTTGCATTGCCAACACCGGTGATGAGGTCTACGAAGTAGTCGCCGCGACGAGCCTTGGCAAGCCAGACTGGATCCTGAATGTAGGTCTCGAAGCCCTCCTGCACCAGCACTTCAAAGGCACGCGGAACAGCACCGGGCGGCGTCACAAGATCGAGATCCTTGGTGATGCGCCAGATACCCGTGTGATGCTGAAAGGCAAAACCGCCGCTGACTGCGAATGGAACATTGGCCTGAAGGAGTCCGCGAATGACGCCCTGGTAGCATGCGTAAGCATCGGGCGCCCACGCGGGCTCCTCTGATGAGGTTACAGGTAACTCGGCACCGGCTTCCGACATAAGATAGTTCGATGCAGCCTGAAGCCGCGGATGCGCAGAAAATGTTTAGCAAGCCGTGCGCACCTCACTGAATGCAGCCTGTTCGTCGACAGCGCGTCGCAACAGGTGGTGCGCATACCTTCTGAGATCGAACTACCAATCGACTTCCCCATCAAGATGGCCACGATTGCGGTGGGCCACAAGCCGGCAGAGACCAGGGACAAACTTAGTTCTTTGGTGCCTCCGGCGTCTTTCCGGTTGGCGCATCCCCGGGCTCCACATTCTGTATTGACTCCGTGTCAAGGGCGTGTTCTTCGCGATAGTGCTCGACCGACATCTTGCCGTCCCACCACGCCCAGTTCATCGGATAAACATCGGGATCGCCGAACACCTGGTAGAAGTGCCAAACCACGATCGCCAGCGTGGCAAGAATCGCCTCGTAGAAGTGCATCGCCGTCGCGACATCGACCCACCAGCGCGCGAGCAGGTTGCCTACCCACGACCTTGGCCCACATCATCACGCCGGTCAACGCCCATGAGCGCAGTGCCCCAGACCAGCGCCCAATATTCCGCCTTCTCGCGCGTAGTTGAAGCGTCCGAACTGCGGCTTCTGTTTTGCTCAGCCCAAGGTAGTAGCGCATCGCGTTGCAATGCATCCGAGCCGTCTTTCGGCGCGGAGCATATCGCAAGATGAGACGCTGGCCTTCGCGCGCGATCGCGACGTAGAAGACGTGGTAGAAGCCGGCGGCCGATCAGGACCACGCCGGCGATGCGGTGAATGACACTGCGTAGTGTTCGCCCATCCCGAGAATCTCGGCAAACCATGAATTCGGGAACTTAAGGGCGAAGCCAGTAATGACAAGAATGATGAAGCTTGAGAGCAGAACGAGATGCTGCCAGCGCTGATTGGTGGTCATGCGCATGCATCATGGGATTCTGCATGCGGCGGCGCGCAGCGCTTTGCTGCGCCAGATGATCAGGTTGTGCAGGAACATGGCGCCAATGACGGCAGGATGAGGATGATGTAGATAATCCGCACCCAACGCATCGCAATGACTGAGCCTAATGTCTTTGGGATGGACGCCATCGGCCTGATGCACCTTGGTGAGCGTGAATTTCTGCGTTGCTCCCTGGTGGCACTTGCCGCAGGTCGTTGCCAGGTTCGCGCTGATTGATGGTCGAATGCGGATCGCTCGACGGGAGAATGTTGTGCACGCCGTGACAACTGGAGCAGTTCGCGGCGACCACGCGAGCCGCCTCGGCGGCGAGGCCGTGATAACTGTCCATGTAGCGTTGAGACGCGATTGCCCGGGACTCCGAATTCCTGCGAAAGCCGCACTCCTTCATGGCAGCGCGCGCAGGTATCGCGCGAAACATTCTTGCTCGGAGACGGGCGAATTCGGATCGAGTGTGCGACTTGATCGAGTGGATGCCATGGCAGTCCGTGCAGCCTGGAGCGATTGGTTGCCACGCGCGATGGCCTGGCCGTGAATGCTCTGCATTGAAGGTGTCGCTTGACGTCGGCGTGGCACTTTCCGCACGTGGCCGGCACATTGAACTTGGAGATCGGCGATTTGGGATCGTTCGGCGGCAGAATATCGTGTGCGCACCGTGGCAGTCCGTACAGACGGCGGCCTTCTTGGAGCCGTTCTTCGACGGCGCGCCCGTGCACGCTCTCCTGATAGGAGATGAAGGGTTGCGCGCTGACGCCGCTGGACTCCATCAGGAACTTCTGCCCGTGGCATCGACCGCAGGTATCGGGAATGTTAGCGTGATTGACCGGCGAGTTCGGCGCGCCGCCGGCGAGCACTTCGTGGGCGCCGCCGTGGCAGTCCTGGCAATTGGCGGCAAGCTTTCCGCCTGGTGACGATCTTCGCATGCGTACTGTGTGCGTAAGCATTCTTCGCGCCGGCATGGCAGTCAGCGCAGAGGACTTTTTGAGGCTCGTCTCGTGCGCAAGGCTCTTCACGTCCTTGTGGCAGTCGACGCAATGCAAGCTTCATCGAAGCGTGGATCGAGTGCTTGAGCTTTTTCGCGTCCACGAAAAGCGACACGGACTTGCCATTCACATCGTTGGTGAGCGGTTGAGTCAGCCATGACAAGTGAGGCAATCTTCGTCTTTCAGTTTTTGTTCGGCGCGAGTGGGGAGGGCCGAGCCCAGCAGAAAGAACGCAAACGTACAGAGCAGGATTCTGCTGGAAACTTTCACGCAATGAGGAGACGCTTTTGTGAATTATATGCCGTGATAGGAGTCACAGGTCGCGGCGAAACAAGGTTGGTATCAGGGCATGACTGAAGTCATCGCCTGATACAAGCCGCATTTAAGCAAAGCAGATGTACGAACCGTTTTACTTGCCCAGTGGCATCGCAGAGGTCGGGCCGTGATACAAGCCGCTTGCCTCCTCGGCTCAATATTCACGACTCAACGGAAGTACGCAGTCAGGGTTAGCACAAGCAATGTCAGTCCAATGAAGATTGCGGTAAAGCCGACGATGCGCGAACCGTTCACGAACCACTGCGCTGGCGCGACACCCAAACGCTGCTCGAGCTTGCCTTCGCGCACCAGCCGCTCATATTCCTGCGGCCGCTTGTGCTTGAATTCTTCTTCGCTTTCAACACCCGTAAAGACCACCATGTCCATCGGAAAGCTGTCGGGACGCAGATGAGTATTCACAAAGTGAATGGAGAAGATGAACAGGATTGCCAGCAGACCTTCTTCACTGTGAATGACAAGCACTGCATTCAGCGCCCAGCCCGGGAAAAAGTGCGCAAAGAACGGCGCGAACCACATTGCGTAGCCTGAGAATCCGATGACAATCATTCCCCAGAACACCGCCCAGTAATCGAACTTCTCCCAATACGCGTAGCGATCAAACTGCGGACGCTTGGCCCAAGCCGATCATACCAGCGCATGTGGTCGAAATCAGGTCCTTCGCATCTTTCCAGTTGGCCACCATGGAGGTCGGGCCCCAGAAGATTCCCTTTTCGCGATGGACAAGCCGCGCTGTGAAGATATCTTTGACATGGATGAGAAACGCAATCGTGAGCACCAGCGCGCAAGAACTTTATGAAAGAAGAGAATTGCTCCGAACCCGCCGACGCCACTGGCGAGCCCGCGCGCCCAGATGCTCTCACTGAAGCGCAGGGGCAGTCCGGTGCCTGCGAGACCAAGAAACGTCGTAGAACAGGACGGCGTGAAGGTATCTCTGTTCGCGCGTAAAGCGAATGAAGAGCTTCGGCCTTGGCGGGCTCTTCCGCCTCGGTTGTTACTTCCGCTTGCTCCAACTCAGGCATTCTTCCCTCCATTTGCCGACTTTCTCTTGACCTGGTCGTAATCGGGCGCGAATCAGCCACAAAATCGTGTGAATCACAAAGAACGTCAGCATGCTCGCAAGCAACAGGTTCATAAACAGCCGCACAAAATAGAGCGCCGGATTCAAGCTTGCGATCGTGTGCGTTGGCATGCGGCTGATACTGGACGAAACTCAGGTTGGCGCCGGCATGGCACTTGCCGCAGGTTTTCACAAGGTTGGCCTTATTGATAGGCGAACGCGGATCGGAGGCGGGCAGAATCTCGTGCGCCCCATGGCAGTCCCAGCAACGAGCCGTCTCCACGTAGCCGCCGAGCGATCCCAACTGCGAATGGAAAGTGTCGTGATACGTAGAAAGCTTGTCCTTGTGGCAGGAGCCACAGATCGGCGTAGACTGCATGCGGAATTCGGACTCCGTCGGCTGCAGGATCGCATGGGCTGTGTGGCAGTCGGTGCAGACAGGAGCTTTCATGATGGCCTGAGGCCAGCCGCGTGACCGTGCGCTCCGCCCTGGTAGTCGTCATTGATCTTGGCGTGACAGGTGTCCGCAGGTCTTGGGAATATTTGCCTTAAAAGTCGGGCTGGCGGGTTCTTGCTGGCTCAGAATGCCGTGCGAACCGTGACAGCTCTGGCAGTTCGCCGCGACCAGCAGGCCTTCCTTGCTCAGTGCGAAGCCGTGGATCGAATCGATGTAGTGCGGATAAACGCTGGGCAAGCCCTTCTTCGTGGCCATTCCGCCGTCGCTATGGCATTGTCCGCAGGTTTTGGGAATATTGAGTGGATACACTGTCGATCGCGAATCAGCTTTCGGAAAGATCTCGTGGGCATTTCCGTGGCAGCTGGTGCAGGGATGCTCTTTGCGAATGGCGTGCACGCTATCCGTAAGCTCGAAGCCTCGTCGGCGTGGCAGGTCTTGCAATCAACCTTGGCAATGTGATCCGGATGGGGATACTCTTTGATGTCCGCGTGGCAGTTGTTGCATTTCAGGCTGCCGTGAATGCTGGCGCTGAATTTGTTGCCATCAACGGCGATGCTGTGGCCGTGCGCGTCCTGCATGTTTTGTCGCCGTGGCATGCGAGGCAATCCGCTTGCGCAGCCAGATAGCGGGGCGCACAGCAACACCAGAAACGCCAGCAGGCTGAAGGTGAGTGCCCTGGGATGTCGAACGGTTTTGAAGAACGTGGACAGCCACTCGGCTGGACCGGCAACAATCGCGATAAAGAATGCTCCAAAGCGTGCGGCTTTGGCCATGCGGCCGTCTTCTTCCCCTACGCGGAGTGAGCAACTGCGTTCCCGCACATGGTCTCCCCGCCGCCGGAATTTCCGCATGCAACGAAACCTATGGCGGGGATTACACCTCTGAGAAGACGCCTTTTGCAGAGGGCTGGCAGTGATAGTAGTCACAAATGCAATGAACTCAAAGGGACTGAATTCCTTTCGCCATGTGACGCGAGCCACTTCACAGGTAAGAACCAGAGATTGTTCATCAAACAGGAATTTCACATACTCGCGGTTTCGACCGACATTGCTTTTGAAGGTGCCGCGAACTTCCCAAGATCGTTCTCATCGTGATGCGAGTCACATGCCGGGATGTGTCCGAATTCGGGCCACAATGAAGCCGCTGACCGAGGATGTGTTTTATGGCTACATCTGCCCATACGTCTTCTCCAACCATGCTCACTCTGCCCGGCGATCCTGTTCGCCAGATTCAATGGCGTTTTGCCAATCGCTTCGACCTGCAGATGCTTGTGCAGTCGGCGCGCACAGTGGCCCGCAGCACGGTTGCGCACATGGTGGCGGCCGGCGAACGGAATAGCCACGAGTGGACTCCGGCGAAGAACGAGATGATGGAAGCCTTCGACCGCTCGGGCATTACTGCGCGCTTTCATGGAGCCGGAAGAAGGCGGATTCATCACCGGCCCTAAAGAATCTCGCGTTGTCCCTGGCTGCCTTCGAACTCGCATGGGTAGACGGCGGCGCAGCCACAGCGAGTCTCGCCGGATTCCTCGCGCTCGCGCCGATTCACGAGCGCGGCACTCCGGAGCAGGCTGCTCACTACATAGACTCTCGCGCTCCGCCTCAACCCGGCGAAGACCGCAAGCCGTGGCGCGGAGCATTCGCGCTCACTGAGCCGATTCCCTACGTCGGCGTAGAACCGGCATGTTGAGCGGCAAAGTGAGCGTGGCCGAATGGCAGCACGGCGAAGAGCCCGTGCTGCAGGTGGACAAGCGCGGCCGTTTTATCACCAACATTGCGTTCGCAAATTTTGTAACCGCCGCAGTCGACCTCGGACGATCCGCGCATCAAAGGCAGTTGCGTGGTGATCCTCGAAGAAACGGACCAAGGCACATTACGATCGCGGCACTCCCACCAAGAAGCTGGTGCACCAACTCTCCTCCACAGGCGACCCCATCTTCAACCTGAAAGTTCCCGCCAGCCGCATCGTCGGCGGCTACACCGTGAAAGACGGCGTGATCGTTCCTAACTTACAACCACAGCGAAGTGATTGAAGCGGTCTTCCGCCGGACGCGCGTACAGTCGGCCTGATGACCGCCGCCAAGTTGCTTTCTGCCGTCGAGCCCGTCATCCGTTATCAGCGCGGACGCTTTCGCGGAGCCGAAGGTGCCAAGCCGGGCACAATCCGCTACGAGCAAGGCATCCAGCAGCGCGAAGACGCGCTGCACCGGCTTGGTGGATGTGTGGGCGACGGGTGAGGCTGCCGCATCACTGGGTTTCGCCGCTGCGCGCCTCTTTGACGAACTCGATCCAATCGAAAAACAGAAGACTGCGATTCTGCAAGGAGCGAGGCATCCGGGCGGCCGCGCAGAAGTGAAAGCACTACGCGAAAGCGAACAGCGCGCCATCGTGTTGCTGACGCTAAACGCGGACTGATCCGCATGGCGAAGAGCTCGAAGCCGATCCGCTGGTGCAGTTTATGCTGATGGATGCCGAGGCGAACGTGTTGTGTCCGGCCACCAAGCTGTGGAACACCGGCCACGGCGCCAACTTGATGCGCGAAGCCGTAAGCCTGATGGGTGGATACGGCATCACCGAAGACTGCCCTGGTTTCCTGGCCAACAAGTGGATGGATGCGCAGCTTGAGGCCACCTACGAAGGCCCCGAGGCCGTGCAACGCCGCCAGCTCACCGTCACGATGACGTCGGAGGTATTCCTGGCCGAGATCCGCGCATGGACGCGGAAATGCGGCAGCATCGCGTCCAACGCATCCCGGCACTGGCGCATGCACCCTTGCCTCGGCGATGCAGCATGTGGCTGTGGACACTCAAGCATCTGCAGAAGGCCACCGATCCTGCAGGCAACAAGCTCTATCACGGCCAGCGCCAGGGCGTGACATTCGCGCTGGCCGATGCACTCTGCTGGCTGCTCGCGTCACGGCACCAGATACTCGACGTGCTGGAGCTTGAAGCAGCGGCGCCGACCGACGCATCGGTTCTGAAGGACTTGCAGGCACCGTGCAATTCCTGAGCGATCTGTGCCATGTGCAGGCGGCGCAAGCGGCAGGCGAAGTGTCGCGCATCTGCGCGGAGCTGGTATTCGGATACAACGCCATCCACATGGGACCAAGAGGAGTACAGCAGCTGCTTCCTCGCAGCGAACTGGAGCAACTCGAAGAGACCGATGCCCGGCATCTCCGCCATGGCGGTCGATGTGGTCGCGGCAGATGGTAGCCATCCGCACGAAGGCGGGCCCTTGCGCAGGCTGCGCGGGCTCGGCTGAATTTCTGCGCCTGCAGAACAAGCTCGACCAGTTGCCTGAGCGGCTCACGACTCGCCAAAGATCGCGCGGCCGACACCGTGAGCAAGGTCATGATTCCCGAAGCCCTGGATTATCCCGCATGAGCAGCGATCCGAACATCGAGCGAATGCAAAACGGCGCCCGATAGCGAGCGCCAGTCGATGGAAGCCGACATCGCTTGCGTTGGATTCGGCCCGGCCATGGGCGGATTTCTGACGACGCTCACACAGGCATGGAATGAGAATCCTGCCGATCCCGCGTTCGAAAGCAGAGTCGCTCCGGGGATGCCGCTCCAGGTGCTCTGCTACGAACGCGCCGATGATCTCGCCTCAGGCGTCAGCGGCGTCGTTACCACGGCCCGCGGCATTCGCGCGAGCTTTCCTGCACTTGAATCCCGGCGGAAATTCCGATGGCGGCGACCGTGACAAGACGGAGAAGGTGCTTTACCTGCTGGATCCTATCGGCGCGAGCCGGCGCTCCGCTGTTATTGCGGATTGGTGATCGCCATGCTTCGCCACTGGCGGGACGCTCGGCTCAGCGACCGCGCGTTTCGAATTGCCATGGACACCCGCAGTTCCTGCACAAAGACGGCGGCCTCGTTCTGTCGATCGGCCAGTTCAACCAGTGGGTTGGCTCGCAACTGATGGCCACGCGGGCTGGTGCAGATCTGGCCGGCGATGCCGGTGAGCGCACCGCTGCGCGAGGAGCAGAGCCGTGGCAGGAATGCCGGCTCGCACGACCAGGGCGTGGACAAGCTCGGCTGCCCGATGCGGGCTTCATGCCCGGGCATGGATGTGCGTGCCAGATTGACCGTTGTCGGCGATGGACCGTTCGGCGCAGTGGGCCGCGCAATCGACAGAATTCGGAATGCCCAGGGCACATAAACGCGGGATTGGGCGATGGGCATGAAGTTCGTGATCGAGCTGCCCGAGGAGACCGACGCTCGAGCCCGGCACCGTCTGGCACACCTTCGGTTATCCGGAGCCGGAGATATTCGGCTTCCTCTACGTGCATCCCGACCGCCTGGCGTCGGTCGGCATTTTTGTGCCGTCGTGGCTCGGCGACCCCGGGCGCACTGCCTATCGCTATCTGCAGCACTTCATCCAGCACCCGGCGCTGTGGCGTCATCTCAAAGACGGAACACTGCGCTCGTGGGGCGCGAAATCGCTGGATGAATCAGGCCGGCGCGGCGAGCCGTTCCTGGTGGGCGATGGCTACGCCCGCATCGGCGAGGGCTCCGGCTCAACAAACATGCTGGCCGGCTCCGGCGTGGACGAAGCGTGGACGACCGGCACGCAACTCGCCGAAGCGGTAATCGAACTGCTCCACGCAGGGCGAAGTTTCACAAAAGAGAATCTGGCCGCTACCTACGAGGCTCGCCGGCGCGTCAGCTGGGTGGAGCGGAATGCCCGCGAAGCCAAGAATGCGCGCAACGGATTCCATCGCGGATTTGTCTCCGGCACTGATCGGAATGGCGCTCGCCGGCCTTACCGGCGGAAGACTGTCGCTCGTCGCATCCGATTCCGCCCGCACACAAACAGATCGAAAAGCGCGCAGTGCGTTCGCTCGAAGAGCTGAAGCGGCGCGAAGCCGCGATGCTGGCGGTGCGAGGACGGGCGCCCGCTGCATGATGCGCTGATGTCCGTGCGCGGCTGGCCCGAAATTGAATTCGACGGCAAGCTACTCGTCTCACACCAGGACGCGCTGCTAATGGGCGGCAAAGTCCAGGCGATGCCCGGATTCGCGGATCACGTCGTATTTCGCGACGCAGGCTTATGCGTCCGCTGCGATGACAAAACATGCATCGCCATGTGTTCCGGACAGGCACATCACGCTGGGTGCAGAGGGGCTGCCGGCTTTCGAGCGCGAGAAGTGCGTGCACTGCGGCGCATGTCTGTGGAACTGCTCGCAAGCCAGCCTCGATGGCCTGACCAATATTGAATTTCGCGCTGGAGCGGGAGGATTGCATTCCGCGGAGAACTGAAAAGAACTAATACCTAATAGCTAAGAGCTTAGAGAGGACAGTTTGTGTCTAACCAACTTCAAATAGTCGTCTGCGCCGGCATCGTGCCGGATCCGCTTGCAGACACTGGAGCCGGTAACTGGACCTAACGGGCCGGCGCTGAAGAACGAAATGATGCTGCCGGCGGTGCTCGATCCGTGGGCGGCCAGCGCGCTCTATGAGGCGGCGAATCTGGCGGCAAAAATCCCGGGCAGCAAGGTCTGGCTCGTGTCGCTGGGACCTAAGGCGAAGCTGCAGCAGGTCATGATGACCATCGCGCAGAAGGTCAGCTTCGAACTGGTTGCGATTGACGGCGCCAGTCGGCGGGTTTACCGATGCGCATGCACGCTGCGGCCACCCTGGCCAACGCAATCGCCGAGATCCCGGCACTGGAAAGTCGAAGCTTCTGCTGTTTGGCGGATGGGAATCGGCTGCGCGCGGTGCGGGTGTGACGTTGCAGACTGGTGGGCGAGCGTCTCGGCATCACCGACCAGTTCATGGGCGTGGACCAGATTGAATTGCGCGAAGACGGATCGCTTCGAAGTACTGGAGCGCGTCGAGGGCGGCAAACATCAGGTCTCGGAATGTGCCGGCACGCCGGCTGTGCTGGGATGGGCGACGGGCAACTTGCCGGAGCCGCGCAACAACCCGCAGATCGGCATGGCGAACATGCGCACGGTGATGCCAGCTCTGCAGAAGGCGAAGCCGACGTCGCTTGCTGACGAATGGGCTGCAATATGTTTCAGCGAGCCTTCCAAGCCAGCAACGGCAGACACGCGTAGTCAAAGATATGGGCGCCGACGCACATCGCGCAGGAACTCGTCGAGTGGATTGGAGCGAAGTGATGGCGGAATCGATTCTTGTTTTGACTCATGCTGACGAAACGGGCTCCGCGCTGACAAAGGCTTCGCTCGAAGCGTGTAACTGCGGGCAAACAGCTCGCCAGCGCGTCTCGGCGCTTCCCTTGCGATTGGCATTGTTGCGGTAGATGCGAAGGCGGCCGCAAGCTCTATATGCAGGTTCTGGCGCGCGCCTGCTGGGCGTCTCGGGAGAAGCTTTGCCCAGTCCCGCTATGCCAGCGACACTGCCGCATGCGAGGCGCTTTGCAAAGCTGCGCAAGCGACCATTGTTCTCGCGCCGGGCAGTTCGCGATTCGCGCGTGTTGCCGCGGGCGTGGCACATCGCGTCGGCGGATGCGTAGACACGCACATCACATCGATTGGCGGCGACACTGGCATTGAAGTCTCGCGCTGGTTTTATCGCCAGCGCATCGAAGCCGTGATCACGCGAACGGCGCGGCCATGGTTCCTTCTGCTTGAACCCGGAACGCATACTCCGTTCGCGAGCGAGCCAGGCGAAGTCCAACGTTGAAGCCATCGCAGTTGAGTTGCCTGCCTTGCGCACGACTGTTACTGGAATGCGCTCTCCGGCGCAGGATGCGCAGACAATCCGGCCGGAAGCGAAGATGCTCTTTGTTGCCGGCGCGGGCTGGACGAAGAAACAGCCGGATGGTCAGATGCATGCCACTGAAGCCGGCAATCTGATTCTCGGTTTCCTGCACAAGAGCGGTGCCTCGCTGGGCAGTTCCAAATCGCTCGTCGACCAGGGTGGAGACGGTCAGCCCGTACTTCCCTTCCTCACGCACATGAACCAGGTGGGGCAAACAGGATCGACGCCGCGACATGCCAAGGGCCTCTCGACCTGCTGCCACGGCGAAGAACCGCACGTCGTGGGCTGGCGGTTCATCGGCGAGCGCCGCGCAATCTCTCTCGATCCAAACTGTGGCTGGGCGCGCGGCAAAGCAGATGTCGTCTACGTAGCCGATGCCTTTAAGGTGATGGCCCGTGTAAACGAGCTCCTGAAAACAGACTGAGAAAGAGCTTCCCCCAAAGCTAAGTCAGGCACGCGGTGGCGCTAGTTCAGTCCTCACGCTCAGCGCGTCAAAACGTGCGCAAGCCGGAGCCACCAGTCGGTCATCGAGACATAGCTGCTCAGCAGGCCCGAGGTAACGAAACCAGCGATAACAATCGAAAAATTGCGATCCAGGCGACGCGTCATGGCGATCTTTAACAGCCACAAGAGCAGAGCTACTGCCACCGTCGATCCCCAGAAGGTGGGGAAAAAAGATGCGTCGGTAGCTTGAGAGAATGCGTTTCGAATGGAACCAATGCGCCCTATGCCAGCCTCTGCCACGGATAGCGTGCCCATCAGCATAAGTGGCCGATGCCATGCGGCAGTGCGGCGAAATAGAAATCCCACACCGACAAAGATCGTGAAATTTGCGATTTCAGTCAGCGGAAGGGTGAGAAACCGATAGCGTCCAAAAGGCGCAAATGAATGCGGATCAGCGTAATGAATCTGCAGCAGTGCCGCAATGACACCAACGGGAATGATGGCGACGTAGAGTACGACCGCAGTCGCACCCAGCCGCATGTGCAACCGGCGATTTCCCTTCACCACGAGGCCGCATTGCAACAGGAAAAGGACCATCCAGCAGGTCATCAATCCGCCGTGAACATAAACGAGCGGCGCACTCTGCTGAGTGACATGCTGGCCCGCATCATTCAAGCCGTGCAGGTAAAACATGTGAAAGCCGATGGCCACGCCGCTAATCATGACCAGGCTGGCAATCAGGTAGAAGAGCCGCTCTCTGCGCTCCGTTTGAATCGTCTTCGCAGGCGTAGGAGCCGTGGCGATCGTTGAACTCACAGATTTTCTTCCCTAACCGGGTGAGGTATGTTGACTGGGACTGAGGGCACGCCAACGATAAAGAGAGAGCAATTGGCTGTCAAGCGCGCTTCGAGAATTGCTCTGCGGCTAAGTCCTTTCATAGGACGACTTTGCAGCGACGCATCATCTATAACCTACTGAGCCGCAGGAACTTACTTACCGAGTTTGGGTTGGTAAACACCCGCTTCGAATATCACTCCTTGGCCAGAAATCACGGCCACGGTTTATCACTCTCACTCCAGTGGATTAGCGTTCAGGTGCGCCTTTTGGCGCGATTGGCAGCTGCACTAGTAATTCAGCTAGTTGTGAAGGGCGCGGTGCCTTCCCTAGGGTCATCTGGAGTTGTCCTGGCTTCAGACAACTCGAAGAATCGTCTCATCACGATTCCCGGTCTTACTTGGCGCGTTTGATCCATCTCGGAAAGAATTCCATTCAAAGCAAGGGAGGAATGTATGTCAAAAGTCACCCTGATGTTGGTTGCAGCAGCGTGCCTGTTACCGGCAGCCTTTTGCCGGAATGCGGAAGCACAAGACTCGTACTCGGCAAATGTAGTCACCGGCAGCACCTCGGCCCAGCAGATTCAGTTCAACTTCACCATCACGAAGTACACAACGGAGGCAGAACTCAAGGAGCTTGCGGCAATCCTCAAGGATAAAGGGGAGGACGCGCTCATCGATGCAATGAAGAAGCTCGAAGCTGGCCGTATTAACAAGTTGGGTGACACGGGAAACGAGATTGCAGTCGCAGACAAGTCTCAATCAGGCAAGCACACGATCATCACGATGGTTACTCCGCGCAGGATCACAGTTGCCGAACTCAGCCGTAGTGCGCAACACACCGATTATCCCTTTGGCATCCTTCAGGTCACACTGAATGAAAACGGTGAAGGAACCGGAAAAATGATGACCGCCGCAAAGATCAAGTTCAATGAAAAGAAAGGGCACTTTGAAGTTCAGCCTTACGGGGCCGGACACTCCAAAGTCACGAACGTCGTTCCTAACAAATAGAACCGCGGCGATTCTCTGACCGACCTCATCGCTGAAGATTAGCTTTCATGAGTAATGGAGCTTTGTACCCACTGGGACGCCCTCCCCCAGACCGCCCCAGTGGAGTACAGGTGCCGAGGACTTGCCCGGACACCAACTTGTGCCAGCCAGCGTTACTCGCAGACGAATCGAAGAGGACGACTCCAGAGCCGCTGTCTGGCTTGAGGAAACTATCGAGATCGTGATCCGGCTGATCCAGCCATCTGTTTCAAGACCGGGCATTGGTTCGCGTACTGTTGACCGCTCTGCTTCAATTGGCGATCGCACTTTCGCAATGCTGAACGCAATTGCGCTTCAAGACTCTCCAGTTCGGCCTTCTTGGCAAGCAGGGCGACGAGTTTATTCTGAAGCCTGTTCCTGACCTCAACGCAGGTTTGAGTGTTCCCTTCTTGAAGAACGAGAAGCTCGCGAATCTCTGTCAGTGAAAACCCAAGACCCTTAGCTCGCCTCACAAACTCCAGACGATCTATTGCGGATTCCGCAAACTGTCGATAGCCCGACGAGGTTCGCGATGCCGGAGCAAGCAATCCTTCCTTCTCATAGAAACGAAGGGTTTCCAGATTTACGCCGACGCGCAGCGCAAGCTGCCCTCTTGTCAGACTCTCCATGGATGCAGCCTAAACCCTGTAGCTGACTACAGGGTCAAGAGAAATTCGTTCCTGACCGCAGATTAGCGGCAAAGCAGGTCTTCTGAGATCAAATAGGTTCTGCGCTGTTGGGACGATAGATGAACCAAAACTGGGCTACGATGGAGTTATGCGCAGTCAGGAAGCCGTCACCATGGAATCTACAAAGGCCGTAAAGTCTGATCCGCTTGAACTCGCCCGCGAGCGCCTGATTGTCGCGCTCGACGTTCCGGACTCCAATTCGGCCATGCGGCTTGTCGCCGAACTTGAGGGCACTTGCAACTGGTTCAAGGTGGGGCTGGAGTTGTTCATTGCAGCTGGGCCTGCGGTGCTGGAGCCGATCGTCGCGCGCGGACACAACGTGTTTCTCGACCTGAAGCTGCACGACATTCCAAATACCGTGGCAGGTGCGGTTCGGTCGGCCGCTGGGCTGGGCGTGCGGATGCTGACGGTGCATGCCGGCGGCGGCCCCGCAATGCTGGCTGCGGCCAAAGGTGCGCTGGCAGGAGTTTCCAATCCGCCGGAATTGCTTGCGGTCACAGTGCTGACCAGCATGGATGCCGCCCAACTCGAGTCCGTCGGAGTGAATCGCGCTCCAACTGGGCAAGTAGAGCAGCTGGCGAAGATGGGGTTGGAGGCGGGGATTCGCGGATTCGTCTGCTCACCGCAGGAGGTTGCGTCGGTGCGAGCCTTGACCGGGCCGGCGGGAGTCTTAGTGATTCCGGGAATTCGACCGGCAGGGGCTGCGATCGGCGACCAAAAGCGTGTGGCAGGCCCTGCGGAAGCATTGCGGCTGGGTGCAAGCTACCTGGTAGTGGGACGGCCAATCACGCAGGCCGCGAATCCAGCCGAGGCCGCTGCGGCGATTTTAGAGGAGATGGCGGAAGCGGTGTAGCGCGGCCGGTTGAACATCCAAGTTCGTGCTTTCCCACTCATGGCAAGATGAAACCGTGTCAGGGATAGGGCACCCATCAATCGTGGAGCGCGAAACAGAAAGAGCAACTGCAGGTTCCTCCACTCCCGTTGGTCGGTCGGAATGACCGGCGCGCTGGAAGGTTCCGCGGCAAAGTAGAGCAATTCCGAGCCCAGAGACGAAAAGCCCGGCGATCTTGCCGGGCTTTTCATTAGCTAAGACTTATCTTGAATGCTTAAAGTTTCTCGTAGAAGTCGCACGCAGAGCAGGAGATATAAACTCCGCCCGGCACACCGCGCTCGCGGTCCTTTACGCGCTTGACGATACGCGTCGGTTTGCTGCACTTGGGGCAGTCGGTGGACTTCGTCGTGTCCATTGCTTTCTTGCGATCACCAGTTTTGGCAATTTTGGCCATGGGTCGGGTGTTTCTCCTTTGAAGATTGTCTCTGCACACACGCGCGGAATATGCTGCACGCGGCTTCAACGGCGCGGTCGATTAACTCACCCCTGCTCAGAATTGTTTGCGGGAGGCAGCCGGACTCGCTGCCTCCAGTTTACATCAGGACTCAGTGCGGCTGAGCGGTATCGGCCGGCGGCGTGCTACCGGGTGAAGCGGACGGAGGAGTGCCCGCGTTTGGATCTGCCGGCTTGGAAGTGGCTGCAGCTGGGGTCGTGCTTTTCTGATCTGCCTGGTCTTGGGCTTGCTGGGCCGCTTCGGCTGCCCTTTGCTGATCAGCGCGGCGTGCAGCTGCGGCATCGGGATAATCGTCGGGCTTCTGCTTGGGGAACTGAACCGGCTTCATCTCGCCTTGGCCTTGCTGGGCATTCTCGGGAAGCTTTTCTCCGGGAGCCGTAAGCGTCGGCGGAGGTGCGGGAGCTTCCTTGTTGGGATCGCGTTCGACATCACCCATCTTCACGGTCCGCACGGCCTGGTCCGCCACCAGCGGTGAACCGTCGGTGCGCATCATGCCTTCAACTTCGTCCTTGGTAAAGATCTGTGGCGTTTCACCGACCTTCGCAATTTCAACGCGGATGACGCGATTGCCATTGATGCGCACAAACTCAACAGGCTTCGGCGGAGAACCGTAGATCCACTCCTCGAACGGCATTTGCCCATCAACTTCGCGCACCTTGCGCTGGGGCGGACCGAGGGAGAAGAGCACCATGTCGGTCGTCATGCCGACCATTACATCGTGATTCAGAATTGCATCTTTCAGTTTGGGCGGAAGCGTGTCAGTGAAGGCCTGGATGGGCGTTTTAACGTCGAATGAGATAAGCGGTGCGAGGAGCGCTTTCACCTGTGAACCGGTCAGTTCCGGGATGGGGCCTTTGAAGTCCAACGTTAGCCGGGCTCCCGTGGCTTCCTGGCCGTCGTCCTGAACCATGGGACTCATGGATCCGCTGCCGCCGATCTGGATGTGACGCAGGAAGCGGTGCTTGAGGTCCGGGCCGCCATTGAGCATGAAGATGATCTTGTTCTTCTCAAACTTCACGTCGGTCAGTACGACTCGATCGCCTGGCTTGGCGCAAAGTCCGAATTGAGTGGCCATGTCGAGATAGGGCTCGCCTGCGGGTGCCAACTTGCCGTTCGCTTCGAGGGTTAACCCCTTGTGGCCCCTGGGAAACGGACGCATAGCGAACCCCTGCTCCGCTTGCATCACGCGGATCAGTTCCAGGCGCGTCTTCGCGTCCAGTTGTGACTTTTCGAGCGGAACATTCGTAGGCTGAATTTGGCTAAAGCGACGATCGACTGTGCCGTTTCCCTTCATCGCTCCGGAATGGGTATCGATGGTGATGGCCTGCGCGCCCGCCACGCCGCTAAGGAGCGTCGCCGCCAGTGTGCAGGCGCCAGCCAGCAAAAGTGAGTGGTAAAAACGCGCAGGAATCTGGGAATGGACGAATGGCGGGGTGATAGTGGGCAATGCACTGATCATGGGCTTCCTCCCATGGCCGTACGCACGTGGCATTACGCCAACAGTAGTTCCAATTCACTACAAAGGTCAAATCGGATATTCGAACTGGAGCAGTGGGCCTATGAGCCGGGCGATTCAGTGGGGATCTTCAGGACCGGCTGAAGACTGTGATGCCGGCTCGGAAGCAGTAGATGGCAAAGGCGGTGCGACAGCCGGGAGAATCTGCACAAGGGATGGTGCGGCTGGCTCTGCGGGAGGGCCCATTGCGGCCTCGTGCTGGAGGCGGGCGGCTGCATCGAGGTCTACGGGAATTCCGCCGGGCACGATTACGGGGGCGTTATAGCGGAAATCAAGGTCGCGGGTGACGTGGTAAATCACAGGAAACGCGATGAGAAGAATAAGGCAGGCAAACCAGCTGGCGTCGATGCCAAAGCCGCCGCCGGTGAGCCAGAACGGTCCCATTGGATTTCCCTCAATGACCGGCGAATGGCTGCTGACGCCCCTCACCGTGAGACCGAATACGAGAGCCTGAGAAGCTTTCCAGCCAAAGTTGATCCCCCAGCTTACCCAGAGCGCGCGCGTGCGCAGATAAGCGGTGGTGAGCAGAAAGCTAAATACGACGGAAATGGCGATGCTGGCGTTGGTGGCTCCGGGCAAAAGTGCATAGACGATCGCGTAGAACAACGCGTATCCAAATGCCGCACCAGACGATCCGACAACAGCGGTAAAGCGCTGGAACCCGTATCCTCGAAAGGCGACTTCTTCGCCGAGCGTGAGCAGCCCAAAGTACGCTGCATCGACGATCAGCCATGGCCATGCCGACGATTGCGTGGTAATAACGACAGCAATGCCACCGATAAGAACCATGGCGAAGACGCAGACGACAACCGCGCCCCAGCCCACGGCCATGCCAGTGGCAACTTCGCGGGTCCAGCCCTGACGGAGCGGCAACCCTTGCGCGGCGATGGAGCCCACTTGCCTGTCGAAGAGTGAGCCGAAAGCAGCGTAGCCAAGAATGAGAAACAGCACGAACAAGAACTGCTCTACCAGCGGCGCCCAGGCATCATGATGAATAGCAATCGCCGCATTGCGCGCGAATGAACGCACGACAAAGAAGTAGAGGACGGCCGCGATGAATTCGAGATAGGCGCGCAATCTGCCGCCACGTGCGGGCGCACTCATCGCGAACTCCTTTGATGAAGCGAATATGCGGCGCAAGCATGCATTGAGGATCGATAAAGGTGCGAGCGTTCGCGCTCGATAGAAATACGATGCGTCACGCGCACTAGCTTTCTGTATAGCACTGGGCGATGTTGCGGAACTTTTTTTGCCGCGCTGCGACCAGGGCGTCGATGGGCATCGATTTCAACTCGGCCAGATGCTTCTGGATCGCTGATCCCACCAACCCCGCGCCGACGGGGTGATCGGTATGCGCGCCACCGGGCGGCTCGCTGATGATCTCGTCCACGCAGCCAAGCGCGGCAACTTCCGGCGCGGAGATGCGCATGGCTTCGGCGGCCTGCTGCTTGTGCGAGGCGTCGCGCCACATGATGGCGGCGCAGGACTCCGGCGTGATGACGAAGTAGAGTGCGTTCTCGAGAATCAGCACGCGGTCGCTGACGGCAAGCGCGAGTGCGCCGCCCGATCCGCCTTCGCCGCTGATGATGGAGATGGTGGGCACGCGCAGGCGCGCCATCTCGCGAATGTTGCGCGCAATGGCTTCGGCCTGACCGCGCTCCTCCGCCCCAAGGCCGGGATATGCGCCGGGCAGATCGATCAGGCTGATGACAGGACGGCCGAACTTCTCGGCGATCCTCATGCAACGGAGCGCCTTGCGATAGCCCTCGGGGTTGGGCATGCCAAAGTTGCGCTTCACGCGCTCTTTGGTGTTTCCGCCCTTGCGATTGGCGATCAACATTACCTCGTCGTCGCCGAGCTTTGCCATTCCGCAGGCCACGGCGGCGTCGTCGCCAAAGGCGCGATCCCCGTGAATCTCGCTGAAATCCGTGAAGATTCGCTCGATAAAGTCCATGGGGTAAGGCCGCTGAGGATGGCGTGCCGTCTCGATTCTCTTCCACGCGGCCGAAACTGGCTGCGGGTTGCTGGGTGAACCTGATGCGTGTTCAGTCATCTGAAGTTGGCAGCGGCTGGACATGAACCGATCTGCGTGCCCGGCATGCTGCTCCTAGTGATTCTACGGGTCGAGGCCCCCTTGGACAAACTCCGGCGGATTCAGCGGATTTGACCGAGAACTGAGCCATCGGGAGAGCCGTCTGACGAGGCCTCGGCGTATATTGCTTCTAGCCCCGCCATACAGCGCAATTCAACCAGGTTCAAACGATGAGAGAAATGACCCAGACACGTAGAGACTTCCTCGCCACGAGTACGCTTGGCGCCTTGGGCGCTGCGATCCCGTTCGATACGCAAAGTGCCGCGCAGACCCCAGCTACAAGCCAAAACCAGCAGACACCCGGAGCACCACCGGCATTTGGCACCGCGCCGCCGGTCGGACCGGAGGTGACGGCCGAAACTTTCGCGGAGGCCGAAAAGCTGGTCCAGATTGAGATGTCGCCCGCGGATCGCGCGCAGGCCGCCGGCAACTGGCGCCAGGCGATGGCGCCGATCTATGAACGCAGAACCGGACCGCGCAAGATGACGCTGGAGGCGGGGCTTGCACCGGCTACGGTTTGGAATCCGATGCTGCCGGGGACCTTGCCCGGGAAGTCGGGTCGCGGAGAGAGCTACTACATTCGCAGCGCCGATCCTCGCGCACCGCTGCCAGCCAATGATGCGGACGTCGCCTATGCCTCGGTCGCGCAACTCTCGCGCTGGATCCATGCGCGGCAGATCACTTCGGAGCGGCTGACGCAGATTTACCTCGATCGGCTGCAACAGTTCGATCCAAAGCTGCATTGTGTAATCACGCTGACAAGGGAACATGCGCTCAAGCAGGCGCGCCAGGCAGACGCGGAGATCGCAGCAGGAAAATATCGCGGACCGCTGCATGGAATTCCGTGGGGAGCGAAGGATCTGCTCGACACTGCGGGAATTCCAACAACCTATGGCGCGGAGCCGTATCGGGATCGGGTTCCAACCAAAGACAGTGCAGTCGTGGAACGGTTGAATGCAGCGGGAGCCGTGCTGGTGGCGAAGCTGAGCCTCGGCGCGCTCGCGCTTAACGACATCTGGTTCGGCGGCCAGACCATGAATCCGTGGCTGCTGGAGGAAGGGGCATCGGGATCGAGCGCCGGCCCGGGCGCTGCAACGGCGGCGGGGTTGGTTGGCTTCGCAATCGGCAGCGAAACCGGGGGCAGCATCGTGAGCCCCTCGATGCGCTGCGGGGTGACTGGTCTGCGGCCGACATATGGACGCGTGGCGCGGACTGGAGCGATGACGCTGTGCTGGTCTCTCGACAAGCTCGGACCAATGGCGCGCAGTGTTGAAGACACAATTCTCGTGCTGAGCACGATCTCCGGGCCAGACCCCGGCGACGTGGCAAGCGTTCCGAGTTCGCTTGCATTTGACGCAAATGCGAAGGTCGCCGGACTGCGTGTGGGTTACTTCCCTGCCTGGATGAAAGAAGCGCCGGCGACGGATGTGGATCGCGCAGCGTTGGATGCCGTCAGGAAGCTCGGCATGGAACTGGTCGAGGTTTCCCTTCCCGATTGGCCATACGACTCGCTCAACCTGATTCTCTTTGCCGAGGGCGCCGCGGCTTTCGAAGAGCTGACACTTGCGCACAAGGAAGCGGAGTTGAAGGCGCAGGTTTCCGACGGTTGGCCGAATACCTTCCGCCAATCGCGCTTTCTCTCGGCGGTGGATTTCGTGCAGGCGGACCGGATGCGCCGCAAGGTCGCTGCGGAGATGGCGCGCGTGTTTTCGCAGGTGGATCTGCTGCTGGTGCCGTCGCTACGCGATGAGATTCTCGTCATCACGAACTAACACGGGGCATCCGTCACTCACGTTGCGTGCAGGATTTGTCGAGGTGTCAGAGGCGCGAAGCGATTGGGCTCCCGATCCGAAGCATCCACTGCCGAAGTTTTCACCGCCCCGGCGCGTTCCGCATGGAGTGACGCTGATCGGCCGACTCTTCGATGAAGGCACACTATGCCAAGCCGGAATAGCTTTGGAGCGAGCGTTTGCTGTTGCCGGGGAACGGCCGCCGGGATTCTGAAAGACAGCTTTTAACTATTAGCTCTTAGCTGTTAGCTACTGGCTTTGGGCGGCTTTCGTTTCGTAATCTGCTCCTTTTTGATTCCGGCCTTTTCTATGTATTGTTGGCGGGCCTGGCTGTGGGCGCGCCAGAAAGCCTGCGCAGTGACCGGACCGAGGTCGGGCGCATTCGAAGGCTGCTCTTTGTGGAAGACGTGCGCGTAGAGCATGGGGCCGAGCAGCAGCGCCATCGCAGATTCAAGATCGAGATCGCTGGGCAGTTGGCCGCGAGAGATGCCGCGACGCAGAACGCGCTTGAGGCACTGGCGCGGCGGCTCCATCACGCGATGACGCCACGCTTTGCCGAATTCGGGATGAAGTGCGGAGTAAGCGATGAGCGACGGCATCATGCGATTGCGCGCGGCGTCGAATTTGTCCGGCGGCTTGCGCGTGAGCACCGTGGCGAGGTCGCGCTGCAGGTCACCCGTATCCACATCTTCCGGTTCGCGGTCGAGACCATTGACCATCAGCATCACTTCAAGTAGCAGCGCTTCCTTGTCGGCCCAGTGGTTATAGATGGTGGCTTTGCTCACGCCCGACGCCTGCGCGATCGAGTCCATGCTGGTGGCCTCGATACCGCGCTCGGCAAACAGCGCAAGCGCGGCATTGAGGACTTTTTCGTGAGCTTCGATACTGCGAGGTCGCACCATATCAGATTTCGATCTTCGAAAAACGCCAAGCGCCAACCAACAGCAGAATCGCCCCGACGCAGACGAGAACGGTGAGATCCAAGGCCGGATGGAAAGTCGCGTATGCAGGCCCCAGCAGCACGTTGCGCATTCCGTCGATGCCATACGACAGTGGGTCAAGCTTGGTGATGTAGTCGAGCACTTTGGGAAGGCCCTTGAGAGGAAACAGCGCGCCCGACAAAAAGTAGATGGGCATCACCAGGAAGTTCATGATGAGCTGAAATCCCTGCATGTCCTGCAAACCTGAGCCGATGGCCATTCCTAACCCCGCAAAGAGAACGGCGATGAGCGCCATGAAGCCAAAGGCAACGGGAATCATCGCGACTTGCACGGGTCTGAAGCCGGCGATCAGGCAGACGACAGTCACCAGCAGTCCCTGAAGCAAGGCAACGGTTGCTCCCCCAAGCGTGCGGCCGATCATGATTTGCAGGCGTGAGACCGGCGCGACCAGCGTCTCCTTCAGGAATCCGAATTGCCGATCCCACAAAATGCCGAGACCGGAGAAGATGGACGAGAAAAGCACCGTCATGCCGATTACGCCCGGCGCCACAAACTGCAGATAATCGCCATTGCCGGCGCGCTTGAAGACCGGGCCAAGCCCGAAGCCTAACACCAGCAGGTATAGCAGCGGGTTGCCGAGCGACGCGACGATCTGCGCACGTGAGCGCGTGTAGCGCTTCAGTTCGCGCAACCAAAGAATGTAGATTACGCTCATCGTTTGCCTCCGCTCCACATCTTTGCGAACTGTCGCATCTGGGCGGCCGGATCGGCAGCTTCATCGCGGATGGTTGAGCCTGTTAGTTTCAGGAATGCATCCTCCAGCGATTCACTCCCGGTCTGCTCCTTGATCTCTTTGGGCGTTCCCTGCGTGACTAACTTGCCGTGGTCGATTACTCCGATGCGATGCGCCACGCGGTCCGCCTCATCCATGTAGTGCGTAGTGAGAAAGACTGTGACCTTCTCTGCCTCGTTGACCTTCCTTACGTGGTTCCAGAGCTGATTGCGGCTCTGCGGGTCGAGACCCAGCGTGGGCTCGTCGAGGAAAAGAATCTTGGGAGTATGCAGGAAGCCACGAGCGATCTCCAGACGGCGTTTCATGCCGCCGGAGAATTTCTTCACCTGGTCTTTGCGGCGATCCCAGAGCTCGAAGAGATTCAGCAGCTCTTCCGTGCGCTGACGGCGGATCTTGTGCGGCACGTGATAGAGCACGCCGTGGATCTCCATGTTCTCCATTGCCGTCAGTTCGCCGTCGAGGCTTGGATCCTGGAAGACGATGCCAAAGCTTTGGCGAACTGCGTTCTGGTTTTTTTGCGGGTCGAGACCGTCAAGCTGGATGGCACCGCTGGTCGGGTGCAGCAGCGTGGTGAGCATTTTGATGGTTGTGGTCTTCCCTGCTCCGTTGGGGCCGAGGAAGGCGAATATCTCACCGGCCGCCACGTCGAACGAGACATCGTTGACGGCGGTGAAGGTTCCAAATGTTTTTACGAGGTTTTGCACCCTGATCAAAGTGAGCGACCTCCCTGGGGCGCGAGATTCAATACTGAACGGTTCAGTTCAGTTTGTCAAATCGCATTTTTAAGGAGGTACTGCTCGGGCCGATGCAAAAACAACCAAACTTTTGCCAAACGGCAAAAAGCTGAAGCGCGCCAAAATCGCCGTCGTCTCGTGCCAGTCGCGAGTCTCGCGTTCCAGGTGCTTCCGGCCGGTCGGCGTGAGTTTGTAGAACTTCGCCTTGCGGTTGGTGTCGGAAACGCCCCATTCCGAGCGGATGGCGCCGTCCTGCTCGAGCTTAAGAAGCGCCAGGTAGAGAGTTCCGTAGTTGACGCTCAGCCGATCAGCCGCTGATTTGAGCCCATCAGAATCCGCTATCAATGCTTCTGTGCCTCGACATGCCGACATTTCGGCACTTCGCCAGTGAGTGCATCGGCAATATAGCGATCGTCTAGATTTCGCATCCAGGCGCCCGGATAGCGTCAAGGAGCCAAAGAGGAGGAGCGAGGCCGATTGAATTCTGACCTCGCCCACCGTCGGTGGCGCGCATCCCTATTCCGCGCGCAATGCATCGACCGGATTGACCGCCGCTGTCCGTCTCGACGGGATGTAGCTGGCCAGGGCGGCCGCTCCGCACAAGGCAGCGCAGGCCAGCATATACGTAATGGGATCAACGGGACTCACGTGGAAGAGCAATGACTTGAGGAACCGCGTAGCCGCGAATGCGAGCAGCAATCCGAACGCGATGCCGCCCCCGGCAAGCACGAGGCCCTGCCGCACAAACATCGTGGTAATGCTGTTCCGCTGCGCTCCCAGCGCAATGCGTATGCCGATCTCGCGCGTACGTTGCGATGCCGAATACGCAATCACTCCGTAAAGTCCCACGATCCCGAGCAGCAGGGCGATGGCGGCCGCAATGGCGAGCATCACCAAGGTAAAGGAGGTTCGCGAAATCGACTTCTGGAAGTAGTAGTCCTGGGTGTGCACGCTCGTGAGGGGAAGGTTGGCATCCACTGACCAAACCGCCTGGCGCACATCTTTCATCAGGCTTTCGGAGCCCGCCCGCGGGGTCCGAATCGCAAACACCACGAAGCGCCGGATGTTGACCTGGTCGCTCTCGAAGTGAGAGAGCATGGTTGGCCAGTACGCGATGGTCGGCGCATCCTTGCTCATTCCATCAGCGTGCACATCGCCCATGACTCCGACGATCTCACGCCAATCATCCTTCGTGCTGACGCGGATGTGTTTGCCGAGCGCATTCGCAGGACTGCCCCAGTATTCGCGCGCAAAGTTTTCGCTGACCATGCCGACGGGCAACTTCTGGAAAGCTTCGTCCCACGTGAAGTCTCTCCCCGCAACCAGGGGGATCCCAAGCGTCTTGAGAAAGCCCGGGGCGCCAAAGACAAATTCGCGCAATGGCGGCATTGCCCCACCGGCATAGGTTCGATCCTGCGCATAGACAGGATCGTGCCATCCGTTTCCATCCATCGGAACGGAACCGCCAAAGCTCACCGATTCCACGCCCGGGACCGCCGCGATCTTCTGGGCGATGGTCTGCTGCATGCGAAGAACATCCTCGTCTTTTGGCACGTCCGCTTCGGGAATGCCGAGGCGCACGGTTTGGATTTTTGCGGTTGTATCGTATCCGGCATCGACATGGATCAGTGCGCGAAATGTTCGGATCATCAACCCCGAGCAGATCAACAGCACGAATGCGAGGCTTACCTGGATCACGACCAGCGTGTTGCGCGTGCGATGCCGTTCGCGGCCCTGGCTGGTCGTGCGGCTTCCGCGCAGACCGGTGCCCGTCTGTGTACCGGCATAGCGCAGAGCGGGAATAGAGCCGAACAATACACTGCAAAGCAGCGCTACTCCCAGGGTGAAGACCAGGACGTTCATGTCGATTCCGATGTCGTGAAGGCGCGGCACGCCGGCAGGACCGAGCGCGATGAGCAGGCGCAGCGCGCCCCACGCGAGTGCGAGACCCAGCACGCTGCCCAACACTCCCAACACTGCGCTTTCCATCAGAAATTCCTTGGCGATCCGCCAAGGGCTCGCCCCGAGAGCCGAGCGCACCGAGAGTTCCTGGTGGCGGCCTTCGGCTCGGACCAGCAGGAGATTGGCAACGTTGGCGCAGGCGATCAGGAGCACCACACCGATGCTGCCCATCAGAACCCAAAGCAGTTTCCCCACGTCGCCGATCACATCCTGGCTGAGCGGCCTAACGTTCGGCCCAATCCGCGCCTTCTTGAAGAGGTCCAGACTGAATCCCGGCGGGGCGGGAAAACTGTTGAGGACGATCGGCCACATCCGCGCCACATCCGCGTTCGCCGCTTGCATTGTGACACCGGGGCGCAATCGGGCAACCCCTTCGTAGCTGAACTGGCCAAGCGTTGTTTTGCCACGATCGAGACGAATAGGCAGGAATAGCGCGGGCTGCTCCCAATCGAGGAAGCGGAATTCCTTTGGCATGACCCCGATCACCTGGCGCGCTTTTCCGTCCACTCGAATGGTTTGTCCCACGATGGACCGATTCGAACCAAAGCGGCTTTGCCAATAGTCGTAGCTGAGCATCACGGTGTCGGGGCCACCTGGGCTGCCGTCGACGCGATTGAACCATCGACCCAGAATTGGCGCAAGGCCGAGAATCGGAAGAACGCCATCGGTGACATCGAGCGCCTGCACCTGTTCGGGGTTGCCCTGACCGGTGACACTCACCGAGTCTCCCTGATAAATGCCGATATCTTCGAATGTCCGGTTCTGATCGCGATAAACAAAGTAGTTCGAGGGCGCCATATTGACGTCATCGATATTCAGTCCGGGGGCCGTGTGCCAGACTCCCACCAGAGATTCAGGGTGCGGGTATGGCAACGGCTTCAGTAGGACACCTTCGATCACGCTGAACACAGCAATATTGGAGCCTACGCCAGCGGCCAGCGTAATCAGCGTGATGACAGTGAAGACGGGTGTGCGCCAAAGCCTGCGCACAATTTGCTTGAGTTGGCTAAAGAAGGAAGTCACGGTCGATCCTCCGCGCGGCGTAGGGGTAGGTGCCGGCGATGTGCGCCTTTCAAAGTCTACGTAGCACCTTACTCATAGGTTCCGCACCGGAACGTGGCTTGGGATGCACTTTGTGACGAATGAAGGCATCTCTGCGAGTGAATTCGTCGGGTGCACCCGCTTGGGGCAGAGGCGCTCGATCAGCCGCAACGCCAGATAAACATGCGGAGGGAGGTCCTCAAGGGCCTTTTCAAGTCAATTCAATGGGTTCAATGGACGCGGATGTCACCTGAGCCGGTTTGCACCCGAACCAACGGGCCGCCTCCGTTCAGATTGCCCGTGAGGTGATGTTGATTGAGAGAACCCTTTACGAGCATTTCGTGATCACTCGTTACAGAGCCCGATCCGGTGGAGGCATCAAGGGTGAGCGGCGCGTTGCTGGCCCAGATTTCGATGTCGCCCGAGCCGGTTTCGAGCGTCCAGGGCGCGGAGGGCGTGCCCGTCGCCTTGATATTGCCTGAACCTGTTTGGCCGCGGAAACTGCCGTGGACGTCCTTGATCTCGATATCGCCCGAGCCGGTGTCTGCTTTCACATCTCCCTGACCGGTCTGATTCGCTGTGATGTTGCCCGATCCCGTTTTCACTTCGAAGGCGCCCTGGAGTCCGGTCGCGCGGATATCGCCTGAGCCTGTTTCAAGCTTGGCATTTTGGCCAACGCCTTCGTCGACGATGTCGCCTGAACCGGAGGTCGCTGTGAGGAGTGTTCCCGCAGGCGCTTCAATTTGGTAGTCGATGCTGATTCCTTGCCAATGTTGTTCATGTTGCTGTCCGACTCGAATCACATTGCCGCTCTGTTCGATCGGAGGATTCGCGGCGATCTGGCGAGCTTGCTCCTGGCTGCCGTTATGGCTCACATGGATCTTGCCATGAATGTGGACCTCGTTGCCGGTGCCTCGCGTGAGATGGATATCGCCCGAACCCGTCGAGACTATGAGCTGCGCTTCACCGCCGACAGAGATTGCGCGATCGAAAGACAAGGCGTTACCTGTCTCCGTTTGAGCAGCGATCGCGCGCGGAAACGCTGGAACAGGAAACAGGTTCGGGGCTACCTGAGCTGCAGCAATTTCGGACGTTGCGATTGCCGGCGTTTCTGCTTCAGGTGAATTTGCGATGCTTGCTGAGACATCGGGCCCTTCTGCAAGGTTGAGGCTGTACTGTGTGGTGTCTTGCGCAGCAAGCTGCGCCGCGGGATAGAAAGTTTCAGGCTCTAATACTGGTTCAGTAGAAGACGAAGTGGCAGGCGCAATCCAGGCAATATGCGCGGACTGCGTAGCAGCCTGTACCCGCACCATCGCTGTGGCCGCAAAAAGCGTCACGGGCACCAGCACAACTGCGAAGAGCGCGCGGCGGCCGCCGGCAAAAGACTGGCGAAATGTGTGGTCATTGAGCAAGCGCTCGATGCGGCGTGCAAGACTGCTGGATCGTGCCATGGCGACTCCTAATGCAGTTGGGCGCGGCGCAGCCGCGAATTCGAGGAGGATTTGCGCGTACGAGGTACGGCTTCGGGCTTGCTCGATTCCCGCGCGATCGCTGATGGCTTCGGCCAGGTCAGCGAGCTCTTTCTTGAGCCACCAGCCCAATGGGCTGAACCAGACAAGAGAGCTGTAGAGGCCGGCAAGGAACTGCAGGTAAAAGTCGCCTTGACGAACATGTGAAAGTTCATGAGCGAGCACAATGCGAATCTTCTCTTTGTCCCAGGTATCGTAATCGGCGGGCAGCAGGATTGCAGAGCCGATGGTCAATGGCGAGGAGACTCTGGTGCTGGCGCGAAGAGGGAACCCAGAGGGAATGTCAGATATTTCGAGCGCGGAAATTGGCGCGGCAGTGAGCCACAGCCGAAGCGTAACAGCCAGTCCAACGGCAAGCCTGAGAAGAAACACCACGGCTACCCCGAGATAAATCGAAAGGGCGAGCGACGTTAGCGACAACGCCGCGCGGCTGTGCTGAGGCGACGGAGGCATTTGTTTGGCTGACTGCGTACTGCCTTTGCCGGCCTCTTGATTCAGAGAGGCGCCTTGGCTCGATTGTTCAGGCTCTTTGGCGCGTGGAGCGGACGCGGAATCCGGCGCTGACCAGGAAGCTACTTCGGCCCGGGCTGAATCAGGGGCTGGAGTTGGCGGGGCGACGGGCTTGGGCAGGAGCGCCCGAACCGCTCTTTGCCTGGAGTCGTGCCCGCAGTTCTTCCAGGAGGGTCATGGGATGTGCGGGAAGCACAATGCTTGTGATCGCGGGCAGAAGCTGCAAACGATTCGCAATTGGCATCAACAACGGCATTGCAAGTGCGCCAACGAGCACGAGGCCCAAAGCTGCCTTTTGCGCAAAGACATTGCGGACTCGGAAAGCGCGCAAGCCAACCGCGACGATCAGGCCAACGAATAACGAGCGCATAGCTGCATCGATAAGGACGTGAATCATTGATCCTCCTTCTTTGCGTTCGGAGCGTTCTTCTGGGCCCTGGCGATGTGTTCGGCGAGCCGTTGGAGTTCGGCGCGATCGAGCACCTTGGAATCAACCATGCCCACGAGCAGAGCCTCGACGGACCCATCACAAAACCAGTCCACGATGCGTTTCGCGGCGCGGCCGGCTACGCGCTGTCGTGATTGGGCCGGCCGATAAACAAATGTGCGATCGTCGACGCTGTGGGCTAGATAGCCTTTTTCTTCAAGGCGCCGCAGAACCGTGCGAACCGTAGAGTCCTTCAATGGCCGATCCAGCTCTTCCCGAACCTGGTCGGCGGTCACAGAACCTAGACGCCAAATAATGAGAAGAACGTTCCGTTCCAGCTCGCCTAACTCGCCGGGATCATGGTTCGCGTTCGTGTTACCGTCCATAGTGTTACCGACTGTAACACATTGTTCCCCGAAAAAGCAAGTGAAATTTTGAAGCGAATTGGCCGTGCGGACCTAGATCGTTTTTGTTGCCGCGTTTAGTGTTCCAGGATCTGCTCAAAATACGCGAGTGCCCGTGGATCATGCGTCTGGCCAAGCCAGAAGATTGCGTCTTTGCGAACAGCAGGGCTCGGATTCGTTTGGGCCACGTGCAGCAGTTCCGGCACTGCCTCGTCCTTTGGTAGCTGGCTCAGCGCAAACACCGCTTTCTTCTTCACTCCCACTTCGGGATCATTCTCCACCGTGTCCTTCAGCATCGCTACAGCCTTTGCTCCTGCTTTCTGTCCTACCCAGAAGATGGCTTGCTCTCGAACACCGGTATTCGAATCCGACTTTGCCATCCGGATCAAGTCATCGATTGCCGCAGGGTCATGGCTAACTGACAGATCGAAGCTCAGCTTCTTGCGAAACTCTGGATCAGGATCGTTCGCAAGCTTTTTCAGCGCCAGATAGCCATCGTGTCCGCGTTCTGCACCGAGCCAGAATGCCGCCTTTTCGCGCAGCCACAGTGGATTCGTCGAAGATGAAAAGCCTTCCAGCGCGCTCGTAGCCTTTGCGGTCTCATGCATCGCGATTGCGGCCAGTGCCTGGTCTGTGTGGCGCTTGTTATCCGCTGTCACCAGGCTCGACAGCCACGCAACGCTGTCATCGGCCTTCACATCCGTCAGCCAAGTGAACGGCAATCCTCCCGCATCCAGCTGGCATCCGGTCCCGATGAAGCGAACCTTGTCCACAGCCTCGTGATCGATGCGGACCAGTATGGCAATGCTCGTCGCGGCCGCCTGATCGCGGTTTGACGATCGAAAGTTATTGTTCGAATCCTCCAGTCGATACACACCGCAACATCCGTTGTCCGATGACTCGGTGTCGCCTGAACACATGGAGAAATGCGATCCCGGAACAGCGGCCACTGCATAGCCCAACCAGAAGGGCCCGTTTGAATGCTGCAATGTGTTCACCGTCGCGGAGAGTCCTGCGCCGGCCGGCTGAGTGTGAAACTGCGTGTTGATCACCTTCGGCTGCTGCTGCGCCATCGCCAGCATCGACACGCTGAGTGTCGCTGCAATAAACCAACCATGTCTCATGGGGATTCCTCGCTACTTGTTCAAAATTTCCAGCATGTATTTCGTCGCCTCCTGGTTATGCATCAAGCTGAGCTGCTGCACCAGGTACTTCTTCATCTCCAGGTCCTTTTCGGCGCGTGCCAGCGTCACCAAATCCGGCGCGTCGTTCGCCAGGAACAACGCCTGCGCCGCGGCCCGCTTCGTTTCCACATCCGTATTCTTCTGGTAAGTCGAGACCAGGGCTGGCGCGACCGAAATTCCACCGGCAATCCCAAGGTTGCGAATCGCCTTCCGCCGCAGCTCTGGATCCTGTTCCGACTGGGCAATCTCCGTTAATGGAGCCACGCCGTTGTGGCCGCTCGCAATCAGCGAACTGATGATGTCGGCCTTTGTCTGCGCGTTGTTCGTGGCGCGATACATCGTCAGCAGATCCTGCCCGGCGCTCATCGCTCCCAACGTGCGGATTGCTGTTTTCACCAGTTCCGGATTGGTCTCCTGACGAGCTGCTTCCAGCAGTTTCGAAGAGTCTCCTGTTATCAGATACGACTGCAGGATCACCCGCTTCACCTGGATGTCGCTCGTGTGCTGATAGATCGAAGCCAGATTGTCGTCAGCGTGTTTGCCCTGCGCCGCAGCCAGCATGCGGATCGCCTTGATCTGCAGCGCCGGCCCCGACTGCCCCTGCGCGATCTTGCTGATCAGCGCCTCAGCCTGCGGCGAGTGATTCTGTGCCAGCACAAACAGTGCCCGGCCCTTCAACTCCTCTGACTGGTTGCCGCTCAGGATCTTCTCGAGGATCGGTACCGCCTGCTCCTGGTCTTGCTGCATCAGTGCGTTCAGCGCCAGCAACTTCAGGTTCTCGTCGGGCTCAGTTTGTGGTGCCACCGGGTGGCCGCTCTTGCCGCGGATTTCGATCTCCAACGCGCCACACTCGTCCAGCCAGTGGCTCTTTGGATACGCCTTCCGCAGTTCGCCGCATGTGTTCAGAGCATTAGCCGGTTGCCCTTCCTTGTTTTCGGCATAAGCCTTCCAGTAAAGCGCGCCCTCCGCGTGTTCGCCGTGCATCTCTGCTACGCGACCGAACAGTCCGGCCGCCTCAGACCAGCGGTTCTCGTTGATTGCGCGCGTCCCGTCGGCATACAGACTCGCGTCGTCGGCACCAATGCCGTAGGCGTTCGCAACCAGCAACGGCTCAGGCATTTCAGCGTGTGAAACCCGTGGCACAACCGCCAGCGTAGCGGCAAGAAAAATTGCAGATAATCCTTTGACGTTCATTAGATCGTCGCTCCCTTCGTCCCCTGGTCTTGACTTCGTGCATGCAAGATCCGAATCTCAAACAGAATTCCCTTGGTGTTCATGTCGTTGCGCACACGCTTGAGATCGCCTGCGGTCAGATTCGGATTGTTCGCGATCTCTGCCAGGACGCCTTCCAGCCTGTCCAGAGCCCCAGCCAGCGCCGCATCGCCTGTATTGCTCGCGGTCACGCGATAGAGGCGGTTGGATGCCAGAAGTTCCTGCGCCTCCGACTGCAACTGAGCGTTTTCGGTTGAGTCCGGCGATTGCGAGTGCTCCAGCTGTACCAACAGCCGCTCTGTGCGATCCAAGTGATCGCCGAGCACTACCAGGACCACGCGTTGCGTTGCTTGCGGACTCTCCGCAATACTGACCTTCTTTGTGCTTCGCTCCCAGTAGCGTCCGCCAAGGACTGCCGCCGCCAACACCATCGCGCAGCCAACCGCCATTGCCGCGGTCTTCCAACTC
This sequence comes from uncultured Acidobacteriaceae bacterium, assembly GCA_963782775.1. GTDB lineage: Bacteria > Acidobacteriota > Terriglobia > Terriglobales > Acidobacteriaceae > Telmatobacter. Next base: position 276,850 of record CAWALE010000015.1, read on the forward strand.
GCCCCACCGCGCCAGCCAGCCCAGCCGAGCCAGCCTGTCGGCTTCTTTTCGTAGGGAATAAGTTGCGGACGCAGGGTCTCCCATACGCGCTCGCCGTAATCTGCACCCCGCAAAGGAACGGTCGCGAGCTGAATCTGCTCCAGACTTCGCGTGAATTCGTCATATCTTCGCGAGCACTCACGGCACGCCTTAAGGTGCGCGTTCGCTGCGCTCCCTCCCTCGGCGTAGTACAGCTCGGTGAACTCGTCTTCGGTCAAGTGCTTCATGCGTTTCCTCGTAGGGGCGCCAATTCCCGCCGCAACTTCTGCACCGCGCGAAACACCGCCTGCTTCGCCGCATTGGGAGCAATTTCCAATACCGCGGCTATCTCGCTCATGGAACGATCCTCAAGGTGTCGCAACACGAACGCGCACTTCTCCGTCGGTGTCAGCCTTTGCATCGCTGTCTCCTGCACCGCGCTGATTTCCCGGCTCAGCAACACTCGCTCCGGATCGGCATCGCGCGTAGCGATCTGCACCGTCTTCTCTTCCGGGTTGGTCTCCTCGCCGTGCCGGTACTCCGACTCAATGCCCGGCTGTTTGACCCGGTTCAGCGCGCAGTTGACAGCGATCCGGTATATCCAGGTTCCAAAAGCGGAACGCTGTTCGTAACTCTCCAGTCGCTGATACCCGCGCAGAAATGCCTCTTGCACAATCTCCTCCGCATCTGCTTCATTGCCTGTGATCCGAAACGCCACTCGGAAGACAGTCGCACTGTGAGCACGAACAAGCGCACCGTACGCGTCCTTGTCACCGGCCAGCACGGCCCGGACAATCGAGTGATCGTTTCCCTGCATTCAGCACCTTAGACAGGAGGTTAGCTTCGCGGTTAGGAGAGTATTTTTGCCCACGAAGGCGATGCGTTCCCGCTGATTCCTTGGAGAGTTTCAATGAATGAGGCAGAGATTGGAGCGTTGGCCCCGGCAACATTGTCAAGACATCCAACCAGTTAAACCTATTCGCCTCCTCTTTATGGCGTTTGCCCACGGCAGCTGCTTCTTCAGTTCGGCTGTGCTGTTACTGCCATCTTTTCTTTAATGTCGCGGGCGAGCTTCTCAATTGCCTGGGCCTTGCGAATAGCGCTCGTCGACAGCGTCTCACTGCCAGATTTGTCCTACCTCGATCTTCAGGTCAGACGCCAGTTTCACTAGTTTTTCAGTATCCTCAGAGACCTGTTTCCTCCGATGCGCGTTGAGTGCGTCGAAGTCCTTCTGCCTAGCCCGCTGCTCCTGGTGCATCCGGGCTTGATCGTTGGCATCGGGAAGCCGGTTGAGAAAATCCGGTACGTTCCTTGGGGGGTTCTGGAAGAGTGCGTTGCCAGCGACCGAGATCATTGCAACAGCAGCCAGCCCCACAAAGAAGCCCCGCCATCGCGGTCTCGATGATAGAAAGTCGCGTACCTTCGTGAATTGAATCCTGTGAAGTCGCATGGGAACCTCCGGGATCGCGACGTGTTCATGAGGCTTCCGAAATGAGGCAAGCTACATCGCAGTGATTCCGTACTCTTGCCCATGATCGCCGGCTCACCGACATTATCCGCGCATTCGAGTGGGGGTGAGTAAGAATCGACGATGTACAACCAACGAAAAACGCCATGAGCAGAATCACCCTTGAAGCTACTGTCTGGATTCACTTGAAAACTGGGTCTTGCAGGGCGGAGACGCGGAGTGGAAACCGTTCATTTCTCAGACACTGCCCGTTGGGCAAACGTTTACCCATTGAAAAGAACCACTCTCTCCGCTAAGATGTCGTGCTTATGAATCGACGTCATGCTGTTTTCTCGCTGCTGCTTATGTTTGCTCTCACCGATACTGCGCTAGCCCAGACACCGAAGCTCTCGATTGAAGCTAATCATCCAACCGCAAGAGTCAGTCCCATGCTGTACGGGTTGATGACGGAGGAGATCAACTTTTCGTATGACGGAGGTCTCTATCCGGAACTTGTTCGCGATCGCGCTATCGGTCCGGGGCGGCGCCCGCTTTTTCATTGGACGATGGTTGCGCGCGGGAACTCTGTCGTTAACATCGCAGTCGATGATAAGACAGGTCCCAGCGCAGCCCTGCCGCGGAGCCTGAAGGTTAGCGTGACCGCCGCGACTGAGACCGCTCCGGCTGGCGTGCAGAATGATGGATTCTGGGGTATTCCGGTAAGGCCGCAAACGACCTATGCCGGATCCTTCTACGCAAAGACCGACAGCGTAGGTATTCCGGTGACCGTAAGCATCGTCAATGATGAGACGGGTGCTACCGCGGCGAAGGCCGAGGTAAACGGACTCACCAGTGATTGGGCACGGTACACGTTTACGCTTAAGACAGCTGCACAGATATCGCCGTCGGCAAACAACCATCTGATCCTGACAATTCCAAGGCCGGCTACGATTTGGCTTGATCTCGTGTCGTTGTTCCCGCCGACATACCATGACAGGCCTCATGGCAATCGGATCGACCTGATGGAGATGTTGGCGGCGATGCATCCGACGTTTCTGCGCTTGCCTGGCGGCAACTACCTGGAAGGTGATCACATTCCGGAGCGCTATGAGTGGAAGAAGACGATCGGCTCCTGGGTCGACCGGCCGACACATCCGAGCCCTTGGCGCTACCGCTCGTCCGATGGCATGGGCCTGCTCGAGTTCATGGAGTGGTGCGAGGACCTGAAGATCGAGCCAGTGCTAGCAGTGTATGCCGGCTATTCGATGGCACAGGAGCATGTCGATCCAGGCCCTGCGCTCGAACCTTACATACAAGACGCATTGGATGAGATCGAGTATGTAAGCGGCGACGCGAGTACCAAGTGGGGTGCCGAGCGCGCAAAAAACGGACACGCCGCACCCTTTCCCTTGCATTACGTGGAAATTGGCAATGAAGATTGGTTTGACCGCTCTGGATCGTACGATGGACGCTATGCGCAGTACTACAAGGAGATCAAGGCACGTTATCCAGACTTGCAACTGATTGCGACTGCGCCGATCAAAAGCACTAAACCGGACGTGCTTGATGAGCATTTCTACATGTCTGCTGAGAAGTCGTTCTCAGACGCCTCACACTACGACAAGACCGATCGTAATGGCCCGAAGATATTTGTCGGCGAGTGGGCAACGCGCGAAGGCGAGCCCACGCCCAATCTGCAGGCGGCATTGGGTGATGCTGCCTGGATGACTGGCATGGAACGCAACAGCGATATCGTGATTATGTCCAGCTACGCTCCTCTCTTCGTGAATGTGAACCCTGGCGGAATGCAATGGGAGTCCGATCTAATCGGTTACGATGCGCTGACCAGTTATGGCTCACCGAGTTACTGGGCTCAGGTCTTATTCGCAAGTCATCTTGGAACAGAGGTAGTGGCGAACACGCTTTCCGATATAGGCCCGAGGGTCTATAGCTCGGTCACACGTGATGAGAAGCAGCGCAAACTCTTCATCAAGGTGGTGAACGGCTCCTCGGACAAATTAACGCTCAGCATCGCGATCAATGGCGTGCCGGCTGTCGGAAAGCAAGCAACGCTTACCACGTTGAGTGGCAAGACCCCTGGCGCGACAAATTCAATTGCGAATCCGAGAGCCATTGTTCCGGTGGAACGGAAGATCGCAATCGGGAGCGCAACATTCGAGCAGACTTTTGCGCCTTACTCAATCAACGTGCTCGATTTGAGCTACTAACCCATCGAGGTCACAGACAGTTCTTCGACACATCTCGACACACAAACTCGCGAAACGATTGAATTAAAGCAGTTCCGAATTGGCTCTCTCGCAGTGGAACGAACGAGAAACGTTACTCAACTGTGGGATTCTCGAGAAATGCATCCCTTTGAGCAAAAGCGCTCTTTGTATAGGTAAACGTTTACTGCTGTTGGCCAGATCGTTGTCTTCAGCCCATGTCCGCCCGTCTGTTTCCCAAGGACCGGCAAGAAAGCCAAGGAAGACTCATAGTGAACCGCTTTTCTCGTCGTTCCGACCTCCGACTGTAATCAACAACTTTTCCGAGATTCTCTCTTGACAGTCGTAAGATCGAAGCGTAATAGTCTTGTCTCAAGAAAACGCTTTCCGGGCGTCGGGGCCTCGTCCGTCAGACTGCCGATTTTCCTAAACACAGAGGCCAGTATCACCGGACGAGGTTAGAGCAAGCCCTTAGACGACAAACAGAAACGTTTTCGTAGGAGGCGATTTATGACTCAAATGGCCAACCAGATTCAGCCATCTGTCAACAAGAAGATCTGGAAAATCCCACATGCTTGCTTCGTTTTCCTTGCTCTGCTCTCGGTGCTTGCAACCGGGGCTTGGGCCCAGGATAACGCCACAATCACAGGATTGATAACGGACGCCAGCGGAGCGCTGGTGCCAAATGCCAATATCACCATCACACAAAACGCGACCGGTCAGAAGCGAGAAACCATCTCAAATTCGTCTGGAACCTATCGCTTCGCAAACGTCGGCATCGGCACCTACACATTGACAGTAGTCGCGAAGGGATTTCAGAACTACTCAAAGACCGGCATTGTTGTGAACGTAGCTGCGACAGTGGAAGTGAACATGGCCCTGACGGTGGGCAGTCAGACTCAGACCGTTACCGTGGCAGCAGACGCCTTGCAGGTGCAAACGGAGACCAGCGAAGTAAGTACTCTGATCAGCGGCGAGCAAGTCGCGCAGCTTGCCACAAATGGCCGAAACATAACATCGCTTGCGGCGCTTGGCCTCGGCGTATCAAACACTCTGCCGCCATTCGGCGGGGTCAATGCGCTGACGTCCGCGAACGGCATCAGCTTCAACGGATACCCGCCCACTCACAACATCTACATGATCGATGGGGGCGAGCAGAACGATCGAGGTTGCGGCGGCTGCTTCATGAATCTTCCCTCGCAGGATGCGATCGCCCAGTTCCAGACGCTGGACAGCAACTACAGTCCGATTATGGAATTGGCTCCGGCGGGACCATTCTCATGGTGCTCAAGTCGGGAACCAGCTCACTTCCACGGCGAACTTTATTATTTCAACCGCAACACCGCCTACAACGCCAACGATTACTTCCTGAAGCAAGGCGGCCAAGACGCGGTCCAAATTCCAATTGAACGAACCTGGCGGCAACATCGGCGGTCCGCTTTTTATTCCCCACGTCTACAACGAATCGAAAACTCGGACGTTCTTCTTCTGGAATGAAGAGTGGCGCCGGCTGATCCAGGGCAGCGCGCCTTCCGTTACCAACACGATCCTGGCCAACGAATTTCCCGACGGCAGGACAGATCTGCATTACACGCCTTCCGAGCGGAAAGGTCCGATTATCCCGGTCATCAACGATCCCGCAGAAGCTGCAGCGCTTTAAGCCGTCTGACGGTCTGAATCCAGGCGGGCCGTTCCCGGGCAATGTCATTCCACGCCGATTTGATTGATCCGAATGCGGTTCTGAAGTCAATGCGGGCACATTCCCGAAGCCAAACTTCAACAATGGCACGCAGTACATTGCGTCGATCCCGCAGCCCACGCATGTCCGCGACGACATCGTGCGCATAGACCATGCAATCAACAGCAAGTTCCAGTTGATGGGGCACTATCTCCACGACGCGCTTGACGCAGAACTATTTCCCGCCTCTGTGGGGAAATAGCAGCTATCCGACAGTGGGCACGGCGATGAAGAATCCGTCTTACTCAGCGGCCATCAAGCTGACCCAGACGTATTCGCCCAACCTGCTCAACGAGACCGCGTTCCTCTACAGCGGCAACAAGATCACCCTGACGCCGATTGGCGGCGCCCGGTGGCATGATTTGTTCAGCCGAGCGGATGGACTGCAACCAGCTTTTTCCCGGATGAGAACAACATTGCGCCGCTTGCCGGCGATGCAGCTGCAGGTTCGCCGATAAATGTGACCTGGAGCCCAAGCTACTATCCGTGGAAGAACGGATATGAGGGCTTCCAGTACAGGGACGATCTGTCCTGGACCAAGGGACGGCATCAATTCAAGTTTGGCGGCGGTTGGTTGCACACCTACAAGAACCAGCAACTGCAGGCGAACACCAACGGAACAGCCATATTCGACTCGAGCAACTTTTCCGGCGACTCCTATATCAACTTCTTGCTGGGGATGGCCACCTCATACCCCAGCTGGAGTATCTGGCCGGCAAACATTGGGTGAACAACAACTACAGCTTTTACGGGCAAGGACAATTGGCATGTCTCGCCGAGATTGGCTCTCAATCTCGGACTGCGTATCGACGGCTTGCCGCATGCTTTCGAACGCTACGACAAGTTCTCGAATTTTGTTCCCGCAGATCTACGACGCGACATTGGGCAATCCGGTGACTCGCGGATGGCACATTGAATCCGCGGCCCATCTGTCGGAGTTCAATGGTACCGGAACCGAGAGTTCTATCTCAACGGCATCAGGGAAGCAGGCGTGGACGGTTTTCCGCGCGGAAATGTCCAGAATACACTACTACACATGGCAGCCGCGAGTCGGCTTTGCCTGGGACCTCGAGGAAACGGAAGACTGTACTTCCGCGGAGGATATGGATTCTTCTATGAGCGCGTTCAGGCAACGATGTATACAACGCCGCTTTGAATCCGCCTTTTGCGTACATACCCTCCGCTACAAACGTATACTTCTCCAACCCAAATACAAGCGTGCTTACCGGTGCAAACAACCTGACACAGACATTTCCATCAGGCATTGACCAACATCAGATACCGGTATCAACGCTCCCGGGACGGTGAACTATAGCCTTGGCGTTCAGCAGGAACTTGCACCGTCGATCGTTGCGGTGCTGCAGTATGTGGGCTCCACTGGCTTGGGACCAGAACAACGACCGGCAGATCAACACGCTGCCGTGTCTCGATCGAATCCAAACAATTCAGTCAATCCATATGATATTGCGTCAGGGCGGTTGCAACTGGCAAAGCTCAACGCGAACCTGTACCGAATCTTCCCGGGCTTCAGCGGCATCACTCAGGAGGAAAACGAGACTAACTTCAACTACAACTCTCTTCAGGCGGGCTTCGCGTAGAGAACTGGCATTCGCTGACCGCGCAAGTGGCTTACACCTGGTCTCATGTGATCGACGTAGTGAGCAACGATCTCAACTGGGCTCTCCAACCCTTTGACGCCGGTTACGATCGCGGATCGGAGACCGGTTTCGACAGGCGGCACATTTTGAACGTGAGCTACATCTACGCCTTCCCGTGGTATACCAAGAGTTCGAACATCGTGCGGCCCGCTGGTTCCTTTCAGGCTGGACAGTTTCTGGGGTGACGGTGCTGGAGGGCGTTACCCTCTCGTATCAGCTACACCGGATCCGACGTTCTAGGGCTTGGCGGAGGCACTAGCAACCGCCCCAGACCAGATCGCGCGCGTCAAATAACCAAAGACGTGAACAAATGGTTCAGCACCGAGTTCCTTCGCGGATCCTGTTGCCCCTGGAATGGTGGCCCCAAACAACGGTTTTGGCAATGCCGGAAAGGATGCGGTCGTAGGACCGGGAATCCAGAACTGGAACATTTCTCTGTTCAAGAACGTTTCCGATTCAAAGCAGAAGGGCAGAATCTCCAATTGCGTTTCGAATCGTTCAATACTTTCAACCACACGCAATCCCCAGGGTATCAATTTGAACACTCATGACGCGAACTTTGGACAAGGGTCAAGCGACTATGGTCCTCGTACCTTGCAGTTGGGTGCTAAGTTTGTTTTCTGATCTGTAACCAATCCGCTCTCGGGCGCGGCAGGGATTCCTGCCGCGCCTTTCTTTCTGCCCGCAACGTCGGAGTAATTGCGTGATTCCCGCGAGGCAAGCGAAAATGCAGATGGTGATTGCCGTGAAGCAGGATTGCGCAACTGGGGTTTGCCGTGGCATTGGCATTATGACGATGGCGATGAGCCGCCATGAGCGACACGCCCAAGTCGGCACCAGTGATGACGATCAGCGAAAGGCGGCGATTCGCCTCTGAGCAGCAGGGAAATAATGCTCGAGGCCGAGGCAGCGTGGCGCGCGGTTTTAGAAGCCGCAACCAACCAATGCGGAAGCGTATGCACACTTGGGATTTCTTGAGGCTCGACAGGGACACTATAAGGAGGCCGTACCTCTCTATCGCAAAGCGATCGCGCTTGAACCCGTCCATGACCGGCTTGCAACTGAACCTTGGGCTCTCACTGTTCAAGTCTGGCGCCATGAAGGAGGCCGATTACACATTTATCCGCTTCTGAAGAGCAGCCGCCTTCTTCACCGGAGGCGCGTCGTCTGACGACATTGATCGGGTTGGCTCACTACGGTGCCGGAGAATATGCGGCGGCGGTTCCCGTATCTCAAAGAAGCTACGGCAGCATGATCCGCAAAATCTTCCCTTCCGCCTTGCGCTCGCGCACAGCTGTCTTTGGTCAAAACAGTACCAATGCGTTCTTGATGATTATCACGAGATCCTTACGCTGAATGCGGAGTCGGCTGAAGCCTACATGCTGGCGGGTGAGGCGTTGGACGAGATGAAAGACAATGCCGGCGCAGTGGAGCAGTTTCGCGCCGCGGTTAAGGCTGATCCTAGAGAGCCGAATGTGCACTTCGGCTCGGGATATCTGTTGTGGGGTCTGATGAAACTCGAGGAAGCCGCCCAGGAATTCCAGGCAGAGCTCGACAAACAATCCGGATCATGCGCAGGCTCTCACTTACCTTGCGGACTGTCACATGAAGTTGAACAAACCGGAAGGCGCGATTGCCGTTGCTGGAAAAGGCGATTAGGATTGACCCGTCGATCGGGTTGGCCCATTTGGATCTGGGCATTTTACTTGGCGATGCGGGCCGCCCCGACGAAGCTCTTCGAGAACTTAAGATTGCCGTGAATCTTAGCCCAGATGATGAAAATGTGCACTGGCGGCTTGCACGGTTCTACCAGGCAACAGGAAGAAAAGAGGAGGCAAAGGCGGAGTTTGAGAAAACCAAGAGCTTGCAGAAAGCCTCTGACCAAACCGTCATGAGAAAGCTTCACGAAGCAAAGGCCAAAGAAAACCAGGACGCGCCTGTTGAACAAATAGCCGTTTTTAATTCTTGGCCGTTAGGGCAGCGACTGGCACTGTGACTGACCCTATGCTCCCGGAGTTCTCATCCACAACAATGACTCGAACGGACCCGGATTCCCGAACCTTCTCAATGAACTGATCGAATGGAAGTCCTTCCCGCATGAGTTTCGCGTATGTGGCTGACTTCAACGTGAGATTCAGCGTCTGCCCAGTAATCCGTGCATTTAGACCTTCGTCGTCTCTTTGTGCCAGGAAGATATCCAGCTTGTCAGTCCATCGTTCGTTTTGCTGCTTAAGCGCGAGATCCTTCGTTGCGATGCTGAGTTTGAGTACAGATCCTTCCGACGACACTCCAATCTTTGCGCTGATTCCGATCTCGCTCAGATCAAGAGATTGCCATACCGCTTGGTGGAATCTTTCCTTCAGCGTGGCCGGCTCTCGAGCATATTCATATCCGGTGCGATAACGCAGCATCATGCCGCGCCGGCCCACGACCTTAACGGTCAGCTGATGGTATTTGTCGTCCGCTGGAGTGTCGGGAGCAAAACCGAGCAAATACGCGGCATGACCATCGGCGACCACAGCATTGAGGTTTGCCGCGATATTGCCGGACCGGCGAAAGATACGGCCGCCTGTTGCTTCCGCGAGTTGTTGTATGAAGCCTTGAATGGAGTGAATGTTCTGCTGCATCTCGGCGGTAATGCGGCCCGGGCCCTGTCCGCCACTCTGGGATGGTGGCGGTGCGGTAACGCTTGGGGACAAATCAACGTTGGCATCCTTGAGACCTGGATCGACGGCCATGGTTTCCAGTTGCGAAGCGTCGAGCGGAAAGAGGCTGACTTGGGCGTCGTTCAGCGCCTCCTGTGCTCGGAGAACAAAGCTGTCAATGGCCTTGCTGCCCTTATCGCTGCCTACTGCCTTGTCGGACCAGTTCGCAAGCAGGTTGTCGCCAGCGACCCACACCAGGTTTTTGTGCCCTGGGAAGGCAGCGAGATGACGGGCTATTCCAACCAGGACCGACATTGCAGATCGCTCTGGATTGCTTCCGTTGTTGCGCAGATTTGGGTCAACCCCAGTGGCCGTATCCGGCGCAACATTGATGTTTCCATTGACGGATTGCAAATCCGCCGGATTAAGCACGTAATCGAACTGCTGCCGGTTGCGCAATTCCATTTCCTGAGCGCGCGCCAGGTCTTGTGCGCTGGGCATCCATCGACGCAATGTCGAGGCCAGCAAAACGTGATCCTCAGTCCCCTCCACCAGAACCTGAAAATCCTGGGCATTTTGCACGTAGAGGCCCACGCGTTCGCCAGGCGGGAGTTTCTGTAGAAACTTCAGCATCTGATCGCGGGCATAGGTCAGATCGGCCCATGCCATGTGGCCAGCGTCGATCAAGAGAATCGTTATGCTGCCTCTTTCGCCCTACTTCCGCCTTCCTCGCGAGCCTCATCCGCAGGGCGATTGGAGTAGAGAACCTGCTCCCGTGGACGGCGGGCTGATCTGGCGCATGGTCAACCTCTTGCCGAGGCTCTCCACCAGTCCGGCTGAAGAATCGCACGCTTTGCTTGCGTCCGTTGTCGTAGACTTCGAAGTTATCCTGTGCCAAGTCCGTGACTGGATGTCCCTTCTTGTCGAATGCCACCACACCCACATCTACCAGCCGGCTTATCACACGTATTGTGAAACCGGCACCCTGCGTCCCAGCTGAGGTTAAGTCAGGATCCGGCAAGGAAGCTGATTTTCCAACTTGAATTTCAGGTTCTAAGTTCTCGGGCATCGAGGCCGGTGCTGATACAGGTGCGGCCGGTTCTGACGGAGCAGCTGGGATGGTGGATGGCGGCTTTCCGACTTCCACATTCGCAGCGGGTGCGGTTGAACTGGAGTCCTTTGTTTCCGGCGCGATTGAGGCGGTTGAAGGCGCATCTTGTGTTCGATCGCCAGAGAGAATTCGAGCCTCGACCCGGAACACATGATACTGCCCGAAAGCAACATCGTTCAGCAGAGTCTGCAGGTGTTCTCGATCAAGGTTCCTGTCCTTGTCCAGCAGTTCGCCGCGATAACGCTGCATCTCGAAAGCGTTGGCAGGCAGCGCGGGCGCAAGCGAGATCGAGACACTCTTCAAAGGGCAGATATACGTCTTGCCGCCAATCGTCACCGGTCCATATTCGACCATGATGTCGGACCGGACCAACGGGTCGGCGGCGGTCATATCTGCTTTCAGAGTCAGACGAAGTACTGCTCCATTTTCTGGATCGACGGCAATCTCTCCGTGATATCCGGCAAAACGACGAAAGACTTCTTCTCCACTTTCCCCGACTACACAGCAGAACGAAACTTCGTAGTGCGATTTCTCCCTCGTCACCGCAAATTGAAAGACCGCAATTGGCCCAGCCTCGCCCTGTTCCCAATGGCTCCATGCCAGATTGCCCTGAGCTGCATCTACAAGTACTGTTCCCAAAATCGGCCCGAATATCCCCGATGTCGTCAGTCCGTGCGCTGTCGATTCCTTGTTCTTCTCTACTCCCGGATTCACCTCCTCGCGCCCATCACGATAAAGCACGGTGTCACTGGACCTGCTGACGGGATGCAAGCGCTCGTAGGGGATTAAAGATGTGCCCATGCGGCGAGATGTCGGAGTGTCCTTAAAAAAGATAGTGTCCCGGGTCGCAAAGAAATCCGGCAGCTTGGAAATTGTCTTCGTTGTTGCACTAGCCACAGTAGCCATGATTTTGCGTTGTGTAGCGAGATCGGGAATGGCAGTAGCGGGAATTTCTGCTGCGGGAGGGGCGAGGAACGCCGAGAGATCTGCCAGGATGAGAAGCGATCTCCTCGATTCAGGTCCCGGCAGAGCCGCCTCCCAGCGCGAAAGGCGGGCAGTGCTCAACCGCTCAGTAATTTCCAAGTCGGCCAGTTGTTGAGCGATCTTTGCATCGGGTTTGCCACGATCGGCTGCTAGCAGTTGCTCAAGCTGCTCTACTGTGACGCGTTTCGCTGCGCACGCCGGTAGAGCGACTGATGCAAGCAGTAAAACCAGCACAGGTTTCCGCATAAAGCCAATCTCCCCAGCCCCTCAAGGTAACTTCGGCTTGGTGGTGGCCGGATCGATCACCGATACAACACCCGTACCTTCCCGGACAGAAATAGAACTTGTCTCCAGGTAGATTGGTCAGCGTGTCCATTTTCCCATCGGGCCACAACACCTCGGCCTTGTCCACATGCTGATGCTGACCTAATCCAAAATGGATGCGGAGATCGTTCTGCGAAAGGTAGCTACCCCCGCTGAACACTTCGCCTGATTGGACCAGGTCACCCGCACTCGCGCGCACTCGAGCGTTCAAAGCCAGGCGATTGCTTTTCGCGCCCTCAAGACGAAAGCTGATCCAATGGTTCTGCTGTCCCCCTTCCGGGCGCAGAATCATTGGCTGACCTTTCAGATTCTCAACGACTGCTTCCAGCTTGCCATCGTTGAACAGATCGCCGATCGCCATTCCGCGGCTCACCTGCGGAACCTGAATCGCGGCTCCCGCCATCTTGCTGATGTCTTTGAAGCTCCCGTTACGCTGATTGAGGAAGAGTAACTTCGGCTCAAGGTATCTAAGGCTGGTGTGGATTTGATCTACCTGTGGATATACGTGTCCATTCACTAGGAAGATGTCTAGCCAACCGTCGTTGTCAAAATCGACAAACGCATCGCCCCATCCTACATAGCCTTTTGTGCCTCTCCCAATTCCTGTAGGTATTGAGACATCCGTGAAGTTCATTCCGCCGTCGTTACGATAAAACGCAGCATATTCATTGTCGAAGTGTGAGATCAGGAGTGACATTCGGCCACTGTGCATGTAATCGCCAATGGCTATCCCCATGTTGGCTTGCCTGGCACCGCTCTCGCTCAGGCCCACTCCTGACGTGAAGCCGACCTCATCGAAATTACCCCGGCCATTTCCCTGGTAGAGATAGTTCGGCTGCCCATCGTTGGTCACAAATAAATCGAGCTTGCCGTCGCTGTCAAAATCCGACCAGATTGCCGTCAAGCCGAAACGGTGTTCCTCGTCTGACACACCGGCTTTTCTTGAAACGTCTGTGAACGTCCCATTCCGGTTGTTGTGGTAAAGAGTATCGGGCGAACCCTTCAGTCCTATCGGGCCACATTGCACGTCGATGCCCATGTACTTACAGGTCTCACTCGATCCGAACGCCTCCATCTTGTTAAGGTGAATATCTACATAGTGAGAAATGAAGAGATCAGGCCATCCATCTCCGTCGTAGTCGCCAAAAGCCGCTCCGGTCGCCCAAAGGTGATCCCCTTCCAGGCCCGCATGTGTGGTTACATCTGTAAACGTGCCATCACCATTGTTGCGATAGAGGACTACCCCGGACAGACAAGTCACAAGCAGATCGGGCCTTCCGTCGTTGTTGTAGTCTCCAACGGAGACACCCATTGCCCAGCAGGGGAATCCCACGCCAGCCTTGTCTGTAACATCCCTGAAAGTACCGTCCCGGTTGTTATGGAATAGGGCGCTCCGGGCCTTTTTGCCTTCCAACGCCATCTGCACAGTTTGTGCATTCGTGAAATAGATATCGAGCCAGCCGTCACCGTCGTAATCGATCAGAGCCACTCCACCGCTCATTGACTCGACGATGAACTTCTGTTCGGGACTCGATAGATGCTCAAACTGAATTCCGGTGGATGCCGCTATATCGATCAACTCCGGATAAGTCTGTTTCGCCCCATCGACTCCGTTCTCGGCCCCGCTTTTTGGGCTGCTCTTTGCCCTATTCTGAGGAGCCGACAGAGACTGATGGGTCTGCCCCATAGCCAATAGCACGATGGAGAGGCCAAAGATCACAGAGGAAAGCGCCACACCCCGCGTCAGAGGTGCTCCGCTACTCGCTGGTTTCCAGCATCTTCTCTTGTTCTTCATCGGGGTGAACTACAAGCTGTTCATTGTCTTGGAACTTTGCCTGCAATGTGTCATCCGTACCAGATTAGTACCGTTTTCGTACCTTCGTCGAAACGAAGATTGCCTTATCGCTTGAGCCAAGCGCTGATCGCGTTCTCAGAAGACCAAGATTCTGTTACTTGACGGCCCGAAGGGTCGTACAGAAAGCGCGCCAGAATTCCACTTCGGGTGGCGATCCGCTCGCGGCACACCTGCGGACTCTGCAAAGAGCGAACGAGAATGAGTCGCTCCAACCGTTCGTTCGTAACGTCCCGGTATGGAAAAGGTAAAAGGTAAAGACTAGGCGGAACGTTCAACTTCGCTGGTTCTCGAATTCCAGTTAGCGTGTCATCGCCGAGTCGGTGTCTAATCCCGATTTCCTCCGAAAATCGGCAAATGTCCGGAAGATGCCTTCGCATCCGAAACTCGGATTCCTTCGATCAGCAGATCCAACGCCGCTCGTGCATCTTGAAGTACTGTCTTCGTGCCTTCCAGCCGGCTCATCATCAGAGCCCCTTCCAGCGTCGCAATGATAATGTTTGCGATTCTGCGGGGTTCAGTTTCACGAACGATTTCACCGGTCCTGATCCCGCGTTCGACGACGCGGGAAATACGTGTTTTCCAATCTGAAAGCCCCCGCTTAGCCAGCGCTCGCAGGACGTGATTTCCGTCATCGCTGTCGATGGCTGTATTCATCAACGGACATCCTCCGGGCATTCCTGAAGGCGCCTCCACGAAATGCTTCACGAGAGAATGCAGGTGCTCAACCGCTCCGTCAGAAGTTTCCACATTGCTGGTGCGTAGCTTCTCCGCTTTCGCGAGTGCAAAACGAAACGACTCGACTGCGAGCTCTTCTTTACTGCGAAAGTGCCGGTAAAGACCACCTTTTTCCAAGCCTGTCGCCGCCATCACGTCCTGCATGGAGCTGCCTGCAAAGCCTTGCTGGTTAAAAATGGGTGCCGCCTGAGCGATGATTCGCTCCCGCGTCAACTCTCCTTTCCGCATCTTCAACTCCTTCTGCAAGAGTTTACACCAAAAAAGACGCATCGGTCTCTTCCTAATCGCATCAGTTTCAAATGAGACCGATCGGTCTCTCTGTTGCATCGAGGAGCTCTTTTCATATGGCCGTCGCCGTCACCCCTCTGCCGTCAATTCCAGCGCCGGCCTCGTCGAACAAGCCCTTCATTGTTTCCCCTCAAGGCCGAGTCATCAATCCCTGGACCGTCGCCTTGACCGTCACGATCGCAACATTCATGGAATTGCTCGACACCTCGATTGCCAATGTGTCACTCCCGCACATCGCTGGCGGACTGGGCCGGTCTTATGACGAGGTGACCTGGGTCCTCACCACCTACCTAGTGGCAAACGCCATAGTTCTGCCGATGTCCGCGTGGCTCTCCAGGGTGCTCGGGCGAAAGACCTATTACATCATTTGCGTTGGTCTCTTTACTGCGGCTTCGCTCTTGTGCGGCATTGCTCCCTCGCTACCTGTGATGCTCTTCGCCCGCATCCTGCAGGGAATCGGCGGTGGTGGGTTGGCGCCCGTCGAGCAAGCAATTCTGGTAGACACATTTCCACCCGAAAAGCGCGCGTCGGCTTTTGCACTGTACACGGTGGCGATCGTTACCGCTCCGGCCATCGGCCCGGTGCTCGGAGGATGGATCACGGAAAACTATGATTGGCGCTGGGTCTTTTTGATAAATATACCTATTGGTCTGCTATCCATTTATTTATCGAGTCGGTTCGTGCATGACCCGCCGGCTTTCCAGGAAGAACGCAAAACCGTTCGTTCCAGTGATGGCAAGTTACGCATCGACGGCGTCGGCATAGCGCTGATTGGTCTCGGGTCTGCCGCGCTTGAAGTATTCCTCGATCGCGGTCAGATTGACGACTGGTTCAGTTCGCCGACGATTGTATGGCTGTTTGTGATAGCTGCAGTTTGCCTGGTGACTGCTGTTTTCTGGGAATTGAATCACGGAGACCCCGTGATCGATTTCCGCCTGCTTCAGACACGTAACTTCGCAATTGCATGCGTCTTTTACTTCATCTTTGGCTTTGGGCTGTTTGCTTCGACTGCAATGATTCCGCAGTTACTCCAGTCGCTCTATGGCTACCGCGCAATCGACGCCGGTCTGGTGCTGGGGCCTGGCGCTTTTGTCATCACTCTTCTTGCTCCCTTCGGCGCGCAATTGGTCCAGCGCCGCGTCGTGCATCCCCGCGCTCTCCTGTTTGGGGCCCTCGTGGTTGTTGGTATCTGCGTTTCTCCATTACAGCCACTTCAATCTCGATACCGACTATAGTCACTACGCTTGGGCGCGCGCTTTGCAGGGTCTGGGATACGCCTTCTTCTTCGTTCCTTTGACTGTCATCACCTATTCGCAGCTCAAGCCGAGCCAGAACAACAGGGCTTCCTCACTGACCAATTTCTTCCGCAACTGGGGCGGTAGCTTCGGCATTGCGTTTGTCACCGCAGCTGTCGAACGGCGCGGCAATTTTCATCAGTCTGTTCTCGGTGCGAACCTGACGAATTCATCGTCTGACCTGCTTCCGCAGGTGCGACAAGCTGCGACTTACTTGCAGTCACAGGGCGCGTCCCCAGCTGACGCCCTCCGTGCAGCTTACGTTCATTATTACGGCCAATTGCAGGTTCATGCCCATTTGCTCGCATTCATGGATTGCTTCCACGTCCTCGGCACGATTACCCTGATCGCTGCTCCGTTAGCACTCGCGACGAAGTACTTTAGCCTGGGCGGCACGAAAACTCCGCCAGCAAGTCATTAATGACGCGAGAACGAATCCAATCTTCGCATCTTCTCGGTGCCTGTTGCATCCAACAGGAAAACTGGGGAGCGTGTGATGGATGAGCTTTTTGTGCAGACCGTAGTCTCGTCGTGGAAACAGATTGTCAGCCGTCTGGACCAGCGCTTCGCACCGCTCGATGACGAACAACTGCAAAAACAGGTCGCACCGGACAAAAACCGCCTTTTCTATCTGCTTGGACATCTGACTGCTGTACACGACCGCATGTTGCCGCTGCTGGGCATTGGTGAACGCTTGCATCCTCAACTTGACGAGGTGTATCTCAGCAATCCCGACCGCACGTTTGCGGATCCACTCTCAGCCGTCGATCTCAAAAAGGCGTGGAGCGAAGTGAATGTTGCTATCATTTCTGCCATTGAGGAGTTTTCTATCGACGACTGGCTAACGAAACATACTGCGGTTTCCGAGGAAGACTTCTCCAAAAATCCAACACGAAATCGGCTTGCAGTCTTTCTCAGCCGGACCAATCACGCATCGTTTCATACCGGACAGGTCGTACTTGCAAAGTAGCGACTGATGAGGCAGTAAGCTACGGATCCTTTGCAGGACAGCGGATGCATCGGATATATGCGTCAGTGCCGTTCGGCAATGAAGGAATGGGACCGCTCTCACGGTGATCCATGATGCTTGTCCTTCGGCGATCTCGACTTCAATGACCTCTTGGTTCTTCCGCGCACTTTGATGCAACTCCCATGCCTGCCGTGAAGGCAGCTTATGCTTCAACACCTGCTACGAAGGAGTTTTTCAGCAGCAGGGCCGATCCTCTGTTTCTTTGATTGTCGGCGCGTCGCCGCACGCCGAGTCCACGATTCTTTATGTCGCGTCCCTTCTAGAGCAGGTAAGTTCTGTACGGGACCTATATCCGAATCTCTAATTGGCACCGATCACGGGTGTCCAACGAGCAGGTGCGGACCAGCCACTCCTGCTCGTTCGGTTTCCTTTCGGAGAATCGGTACCGATAAGTCTCTGGGACATTGTTCTTTGTCTATTAACTCGCTACGACTTTCTTGACGGGTGGTAAATCACCAAATCACGTTTCCGGCCGCCGCAGCTCTGGAGACGTGGTTTGCCCTGTTCGCAACACCTGAAGACGTTCAAACCGTAGGACATAGCGCAAGTAAGACGAAATCAGCGAAGTTCGTCGTATTCATCAAAGATGAAAGGAGCACCGATTCTCACTCCCGTTCACCAGCTTCGGACGCGAGCAATGTATTTCCCCGATGAAACCTTTTTGCCTAAAAGCAATCTTCCTTATGTGGAGGCACGTGTGAATTCAAAAGCCGTGCAGCTCACCGAGAATGGGACAGAGATTGTCTGTCTGTTCGCACGGTTTGCGCTGGGAGCCTCCTTTCTATCCGCTGTGGCTGATCGTTTTGGTTTATTGGGGCCACATGGAGCAAAGAACGTATCCTGGGGGGATTTCGCTCATTTCGTGGAATACACGGGCGCGGTGATGTCTCTCTTCCCCAGTTCATTGACGGTATCGTTTGCATGGGCAGCTACCGTCGCGGAGACACTGTTTGGGATATTGCTCATCGCAGGCTTAAAAATACGAATGGTCTCCGTCCTCTCCGGTCTTCTTCTTTTGTCATTTGCTGTGGGCATGGCGACAGGTCTTGGCATCAAGACGCCACTCGACTATTCGGTCTTCTCGGCGGCCGCTGCGGCATTCTTACTGGCGTTCCGGGAGCCTGACAGATTCACACTGGACAAGCTTCTGAATCGATCACGAAACTGAGCGGGAGATCCGATCACGAACAACACTAACTTCGATAGCGGGAACGCTACTCGTAATGGACACAGCGAATTCGAGGAGTAGAGCAATGCCAGAGATGAAAGCAATAGAGTTTACAGACAAGAACTCGACACAGGGAGGTGACCGATGAAAGCGATTGTAGTGACGGATCAGGCTGCGGGAACGGCCGGGGTGAAGCTGGTGGAGCGGCCCGAGCCGCAGGCGGCGATAAACGACGTCGTTGTTCAGATTCATGCGTCGGGATTCACCGGGGATGAGCTGACGTGGCCCTCGACCTGGACCGATCGCGTCGGCCGAGACCGTACGCCTTCAATCCCCGGACACGAAGTGGCCGGAGTGGTCACCGCTCTCGGCTATGGCACGACGGGGCTGTCGATTGGACAGCGGGTGTTCGGCCTCACGGACTGGTATCGCGACGGCACGCTGGCGGAGTATGTAGCCGTCGAGGCACGCAACCTCACACCGCTGCCGGGCGACGTTGACTTCACGGTGGGCGCGGCCCTCGTGATGCCGGGCCTGACCGCGTGGCAGGGGCTGTTCGAGCACGGCCGCCTTCAGGCGGGGCAGAGCGTCCTCGTGCACGGTGCGGCCGGCGTAGTCGGTTCGATGGCGAGCCAGCTCGCACGTGAGGCCGGCGCCTACGTCATCGGCACCGGGCGCGCTAGCGGCCGTCAGACGGCTCTCGACTTCGGCGCGCAGGAGTTCGTCGACCTCGATAACGATGCCCTGGAAGACGTCGGCGAAGTCGATCTGGTTTTCGATGTCCTCGGCGGCGACATCGCTAAGCGGTCTGCGGGCCTGATTCGCGCCGGAGGAACGCTGGTGACCATCACCGGCCCGACCGAGGCGCGGCCCGCTGGCGGCGTGACTATCGACTTCGTCGTCGTACCCGATCGCGCCCAATTGAGTGAGGTCGTCCAGCGGGTCCGGAATGGTCGTCTGCGGACAAACATCGGCAACGTGGCTGCCCTCGACGATGCCGTCGCTGCCTTCAACCCGACCGAGCGGATCAAGGGAAAGACAATCATCCGCGTTCATCCGTGAGGATCTATCTTTCATTTTGATGAAGGTGCGTACCAGGCTTGATCGGTTGTTTTCGCATACTGCGCGGGCCTATTTCTTCGGACTGAGGGGGAAATCTGCTTTTGCGGTTGATTCTTCGGCAACCTTTGTATCAGCATCGGCCGTATCTTCCGACTCTTGACGAGGGTGTTTCTGCGCCGCCGCAGTTCGCGGTTCGTCGGGACTCGATTCTGTCGTTGCAGGCGTCTCAGGAACGAGCAACGCGTCAAGGCGGTACTCGGCTTTGTCGGCTTCCGCCGAGGCGGCGTGCACCTTTTCGCTCAGCGCTTGCAGTTCGACTTTGCTGGGTGAGGGCTCGCTTGCGATATCAAGCAGAGCCGGCATCTGCAGCCACCAAAGCAATTCTTCGTAGGGCTCGCAAACGAACCAGGTATGCTCCCCTGCATCATGAACGCCGGTCAGCCAGCGAACGTCCGGATCAGTCCAGAGGATGCGCGGAAGCCCTGCGACGATTGGTTTCGGCGCGACCGCAGCCTTAGCGTTTTCTGCGGGCGCGGGTTGAACGATTTGTTCAACAGCGCTCGCCCTGGATTCACTCGACTTGACGGCATCCGCGAGCTTCGCTTCCGTGCTCTGCGACGCTGGAGCGGAAGACCCATGCTGCGCAGGTGCCTGCTTGACTGCTTCGGCTTCGGCCAGTAGTACAACCTTGATCCGCGCAGCAGCGCGCCATCCGGCTTCGCCTTCGAATCCGAGGCGGTTGAAGGACTCCGCTAAAGGCTGGCGAAGGCGCAAGCGGTCGAACAGATCGAGCGCAATTTCTTCTGACTTTTGTGCATTGATCGAGTCAGCCAGCGTTTCCAGCGCGCACCACGCGATGATGGGCGCCCACATCGCGGTCGCGGTCATTTGAGGACTGGGACTCGGAAGAACTCGGCGAGCAGCGGCCGTCCAGGGCTTCGGGAAGAGGGTTTCAACCACCGGGATACGCATGGCCGCACTTAGCCGCTCGCGGAAGGATGGTCCGAGCAGCCCCGGCATGGTCATATCTGGTTGAAGGCCGGTGCGCGATCGGTAGGCGCCCTGGGCGATGCGCAGGAAAGCTTCGCAGCGCGTCCATGCCACGTTGAATAACTCGCTGCGCTTGCGATTCAGCTTCCGGTCGAGAGCCGCGCTCATTGTGCCGTTTCCAGCAGTGGCGCGAGGATGTTCAGCCAAATCGGTGAGCAGGCGGATCATGTCCTGATCGAGCAGCGCATGCACCGACTCGTAAACCGGCTGCAACTCCATGTCGACCAGCGCGTCTTCGAGACTCGGAACTCCGCGCCCGTTCAACTGGTCGCAAAGCCGATCCCACGGTTTCTCCGCAGACGCCCATTTTTCGTGCCAATCCATCAATACATGGCACTGGTAGGCGTGGAGATGGAACGTCAGGCCGCTGCCGGCGAATTCGTTGGCGCGACGAAGGTATTCAAGACCGGTCAGCGCATCGCGGTAAGCGAGAATCGCGCCGGTGTCTCCGCCGAATCCAAGGCCATCGCCGATCGTGCGCTGACGAAGTTGCGAACTCGCCTTGTCAGCATATGCGGCGGAGTTGTGGATGGTGCCTTGCGCAGTGCCGTAGCGGTTGTTGTAAATCACCACAGCGCGCTCATTGCCGGTGCGATTGGAGTATGCAAATACGTTCTCATCCACCGAGCCCGAGCCTTCGAAGAAGTCATAGAGCAGGAAGTTGTGGCTCTCGGCGAAGACCCAGCGGCGCTTGAGCAGCGGCGCGATCTCGCGTTCGTGGCGCTCCACCAGCCAGTGGTCCGGCGTCTCGTCATATCGCGGGCGCTGGTACTCCATTCCGTACTTTTCGGTGAAGCCCTCGATCTGCCCGTGACCAAACATCGGCAGGCCCGGCAGCGTCGCCATCAGGGCCGTCGACGCCAAAGCACTTATCGCCCTTGCCGAACTGGTCAATTGCAGTTCTTTCATCGGGATTGCTCATGAAGTTCACGTAGCGCTTCATGATGTCGGGATCGAACTCGAGGGTGTTCTTGATGACCGAACGGTACTTCGGCGTTCTTTTCATCGCGCATCATGTTCATGAAGGCGCTGTTGTAGACGCGATGCATGCCCAGCGTACGAACGAAGTAGCCTTCCATGAGCCAGAAGGCCTCGGCGAGCAGCAGCGTTCCGGGCACTTCTTTGGCGACACGATCTACTACTTCCCGCCAGAATTCGTGCGGCATGTGCTGGTTGAATTCTGCCTGGCTCATGCTGTATTCGGCGCGGGAGGGAATAGCTCCGCTTGTTCCAGGTCCGGGAAACCAGAGCCGATGGAAATGCCGCTTGGCGAGTGTCATGGCGGCGTCGAAGCGGATGACCGGAAACAGCCGCGCTACATAGAGAATGGTCTGAATCACCTGCTCGCGAACAGCGGGATTCAGATAATCGAGTTGCGCGGTATCGTTCCACGGGAAGCTGGTGCCGTCGTTGCCGTGATAGATGTAACGCGTGTCTCCGGTCCACTTGTCTCGGCGCTGGAAGACCACGGCTGCATCAGTCTGTTCGAAAGTAGTGATCCTCAATTTTGATTTCGACGCGGCTGTCGTGCGAGAGATCCGGGCCGTTAAAGCTGTACGCAGGATAGGGCGACTCGCCGCGCGAAATGAACCACTCCGGATGCTCGATGACCCAGGGCGAATCGATGCCCATGTGGTTAGGCACCATGTCGCTGGCCAACCGGATGCCGTTGTGGAAACAGCGATCGCGAAGTGTGATGTACGCCGGTTCCCCGCCCAGATCCTCGGCGATCTTGTAATCGAAGAGCGAATATGCCGATGCGACGGCATCCTGATTACCGCAAAGCTGCTTGATCGTTTTGGAAGCACGGCTGCGCTCCCACACGCCGATGAGCCAGAGTGAATTGAGACCGCGATGCGCAAGCGTGGCAAGCTCTTCATCGGGAATCTGGTCGAGCCGATGGATGTGCCGGCCATATTGCTTGCTGAGCTGGGCGAGCCACACGTAGGTGCTCTTCGCAATCAGCACGGCGTTCGGCATCCAGGCCGTGTCCGGACTGAACTTTTCGTACTCGTGCGCGGGATCGCCGAAGACCGGCACCTGCGACTCACTTACGATCGAAGGCCACTGCTGCGTTCCGCTCTCGCGACGGCGGCGAGCGGCTTCTTCAGCTGCAGCGCGCACGCGGGCAGCGTCTGGATTGAACTGCATCCAAATGGCCAGCTCTTCTTCGTGCAATACTTCGCCACCCATCATCAGCAGGCGATCCATGGTTTCGCCGAGCAGGGGACGCCACAGTTTGCGGATCAGAGCGAGCTGGTCGGCAAGGGAGGCCGGTGCGCCGCTTACGGGGGCGCGAAGCAGATCAAAAAGGCTAATGGCCTTTGCGCCCTCCACCGGGATCAGCGGCCGAGTCGCGAAGTATTGTGGAAGCTCCTGTGTCACCTGCCGGTAGACGGTCTTCTCGGCCAGCGGCTTGTCTTCAAACAACTCTTCAAACTTTTTGAATGCCTCATTGCGATTGGCCGACCAGAGCAGCAGAAGTTCCTCGAGCGCGGCGGCGCGATGCGGCATATTGCCGGTCTTTCCGTTCAGCCACTGCCGGGGAGTCTCTTCGCCCCGCATCACGCTCTGGCCTGGGAAGTGCTCCACAAAGGTCAGCAGCATGGTATCGAGTTCGGGCGATCCGACGCGGCCTGCAAACCAGTCGAGCGCCGAAGTCATCACTTCGGGATCGAACTGCTCGCGATAACGCGCCATGAGCACGTGGCTCGCCTCGTCGATTAGGCCCATGGCAAACAGCTGCCCCGCATGCACGGCCAGATCGGGGTGCTTGTCTGCCTCGCGAACCTGATTCATCCGATGAGCGAAGGCACGACAAGCCGCAACACTGGCAAACACGACATTGCCGTTGAAGGAAAAAAGCGACTCCGCGAACCGGTACCTTTCGCGCGCCTTTCGCGAGATGTGGAATTCCATCATGAGAACCCGGCTCCCTGCCGAACGCCGTATAAAAAACCAAAGAAGCCCGCTTTTAACTGCTTTGAAGCTGGCTTCGTGGGCCCGAAACAGCCAAGAGGTAAAGTATCACCTTGGAGTACTGGGGCGCTGCCGTGCAAGGCTAAGCAATGAAGTTCCCAAAGCCGGAGTGGCGGCTCGCTCTTGAAGCCGATACAGCGGAATTCATTCCGACCAAGCTCTACTGGCTTGAGAGCAAACTTGTCCTTCCGGGGTTGTTCCGGCGAGCTTATCGGATGTTTCGCTCCAAGGACTGCAAGGCTTTCTGAAACATGCTGAACAGAAAGGCTGTGGTTAACCCAAACAGCAGCCACCCGTTCAAGGCCTCTGAGGCGCCCAACAGTTGCCACCGCGGATCCAAAAACACACTTTCGTGGCCATAGCTGGTCATTGCATTGAGCGAATAGAGCACTGCGGACCGACCGTCAGGGATAGCGTTGAGGAACCGATACGAGCCAGCCCAGAATACTGTCTCCACCACGTGCAATGCAGTGGTCAACATCGTCACAGCGCCTAATACTAGTACAAAGCTTGCTCCGGGATGGCGGTGGTTCCTTATCTCGTACAGAGTTCGAACTGCTCTCTGGTGCAGGAAGCCCAGCCCGATAATGTGGATAGTCACAGTGGTGAAGATCAACAGTAAACCCCAAATCCAATCCGCGCGCCATGCCCACATGCCATTCAGACCTGCACCGAGCGTACCGTCCATCATTCCCATCGAATCTCCGTTGGTTGATTCAGTAAATCTAAGCTATTCGGCTTTATCTCGTCAGTGATGGTGTTGCGATGAGACGAACCCAAAAAACCAAACCACTGCTGGCCCCGCAGGTTGGCGGTGGTCTGTTCAGTAGCTTCTTTGGGATAAGCGCGACTTTGTCACCCCCGAATCCCCGGCGTTCGCCGGGATTTGGGGGTGACATCGCGTTCAGTTTGGACGTGAGACATCAAGTCCAGCCGCATGCGAGCTAGGACAGATCGCACACGGCTGGGCCGGTTTATGGCTTTACTGGCGCGCCATCGCCATGTGAATGGCGTCTTCGGGATTAACCAGGTGATCCAGCTCGCCGCGTCCTCGGCGATGGCGATCTGCACGCCCTTACCGTTCCCGTTGAACGCATTTCCCTTTGCCCCGTAATCCGGTGATACGGCGACTCCGGTGTCCTCTCCCACATCGCAGCCATCATCGGCGGAGAAGACAAAGGCGCCAAAGTGGCCACCAAGGCCCTTCGCCGACCTGCTTGCCATCGATAAAGAGCGTGGCCATGCCGCCCTTTGCCCAGGCCGCCGCCCGCGTACGCAAACTCCATGCGCACCTGGTGCCTGCCCGCCGGGAGCGGCGTTGCGCCGACTCGACGATAAAGTAGTTGGATGCCGCAGCAAGTTATAGCAGTACTTCAGCTTGCCGTCCTTGGCGTACAGGCTCCAGCCGCCGATGTTCGCCGCCCTGGGCGATGATGACTCCTTCGAGCGCCGTCGTCGGGCACGACGATCTCTGCGGTAACGGAGTGCGACTTGTTCTTGATATTGATCACCGAGTTCTCCGACAGGCGCCCCATGCCGCCGAACAGGATCTGCGACTTGCCCTTGATCAGTATGCGGACGGCCGGCCGTGTCCGGATTCAACCGTTCTGCCATCATCGTCGTCGAGCGGAAGCACGTTGTAGCGCGTTGCCTCGATCAGCCACAGGCGCTGCAGTTCATGCAGCTTCTCCGGCATCTGTTTCGACAGGTCGTTTGCCTGGCTCCAGTCCGTGGTCGTGTCGTAGAGTTCCCAGACGTCGTCATCAAAGGCGGCGTCATCTCGCCGATCAGAGTATCCAGGGCGTCTTGTGCCGCGTCACAGCCGTCCAGCCCTTGTGGTAGATGCCGCGATTGCCGAACATCTCGAAGTACTGAGTCTCGTGCTGCTCGGGCGCCTTGGCGTCGTTGAACGAGTACAGCCATGCTGACGCCCTCGATCGGGTGCTGCGCGACACCATTCGACAAACAACGGCTGCGGCAGGCCCGCAGCTTCGAGAATCGTCGGCGAGACATCGATCACGTGGTGGAACTGCGTGCGGAGCTCGCCCTTCGCCCTTGATGCCCTTCGGCCAGTGAACGATGGTGCCGTTGCGTGTGCCGCCCCAGTGCGATGCGACCTGCTTGGTCCACTGATACGGCGTATCCATGGCATGCGCCCAGCCGACGGCATAGTGGTTGTAGGATTCCGGCCCGCCCAGCTTGTCGATGCGCTCCATCAGGAACTCGGGCGTCTCCAGAGCCGCAGCGCCATTGAAGTTGATCATCTCGTTGAAGCAGCCGTTCAGCGTGCCTTCGGCCGACGCGCCGTTGTCGCCGATGATGTAGATAGACGAGCGTGTCGTCGATGATGCCGAGCTTCTTCAGCGAATCAATCAGTCGTCCGACGTGGTAGTCGGTGTACTCCATGAAGCCCGCGTAGACTTCCATCTCGCGGCGGAGCACCGGTTTGAGCGCCTCGGGCATGTCGTCCCATGCCGGGATTTCGCTTGTGACGCGGCGTGAGTTCGCAGTCGGCCGGAATAACGCCCAGTTTCTTCTGGCGGGCGAAGGTCTCTTCGCGCAGCTTGTCCCAGCCCTGATCGAACTTGCCCTTGTACTTGTCGGCCCACTCTTCGGGCACGTGGTGCGGAGCATGGGTCGCTCCCGGTGCGAAGTAGACGAAGAACGGCTTGTCGGGCATGAGTGCTTTCTGCTGGCCGATCCAGCTCGATTGCCTTGTCGGTCATGTCGTCCACCAGGTGATAGCCCTCTTCGGGTGTCTTCTCGGGCTCGACCGGCGTGGTGCCCTCGTAGAGCGCGGGATACCACTGGTGGGCTTCGCCGCCGATGAATCCGTAGAAGTATTCGAAACCGCCGCCGCCCGTCGGCCAGGCATTGAACGGCCCGGCCGGGCTGGTCTCCCATACAGGCACCTCATGGCACTTGCCGAATTGCGCCGTGGCATAGCCATTGAGCTTCAGCGTCTTGGCGAGCGGCGCGCAGGTATTCGGCAGAACCGAGTTGTAGCCCGGCGATCCGCTGGCGATCTCGGTGATGCCGCCCATGCCCACGGAGTGATGGTTGCGCCCGGTCAGCAGCGCCTGGCGCGTCGGCGAGCAGAGAGCTGTCGTGTGAAAGCGGTTGATACTTGAAGCCCTTCAGCGGCCAGCTTCTCCGCGTTCGGCGTCTGGCACGGGCCGCCGAAGGCGCTGGATGAGCCGAAACCGGCATCATCAATCAGAATGATCAGAACGTTGGGAGCGCCAGCGGGCGGACGCAGTTGCGTGATGGGTGGGTACTGTGTTTCCGGATCCTTGGCGTCATAGAGTCACCAGACCCGTGCGCGGTTGGATCGGGGATGGGGAGAACGGTTCTCTGGATGTTGTCTTGCTCACTCATTGATTCACTCCGGTGACTAAGAGCCCATGGACGCGGACTCTTGCCAATACCGCGAGGAGCATATCCTTACCGATCCGCCTGTGAAACTGGCAAAACAGACAGGGGCGAAGCAGGGATCAGCTTCGATGCCTGACCTGTTCTCTGATCAATCTTTGTGCCTGAAAATGCGATGGAAGTCGCGAATGAGATGTGGTTGACTGGCCCCTTTTTTGCAACGCCGGCATTCGACGATCTAAACGACAATGCGTTATTCTCAATGAGTGCCGAAAGTTGTTCAGGCGCGGCCCGATGGGCCTGGACCTCTTCAACATAAAGAGGAACTTGCGCAGAGATAGACATTTGGCACTCTGGCCGTTTTCGCACGACCAGATAAGTAGTTGAAAAACAATGCGGAGAGGTGGCAGAGTGGTCGATTGCGCTCGCCTCGAAAGCGAGTGAGCCTTTACGGGCTCCGGGAGTTCGAATCCCCCCCTCTCCGCCATAATCCGGTCCATCCAAGGCGTAAGTTTCTCCAGCCCGTAGCTCAGCGGCTTCGGGACGCAGAACACACCGTGCGAACTCAGGGGATCGGGACGTTGATTCTTCCTTTTTGAGTACTTCGCGAATCGCCGTCGACGCAACATCCTCCTCGTGGCTCGTCAATCTCGCGATAGCATCCATGCGTTGTATCCATTCTCCCAATCTGCTGCTTCTGCTTGATGAACCCTTCGCGCCACCTCCTTCATCTGAATCGCAGAAGGAGAAATCTCGATGCCATCACGAACCGAACTCGTAGAACGCCAGAAATCTCCCCTGGCCAACCCTTCCGACATTGAACCGAAAGCCGTTAAAGAGATCTCTGGCGCGCTAAACGCCCTGCTCGCAGATGTGTTCAGCCTCTATTTGAAAACCAAGAATTTCCATTGGCATATGAGCGGTCCGCACTTTCGCGATTACCATCTGCTGCTCGATGAGCACGGGGATCAGTTGTTCGCGATGACCGACGACATCGCCGAGCGCGTCCGCAAGATCGGCGGCACCACCATTCGTTCCATCGGCCACATTGCACGGCTTCAGCGAGTAGCGGACAACGACGCGGAGTATGTTACTCCCGAAGATATGCTTGCAGAACTGCATGAGGACGAGAGAGCATTGGTGCTCAGGATGCGCGAAGTGCACTCCCTTTGTGATGATGCCGAGGATGTCGCCACTGCGAGTTTGCTTGAGAACTGGATCGATCAAGCCCAACGTCGCAGCTGGTTCCTGTTTGAAGCCACCCGGAATTCAGAGTAAGTAAGATCGCCGCATTGTGAAGAGCGCTTCAGACGGATGTTCACCATCGGCGGTCACTTCACCCCAGTTGGGCGAACCGCGGAAACCGGACCACTATCCCGGTTTCCGGCGGTTGCTGAAGGCTCATCCTTCTATTCCGCTCGAAGCGCTTCAACCGCGTTGACGTTGGCTGCGCGCGCCGCAGGTACTGCCGCAGCAATAACCGCCGCCCCCAGTATGGTGAACGCCGAAGCCACAAACGCCAGTGCGCCCGGCTGATGAAGTTCCGTGACGTACTTCCCTGCAATCACAGCAAGTCCGAAGCCGAGCACGACGCCTGCGCTCACTCCAATCACGGCCATGACCAGTCCTTCAACAAGGACATTCGAGAGGATGTCTCGACGCTGTGCTCCCAGAGCCATGCGAATACCGAATTCGCGCGTACGACTGCTGACTGAGAACGCCAGCACGCCGGCCACACCAACAACCGAGATCAGTAGCGCCACTGCCGCGAACCCGCCGAAGACGATGGCATTCAGCTTGTCGGGCGTCAGCACTTCTGCGCGGACGTCGCCCAGCGTGCTGGCCTTCTCTACCGGCTGGTCAGTCGACATTTCATGGATGGTGCGGCTGATGGCGGGAACCAGTGCATACGGATCAGAATGCGCGCGTACGAAGAGCCGTCCATTCCAGCCTTCCTGCTGGACGGGCTCGTATATCGTCATGGCGGGGGACGGAATGATGTTCTCGTCATCGAAGTCAGGCACAACGGCGATGATGCGCCGGGGCTCAGTGCTAATGCCAATGAACTTCATTACGCCATCGGTCCACCAGAGCTTGCGGTTTAACGGATTCTGCCCTGGATAGAGCAGATTGGCAAGGCTCTGGCTGATGATCACCACGCGCTCCGAGCCATCCTTGTCGCCATCATTAAAATCTCGGCCGCCTGTAATGGGTACGCCGAATGTGTCGAAGAATCCCGGCGAGATACTGCGAAAGTTCGCGCGAAAATCCTGCCCGTCGTTGCGCCTTGCTCCCTGCGCAGCAAAGGTGAAGGCGATGTTGAGACCTCGATCGTCACGCCAGGGTGCGCTGAAACCCGAAGATGCATGCACCACGCCAGGCACCGCCCCAACGCGCCGAAGCACTTCGCGGTAGAACTCGCTTACCTGTTCCGGAGTCTTGCCGTATGACAGAACTGGCAGATTCACAGCCAGTACGTTTGCCGAGTCAAATGGTGGCCGCGTTTGCTCAAGCACGAAGAGCGTCTTCATCAGCACACATGCTCCAGCCAGTAGCAGAAACGATGCGGTGATCTGCGTAACCGCAAAGATGCGTAACCGGCGACTGCTTCCACCTGCGGCACGCACGCCGCGCGCTGAAAGTCCGCCCTGTGCCCCATTGGGAGATGGCAGGCGCGGGACATACGCCAGAAAGACCGCCGCTACCAGCGCCAGAACAACCCCGAACCAGACCAGGCTGAAATCGAGCGTCAGGTCATTCGCGCGCACTGAGAATCTCGAAGCATACCGGCCCAGCACGCTCACCATCGGAATCGCCAGCAGAATGGCAGCGATGGCGCCGCTGCCGCACAAAACCAGGCCTTCGGCAAGCAACGACCGCCTGATAACACGGGTGCTCGCGCCGAGCGCCAGACGCACTGCCAGTTCCGATTCGCGCCTTACCGTCCGTGCCAGCACCAGGTTGGCGACATTCGAACTTGCAATCACAAAGAGCAGGCCCGAGGCGGCAAACAATATCCACAAGATTGCATTGGCACGCGAATTGATCTGGTCGTGCATTCGCGTCACTTCGATCTGGTAGTGATCCCCGGATTTGTAGACCTCAGGATGCGCAGCCGTCATTGCTGCATGTACGGTGCGAAGTTCCGCACGAGCGGCTTCGACTGTTGCTCCTGGAGCAAGACGCCCGAAAACCTCGGTCATGCGATGTTCGCGTCCGGTGACCATGGTTGCTGAAAGATGGTGCGGACTGGTGACTATATTTGCAATGATCTCGGTCGCCACCGGATATGGAACCGAGGGCTCGAGCACACCCACGACAGTCGCAGAGCGCGCACCCATCGCGCTCTCAAGCCGTACCTGTTTGCCTAGCACGCTTGGATCGGAGTGCAACTGTGTCCGCCAGAAGTGATACGTCAGCACGATCGCTCCGGCAGCGTTCTGACCATCGTCGCTGGGACCGAGCAAACGCCCAAGGATTGGCCGGAGGCCCATTACCTCAAAGTAGTGTCCGTCGACAACGCCGGCGGGAATCTCGCGCGGTGTGCCTAGCCCCACCAAGGTAAAGTCGATCGCCGAGAAGGTGCCGAGTTCCTGGATCGTATTTAGCTTGCTGCCGATGTCCTGGATTTCAGGAACGGAGAAAGTGGCGTTCGTGGCTCCGATTCCCGGCGCGCTCTGGCGCAGATAGAGCAGCCGATCTTCGTCGCGATTGGCAAGCGGTCGCAACAACACCGCACGCACCACGCTGAAGATGGCGGCATTCGCACCGATGCCCAACGCGAGCGTAAGCGCCACTGTGAACCACAAGGCGCGAACGCGCCACAAGGAGCGAACAGCGATCTTTAGATCATGAAGGAAAGACATTAGCGGATGACCTCCGAGGGGAATCGGACTCGACCACATCGTACTACTTGACGATTACGTTGATATCAACTATTCTGCTTCCGTGTCAAGTGCAAAAACGCTGCCCTACGAGACGACTCTGTTGGTCAAGGATCGATGTCTCTGTCTCCACGTGCAACGTGCAGCGCGCGCCCTGGCCCGGCGATTCGATGAAGAACTTCGCCCTTTCGAACTCACGAACGGGCAATTCTCCCTGCTGATGTCGCTGAATCGCCCTGAGCCTCCGCCTATGGGACCGTTGCCTCCCTGCTTGCGATGGATCGGACGACGTTGACCGCCGCGCTGAAGCCGCTGGAGCGCCGCGGGTTGGTAAGAGTCCAGAAGGATCCAAACGACCGCCGCAGCCGCATCCTTGTCCTCACAGAGAAAGGCACGACCCTGCTTGCGCGCGCCCTCCCAGTGTGGCAACGTACGCACGAAGAAATTGAAAAGCTTGCTCCCGGCATCGATTGGAACGAGCTGCGCCAGAACCTTCGCGCCATCTCGTGAATTCAGTCCGGTCAAAATCTTCTGAACGCGTTTGAATTCTCTTGACTATAGCTGGTGCAAGCGGCGAGCTTCGAAAGATCGCAACCGCAGGAGAAGCAAGTGGCAACAGCCCCGGCAATACAGAAGCCGAGAACGATATGGCATGTGCGCGAACGTGGAACCCGCGCGAGGACCGGGTACCCTCGGCGATCTGGCTCGGCATTCTGTGGGTGGGAATAATCGCCGGATTCGGCGCGGACATTCCAGGCTTTCAGCGTGGGAATCCGCCAGTGATCCTCTGGGTGCACGGGGCGGTTTTCACGGTGTGGATGCTGCTGCTTACCGCGCAGGTGCTGTTGGTTCTGGGTGACCGTGTGGCCTTGCACCGGAAACTAGGCTGGTTCGCGGTGGATGGGGCATGCCTGATGGCCGTGATGGGGCCCATTGCTCCGGTCGTGGCAACAATGCAGGCTGTGAAGCAGCACGGGCCATTTCCCTATCCATTCATCGCGGTGCACGCAGTGGATCTGGGCGGCTTTCCTGATCCTGCTCGCGTGGGCGATTGCACTGCGCAAAGATTCTGCTGCGCACAAGAGATTGATGATTCTGGCAACCGTTGCGCTTGCCGATCCGGGATTCTCGCGATTCTCTGGCTTTTTCATAAAGGAGCCGAGTTCCGCGATTCCCTGGTTCTTCTATATGTTCTACGGAAACCTGTTGATCGTTGTGCTCATGGCGGCCTGGGATCGGTGGCGCGGGCGGCTAGTGCGCTCATTTGCGATCGGCGCCTCCGGGCGGCGACAAGCTTACTGCTCGCCTCTTTCATGAATTTCTGGGAGCCATGGAAGACGTTGACGCTGGAGTGGGTAAAGGCCTGGGCCAAGTACGCTGCTTAGGCAGACTGAGGTTGGGCGGCAAACTCGGCCTT
>CAWALE010000016.1:0-114346 GCA_963782775.1 uncultured Acidobacteriaceae bacterium
CAAGGGCGCAGAAGAATACTGGGGTCTCTTCCGCTCCCGCCACAGCATCCGTACGACATTCTTCCTCTTGCTGCTGCTCATCACCGTCGTAGTATTCTTTGCCAGCGTCTGGCTGGCGCTGTTTCTGTCCAAGCAAATCACGCGTCCCGTTGAAGCTCTGGCCGATGCCATGGATGAGATCGCGGCCGGCAAATATGAACATCGGGTCGGCATCGTCACCACAGGCGAGATGTCTGAGCTCGTTCGCTCTTTCAACCACATGGCCGCCGATCTGGACACCAGCCGCAAGCTCGCCGACACTTCCTCCGCGCAACTGACCGCAGCCAACCAGGCCATCGAAGCACGTCGCCGCGAACTTGAAACCATTCTCGAGACGATTCCTTCCGGCGTAGTCACGCTCGATAGCTCCGGAAGCGTTCTGCAAGCCAATCGAGCATTTGCGGTGCTGATGGGTCAGGACGAAAACGCAGGCATTCGCGGTCAAAAGCTTGACGTCCTCTTGCCGCCTGAATCGATGGATGAACTTGCTGGAGTGATTCGTCGCGGCCAGCGCATGGGCGCAGCCTCCACCGAAATTGAACTTCATCTCCATGGTCGGAATATGCACCTCGCCGTCACAAGCGCTCGATTGGAACTGGCGCACGACAGATCTGGCACGGTCCTCGTGGTTGAAGACACTTCTGAATTGCTCCGAGCTCAGCGTCAGCTCGCGTGGAAAGAAGTTGCACAGCGCGTGGCTCACGAAATCAAGAATCCGCTCACCCCCATTGCTCTCTCTGCGGAACGAATTGGCCGCCATTTGGACAGAGGCCAGCCCGACTCACCTTCCGTCATTCGCAAATGCAGCGAGGTCATTTTGGCTTGCGTGGGAACGCTGCGCACGCTCGTTGACCAGTTTTCGGCACTTGCCCAATTCCCGGCGCCACAGCCGCGGCCCTGCGACATGAACCAGGTCGCTGATGAAGCTCTCGCCATGTTTGCAGGCCGGCTCGAAGACATCACCGTCAAGTGTGATCTCGAAGTCGGCCTACCCTGGTCCTCGCCGACCATGAGGCCATTCGCCGTGCGCTCGCTAACCTCATCGACAATGCCGCCGAAGCAATGCAGGGAAGTCTCCTCCGCGTCTTATGTGTGCGCAGTTCTCTCGCCGAAGATGGCGCTGCCGTAGAAATTGAGGTTTCCGATACAGGCCACGGCCTCACTGAAGAGATTCGTGAGCGCCTGTTTCTGCCCTTCTACTCCACCAAACACCGCGGCACCGGCCTTGGTCTTTCCATTGCTGCCAAAATCATCCAGGAAATCGGCGGATCCATTCGTGCCGAGAGCAACAGTCCCAAGGGCGCGCGCTTCCTCATCCGCCTGCCCTGCTTTGAACACGCAGAGCCGCATGGGGAAGCGAAAGCGGCTACAACTCCTGTTACCGGGGCGCGCCCATGAATCATGTCCTCGTGGTCGATGACGAGGTGGAGATTCGAACCTCGCTTGAAGAAATTCTCACTGAAGAAGGTTACGGCGTCGCTACTGCGCCTACAGCGGCCGAGGCCCTCGTGCTCATCGAGGATGCGCCGTATGATGTCGTTCTGCTCGACATTTGGCTCCCTGATCGCGATGGCCTCGATGTGCTCGGCGACATTCATGCACTCGCTCCCGAAAAGCGTCCTGAAGTCGTCATCATCTCCGGCCACGGCACCATCGAAGCCGCGGTCAAGGCAACGAAGCTCGGCGCATACGACTTTCTCGAAAAGCCGCTCTCGCTCGATCGCACCCTCATAGTTCTCAAGAACGCGGTTGAAGCGCGCCGCCTTCGCAACGAAAATCTCGAATTCAAACGCCAGTTCAGCGTAGGCGCTATTCTCACCGGTGAAAGCGTACCGGTAAAAGCGCTGCGCCAGCAGATTCGCCTCATGGCGCCGACCAATGGCCGCGTGCTTATTTATGGAGAATCGGGCACCGGCAAGGAACTCATCGCGCGCGCCATACATGCCGAGAGTCTTCGCCGCGATGGAGTCTTTGTGGAGCTCAACTGTGCCGCCATCCCCGAAGCTCATATTGAGTCTGAATTATTTGGCTACCGTCATGGCGTGCAGCCTGGCGGCCCGCCTGAGCAACGGGGAACCCTGGAACGAGCAGACGGCGGCTCTTTGTATATGGACGAAGTTGGCGACATGAGCCTCAAGACGCAAGCCAAGATGCTGAGCGCGCTTGACGATCAGCTCTTCACGCCCGTAGGTGGCACGCAGCCGCTGCGCGTGGACGTCCGCCTTATCGCGTCAACGAACAAGGATCTCGAAGAAGAAATCGCCAAGGGAAACTTCCGCGAAGACCTCTTCTACCGCCTCAACGTGGTGCCGTTTTTCGTGCCGCCGTTACGCGAGCGTAAGCAGGATATTCCTCTCCTCGCCCGGGAGTTCCTCACCGAATTTGGCCGCCAATATGGCCGCCCACGTATTGAAATCAGCGAAGAAGCGCTCGAAGTCCTCCAGCAATACCACTGGCCGGGCAACGTGCGCGAGTTGAAGAATATGATCGAGCGCGTTTTGATTCTGAATCCGCGCACTCTGCGCATCGAGCGCAAGCAGTTGCCGCCACTTACGCATAAATCCAACTCACGCTCGACAGAAGATTTCTCGACGCTTCAGCAGGCGCGCGACGCCTACGAGCGCGACTACATTCTCAAGAAGATTGAAGAGGCTCGCAACAATGTCAGCCGCGCCGCCGAACTCCTCGGCCTTGAACGCAGCCACCTCTATCGCAAGATGAAGACTCTGGGCATCACTGTACGCGAGTAGAAGGCTGGTCATCCTGGGTGTTCAATAGCGCGTAGGAGCGCCGATCTGGCTTATTCTGCCGCCGATCGCCCACGTTCACGCGCCGATCTCGCGAACCTGCTCGGCGGTCGTGACCGGGCATCATCTGCACCGTGGCGCTGCGCCGCCGCTCTCCGCCATTCTGCCGGCGGTCTATCCAGACCGACATGGAAGACGGCAAGATTATCGGACTTGATCCCTTCTTCCCGTTTGCCGCCTGGCCATTCGCCTGCTGTTTCTGCACTCTCGCCGATTTATCGAAATGCACTTTGCCATCGGTCAGCAGCTTGTTCAGCACTGGCAGACTGCCGCGCTGCGTTTCGATATAGTCGACACCCTCGGCTGTCAGCGTGAAGTCGGAGTTGTCCGCTCGCGTGATGTAACCCTTCTTCTGGAGATACCAGGTAGTGAAGTCCAGGTAGTCTCTCGGGAATCCCATCCGCCGCTCGATTTCAGCCAGCGACACCTCAGGGAACCGCGGATTCGCGCGTCGTTTGAAGTAGAGCACTGCAAGAACAGCGACCCGACGGTTCTGTTCGCCTTCCACACTGTCCATGAAGTCTACGGAATTGGAAATGGGTTTGACTTCCATCGCCTCCCGACGGCAAACCGCATCATATTCCGCGCGGCGCATCGGGTTCGAGAGCGTGTCGAACGCCGACTTCAGAAGCCTGAACATCTCCGCATCACCCGACTCCGGGTTGTCCGGATGCAGGCGTGCTGCCAGGTAGCGATACACACGATGAATGGTATCCGCGTCAGCGTTCGGGCTGATTTGCAGGAACTCGTAGTAGTCGATCATCCCAGTCAGTCTTTCTCTTCAAATTTCCTGCGTGGAGATGCGATACAGATTTACAACGGGAATGCCGAATTGTAGCAGTCTTTCTTCTTGTCAGGAACCGTGAATTCACAACTCGTCCTTATGCCCTTCCGGCGGTACCCTCTTTGGCGTTCTTGGCGTAACGCCTTGTCCATTACCGGACATGGATTTGCAAAAACGGCCAGCGTTTTTCCTCGCCTGGTCCGCCGATAATTCCAGAAGCCCATCTGGATTCAAGGTGTTACAGCTCAAGATGAGATCCGTAGCTCTGGCCTCCAAATTGCGACAGGCCTACTATTGCAGTGTCTTGGAGGTTCCCGTGGCCTATTTCGAGCGAATTCGTGATGTGGTGTCCGAGCCCTTCAGTTCGGACGTGATCCGCCAGCGCACTGCTGGTGGCTGGCAGATGGTATCCATAGAGTGGCGGCGCGAGCTGCCCGACTCCGAAACTCCGCCCGATGGCGCATTCAGCGAAGCGATCCCCTACGGCCTTCGCATCTCTGAAGATTGCAAGCGCCTCGAAGTCGATCCCCACGAAAACCAGGTACTGCTGCTCATGATGGACCTGCTCGCGCAGGATTTCTCCTACTCAGCCATCGTCAGCGATCTCAATGAGAAGGGTTTTCGCACGCGGGAAGGCCGGCCTTGGAGTCGCGTGGCTGTATTCAACATGATGCCGCGGCTCATCGAAGTCGGCCCGCGCATTTTTTCAAGCGAAGAGTGGGAGCAGCGCCGCATCAAGCTTGCCCGTCGCGAAGCGCCATAGCCGCTCGCATCCAGGCAATCCACGCTTCTTACTTGAGAATTGGCGCCAGGGAGCCGGGGTTATCGCCGGTTCGCGGATCTACGCGAAAATCCCAAACCGACTGGCGGATGTCGGACGGCGACAGGATCTCCACCAGGGCATATTCGCCAATGGTCAGCGTTGTCTCCGGCGTCAGCTTCAGCCAATGCTTGCCCGCCAGTATTTCCACTTTTGTTGGAATCACGTCTTCGTTCTGCGTGACCTTGCCGGTGGGGCTAACGTTGACGGCGCCGATAATCCGCACCTCCCGGCGCTGGTCTATTCTCACAATCGCGAAACCAGAACTGGGCGAATGCGCGCCGTGCTTCCGGTTCGGCATTTCTTTCGCGCCGTTGGTTTGGACGGTCAGAGCGTGCGACACCACCTGCTCCACATTGTCCTGCCCTTCAAGCGAGAGATAAATCGCCGGGTCGTTGACATGGAGGTGTACCCGGGCGTGCGGGCCCGTCAGTTCCACCGTCGCCTTCTCGCCAGCCAGCGGATTAAGCGTCGCCAGCCCCTTCTTGTTCTTCTGATTAAGGCTGAGATCAGACGGCTTCAGCTCCACCAGCTCAGGAGTGCCCTGGTAGGTATCCAGAGCGAAGACGCCGTCCCGGTCGGGCAGCTCCAGCCCCTTTGCAACCTCAGGCATGCGGGCCTTCATCTCGTCGCGTGCCGCCGCCTCTTCCTTGTCGATTTCCTCTGCCTCTTTCATCGCGGGCGAGGCTCCTTCTGAGCTCTCATAGGGCCCGGTGTGACTCTGCTCCCACTTGCGAGTCGCATTCCAGTCCACCAGATCGTAAGGCAACTCCTCCCAATCGCCACCGCGCTCCAAGGAGAGATAGCGCACGCGGTCGCCCGCCACCTGGTACTGGCGAACGATCTGATAGCTTCCGTCTTTCAGAATGAGGCGATGGTTATGCGCCAAGCCGGGCGCATCCGGCTTCAGTGTGGTCCTGTTGTCCTGATTCTTCTGCTGGCTCTGAGCAAACGCTGTTCCGGACGCCAAAACCAGCGCCGTCAGCGCAACCGTCGATACTCGCCCCATGTGAGTGAAATGGCTCATTGCCCAACAGTTTAGACGTTCCCGGTCCCATCTGGTTTGCGGCGTGTTACTTCGGAGGCCTTTTGACGTGTGACCTCCAGTCACCTGGTGCATCTAAACATGTGTATCCTTGTTGCAGGCTCCTCTTGCAAGGAAGTTGAATTTGACCCGACGTTACCCATGGATGCGCAGCGACCACCGCGCGAGGCCCAGAGCCTTCGCCGCAGTAATGCTGGTGTGCGTGGCGCTGCTTGCGCTGCTCGCCGTCATCCAGGTGGCGCACGTCCACTCGGTCGACACTGATGCTGATCACTGTCCGCTGTGCATCGTTTTGCACACGGCAGCGCCGGTTGCGGCTGTCGCGTCGGCCATCGTGCTGGTACAGTTCGAGGCAGTCGCTCCGGTTGTGGCCTTGCGCGCCGCAGGTACCGTTTGGCAACGCCAGCTCTTCATCCGTCCTCCCCCAATCTCCGCGGCTTCGTTCTGACCCACGTCTCGACCGGAACTTGCGACGTACATAGCCCACACCGGGCAAAAGACCGACCAAATTCCAGACCTGCCCTGATCAAAACGATGCCGCTGTTGCACTGACAATGCCGTGCGTGTTTTTTGCACAGGCTATGCAATTTCAGTCAACCAATGGAGGCTTCTTCTATGCCGTTGATTTACGGCAAGCTTTTCAAGGCACTTCCTCTCGCCGCCCTCTTGATTGCGGCAGTCGTTGCTCACGCAGCTCAAAGCGGCAATGCGGGCTCGGTGCGCGGCACGGTCACAGATCAATCCGGGGCAGTCATTCCGGATGCAACCGTACATCTTAAAAACGCCATCAGCGGGCTTGACCGTTCGGTGAAAACCGATGGGGCGGGCCAGTTTGAGATCGACAATGTCCCGTTCAATAACTACAACTTGAGCGCCTCAGCGTCCGGCTTCGCCTCACAAAGCCAGAATTTCACTCTTCGTTCCGCAGTCGGAATGAACCTTCAGCTGGTATTGCAGATTGAAGCGACTGCCTCAACGGTAACGGTCGAAGCTTCAGGGGACCTGGTTGAGACGGATCCGACATTTCACACTGATGTGGATCGCGACATGTTCATCAAGGTGCCGCTGGAGAGCTCGATCATCTTCGCTGAGCTCTCTGGTGACGCTGGCCACTCCGGGAGTCTCGGCCGACTCCAACGGGCTGTTTCATGGCATGGGCGACCACGCATCGAATTCGTTTTCGGTCGACGGCCAATCCATCACCGACCAGCAGAGCAAAGTCTTCTCCAACCAGATTCCGCTCGAACTCGATGCAGTCGCATTCAGGTAATTGCCGGCGCGCCGCCCGCCGAGTACGGCGACAAGACCAGTCTGGTAATCGTGGCCACCACGCGCTCCGGGCAGGGAGTCGACCAAGCCCACCGGAAGCGTCACCAGCCTCGTACGGAACGTTCGGCTCCGCGTACGGCGGATTCGATCTTTCCTACGGCGGAAAGAACTGGGGCAACTTTGTTGAGGTCGATGGTCTGAATACCGGCCGCTTTCTCGATCCCCCGGAGTTTATCGTCTTCCACGCGAAGGGCAACCAGGAGAACTTCTTCGACCGCGTCGACTATTGCTTTACGCCGGTCGATTCCATCACGTTGACTTCAATTACAGCCGGTCCTGGTTCCAGACTCCCAATTCCTACGACAACCTGAACGTGCAGAACGTCATGAGCGGTGGCACCAGCGCCAACCCGATCTTCGGCAACGTCGGCGACACGGATCAGCGCTCGAAGATCCGGACCTTCAACATTTCGCCCACCTAGACGCGCGTCATCAACAACAACTCGGTATTCAACTTCGGCGCTTTCGTCCGCAGCGACGATTACAACTACTATCCCAGCGGCAACCCGCTCGCCGATCTCGGTCCTCCGAATCTGCAGACCGTCTTCGATTTCGCAGAATCGCACTCTGACCAATGCCGGTGTGCATTCGGATTTCTCCTACGCCAAGGGAATCCACACCTTCAAGGCCGGCGCTGCAGTACGGGCAGACCTTCCTGCGACGAAAATGACAGCCTCGGCGTCGTCGAGAGCTACGACTCAACTGCTCCCTGCGTGGATGCCGACGGCAATCCCCTTGCCGGGGTACGCCGATCCCTCGCAATGCCCGCAGCGCGGTCGTCGAATCCCGACTACCTGCCGGTGCTCGCGCCGTACGATCTCGACCCGCGGCGGGTGGTCTCTACACACTTCTACCGGCCACACCGACGTCAAGGAACTCGCACTCTACGTCGAGGACCAGATCAAAGCCGGCAACTGGCAGTTCAGCCTGGGCATGCGCGGCGACATGTACAACGGACTCACGACGCCAACCAGGCGAGCCCCGCGTGGGCATTGCCTACAACATCAAGCCGACCGCGACCGTGCTGCGCGTCTCCTATGCACGAACCCTGGAGACGCCCTTCAACGAGAACCTCGTACTGTCGAGCACCGGATGCTCGAACCCGGTGCTGGCGCCGTTGCTCGGCTTGCACTCCGGGCGTGTCCGGACGTCGCAGCCCGGCTACCGCAACGAATTCCACGCCGGCTTGCAGCAGGCATTCGGCAAGTACGTTATCGTCAGCGGCGAGTACATCTGGAAGTACACGCACAACGCCTTCGACTTCAGCGTGCTCGGCAATACCCCGATCACGTTTCCCGATCGCCTGGCACAACTCGAAGATCCCCGGCTATGCGCTTGCATGTGCAGCGTGCCGAAGTACCACGACTTCAGCGCCTACGCCGTTATGTCGTCCGTGGCTGCGCGTTTCTTCCCGCCGCAGTCGCCGGCGCCGGCGCGACCGTTGGTCAGACGGGACTTGCCGTTCCGCATCGACCACGACGAGAAGTTCAACCAGACAACGCACGTGCAATACACCTATTCCCGCGGGCAAGATGCTGAAGGGTCTTTGGGGCGGCTTCAATTGGCGCTATGACTCTGGCCAGGTGGCCGGTGCAGGCTCCCTGCTATAACCCGCTGTCGAACGATCCCAACAGCGCCTGCGCCGACAATTCAACGACGCTCAATGGCGAACCCGCCGTCGACCTCAGCGGCCTCACCGCCGACCAGGAATTCCAGGCCGGACTGATATGCAACGGCAGAAGGCAACACCGGACAATCCGCTGCCGCAGTCTGCTGGCTCCAGCAATACAGTTCGTCGCTACTCAGAATTCCGGCGCCCGGTACCGGCAACAACGATAACAACCCGCCGCGCATCGCGCCACGCAACCTCTTCGAGTCTCGGTCGGGCAAAAACAACTTATTTCCACTCCGACCGATATCAAGACCGACCTCCAGCTAACCGCGGTCAACGTCACCAACGAATACGCTCTCTATAACTTCCTCTCGACCTTCAGCGGAACGCACTACGTGACCCCGCGTGCTCTCACAGCCACGGTCACCTTCAACTTCTAACGTCTGTTCGCCTTCCCCGGCGGCTACCCGCGTCGCGCTTGCGGCGCGGGACGACTTGTACCATCTCCATGTATCCATCTGATATCACGCTATTTATGGTTCGATCACAGCCGAGTATCCAATGCCGAGTAACCCTCAAGTAATCGATCTCCGGCTCCATCGTTCAACAACATGGGTACTTGGGATGCCCGTGATTTGCGATCTCATCGTGAGCCCGAACAATCTCTTGCGTTATAGTCACTGGCATCCGAGGCCCTTTTACATGGCCCGAGAGGAATGAGTCCCCGATGCCTAAACTTCACAAGTTTCTGCGCAGCTGTTTTGGTTATGCGGCCATTGCTTCTTCAGCGGTGGCTATTACGCTGGTGCCGGTGTTTTTGCGCGCGCCCTTCCCGCACGCCACTTCTCGCTTTCACGCGGAGCCCATTCAGTTGTTGCTCATTGCCATGCGAGAGATGATTCTCCTCATGCCCGCCGTCCTTGCCGTTGCCAGTGCAATGGCCTGGTGGACGCTCCGGAAAGGCGGTCCGTCGGCTCGTCGCTGGGCGATCGCGGCAAGCATCTCGTCCCTGGTCATGAGCGCTCCCTTCCTTGTCGCGGACGTGGCCATCGTGCAGTATTCCCTGACTGGCGCCGTCGGATTCATCGGTGTTCTCGTGTTTTTCGTAATCCTCTTGTCCCTCGGCGTCGAAGGCCTTGCCACTTTCAGCAAACGCAATGCGCCGTTGGTGACAAACCCGAGCCTTTCCGGTGTGACAGCCGACGGGAAGTCCATGGGTGCGCTCGTTCCTGCATTGTGAATGATATGCAACCTTAGTGGTTGCATATCGCGTAGTTGGTGGATGGCCAAGGTCATGAGCTTGAAGGTCAGAAGTGCAGGCTCAGGGTTGCGAACCGCCGGCAGCCTTCGCAATTGCCAGCAGCGTCTCCAGCAGCGGCTTCAGCAGTTCCAGTCTCAGCGCATTCGCGCCGTCCGACATCGCATGGGCCGGGTCGTCGTGCACTTCAAGAAAAAGCCCATCGACGCCCGCCGCCACTGCCGCCCGTGCCAGCAGCGGAATGAATTCCGGCTGACCGCCGCTCACTCCATTGGCCGCTGAAGGCTGCTGCACCGAATGTGTGCCATCAAACACGACAGGCGCCATCGCCCGCATCACCGGCAGCGAACGGTAGTCCACCACTAGGGTGTTGTAGCCAAAGCTCGCCCCGCGCTCCGTTAGAAACACGCGCTCATTTCCTGTCGAGCGTACCTTCTCGACAGGATGTTGCATATCCCAGGGCGCCACAAACTGACCCTTCTTGATATTGACTGCTCGGCCCGTTCTTCCCGCGGCTACCAGCAGGTCCGTCTGCCGGCACAGGAATGCCGGAATCTGCAGCACGTCAACAGCTTCAGCAGCCACGTCGCAGTGCGCCGGCTCGTGCACATCGGTCAGCACCGGCAAGCCGGTATCCTTCGCCAGCCGGCCCAGGATCCTCGTGCCTTCCACCAATCCCGGTCCGCGAAAGCTCTTAACGCTCGTCCGGTTGGCTTTGTCGTAACTCGCCTTGAAGATGTAGGGAACACCCAGGTCGCTCGTGATCTGCTGAATGGCCTCCGCCATCCGCCGCACGTGCGCCTCAGACTCAATGACGCATGGCCCGGCAATCAGAAAAAGCTGCCCCTCGCCCACGCGAACAGGGCCAATTTCAAACGAATGACTCACGAGCCGATTCTACCGCGAGGAGTTCGGACGGAAAGTATTCCGGGTTCGACGGAATGCCGGGTGTCCCCATCCAAGTCGCGCGTTTTGCGGCTTGGGTGGGAAAGCAGGACCTTCACCTAGGCATGTCACGGTTCGCCTACAGCATCCGGTTCCGAGACCACTGGACAAGCGCCCGATCCAGCGTGTGCAGCGGCGTTGGCCCTGGCAGATCCCTCTGCGGCATCACAATTCCGCGCTCTACCAGTCGCTGGCAAAACGCCAGATATTCCTCGTAAAATCGTACGTCCTGCCGCATTTGACCCAGCGCTTCGAGATCGGCCATATCCAGCTCGATGTACCGCTCGGGGTAGATCGTCGCTAGGATCGACGTGGCCAGCGAAATGTCCACGCCACGCAGAGCCAGCAGCGCGGTCAACGCCTCGGCGGTCGAACTTTCCGGAGCAGCCGCCACCTCCAGCGCTCGGCGGATACTTGTGTTGCTGTTGGCGATCACGAACTGCACCAGCCGTTCCGACTTCCAGCGGACGATCGCTTCCAGGTTGGCCAGGGAGTAGTCGCCGTGCCGGATAGCCTCCCCGGCCTCGAACGCTTCTTCTTCCAGCTGCCGTTCCCGGTTGGGAGCCTCCTGCCAGCACTGCTCCGCCAGCCGCTGAAGATCCTTTTCTGAAGGCTGAAGTTCAAAGTGAGCCGTCATGCGAACCCTCCTTTGCCTGTGGCTCAGCCCCTTTCGGGGATTTTGCCAAAAACGCAGCAACAGTAGGTCCGTACGAAAACAACTGTCAAGCGCAATCCAGCTTCGTCACATGCCTGTGTGACGCCGGTCATGCGCCCTCCAAAAAGGACAGGAAGATCTACGGTTCGAAGCAAATGGGAACCGCAAGGAAATGTCTATTTTTGAAAACTAAGCAGTGAGCCGCTCATTGGCGTTCGCGGCTTCAGCCAAAGTTTCCCCGCCACCGTGCAGTTGCCTGTTTTTGTAGCTAGCCGCAATAAACTCCCTGAACAGCGGATGCGGCTCCAGCGGCTTCGACTTGAACTCCGGATGGAACTGGCACCCGATGAAGTAGGGATGCTCCGGAATCTCAACAATCTCAACATACGTCGAATCTGGCGTAGATCCGCTGATCTGTAGTCCGCCGCCCGTCAACAGCGCTTCATATTCGCGATTGAACTCGTAACGATGCCGGTGCCGTTCGCTAATCTCCGTCGTGCCGTAAACGCGATATGCCAGGGTATCGGGCTGAATTATGCATGTCCACGCGCCCAACCGCATTGTTCCGCCCATCTCCTCAACACCCAACAGTTCGCGCAGCTTATAGATCACACGATGCTGTGCTGCTGGATCGAACTCGCTTGAGTTCGCATCTTTCAGCCCGCACACGTTGCGCGCATACTCGATGCACGCCGTCTGCATTCCGAGGCAGATGCCGAAGTAGGGGATCTTCTTCTCGCGTGCGAACTTGATCGCATTCAGCATCCCTTCGATGCCGCGCTTGCCAAACCCGCCCGGCACCAGGATTCCGTCGAACCCCTCGAGTTGCGATTCGTAGCTCGTATCTTCAGGAGATTTTGACTCCAGCCCTTCGGCCTCAATCCAGGTGACATTCAATTTCAAGTTATGCGCCAGGGCTCCATGCGTCAGCGCTTCTTTCAACGACTTGTAGCTGTCCTCATATTCCACATACTTGCCCACGATCGCGATTGAGACTTCATCCTTCGGGTGGTAGCACCGATCGACGAGATCCTTCCACTTGCTCAGATCAGCTTCCGGAGCTTCCTTGTGCAGGTACTTCAGGATCAGCCCGTCCAGCCCTTCCTGCGCAAAGTTCAGCGGCACTTCGTAGATCGAAGGAACCGTCGTCGCACCAATCACCGCGCGCTCCTCCACGTTGCAGAACGCGGCAATCTTCTGGCGCATCTCGCGGCTCAGGTTGCGGTCGCTGCGGCAGAGCAGCACATCCGCCTGAATCCCGATCGAGAGCAATTCCTTCACCGAGTGCTGCGTCGGCTTTGTCTTTAATTCCTGCGCGGCGGCGATCCAAGGCACCAGCGTCAGGTGGACGAACACCGTATTTTCGCGGCCAAGTTCCTGCCGCAT
Source organism: uncultured Acidobacteriaceae bacterium (assembly GCA_963782775.1). Taxonomy (GTDB): domain Bacteria; phylum Acidobacteriota; class Terriglobia; order Terriglobales; family Acidobacteriaceae; genus Telmatobacter. Next base: position 12,680 of record CAWALE010000016.1, read on the forward strand.
CTGGCGAATCGCTTCGAGGAAGGGAAGCGACTCGATATCGCCCACCGTCCCGCCGATCTCCACGATGGTTACGTCGTGGCCGTTGGCTGAAACCTTGCGCATCGCGTTCTTGATCTCGTTGGTGACGTGCGGAATTACCTGGACGGTTTTGCCGAGGTAGTCGCCGCGCCGTTCCTTGAGGATGATCTGCTCGTAGATCCGGCCCGTGGTCAGGTTGTTATCGCGCGAAAGCGGGGCATGTGTGAAGCGCTCATAGTGCCCCAGGTCCAGGTCAGTCTCCGCGCCGTCGTCGGTGACAAAAACTTCGCCGTGCTGGAACGGCGACATCGTTCCCGGATCGACGTTGAGATACGGGTCGAACTTCATCATGTTCACGCGAAGGCCGCGGCTTTCGAGCAGACACCCGATCGATGCGGCCGCAAGGCCCTTGCCTAAACTGGACACAACTCCGCCCGTTACAAAGACATACTTTGCCGACATCGCTGCAACCTCGCTATTCGATTGTTGGGTTTGGCCGTACCTGGTGGGCACAATCAAGTATGTCAGAAAATCGGCTCCGATTGAACCATAAAATGGACGTAAACGTGCCTCGAGTTCGAGGTCCCATGTGTAACTTCAACTTTGACAAGCGCTTGGAACTCGCGCAAAGTGTGATGCCCCATTGCCGTGTGTGCTTCTCCTGTGGATAACCCTGGTGATCCCAAACACACTGCGCGCTGGCTCGCGTCGGATCCCGCTCGCGATCTCGTCCAGCGCGGATCCAACTCTGTGAGCGATCCGGCTTACTCAGCCTTATCTCATTCCAGAGAAATCACAACCTTGCCCCGCGCGTGTCCTTTTTCCAGATGGCGGATTGCCTCCGCCGCCTCGCCCAGGCGAAATCGCCTGTCGATCACGGGAGAAACTCTTCCTGATTCCATAAGTTTGCTCAGCGTGGTCAGATCTTCCTTGCTTCGTTTTGCCAGGATCCCGACCAGCCGCTGGCGCGTAAACCACCCCAGGACCTGTTGCTTGATCATACCGGCGAGTAGGTGACTCGCTGGCGTCTCCGGACCTCCGCCGCCGCACGCAATGTAGGTGCCCCGTGGCGTGAGGACATGCCGAAATGCCACGAGCGGTCTGTTCCCGACAAGGTCGAAAATCACGTCGTAGCACTCGTCTCTCGTGATGAAATCTTCACGCGTGTAGTCAACCACCTCATCGGCACCAATTTCACGCACAAGATCCACGTTCCGCGTGCTGCAAACGCCAGTCACTTTTGCGCCCATCCACTTCGAAATCTGCACTGCAAACGTGCCTACGCCACCAGCGGCACCGTTGATCAGCACCTTTTGCCCCGATTGCAGCTTGGCTTTGTCCCGCAGCGCCTGGAGCGCCGTTAATCCTGCGATCGGCGTCGCAGCCCCCTGCTCAAAAGTCACATTGTTCGGCAGCAGGGCAACGGCAGATACCGGAGCACATACATATTCCGCGAAAGCTCCGTCGACAGCGCCAAATACACGGTCCCCAGCCTTGAGACCGTTGACGGCCGTGCCCGTCGATTCCACTTCCCCAGCCATATCTACGCCGAGTCTCGTTCGCTTCGGCCTTCGCAACCCGGTAAACAAGCGCAGAAAGCCGGGCACGCCCCTCATAAAATGCCAGTCCAGTGGATTCACTGCCGCCGCATGAACTCTGATCAGAACCTCATTGCCACTTGGAGTCGGCTTCGGTACTTCTTCCAATCTCAGTACGTCAGCCGGCCCGTATTCGCGGTACACAATTGCTTTCATCGCGATCCCTGCCTTGCACGACAAGCGAAGCATAGACCCTCTCCGCAAATAATCGGTGCGCGCCGTCACCTCCAGGGGCTGCTTCACGCGTCGCATCATCGCAACGGTTAAGCACCTTGCCGCATCTCATCGCCGAGGACTACTATCCCGCACGGAGATATTTCCGCCATGACCACCGCATCCGCAATTCAGCCGCGCAAACTTGGTCGCACCGGCCCGGCAGTCTTCCCCATCGCCCTCGGTTGCATGGGCATGAGTGGCATGTACGGTCCTGCCGACGAGCCTGAGTCGCTCGCCACCATTCACGCAGCCATCGATGCCGGCGTCACCCTCATCGACACTGGCGACTTCTACGGCATGGGCCACAACGAGATGCTCCTCTCGCAGGCCCTCCGCTTTTTCCGCGAAAAGGTTCTCATCTCCGTCAAGTTCGGCGCTCAACGCGGACCCGACGGCGCATGGCTCGGCTACGATGCGCGCCCCGCCGCAGTCAAAACTGCCCTCGCCTATTCGCTCAAGCGCCTCGGCGTCGACCATATCGACATCTACCGTCCCGCGCGCCTCGATCCCAACGTACCCATCGAAGACACCATCGGAGCTATCGCCGACATGATCAAGGCAGGCTACGTCCGCTACATTGGCCTCTCCGAAGTCGGCCCCGAAACCATCCGCCGCGCTGCAGCCGTTCATCCTATCGTCGACTTGCAGATCGAGTATTCACTGATCAGCCGTTCGCCGGAATCGAAAATCTTTCCCGCGCTTGACGAACTCGGCATCGCCGTCACCGCTTACGGAATCCTCTCTCGCGGACTTCTCTCCGGTTCCACCAACTTCGGCGAGGGAGACATCCGCAATCGATTCCCGCGTTTCGCCGCCGAGAACCAGGCGCAGAATCAAAAACTGGTCGCACGTCTCGCCGAAATCGCAGCCGACAAGGGCATCACGCAATCTCAGCTCGCCATTGCCTGGGCTCTCGCTAAAAGTCCCTCCATCATTCCGCTCATCGGCGCTCGCACACGGAACCATCTCAGCGAAAGCCTCGCCGCTCTCAATGTCGCGCTCACGGCTCAAGAGATCGACGCCATCGAAGCGGCTATTCCGGCCGACGCTGTCGCAGGCACCCGCTACGACGCGCACCAGATGCAGGTCCTCGACAGCGAAAGGTATAGCGATAAGCCGTTGGACTAAGGGATGGGCAAAAGGGGCCGCGCAAACGCTTGCGCCTGATAGCATTTCTTCATGCTCAGGATTCCCCTTCGCAAAGCGCTTGAGGCCACGCTTTCGTTTGGCACTTGCCTTGTATTAGCAGCTGTAACTGCCGCTCCCATCCATGCACAAACCGACGCGGGTCAGGGCGCGCCCGATCGTGCTCACATTGAAGCGGTTCTGCGCGATTTAAACCGCGGGCGTGGGTTCGGGCAGGTGGCCATCTCTCCCGATGGAAGCAAACTGGCGTGGATCGAGGGCGGCCGCGGCGGCAGCGAAATCCGTGTGGCTCCGCCGAGTGACCTTACCAAGAGCGAGCGCGTCACTGCGGCAACGAAACCCGATCAGCACTGCCGCGAAGGCGAACTCGTCTGGGCGCCCGATTCGAAAAATCTGGCCTTCTTTTCAGACTGCGCAGGTTCCGCAGACCATCAGGTCGACCTGTACATCTCCAAACTGGACGGGAGTCCGGTAAAACGTCTGACGGCACTGAAGGGGCTTCCGCAAGATCCGGCGTTTTCTCCGGACGGCAGCAAGATCGCATTCCTCTACGTCGAAGGCGCAACACGGCCCGCAGGAGCTCTCGCCGCCATGAAGCCCCCGTCAGGCGTAATTGGTGAGGATGGCGTTGAGATCCAGCGCGTGGCCATGGCGCGCGCGGACGCTGAAGCGGCCCAGCCCACCCTGGTAACGCCCGGCAATCTCCACGTCTACGAATTCGACTGGGCACCCAATTCCAAGGGCATTGGCTACATCGCAGCCGAGCCGCCGGGTGAGAACAACTGGTGGGTCGCGAAGCTCTATACCCAGACATTAGACGGCCAGCCCAAACCCATCCTTGCGCCTGCCGAAGTTTCCGGCCCTCTGCACGGATTGCAGATCGCCGTACCCCGCTGGTCGCCTGACGGCAAAATCATCGCCTTCATCGGCGGATTGATGAGCGACCAGGGCTCCACCGGCGGCGACGTCTGGATTGTTTCGTCAGACGGCGGCCAGCCGCGCGATTTGACCGCAGGAAGGCCGACCTCTCCTGCCTGGATCGAGTGGGGCACCAACGATTACCTGTTTGTGAGCGAGCTCGCTGGCGGCAACAACCAGTTGATTCGCTACAAGCTCTCGGGCGATCGCACAGCAGACGGACAAGTGACCTTTGGCTCGCCGATCTTTTCCATCCCCGGAAGCGTCGGCGATGGCCGCCTCGAAATGGGTCTTTCGTCCACAGCCGACCGCTCCATGTTTGTCTTTGGTGCAAGCTCCTTCGACCATCCGCGCGAAATCTACGCTGCCAAACCCGGCACGGTCATGACGTCGGGCCTGGAAGGCGTGATGCAGCTCTCGCACTTCAACGACGGCGTGCAGCCGGCATGGGGCAAGTCTGAGTCCCTGAGCTGGAAGAGCGATGGATTCCGCGTACAGGGCTGGCTGCTGCTGCCCAAGGACTACGATTCGAGCAAAAAATATCCGCTGATAGTCGAGGTCCACGGCGGTCCGGCGGCGGCTGTGATGTCCCGCTGGGGAGGAGGCGGCGGGTTGAGTGCGGCGGCGTTTTCGGCGCTCGGCTACTTCGTTCTCCTGCCGAATCCGCGCGGCAGCTACGGGCAAGGCGAAGCATTCACCCAGGCCAACCGCAAGGACTTCGGCTACGGCGACCTGCGCGACATCCTTGCGGGCGTCGACACCGTGCTGGCGAAGTATCCCGTGGATCCGAAGCGAGTGGGAGTTACGGGTTGGAGCTACGGCGGATTCATGACCATGTTCGCCGTCACCCAGACCGACCGCTTCAAGGCAGCTGTCGCCGGGGCCGGCCTCTCCAACTGGCAGAGCTATTACGGTGAGAACTCCATTGACCAGTGGATGATTCCGTACTTTGGCGCGTCGGTTTACGACGATCCGGCCGTATATGCCAAAAGCTCCGCCATCAACTTCATCAAGAAAGCCAAGACGCCGACGCTGGTCGTGGTGGGAGACCGCGATGGCGAGTGTCCGGCCCCACAGTCGTATGAATTCTGGCACGCTCTGCGCGATGAACATGTGCCAACCCAACTTGTCGTGTACCCCAACGAAGGGCATGGATTCGTAGATCCCGAGCACCGTCGCGATGTCATGGATCGAGCAGTTGAGTGGTTCTCGAAATACATGCCCGCGACCTCCACCGCGTCGCAATCCAGCGCGAGTACTCATTGACTGCATTTGCTCGCCATCCGGCAGCGCGTGAGTCTATGAATACAAAGCAATCTGAAGGGGACAGGACCCGGCATAGCGGCCATCCTGTCCTGATACACTTTTCTTTGGAGCAAATCGAGCGTGTTCTGTCGACCGGCTGCATGGAGTGGACGAATGCCGATGGCCGGTAGCCCGCGCAAATTGAGCCGGGTCCAGGCCAGCGCCGGGCGTAAGCCAGGCTCGCTTTTAACTCATATTTCTTAACGCATTCTGCAGAGACCGTTCCGCGGTTCGATCGGGCGGGGCGGGGAGGATTCATGCGGCGGTATCTGACGCTTGTTTTCATGGTGTTTCTGGCAATTCCAGCGGGGATAAGCTTCTCCGGCTGTACTCGTAACCCCGCAGGGGATTATTGCAATGGTCTTGGCTATGGATTGAAAACTACGGAAGTGTATGCCATAGATCTTGAGCCGAAAACTACTGGCCTTTCGATGGCATTCGGACAGACCCGGCAGATCAACGCCCCCACTGCGACCACCTGCAAGGGTACAAGCGCCAGCGTTTCAACCTACACCTACGCAACCACAAACAACCAGTTACTCGACATCACACCTTCAGGCAACATGTGCGCCGGAACCTGGAACCGCAACTCCGGCGGCGGCATCCCGGACTACACCATCTGCAATCCCCCATCGCCACTTCCCAAAACCGGCGGGTTGCCGTACGGAACGCTTTACATTTCTGCCTCCGCCAACTCAGTGACCTCGAACCCCGTACAGGTGTTCGTGCACGCACAGGTGAGTTCGGTCACGCTAGCCACAGCCGGGACAAGCGCGGGTTCGCAGCAGTGCTATTCGCAGGGCTCCAGCGCCAACCTCGATTCAGAGGCATGTTTCGCGTCGAACGGCACGCAGTATGAGTTTTGCGCTCCGGCCGGGGTCACGCAGTTTTCCTGCCCGGGTGGACTTCCCCCGGGCGTCACATCGGTTCCCAGCTGCTCGAGCTCGATTGGCACTCTGACATACGCGGTTTCTACCTCTTCAGTTGCTTCGCTTAACGCCGCGACCACCGTGATCACCGCCGCACAACCGGGAACAACGGCGATCACCGCGTCCGTAGCCGGTTCAGGCTCCTCAGCAGGCTACTTCTCCACCTGCCCGCCAAAGTCGATCGCGGTCACGCTGAATGGCGCCACCGATGTTACCGTGACCCAGGGTGTTACGCAGAATCTGGTCACTACGGTGCTCGACACCAATAATCAGCCCATCACCGGGCTCACGCTGGACTACCAGTCCACCAATCCGCTGGATATCCTGGTCAGCAATACCGGACAGGTCGTGCCATCCTTCCCCGGTGCGGCCTCTGTGTACGCAATCTGCCAGCCTTCCTCCTGTAATCCATCCCCTATCAATCAGGTCGGACTATTCGGTACGGGATTGTCGATCTCGAGCAACGCCGTCAACATCAATACTCCGGGTAGCGCGAGTTCCTATGTTTGGTTTTCAGCGCCGGGACAATCGCAGTACTTCGTCTCCTATAACCTGCTCACTAATGCGCTCGGCTCAACCGTACGTCTGCCCTATGTTCCCAACTCCATGGTGATGGATCAGCTTGGCAGCACGCTTTACTTTGGTTCGTCCCACGCTTTAATGATGTTCAGTACGTTAACCAACTCTCTGACCGGAGCACCGAACACATCGGTGCCAGGCACAGTGCTTGCGGTTTCGCCAAACGATAAACAGGTTCTGATCAATGACCAGGTGCGGCGCGTGTTTTACATTTTCAATTCGTCCGGCACGGTCGCTGCGACGTTTACCGGTGTAGGCAATTCGGCCGTCTGGACGCCCGACTCGAAGACCTTGTATATCAGCGACAGCGCATCCCTCGGCGCGAACCACTCGGATACGTTGTACGTGTACAGCAGCAATACCGGCTGGACCACCTACGATCTGACTTCGTCCGGCGGCGGCAAAAACGTGGCTCTCACCATCCCTAGCGTAGGCGCTTATCTCAGCGGCAACCCCACGGTTGCGCATACGTGGTGCCCGTCGGGTACGGCGAGCAACTACGCCAGCCTGGTGTTTTATCCGCAGGGCGACTCGGTGCCGATCCAGACAGATACTTTGGCAGCGACCAAAGACGGTCAGCACATCCTCGGCGCATCCGTCGCTGGTGGTGGAGTCGAACTATCGGATATCGGTGTGTCAATACCATTCGTTTCAAGCACCGGCTCCGCTACCGGCGGATCCATCCAACCGGTGAATCTGCCGGTACCCTGTCCGCAGTCCGGAGACACCCTTGACCCGCTGATCATTCAGCATCCGAATCCGCCAACTCAGGTTGCGGTAAGCGGAATCAATGCGTCAGCGATCAATCAAATCATCGCGTCGCCGGTATCGAACCTCTCGTTCCTCACCTACACGGGCTCCACGCCGGCGGCCAAGCTGCCCTATTACATGCCCGGTTCCAATGGAGCTGCTGGCACCCTGAACTATGTCACCTTGAGCGGCGGCAATGCGGTCACCGCCCCCATTGCGGGTGCCTTCACTCTCGACAATAAGCTGTTCTTTGTGTCGACATCAGGGGATGACCTTATTCATTTCGTTGACACATCCACATTCCAAGACACCAAGCAGATCAATCCTGGGCTGCCTGCGTGTACTCCGGGATCGGATCCAGATTGCATCTTCAACACCACTCCAGCCCCCGCATCCGGCATCGTTCCCACAACCGCGATTGCCGTGAAACCCCGCGCGTCCACCTAAATTCCAAGGAAAGTATCTTCAAGGCCGGCCTCGTGCCGGCCTTTTTTCTGCCTCCGATTCTGAACTCGATCGAGGCGACCGCGATGTAAAAAATGAGCCACTGCAACACGATAGAATCAAAGAATGATCAAGGGAATCTCCATCCTTCGTCCCGCCGCTAGCGCCGCAATATCCGAGCGTTTGACCGGCTTTCTCGAGGCGGTGGGGTTCGCGAGAGGCTCTGGGTGGAACGAACCGGAAAGCTCCGGCGTTTCTTTTCTGGCGCCACTGGGAAACCTTGAATTCGTAAATGGCCAGTTTCCGGCCGTGTCAGACCTAATGGTGGAAGTAACCTCGCTCGACGCCGCACATCAGGCCGCGGAGAGGTGGCTTCGTACTATTGACGGCGAGCCTGCGATCACCCGTTTGTCACCGATCACCGAAACCCATTGGAAATCGAATCTCTTCACCGTCGAGCCGGAGCCGGGCTTCTCATTCACATTCTGGGCGTGGACCGACCCCGCAAAAGCAAAGCCGATAGCTGTCGAAGGCGGTCTCTCCGCAGAAGGAATGCGGTTTGCCATCGTGGTGGCTCGCTGGAATGCAGTCATTACCGACCGCTTGCTCGAAGGCGCTCTGGATGCGTTGATCCGCAGTGGAGCAAAACGCTCCAATATTGAAGTAGTCCGCGTGCCGGGCGCATGGGAAGTCCCTGCCGCCGCACGGACAATCGCTGAGCAGCACAAGGTCGACGCCATCGTGACCCTCGGCTGCTTGCTGCGTGGCGAGACGGCGCACTATGAAGCCATCTACAACGAAGTCGCGCGTGGCATCGGCCAGTCGCAGCAAGAGACAGGTGTGCCCCACAGTTTTGGCGTGCTTACCTGCGAAACCCTCGAGCAGGCGCTGAATCGTGCCGGCATCAAGGCAGGGAACAAAGGCTTTGAGGCAGCCATCGCGGCCATTGAGATGGTGAGCCTGCGGCGCAAGCTCGTGGAAGGCGGGAAAGCTTGACCGCCGGCACTCGACGCAAATCCCGCGAACTCGCGATGCAGATGCTCTTTCAGGCAGACGTCGGCAAGCAGAGCCCGGATCAGGTCCGCGCTACGTTTTGGAAGTCGGTCGACGCAGTTGAGCCCGAAGTCCGCGGCTTCGCTGAAGATCTTTTCAACTCGTCGCTCGCGCACCAGGAACAGATCGACGAACTGATCAGCGCTAATTCACGCCATTGGCGCCTCGAACGCATGCCGGCAGTCGATCGCAACCTGCTCCGCATGGCCGTGGGCGAGATGGTGCAGTTCAAATCAACGCCCTTCCCGATCGTGATTAACGAAGCGCTCGAAATCGCACGCCGCTACTCCGCCCCTGAATCCATGAATTTCCTGAACGGAATCCTCGACGCGATTGCTCACAGCCTCTTGCCCAAATAGGGCGTCACTGCTGTGCCGGGCCCTTGAAAAGGCCCAATAATGAAGCGCGCAAGGGGTTACAACTGATTCCGCACCGATGGCGTCCAATGCGAGGGAGAACCGAAGTTAGACCCCCGATTCTTTGGCGATCCACCTTTTTGTTTTAATGTTGGCCAGCGCAAATTCTGCGCATGGGCATATTTGCGGCGTAACATGGAATTTTGGTACGCTCAGCTTTCTTGGATACTGGGCAAAAGGAGATATACGTTATGAGCGAAGATTCGAACAATGGTCAAGGAGTGGCGTGGTTTCTGGCTGGATTGGGTGTAGGCGCATTAATTGGCATCCTCTATGCCCCTAAGAGCGGCCGCGAAACGCGCGAAGATCTGGCACAGGGAGCTCGCGAAGGCTCTGAATACCTGCGTGCACGCGGACGTCAGGCTGCTGAGCGTGCAGGCCAGATGGTCGACAAGGGCAAGGAGCAGGTCAATCAGTACGTCGGACGCGGGCGCGAGGTTGTGGAACGTGGCCGGGCACAGTGGGAAGACTTCGTCGAGCGCGGCAAGAACATGGTCCAGGACCAGACCAGCCGTGTTGGCGCGGCCGTCGACGCAGGGCGCGAAGCGTATCAGTCAAATGCGAAGCCGACTGAGCCCACAGTTTGACTGAAGAAGAGCGCCTGGACTGAATCTTGGTTCAGGCTCTCAAGTTCTCGAACCTGAGCCGGTTGCGAAGATCGGAATCGGCGCATCAGCTCGCAACCGGCGTTCTCTTGTGTGCCGTGGAGCCGCCGAACGGGCTTGTGCAAGTAGAAAGATAGCGTCGGTGCCGAAATGAACAATGAAACAAGATTGCTCGTGATTTTTGTCGGCCTCACTGCATTCGCCTTGCTAATGCAGGCGATCGTAATGCTGGTGGCCTTCCTCGTGATGCGCAAAAAAGTTAAGTCCCTGCAAGAGGACGTGCAGGAACTGCGCACAACCGCAATGCCGATCCTGAATAAATCTCGAGAGACTCTTGAAAAAGTAGCGCCGAAACTTGAGTCGGTGGCGGCCGATGTGGCCGACATTGTGCACGTCTTGAAACGGCAGAGCGTCGAGTTCCAGGCAGTGGCCGGTGACATTCTTGAGCGCGTGCATCGACAGACAAGCCGGGTCGACAACATGTTCACAAACATGGCAGACGGCGTCGAGCACGCAAGCAACGTGGTCGTCCATTCCGTTGGGAGACCAGTTCGCCAGATAAGCGCGGTGCTGGCCGGCGCGAAAGCCTTCTTAAGCGTTCTGACCACCGGCAGGCGGCCCGATCAAGCAGGCTGACGTCGTAGCTGACCAGGACATGTTCGTATAAATCGACAACCACTTATGAAGAGAGAGAAGAGCGTCTCGCGAGCAGTAGTCATTCTGGCCGTCTGTGTTGCGGGTTTTGCGGCGGTTGCGATCGCGCAGACAGCTTCGACTCCGAAGACGGCGCTCCTCGTTCTTTCCAAGCAGGATCACACGCTCGCCATTGTGGATCCGGCTGATCTCCACGTTGTCGCGCGCATCCCGGTTGGCGATGATCCGCACGAGGTAGTTGCCTCCTCCAATGGCCACACCGCTTACGTGTCCAATTACGGCTTTGGTCGGTTTCACACCCTTGCAGTAGTTGACCTGATTGCTCAGAGACCCGAACCGCAGATCGATCTCGGTGCCCTCCGTGGCCCGCATGGGCTGATGTTCGAGCAGGGCAAGGTTTGGTTCACCGCCGAGGCAGCAAAGGCCATCGGCAGGTACGACCCCGCCAGCAGCAAGATCGACTGGATCATGGGCACTGGTCAGAACCGGACCCACATGATCTACGTCTTCCACGATGCCAAAAAGATCCTCACCACAAATGTAAACTCCGCAACGGTTACGATCCTCGAGCACACTGAGGGGCAGGCTGGCGGCCCTCCACCCGGTCCACCACCTTCCAACGCTGGACCTCAAGGCGCCGGAGTTCCCACATGGCAAGGCGCAGGCGCGCCGCCTCCCGGCATGCGCGGCCCCGGAGGACCTCCGCCCGGACCTCCCGGCGGAGACTGGAACGAAAGCGTGATCCCGGTTGGTCGCGGTTCCGAGGGATTCGACGTCACGCCCGATGGAAAGCTTGCCTGGGTCGCGAATGCGTGGGACGGCACTGTCTCCGTCATCGACATCGACGCCAAAAAAGTCACCGCCACCCTCCAGGCCAATGCGCGTGGCGCGAATCGATTGAAGTTCACACCCGACGGCACCAAAGCCCTCATCTCCGCCGGCGCCGAGCTTGTCGTTTTCGATGTTGCCACCCAGAAGGAAGTGAAGCGCATCAAGATCGGTCGTGCCGGCGGTGGAGGCATCCTCGTCCAGCCCGACGGCCAGCGTGCATACGTCGCCTTCGCCGGCGATGGTTTCGTCGCCGTCATCGATCTGAAGACACTCGAAGTAGTGGGAAAGATCGACGCGGGCCCCAATCCCGACGGCCTCGCCTGGGCAGTCCAGCAGTAGAAAACAACCTTCGAAATAAATCTCGATGTCGGTTGTGTAGCTAGTCTGGGTTTGTATCAGGGCATGACTTTCAGTCATGCCGTAAACGAAATAGTTAGAGCGACGGGCTTCAGCACCTGAGGTCGTGTGTTTCACTGATTAATGCCTCCCTCGTGATCTGCAGAATCGCTGCCCTGCCTGTTATGTTTTCTTGAGTGGCTCCGCACCTCACCATTGCCATCGATACCGGCGGCACCTTCACCGACTGCGTCTACCGCGTCGGCAATTGTATCGATGTGCTCAAGCTGCCATCCACGCCCGACGATCCGAGCCGCGCCATCCTCCAAGCGGTTCGCAAAATCGCCGGCCTCGTCCGTGCTACTACCGTGGAAGTCCGCCACGGCACCACCGTCGCCACCAACGCACTGCTCGAACGCAAAGGCGCGCGCGTCGCCTTCGTCACCACTGCCGGGTTTGAAGACACGCTCGCCATTGCCCGACAGGCGCGACCCGATCTCTACGACTGGAACCACCATCGACCCGCGCCCATCACTGAGCTTTGCTTCGGAGTTCCCGAGCGCATCGGTCCCAACCGAGAAATCCTTTCCGCGCCAACCAGTTCGGCACTCGAAGACCTCCGCCGCGCGATTCGCGAATCGAAAGCCGAATCCATCGCCGTATCGTTGCTCTTCTCCTTCGCCAATCCAGCGCATGAGCAAGCCGTTGCGAAAGCGCTCGAATCTCTCGGCCTGCCCATCTCGCTCTCGCATCAGCTTCTCCCCGAATTCCGCGAGTACGAACGTGGCGCCACCGTGGCGCTCAATGCTTATCTCGCCCCGTGCATGCAGCAATACATTCGTGCGCTCGATGCGGGACTTGCCCATGGGCTCGCTCGTCGCGGCGCTCGCCTCAGCATCATGCAATCCTCCGGCGGCATCCTCTCCGCAGCATCCGCCGCCCGCGAACCAGTACGCACCATCCTCTCCGGCCCTGCTGGCGGAGTCATCGGCGCGCTCAGCGTCGCCCGCGCTGCACGCATCGAACGCATTCTCACATTCGACATGGGCGGAACCTCCACTGACGTAGCTCTCCTCGATGCCACTCGCGAGCCACCCCTGAGCACCGAAGGCCAGATCGCAGGCCTCCCCGTCGGCGTACCAATGCTCGACATCCACACCGCCGGTGCAGGCGGGGGCTCGCTCGCGCGGATGGATACCGCCGGCGCACTTCAGGTCGGTCCACAATCCGCCGGAGCCGCTCCCGGCCCCGCCTGCTACGGACTCGGCGACCACGCCACGGTCACTGACGCCAACCTCGTCCTTGGCCGTCTCCATCCCGATCACTTCCTTGGCGGTGCCATGCGTCTCGAGGAAGCCCGCGCGCGCAAAGCTCTCTCTGCCGTCCCCACCAAGTCCTTCGCCACACTCGAACATCTAGCCGAAGGCATCCTTCGCGTCGCCAACGCGCGTATGGAGTCAGCCCTTCGTCGCGTCTCCGTCGAACGTGGCCACGATCCGCGCACCTTCACGCTTCTTGCATTTGGTGGTGCAGGTCCGCTCCACGCCTGCGCACTTGCTGAGGCACTTGGCATTCGCCGTGTTCTCATTCCGTCAGCCCCCGGCGCGCTTTCCGCTCTCGGCATCCTCGACGCCGACCTTCGTCGCGAGTTCTCCCGCACGGTGATGCTCACGCCCGGCTCACCGCAAATCGCAAGTGTCTTTCGTGCACTCGAAAACGAGGCACGCGCAGCCTTCTCCGCTGAAGGAGCCCGCGCAATCCTCACTCGCTCCGCCGATCTGCGCTACCACGGCCAGGGCTTCGAACTTCGCGTAGATTGGTCAACCAACGCCGTCGCGCGTTTTCATCAGCTCCACGCGAAATCCTACGGCTACGCCGATCCCACTCGCACAGTCGAGATTGTCACCCTCCGTGTCCAGGCGATCGCGCGTTCGCGCAAACCGCGCATCACCCGCGCAATACTCCGCAAGCCCGACGCACGTCACGCCCAACTCTCCACCCACCGCATCTTCGAAGATGGCCGCTGGCGCAGCGCCGCACTCTACGATCGCGCAAAGCTTCATCCCGGCAATCGCATCCTCGGCCCGGCCGTCATCACCGAGCTCAGCGCCACAACGTATCTCCCTACCGGCTGGAAGGCCGCCGTCGACGCGCTCTCGAATCTCGTTCTCACGCCCAGAGTAGGAGCCCACCGATGACCACGCGCCGCCAGCCTGATCCCGCAGAAATCGCCGTCATCGGCCACGCACTCCACTCCGTCGCTGTCGAGATGGGCGCGGCTCTGCGCCGCACCGCGTTTTCACCCAATATCAAAGAACGCCGCGACTACTCCTCCGCCGTCTTCTCGGCCGAGGGCGACCTCATCGCTATGGGCGACGACATGCCCGTTCACCTCGGATCTATGCCCATGTCCGTCGCTGCTGTTCTCGCCGACCTGATCCTCGCACCCGGCGATGTCGCGATGCTCAACGATCCCTATCGCGGCGGCACGCACCTGCCCGACATCACCATGGTCGCGCCAGTCTTTCTCCCGGGCCGCACCCGCGCAGCCTTTTACGTTGCCAACCGTGCTCACCACGCAGACGTGGGTGGAATGTATCCCGGGTCCATGGGCCCCTGCCGTGAGATCGCTCAGGAAGGCATCCGGATCCCACCCGTCAAACTCGTGTGCGCCGGCAAAATGGACACGCAACTTCTCGCGACAATCCTCGCCAACGTGCGCACGCCGAAAGAGCGCGAAGGCGACCTCACCGCGCAACTTGGCGCCTGCCGCATTGGCTCCGTGCGAATGCTCGAGTTGGTTGCCCGCTTCGGCTATGCGCGACTTCTGCAGGGAGTGAGCGCGATGCTCGCCGGCTCCGAGCGGCTCATGTGTCACGTCCTCGCCTCTCTACCGGCCGGCGAATGGCATGCCGAAGACCTCCTCGACGACGATGGCGTAATCCCCGGCCCCATCGCCATTCGCGTCAGCATCAGCAACGATCCCAAGCGCCGCCGCACAGTTGTCGACTTTGCTGGTACCGCCCCGCAAGTCCCCGGCAGCATCAACGCTGTCTACGCCATCACCTGGTCTGCAGTGTTTTACGTCTTCCGCTGCCTGCTGCCGCCCGGCGCCATCGCCACCGCCGGACTCATGCGTCCCATCAAGGTTCTCGCGCCTGAAGGCTCCATCGTGAATGCGCGTCCTCCTGCCGCGGTCTCCGGTGGCAACGTCGAAACTTCTCAGCGCATTGTCGACACGCTCATGCGCGCGCTCGCGCCTGCGTTGCCCGAACGCATCCCCGCGGCCAGTTCGGGAACCATGAACAATCTCACCATCGGTGGAACAGATCCGCGCCCAGGTCCGCACTTTGCCCAACCCTACACCTACTACGAAACCATCGCCGGCGGTCACGGCGCTTCGCCGCAATCCCCGGGTGCCAGCGGGACATCATGCGCACATGACCAACTCACTCAATACTCCCGTTGAAGCGCTCGAATACGCCTATCCGTTCCGCATGATCCAATACGCAATCCGCCGCAACTCCGGCGGAGCAGGGAAGCATCGTGGCGGCGATGGCGTCGTTCGTGAGTTGGAATTGTTAGGCGACGCGCAGGTCACGCTCCTTGCCGACCGCCGCACCACACAGCCCTGGGGCCTAGCGGGTGGCAACCCCGGCGCAACAGGAAAAACCACGATCATCCGCTGCAACGCCGAAGAAGAACTCCCCGGCAAATGCACCCGCGAACTCAAAGCCGGCACCCGCATCCGCATAGAATCCCCCGGAGGCGGCGGGTGGGGCTAAAGCTGAGAGCAAAAAAACAACAGCTAGGAGCTAGCAGCTAGTGGCTAGAAGCTGCCCTTCGGTCCCCACACCCGAAACTCACCGCTCGCATGCATCAGGCTCATCAAATAAAGCATTCCGTCGTAGTACCGATACTGCCCCGACGGAACCTGTGCGTTCCATAACGCCTCAGTAAACTTCTTCGCGCGTGCGCGATCCGTTGCCGCCAGCCCCGTAACTGCGTTTGTCCCCACCAACCCAGTCGGAGGAGTCTGTCCCGGCTTCGAACTCACGCCTTTTCCATCCAGCGCGTACACCGCCCCATATATGTCGATCCCCTGCGACGCAAAGAATTTCTGTATCCGATCACTCAGGTCCTGCTCTGCTGGAGCCCTGTGCCACCACGACCAGTCCACGGCCCAGTTACTCGCAGTTCGCCACGCGTCATACCCGAATTTGTCGGATTGCGAAAAACGATTTGCGTGCGGAGTCCCATCGAAGTTCGCATAGTCCGGCGCGAGTCCGGTCTCCGGATTTGTGGATTTCACGAAGAACGCACGGCTCGTCTCCGCAGCCCGTGCCCAGAATTCACGGTCCTCCTTCGGCCCCCAGCGCGACCACAACTCGTAGAACGCCGGCAAATGATACGAAGGATCGGTGAACATCTGCGGAGATACCTCTGGCACAAACAGAATCATCGGCGGATCGGGATTCATCATCGGCCCCACCGTGTGCGGTCCGTTCTTGCCCGGCGCGGATATCACATCCCGATGCACCATCGCCGTCAGCAACTGGTTGGCCTCGGCCCGATAGTCGTAGATCCCTTTTCCGTCTCCCCAGCGGTTCGAAGCGAATAACAATGCCATCGCAAAATACGATTCCCCATCCGGCGCTGCACCCTCTGAGTTGTGCGTTCCATCTGTCTTGCACGACCACGCAAAGAACTGGTAGCTCGGCGCCTTGGGATCAGAAACGTACATGTAGGTCTTGGCCCAGTTCCAGATCGCGTCAAACTCCGCCTTCTTGTCCACCTGAACTGCAATCATCATTCCGTACGACATTCCTTCCGTCCGCACATCGTGGTTTGCCCAGTCCGTAACGTACATCAGCGGCCCATTTGCATTGCTGCCGGCATCAAACGCAATCGCCTGCGTCTGCTTGTCACCGTGAAAGAGTTGCTGGTAAGCCGCATCAATCTTCGCCTGGATCTCTTTCTTCGAGTGTCCATTCTCAGCGAACAGGTTGCGATACTTGCCCGTGGCATACGCGCCGTTCCCATCCTCCGGAGCTTTCTTCGCCAGTGCCAATGTGGAGAACGAAACCCACAACAAGCCAACCCCAACAGCTAAACCAATTCGCATGCGCACAGCCTACCTCCAGAAGGGTCCCAAGTGAAGCGATTTACTCGCGTCCGAAGTATAACCGTTCCGCATACAAAGATGCCCGGACGATTCGTCCAGGCATTTGGGTTTTCCAGAATTCAGAACGACAACAGGAAGCGAGCGCTGATCAACGAACGACATCATCACGGTGGCGCTGCGGCAAATGCGCCCGCAATGTCCGGCCAGAATTCGCGAAACACATTCGTCAGTGCATCGCGCATGATTGCGTATCCATACCTCTCCCGCAATCTCAGCGCCAGAGACGTCGGACTTCGGATAGTACGTTGTAGAAATTGCCTGCGCAATTCCGCGCCCCAGAAGTTCCGACTTGTTCAATGCATTGTGTCCCTGATAATCCGGCGTAATGACCACGCGCGTCGACGCGTACACTGCGCGCTTCCAAATCGGTCCGCTGCCCTTCGCGTAGTATCGCTGATCCTCATGAAACACCGTGGGCAGCGCAAAGATTACCCAGTAGTTTCCATCGGTCTTATCGACAAAGCCTCGCCAGGAATATGCCCAGAACCCTGGCACTCCCTTGCCAAACGAAGGATGTTCGTTCTGTCCTTCCGCAATCATCGATGTCAGTCCCACAAACAGAAACGACGAGTAATCAAAGTTATTCTGCGTCGCAATCTTGAATGCCTCTTTGGGCGTCGGGGGCGGCGGAGTCTCGCCTGCACTCACGGCGCGGTAATTCGGCATGATTCCTAAAATGCGCTTGGGCTGCTGCTTCGGCGGCGGAATTCCATTGTTTGGCGAAATCTGCGACGGACTCTGCTCTCGCAACTGCGGCAGCGGGGCATCAGGCAGTTCGACCACCGGAGCGGAATCATTCGAATCACCAGTCGATCCGGCACCTGTTTGTGCCCATCCGCTTACGGCGACGGTCAGCACCAAAGCGCAAAAAGGGATCAGCCTCGGATGAATGGGGGAAGGAAAACTCATGCGGTTACGGCTCTCCGGATTTTTTAGGCGGCGTCTCTAAATAGTGGGCAGCCGGCGTATACCATCGCGGCTTAACCGTTCCTTGTATATAGTGAGCACGTATGGCTCGGGAAAACCGCTCGATGCGGCTAACCCGTACGTTCATTAGATCGCAGTCCGTCTTATGGGGATGTATCGAGACCTTCGATTGGCCTTGTTGCGCCGGTTCTCACGCCCGCCCAAAGCACGGCGTCTTTCGCGCACGCCATTCGAACTGCGCAGCTTAACTCGCCGTGACTTCGCTGTGCCGTCTGCCGATGCAGTCCGTAGTCAGATCGCGGCACGTGGAAATGTGAGCTGATGTTTTCCGGGATGCGCCTCGATAACAACGCTGACTTCGATCGCATGCGTTGACGCGAATTTCGTTCAATCTTGACCGGGTGCCGCGTCGATCAGTTCTATTTCTCGCGCTGGGTGTAAGTTTGCGAAGGATAAATTCCTGTATCACGGCGTTGACTGTCCGCACGCCCGTGGTTATCAAGAAACCCTGAAATACCAATTTCGTACCTCTGTCGGACTCCGGATAATAGAGGTTTAGAAATCGCTCCCGAGGTTAGATCTCCGCCCAGGCTGGAGTAGTTCGGCTGCCGCTTTGCCATTGTCACCCTTGCAAACATAAGGGACTCGCCAAGGCATGCAGTGCGCGAGACTTCTTCGTGCCCGTGCCCTGGTAAAAATATCGCGGGTCCTGGTGGAACATCCATGGATAAATAGCGCCACCAAAGAAAATATCGGTCGTGCTATCCAGAATTCCGGCACCCACGCGCTGACCATAGGCATCCCAACCTTGACCATACGCGGGGATATCTCCCGCCTGGTAGATGGCCCCCAGGAAAGCTATTCCGAAAAAAGTTACTGGGTCGGTCGATGCCTTATAGGCAAGCCTGAATTTCAACTTCGTCGTGAGCGGCACAGGGTGCGGATCGTACGTAACGTAGAAATTGGGAAAGATGCCAAACACACGCTGCTTCTCTTCGAGCCTCACCTGCTCAGCCGCGATGACTTCTTGCGATGCATATACAGTCACAGAGGTGACCGACTCAGAAATCTTCAGCTTGATGTCCACCAGAAAATAGAATTGGCCCGGCGTCAATACGATCTTCTGCGACTTCCAGGTTTCAAAGTCCGTCAAACTGATCGTGATTTGATATGGAACTCCCGGTTTCAATCCGCCGAACTGGAACGACCCGTTCTCATCGCCAATAGCGGTCTGGCGGTCACCGGGGTTCGGGCCTTCAAGAACGATGGTCGCTCGGGGCACCGTATCGCCGTTTGTGTCGAGGACCGAACCGCCGATGTTCGCTTTTGTTGAATCTTGCGTCGGACTTGGCTTGGAACCGTCCTGCGACGCTTCGTTAGCGCCGGCACTGCTCTGACTCTGTCCGGATGTGGGCAGTTCGCCGAGTTCTTCAGCAGAAAACGAACTAGACAGCTGTCGTGGTGCGTCTGGAAGCAAATAGGAGGAAGCAGTCAGGTCCGCTTCCGAAGTCTGCGGACTTAAATTCGCTCTATTCCCCTGCGCAAGCATGGCAAGGGGTGTAGATAAAATGGCGCTAAAGAGAATCAAACGTCTGACTTTTTGCATTTTAGTACCAACTTTGCCCGCGGAATTGTGCGCAAAAATCGAAGTCAGGCACTTCTGCATTGGCCGTCCCGCGAATTCGCGCGTAGCATCACAGGACTGTCACTGACCTTGAGAGTAAGCAAATCGTTCTGAGGCCACAACTGTCACATCTGACAGGGTGCGCCACGGAGGCAAACGCCAATACGAGATGGATGGAATATTGAAAGCCTAACTCCTTCTGTTTACTGTTGCCAGTGACCGAGCGCACGCAATCAGTGCGCCAGGGCGCACCAAATTCAAGTTGAGGGTCTGAAGGTCAAAACCCTGCGCGCACCGCTCCTGCTCTTTAAGGTTAATTGATTTGGCTTCGAACCGCCGTTCGCCTTGGAAAATCTCTATTTTGCGCTGGGAGTGAGTTTGCGTAGCACAAACTCCTGCACCAGGCTGCTGAGAGCTCTCTCCGCAGTGCTCAGCGCGAGATTCTCAAACACCAAACCCGCCCCGCGATTCGACGGTGGATAGTACGCGTTCGAAATTGCGCTCGAAATCAAATCACCGCCAATACTCGAATAGTTTGGCTGCGACTTCCCATTGTCCCCGCGGCAGATAAACGGATTCGCCATCGCATGCAGCATGCGCGACTTCACCGTTCCCGTTCCCTGGTAGAAATACCGCGGATCCTGGTGCAGCAGCGACGGCAGAATCGCCCCGCCAAACAAGATGTCCGTCACGCCATCCGCATACGCCGCGCCGAAACGCTGCGCGTAGCCAAGCGCACCCTGTTGATAATCGGGCTTGTCGGCTGCCTGGTTTATTCCCGCCAGCGTGGCTGCCCCTAGGATGCTTACCGGATCAACCGACACCCTATAAGCCATCTGGAACTTCAGCTTCGTCGTCAACGGAACCGCGTTCTTCGAGTCATACACGACATAAAAATTTGGAATGAATCCAAGCACGCGCTGTTGCTCCGCCAGCCTCACTTGCTGCGCGGCAATCTGCTCCGTCGATGCAGTCACCGTCACCGACGTGACGGAAGCTTCGAGTTTCAACTTGATTCCGGTGACATCGAAAAACTGGCCCGATGCGAGCGTAATAGGCTCAGAGACCCAGTTCTCAAATCCATTCGCGCTGATCGTTAGGTGGTACGGCACGCCGGGCGTCAGTCCATCAAACTGAAAGAACGCCGAGTCGTTCGCCGCAGCGGTTCGATGATCAGCCGGAGCGGTCCCATCGAGAACAACCGTCGCTCCCGGGATCAGATCACCGTTGGTGTCGGTCACGGTGCCATTCACTTCGGCCGGGTCCATATCGCCTGAAGATGGCGATGTGCTTTTGTCCCGCGGTTCCGGCGCAGAAGGAAGCAGCGCCTGCGCTTTCACCGCTGCAGGGGTAGCTTTGACTAGCATCGCCGGCCGCGAAGCTTGGGGACGCCGGTTGTTGAGCTCGACCCGCAGCGCACAACACTACAGACAAAATCGTGGCAAGAAAAAGATATTTATGGCGCATCCATTCACCCTCGGGGGAATTCGGGTGCACCTGCTGCGATTCACGTCTACGCGCCTCGAAAGCAAATACACCTCAGGGGGTGCATCCGCCACTGTTCAGGCGGCGGATGCGTCATCAGAGAGGATTCATCACCTGCGATTTAGACGTAGTTTGCCACAAGAAGATACAAAAAAATCCCGGCCTGATTCAGGCAGATACTACTTTGGTCACATCTATTGAGCTGCCTGACGGCTCTTAAGTTCCTTTAGCATCAACTCCACTTTGTCCTGGCTCTCCAGCGTCCTGAACTTGTCCTCAAGGGACTCGGGAGTCAACACTTCCGTCGCCGCTGCGTTTTCAGCCGCAGTAACGTGGACCTTGCTCTTCATCCGGCCAATCGTGTTTTCCTGGTCGTTACCCACCACGTGCTGCGCCTTTGCCGCGCGTCCAATCACCTTTGCGCGCCGGTGCTCTGCAATCAGCATCTCGCAATGTGCGCGCGTCTCCGTCAGCTTCTGCTCCAGCTTGCGCAGTGCCTGCCGCAGATTATCCGCTTCGTGCTTCTGGTCCTCGGCCTGCGTGGTGAAGCCAATCTGAAGCTGGTCTTGACTCAGAGCGCGCTCCAGCGCTGCGCGCGCCAGGTCATCCTGGCCCTTCTGCACCGCCAGCTCAGCCTTGCGACGCCACTCCGCGGCCTGCTGCTCGTGTTCCATCTTCTTCTTCTCCAGCAAGTGTTGATCCGCAATCGCAATTGCAACCTGCGTCTTCACCTGCAAAAGCTGGTTCTCCATATCCAGCACAACCTGCTTCAACATCCGCTCCGGATCCTCGGCCTTTTCCACCAGGTCATTCAGATTCGCCTTCAACAGCGTGCTCACTCTATCCAATAACGCCATACCAATTCCTCCTCGCCTTCCGCGCTTTGATCCTCGAATCCCTCTTCAGTGAAATCCACTACTTCGTCGGTGGCTTTGTGCTTCCTTGCGGTGCCGCTGTCGGCACAATCTCTGCCATCTCCTT
Source organism: uncultured Acidobacteriaceae bacterium (assembly GCA_963782775.1). Classification (GTDB taxonomy): domain Bacteria; phylum Acidobacteriota; class Terriglobia; order Terriglobales; family Acidobacteriaceae; genus Telmatobacter. The sequence goes on from CAWALE010000016.1 coordinate 34,680, forward strand.
CATCATTTCCTTCATCATCGCTTTGCTTCTTTCAGTCACCCTGGTCATCACGATGGGCATATACTCCCGGGCAATCAATGGTTGTGCATCCAGCAGATGCTGCCCTGCAGGCGAGCTGTAAAACGCGATCATCCCATCCACGTCATCGCGGCTCAGATGCTGCTGGTAGAGCACGGTCATATCCGCAACCATCTCGTCAGGGGGATAGAGATCCATGGCCTTTCTCGACATATTTGTTCATAACCTTTTCCATGGCCGCACGCTGTTCAGGCGTGAGCTTTTTCCCCGCCGACAATGTGGCTTCGGTCTCACTCATCGTCGCCTTGATCTGCTGCTGAATCATCGCTGGCACAATCTGCCTCATCGATTGCATCTGGTCGCGAATGCGCATCACTTCGAAGAGCTTCGCCAACTGCTCTTTCGTTGCCTGCTGATTGGCTGGGATCGCGCTCACCGGCGCGCCTTGCGCCTGTCCTGCCGGCTGCGTACCTTCGCCTGATTGGACAGTCTGCGCAACACCAAGCACAGACCCAAGCCCGACAATGATCGAGAGAACCAAGGCACCATGAATATTCCGCATCAAGTGCTCCTCTTACTTTTCGTTTGCGTGGCGAGCGCTTTTTGAACCCTCGCCACGCACCTGTTGAACCACTCTCAACACCGGCTTGCTTCGGCAGCTTTACTACTTCAGCGGTGCACTGCTGAAGCATCCTTACTTACTGCTTCGCCGCTTCTCCGTTCACCGGCTTATCCTTCGCCGGCTTGATCGCCTGCACATTGGCCATCAACTGCTTGATGTCCATGCCGCTCAGCGCCTCAAACAATGCCGGCACCTGCGCCGCAATCCGCGTCATGTCTCCCGTGATCTTGTGCGCACCGGCCGAGTCGTCTCCTCCCGTCGACACGATGGTGATCTTGTCGACCTTGCTCAACGGTTCCGCCATCGCGCGAACTACATCGGCCATGTTGGTCAGCAGCTTGTCGACCACCGCAGCCTGGTTCCACTCCTGGTAGGCCTCGGCCTTCACGTTCATGGCCTTCGCTTCCGCCTCGCCTTTCTGGAAGATGATGCTGGCTTCCGCCTCACCCTGCGAACGAATCGCAGCAGCACGGCCCTCAGCCTCGGTAGTCAAACGCGACTTCTCTGCAGACGCCAGGTTCTCAATCCGCTGGCGCTCGATCTCGGCGCCCTTCAGCACGGTCGCGATCAACTCCTTCTCATGACGCGCGATCTCAGCTTCCTGCACCTTGATCTGACCTTCTTTCTCGACCTGCTGCACCTTCACCTGCTCGGCTGTTACCTGCTGCAGCATGATGTTGGTCTGCAGTTCGTAAGCCTTATCGGCCTGCGCCTGCTGCCTGCGGCTCTGCTCCGCATACTCTGCCTTCTTGATTTCAAGGTCGCGTTGAGCCTCTGCCTGCCGCGTCGCCGAAGCTGTTTCCGCAATCACGCGCTCCTGATCAGCCTGTGCCTTGGCAACGGCGGACTCGCGCAGTGCGGTGGCCCGCTTGATCGCCGTGTCCCGCTCCGCATCGGCCGTTGCCATCTCCGCATCGCGCTTGATGCGCGCCACGTCCGGCCGGCCCATGTTCGAGATGTATTCGTTCTTGTCGCGCACTTCCTTGATCGTGAACGAAATCACTTCGAGCCCCATCTTGCTCATGTCTTCCGCGCACGTCGCACGCATGCGCTCGCCCACCATCTCGGGCTCCTTCACAATTTGCTCCACCGTCAGCTGTCCGATGATTCCGCGCAGATGGCCTTCCATCACCAGGCGAATCAAGCCCTCACGCTGCGGCGGAGTCTTCGTCAAAAACTGCTCGGCCGCCGTCAGAATCGAAGCCTGATCGCTGCGCACCTTGATCTGCGCTACGGCTTCCACCGTCACGGCCACGCCCTGCTTGGTATAGAGATCCTGCTGCGGAGCCACATCGAAGCTCATCAGTTCAAGGCTCAGCTCGCGGCAGTTCTCCACCATGGGGAAGATCACGGTGCCATGTCCCTTGATCACGCGCGGCCCTCGAAAACCATAGACAATCAACGCTTCATTGGGCCCTGCCTTGCGATACATCCTGGCCAGAATGCCCATCAGGAAGATCAGCGCCAATACTCCCAGACCGACAAAAAGAATCATTTCATTCGTTCATTCGATCCCTGTCCTTTCAACAGGGGTTGAATTGTTAATGGTTTCTTCCGAGCTGACAATGTTCAGCCACACGTCAGCAACAGCGCCTGTTCACTGTTTCGCCTTGTGCCTGTTCTTTGGAAACAACTTCGCAAGCAATCCCAGCAGAAAAATCCCCACCAGGATGCCCATATCCGCAATCAGCACGGTTGAATTCGTCATCGCAATCCCGGTCCTTCGGCCGGGCAAAGCATGTTATGCCGCTCGCCCTTAGCTAGTAGCTAGAGGCTAGCGGCTAGTAGCTTGTTTAGAATCTCCAGTTGCGAAGCCTTGCTCTACGTCTTCCCACCTCTTCACGTACGCGACCCCTTTCTCATAACGAATCACGTACACCTCTTCTTCCTTCGCGAGAGCATCGCCGTCCTCAGAGCGTGCGACCGCCGATCGTGTCGCGCCTAGCTGCTGATACACAATCTCGCCCGTCCCTCCGGCGCGAATCGGCGACGACACCCGCCCCACAACACCCACAACATCCGTTTCGTCCGCAGTCAGTTCGTGTTCGTGCGGCATCAGTACCTTGGTCAGAAACATGAAGATGATCGCTCCTCCCGCCAGCCCGCAGACCCCTGCAAGCACCACCACAACCCCGGCAACAAAACTTCCATACTTCGTCAGCAGATACCCCGCCGCTCCAAACCAGCAGAGGAAGATCATGATCGAAAATGCGTTCCACCATGGAACGTCTGGACCGCTGCTGCTCGCGGCTGAAGCGCCGCCGCCCACCGCATGAGAAACACCGGCGACACTGTGCGGCATATGCGGAACATGCCCCACATGCGGCACATGAACATGCGGCAGGTGCACATGACCGCCGAAATGTCCCATCCCACCCAGCAGCGAGACCAAACTCAGCATCAGCCCCGCAAGAAAACAGACCAGATAAAACGTCTCCCAGTTCATCGCCATGCCCCCACTTACCTGCCGCGTGTCTTCTTCTTTTCCCGGCTCTCGTTTACTTCGCGCGATTTCCGCGCATCCGAGTTTGTCATTCCCTGTTCCCTAATCCCTGTCCTCGCTGGGGTCCCCAACGAACGATTTGTGTTTGTTGGGGTGGCTATCCCCTGTTTTCTCAGCACTTCGGTCAACCTCGCCATCAATCCCGGCGTTTCCAGAATCGACTCCAGCAGCAGCAGGCACTCCCGCGACTTTTCATGCTGCGCCACTGCCAGCAGAGCGCTCTTCAACTCCGGATCGCGCCGAAACCGCTCCGCACCCGACACCAGCCACACGTCGAGCTTGTCTTCCAGGCCCCGCACCTCGCTCATTAGCTCCGGGTGATAGCCCTCGGGATCGTCCACCAGGTATCCCGGATGAACCTTGAAAAAATTCGCCAGGATCAGCCGCGTCGTATTTGTCAGGTGAGGCCGAGCGCCGCTTTCGATCTGCGAAAGATAGCTCTGGCTCATCTTCGAGCCCGTCTCCGCCGCGATCGCCCGCGTCAGTTCCTGCTGGCTCATCGCGCGATTCATGCCGCGCAGGCTGCCTTCTACCTCGCGCAGATATTTGATTTTTTCGCCGAGCTTCATCGATCCGTCCGCGATCAGCATCCAAAATCAATCAACAGCCAATCGCAAATTGCAATAACAATATCGCAATCCGCAATAAACGTCAACAGAAATCGGATACACGATTATCGTAGCGTTGTTCTCAATCAAATAGAGGGATAGCTCGGAACCTGCCCGGTGTCTCCTCCCGGATGAAGGAGCCGAAAATAGCCTCAGGATGAGTACTCCTGGGTTCTGCATAAGCCAGAAATCTGCAATCTCCAGTGCCGGTTCGAGAGAATCGCAAGTCCCGTGAAATCTACTTATGCCCCGGTCCGTCTCATTCTGCCCCAGACATGCGAAGGCCCTCCGGGCAACCGGAGGGCCTTCAAGGTTTACTGCCCAACCCACCTACGCTGTCACTGTCCGCGTAGGCTTGGATCCCCACAGCCCGTAGTAGGCAATGAAGAGATAGCAGATCAGCGGAATCACGAACGCGTGCTGAATGCCGAACTTGTCGGCCGCCGCGCCCAGTGCAAGCGGAACAATCGCGCCGCCCACAACCGCCGTCATAATCAGTCCCGATCCCTTGCTCGTCATCGGTCCAAGGCCCTTGATGCCCAGCGCGAAGATGTTCGGGAACATAATCGAGTTGAAGAATCCGCAAATCACGATTGCCCAGATCGCCACCTGGCCGGTGGTCACCATGGAGATGACGACGAAGAGGGCAGCAGCGAATCCGAAACCGCCCAGCAGCCTCCCCGACTTGATCTTGGTCAGGATCCACGACCCGAGCAGGCGGCCCACCAGTGCGCCGCCCCAATACAGCGAAACCAGGAACGATGCCGTCTTGGCGCTGTCCACGCCCTGCGTCTTGAAGTAGTTCACCGCGATCGATGCCAGTCCCACCTCGACGCCCACATACAGGAAGATTCCAACCGCGCCAAGCACCGTGTGCCGGTAGCTCCAGATGCTGCGGCTCAGAATCGGATCGCCTTCCTTCGCCGGCCTGAACTCCTGCGTCTGCGAAACGTGAGGCAGATGCATGAACGCAACCGCGAACTCCAAGTATCAGCAGCCCGGCCGCGATTGCGATGTACGGTCCGCGCACCGTGTTGGCGACAGCCGCCTTGGTGGCCGTACTGGCAGGATCGGTCAGAATGTAAGCGCCCGCAACCAGCGGAGCAATCGTGCCGCCCACTGAGTTCAATGCCTGCGCAAGGGTCAGCCGCACCGGTGCGCTGTGTTCCGGCCCCAGAATCGCCACATAAGGATTCGCCGCGGTCTGCAGCGCAGTTACGCCCGCGCCAACAATGAACACTGCCGTGAGGAACAGCGGAAAGCTGACCATCTTCGCGGCCGGAACGAACAGGAGGCATCCCACCACCTGGATGAACAGCGAAACCACCATCGTCCGCTTGTATCCGATCGTCTCAATCAGCTTTGAGGTAGGCGACGAGAAGACAAAGTAAGCGAGGAAGAACGCCGACTCCGCCAGCATGGCCCACGCATACGGCAGATCGAAAATCGACCGCAGATGCGGAACCAGCGCCATGTTCAAGTTGGTAATAAACCCGAAAATGAAAAACAGCACGGCTACCGTAATGAAGGGTCCGGTGTAGTTCGGCGTTGTTGCGGCCGCTGCCGGCGTCGATCGAGTTGCCATAAGTGGTTTGCTCCCTTGCTTCCTCAAAAATTTCGCCCGGTTAGGGCTCTCGTCCTGTCCTGGGTGAAGGACTCTGGATCATTCACAAATGATGTTTCGGCTGTTAAGGATTGCGACCGCAATCTGTGACCTTGCAAAAAGTCGCAATTTGCTGCACACAACACTATACGTAAAACCCCAAATTGGGGAAGTGATGCGGCCAACAGCTGCGAATTCCTCCTTCCGGCCGGCTTTTTCTTCTTGGAGGCGCATCGGGCACCTGCTGGTTTTCCGCGGCATCTCAGCACTGCGATTTCCATTCAAAATGCCGTATCCTCAAGAGAACGCAAGGAGACGCAAAGTGGCAACCACCACGCTCAGCAGCGCCAAGTTGAAAAAAGTTCTGGCCGCGCTCGAAGCCAATTGGCAGGCCGAGATGGAGGGCTACTACACCTATAAAACCCTCGCCGATCGCGACACCGACCCCGTCCGCGCACAGGTGTTGCGTCACCTGGCCGGCGCCGAATGGGAGCACGCCGCCCTCTGGCATGGCCGCATCATCGAGCTTGGTGGCTCGGAGCCTCAGTACACCGGCAACCTTGGCGGAGAAGCCAATTCGCTCGCCAACCGCGCCGGCGGCGTCCGCATGGCCCTGCGTCGCCTCGAAATCGAAGAAAGCCGCCACATTGCCAACTATGGCAAGCAGTTGAAAGACCTCGGCGACGAAGGCTCCATTGCCATCCTTGACCACGTAATCGAAGACGAGAAAGACCACCACCGCGAACTCGGTTCGCTCCTCCGCGGCCACTATCAGGCCCCTGCGGGCGCACCCACCGTCGACGCCAAGGCCGTTCTCGACGAACTTCTCGCAAAACGCAGCGAGGGCCGCAAGCAGCCCGGCGCCTGGATCGGCGATGCCATCTACGGCGTCAACGACGGACTCGGCGCCATCTTCGGCATCGTCTCCGGCGTCTCGGGCGCTACCGCCGGCGACAGCAAGTATGTTCTCCTCGCCGGCCTCTCCGGCATGGTTGCCTCCGCCCTCTCCATGGGTTCCGGCGCCTATCTTGCCGCCAAAAGCGAACGCGAAATCTACCACGCTGAAATCGCCCGCGAACGCGAAGCGATCCGGATGAACGCTCCCGAAGCCCGCGAACTGCTCTCGCTCTACTACCAGGTCAAAGGGCCTGCCCGAAGCCGACGCCGACCACATGGTCAATCACATCGCCAACGATCCGGAGCAGATGCTCCGCGCCCTCGCCAGCGAACGTCTCGGCACGTCAGAGGAAGCGTTGTCGAATCCCATGGTCTCTGCAACCTCCGGCGCGCTCTCCACTGCCGTCGGCGCCATCATACCCATCATCCCGTTCTTTTTCCTCAGCGGAGTGCCCGCCGTCGTTGCCGCTGCCATCGTCTCGCTCGCCGCTCACTTCGCTGTGGGCGCTGCCAAGAGCCTCATCACCATCCGTTCGTGGTGGTCCTCCGGCCTTGAGATGACAGTAGTCGGCGCAGTCGAAGGCGCCGTCACCTACGGCATCGGTATTCTTCTCGGCAAGGGCGGAATGTAAGTGGGCGGCTTCGTCCCTCTGGGTGACGCGTCGCGGCCACCCGGTCGTATTCCGCCTGTCACCCTCCTCCTTATCGCTGTCAACGCCATCGTTTTCTTTCAGGAACTGACCGATGGCGCCCCCTTTGTAGACGCCTGGTCTGCCATTCCCATTCAAATCGTTCATGGCAACCACATCATCACGCTGATTACATCCATGTTCATGCACGCCAGCTGGATGCACATCATCGGCAACATGATTTACTTGTGGGCCTTCGGCCGCGAGATTGAAAACGCCATGGGATCGTTCAGGTTCGCCATCTTCTATCTGATCGGTGGCATCGTGGCCATGTCCGCGCAGATCCTCGGCGATCCCTTCTCATACATTCACTGCCTGGGAGCCAGTGGAGCGATCGCCGCGGTCATGGGAGCGTTCATCATCACGTTTCCCCGCGATCGCATAAAGACCCTCATCTTCCTGGTCCCCTTTTTCCGCATCACGCAGATCCCCGCGATTCTGCTCATCGGCTTCTGGTTCGTGATTCAGGTTCTTAACGTGGGCTCGGTCGCCGATGTCCGCACCGGCGGAGTCGCCTACCTCGCCCACATCGCCGGCTTCCTCTTCGGCGTAGTCACCGCGAAGGCTCTTCGTAAACCCCCGCCGAATGACCTATCGCCGCTTCAGCTAACACCAACTCGCAGTCCATTGACGTGTCATCCTGAACGGAGCGCGTCGGGGCCCCGCAAACGAGAATTCGTTTGCGGGGTAAGCGAAGTGAAGGACCTGCTTCTAGTACCGCCGCATCAATCCGCACGAGCATGGGTGCCCTGAGCGAAGTCGAAGGGTCTCGCTTTTGAGACCTGGGAGAAACGCTCACCCTTACGTTCGGCCGTCGAATAGAATTACTTCCGGCTTCTGTCTCTCAACAAAACCATGATCAAACACATCCTGATCGCCCTCTGCCTCGCCCCCATCGCCCTCGCGCAAACCCCCAGACATCACCGTAGAACACGGCGTCCCCATGAAGACCCGCGATGGCGTCACTCTCCACGCCGACATCTACCACCCCGCCGGTGACGGCAAGTATCCCGCGCTTCTTCAGCGCACGCCCTACGACAAGAACAATACCGCTTCCTTCGGTCTCACCGCCGCCGCGCGTGGCTATCTCGTCGTCGTGCAGGACGTCCGCGGCCGCTACACCTCCGAAGGCGAGTGGTATCCCTTCAAGCACGAGACCGACGATGGCTACGACACCATCGAGTGGGCTGCCGCTCTCCCCAATTCCAACGGCAAAGTCGGCATGTTCGGCGGGTCCTACGTCGGAGCCACGCAGATGCTCGCCGCCATCGGCCATCCGCCCCATCTCGCCGGCATCTGTCCCGTCGTTACCGCCAGCAACTACCACGAAAACTGGACCTACCAGGGCGGCGCATTCGAGCAATGGTTCAACGAGTCATGGACCTCCGGCCTCGCGCAGGACACACTCAACCGCGCCATCCGCCGCGACACCAACGCTCTCAACGCAGTCAACGTCCTGCCTTTAACGCAGTTTCCTGTCTTCAACATCGCCAAGCCGCACACGGGCACGGAACTCACTCAAGCGCTCGCGCCCTATTTCCTCGACTGGGCCAGCCCACACTGAATACGACAACTACTGGAAACAGTGGTCCATCGAAGAAAACTTCCAGAACATCCAGGTGCCCGCGCTCACCGTCGCCGCCTGGTACGACATCTTTCAGGGCGGCTCGCTGCGCAACTACATCGGCCTCAAGGCGCACGCCGGAAATGAAACTGCCCGTGCCGGACAGCACCTGCTGATGATGATCGGAGGCCACGCCGGAGGAGGCAGCCACATCGGCACCGTCGATTTCGGCCCCGCCGCAGCCGAGTACGACGAGAACACCACGATCCTCGAGTGGTACGACTATCTCTTCCAAGGCAAGCAGAACGACTTCGCCACCCACCCAGTCAAAATCTTCGTCATGGGCGAAAACAAGTGGCGCTTCGAAGATGCGTGGCCACTCGAGCGCGCCAAGTCTACGCGTTATCTGCTCCACTCAGCCGGCAAGGCAAACTCGTCCTCAGGCGATGGCGCTCTCAACACCGCAAACGCAAAATCCGAGCAACCCGATGCATTTACTTACGATCCCGCCAATCCCGTTCCCACCGTAGGCGGCCCGCTCTGCTGCGATCCGCAGCATCTACCCGCTGGCCCCCGCGATCAGAAAGAAGTGGAAGCGCCGCCCCGACGTTCTCGTCTACTCCACTCCGCCGCTCGACAGCGACGTCGAAGTCACCGGCCCTGTCACCCTCGATCTCTACGCCGCCTCCTCCGCCGTCGACACCGACTTCACCGCAAAACTCGTCGACGTCTGGCCCAATGGCTACGTGCAAAACCTCACCGAAGGAATCCTGCGCGCCCGCTATCGCGAATCCACCACCGGCCCTGCAAAACTCCTCGAGCCCGGCAAAATCTACGAATACAAAATCGATCTCTGGTCCACCAGCAACGTCTTCCTCAAAGGCCACATCATTCGCCTCGAAGTATCCAGCAGCAACTTCCCGCGCTTCGACCGCAACCTCAACACCGGCAAACCCGCGTCGACTGACTCCACCCTCGGTCAAAGCCACCAACACCATCTACCACGACACCGCACATCCAAGCGCATTGGTCCTCCCCATCGTCCCGAGGTGAGTTTTTGCGCACCACTCCCGTCATCCTGAGCGACCGGGAACGAAGTGAGGGGAGTCGAAGGACCTGCTGTTCGTGCTGCAACAATCCGGACCAGGGTCCCATCCATGCGAAGTTCTAATCGCATGGGTGGGAAAGCACGAATCTCCATCGAGCGCTTGTCACGGCGCGGCGAGCGAAGTGAAGGATCTGTTGTTATGTTTTTTAAGCGCAACCAATGAGTTGCGTGTCGTCAGACAGGGAGGTCGAGACTTAACGGCTCGAAACCGCGACTCGCTTCTCCGCCATCAATTCTTTGGCCGCATTTCGCCCCGTGCGAATGCAATCCGGAATTCCGATCCCGTCATAGGCATTTCCTGCCAGCCGGAGACCCGGCAGCGCCGTCACGCGCTCTTTCACGCGCTTCATTCGTTCCTGGTGACCGACGGCGTACTGCGCCATCGCCCTCCGCCAGCGCGAAACCTGCGTAGATTCCGCCGGAATATGTGGCCCCACCACGCGCGCCCCCAGAATCTCGCTCAACTCGCGTCGCACCGTTGCCACCAGCACTTCGTCACTCTGGTCCAGCAGCGCCTCGTCTTTAGCGCCCCCCAGAAAGGCCCGCAGCACGGCCTTGCCCGTCGGCGTCCGTCCCGCGAATTTGCGATGGACAAACGTGCACGCCAACATCGCGCGTCCCTCAACCGCCGGAACCAAAAACCCGAATCCATCCGGCAACCGACCCAGCTGCGCCTCGTCAAACACCAGGTTCACGGTGATCGAAGAAGAGTAGGGAATCGCGCTCAATTCATCGCCCAGCGCCGCATCTGCGGTCGCCAGCAAACCGCCCGCCGCCCACGCCGGCGACGCCACAATCACCGCATCATATGTTCCATCAGTGCGGCCGGCCCTCACTCGCCAGCCGTCGCCCACACGCTCCAGATCCACTCACTGAAGTCGATTTCCGCAGCCACATCGGGTTGAGCCGTGCCTCCAGCGCATCCACCAACTGCTGCAGGCCACCCTTCAGAGTCGTAAATATCGAACGCGGACCGGGGCGCTTTTCCGCACCCTGCGCAGGCGCAGAGGCGCCATTCGCGCTCGCACCCTGCATCGCCGCCATCTTTGCCCGCATCTGCCGATGTGCCGCCAGCATGCCGCGCGTCAGCGAACCGTACTGCGTCTCCATCTCCACCAGCTTTGGCAGCACTGTCCGCGCGCTCAATTGGGTCGCATCGCCGCCATAGATTCCCGAGAGCAACGGATCCGCCAGCCGATCTACCGCCTCCTGGCCGAAGTGCCTCAGCACCAGCGCCGCCACCGACTCGTCCTGCCCGCTCGGCCGCGGCGGATGCAGCAGTTCCAGAGCCATCCTGATCTTCGTCGCCGGGCTGAACAATCCCGACAGCGCCGTCGGCACCAGCTTTGTCGGAATCAGGAACATCAGCCCATCAGGCAAAGGAACCAGCCGGTTTTTCACCACGATGTACGTCTTGCGGTTTGCGTCGTTCGAAGGCGTCAGTTGATCGGTCAAACCCAGTTCGCGGCATAGCTCTGCCCCAGCCGGCTTCTCACTCAAAAACGAATCCGGACCCCGCTCCAACACCACGCCGTTCACGGTCTCCGATGCGAGCGATCCTCCAAGGCGCTCCCGCGCTTCAAACAGCGTGTACTCAACATCCGCACCCGCCGCGCGCGCCTTTTCCAACTCAAAGGCGGCTGCCATTCCTGCTATTCCGCCTCCAATAACCGCTACCCGCATTCCTTGACCTCAGTCCCTTCTTATCACACCGGGCGTACCCGACATGAGCTCCCTTTACCTCTATCCTGTGCGGACCGTCTCCCACCTCCAGAATCCACCCCTGATCCCGTCTGGCAAGTGATTTAAATCACACCTACATCCCGGTCACCTCTCGGATAATCGGCACTATCCCAGAACCTCCCCGCGCGATAAACTGTCGCGTCGCTCCCTTCGCTCTTAACCAGGAGTCCTACATGACCGCAGAGCTGATTCACCGGCTGCATTTTGCCTTTACCATCACATTCCATTACCTGTTTCCCCAGCTCACCATGGGTCTGGCGCTCCTGATCGTAGTCCTCAAAACGGTTGCGCTTCGCACCGGCAGCGAGGAGTGGAACCAGGCCTCCCGCTTCTGGGCGCGCATCTTCGGCATCAATTTCGTCTTCGGTGTCGTCACCGGTATTCCCATGGAGTTCGAATTCGGCACCAACTGGGCTCGATTCTCCCGTCTCTCCGGTGGAGTGATCGGCCAGCCCCTTGCCATGGAAGGAGTATTCAGCTTCTTTCTCGAGTCGGCTTTCCTCGGCCTCTTCCTCTACGGCGAGAAGCGCATTTCGAAAACGATGCACTGGTTCTCGGCCGTCATGGTCCTCGCGGGCTCATGGATCTCCGGCTTCTTCATCATTGTTACCGACGCATGGATGCAGCACCCAGTCGCCTACGAGCGCTTGCCCAACGGCCAGTTTGAAGTCCTCAGCTTCTGGCAGCTTCTTCTCAATCCGTGGGGTCTGTTTCAATACATGCACAACATGACCGGCGCTGTCGTTACCGCATCGTTTGTCATGGCAGCCGTCGGCGCGTTCTATTTGCTTGATGGGAAAAGGGAAGGCTACGGACGCATCTTCACGCGCGTCGGCGTCATCTCCGGCGTAATCTCCACCATCCTCATCATCTTTCCCACGGGCGACCTGCACGGCAAATACGTCGCGCGTCATCAGCCGGCAGCCATCGCTGCAATGGAGGGTCTCTTCCACACCGCATCCGGCGCTGGCATCGTCCTCATGGGCCAGCCCAACGAAGAGACGCAGCAGATCGACAACCCCATCGTCGTCAACAACGTGCTCAGCTTTCTCATCTACGGCACCACCAAGGCCGAGGTCACCGGCCTCGACAGCTTCCCGCGCGATCAATGGCCCTCTGCGCTGCCGCTGCTCTTCTACGCCTACCACATCATGGCTGGACTCGGAACCTACTTCGTCGTGCTCATGATCGTGGCGGCATTTTTGCTGTGGCGCAAAAAACTCTACACAACGCGCTGGGTTCTCTGGCTGCTGCTCATCAGCTTTCCATTTCCTTACATCGCCAACACCGCCGGCTGGATGACCGCTGAGATCGGCCGTCAGCCCTGGCTCATCTACGGGCTCATGCGAACGAGCGAGGGCTACTCCAACACCGTCTCCGCCGGCAATGGCCTTTTCACCCTTATCGGTTTCATGGGCCTGTATGCCTTGCTGGGCCTGCTCTTCACCGTGCTCGTCTACCGCGAAATCAGTCAGGGCCCCACGCCGGAAGTCGCAGTCGTCAAAAGCGCGACCGCGGCCTGAGCAATCGCACGTGTCAAGCACTGACCTGACAACTACGAACTGTGAACTATGAATTGAAAACTGAGGGTCACTCAATGATGGGATTTCATCTGGTTCTGGCTTGTTGCGGTAATGATCGTCGGCTACGTCGTCCTCGACGGCTTCGACCTCGGCGTTGGCATTCTTCACCTCTTTCTTCCCCGCACCGAAGCCGAACGCCGCGTCAGCCTCCACTCCATCGGACCCGTGTGGGACGGCAACGAAGTCTGGCTTCTCGCCGGCGGCGGCACACTCTACTTCGCCTTTCCGCTCCTCTACGCCTCGGCCTTCAGCGGCTTCTATCTTCCCCTGATGATCGTGCTCTGGCTGCTCGTCCTGCGCGGCATCAGTCTTGAACTCCGCAATCACATCGACGTCGGCGTGTGGACTGCTCTGCTCGACGGTGTCTTCGGCCTCTCCAGCGCGCTGCTCGCCATCTTTTACGGAGCAGCACTCGCCAACGTCCTGCGCGGTGTTCCTCTTCAGGCCGACGGCTACTTCTTCCTGCCTCTCTGGACCAACTGGCAGCCCGGCCCGCACCCCGGCATTCTCGACTGGTACACCGTCATTGGCGGTCTCGTCGCGCTCGTCGCCCTCACCCTTCATGGAGCGCTGTGGCTCGCCATCAAAGTCTCCGGCGATCTCGCGAAGCGCGCATGCGGACTCATCACTCCACTTCTCGCGCTCGTATCGCTGCTCACCGCTGTCAGCCTCATCGCCACCATCGCTGTGCGTCCCGCCAGCCTCGACAACTACTACCACTATCCGTTCACGTTTATCGTTCCCGTCGGAGTTCTTGCATCCCTCGCCGGCATCTGGTTTTTCAATCGCAACCATCAGCCGGTCAAGGCGTTTCTCTCGTCCGGCATCTATCTCTTCTTCATGCTTGCAGGAGCATGCTGGGGCGTCTACCCCACCCTGCTTCCGGCCAGCACCGGCGCCGATCGCGACATCACCCTCGCTCGCGCCCTATCAGGTCCCCACACTCTCTCTGTGGGTCTGGCCTGGTGGTTATTCGGAATGGCCCTCGCCATCGGCTACGTGGTCTTTGTCTACAGCCGCTTCAAAGGCAAAGTGGACAGCCACGTCGAGACTCACTAAAACAATCGGGCCGGGACTCTTCGCCCCGGCCCGATCACCCCCCACAGGAAATCAATAAATCTAAAACAACTTTAGGACTGCAACGGCTATAAGACTGCTATTACAGCTATAACGTCACCAGTGGCCCTGCGAACTCCGGCTGGCATTTCACCGGCGCATCCGTCGGCACCCAATTCTTCGGTTGATAAATGCAGCATGGCTCCTGCGCCAGCGGATCGCCGGTTACCGCATAGGCTCGTGCACGCGATCCACCGCAGATCTCCTTGTACTCGCAGGCCCCGCACTTGCCCTCAAGCCGCTTCGTATCGCGAAGCGCTTTGAAGATCGGCGAATTCTGGTAGATATCTGCCAGCGACTGTCTCGCGAATATTCCCCGCATGAATCGGCAAAAATCCGCTCGGATACACATTCCCCATATGCGAAACGAACAGGAATCCCTTGCCGTCATTCACGCGCCGTGTCATCCAGTTCGAAGTCCGGGTCTTCGCATCGGCCTCAGGTGCGCCCGGTTCATACTCATGCGCCACCGCATGCGGATGACCCGCTCCATGCCCCATCTTGCGCTCCTGCAGATTGTGCTGCAGCAGGTAACGCCGGTAGTGCATTGCTTCCGTCGTCTTGATCTGGAAGCTCACCCGGTTCGATAACTCATAAATCTTCCCAAACACCTCTTCGAACTCTTCGCCGCTCAGCAGGTCGCCCAATTGCCCGCGTCCCACGGGAACCAGGAAGAACACATTCCACATCACGATGTTGAGTTTCTCAAACAGCGCACAGAGGTTATCGAGATCGTTTGCGTTATGTCGGCTGATGGTCGTGTGCACCTGGATTGGCAGTCCCGCCTCTCCGGCCCATTCCACCGCCTGGATCGTTCGCGCCCAAGCTCCCGGCAATCCGCGAAACGTATCGTGAATCTCCGGCGAAGACCCATCCAGCGAGATTCCCAGCCGAACCACGCCGGCTTCCTTCATCTTGAAGATCGCCTCGCGGGTCAGCAGCGGAGTGGCGCTCGGTGTTACTGCCACCTTCACACCCTTTTCCGCCGAATAACGGATCAACTCGTATAGATCCGGCCGCTTCAGCGGATCGCCGCCCGTAAACACAAAGATCGGAATATGCATGTCCGCGATCTGGTCGATCAGCGCCTTGCCCTCCGCCGTCGTCAACTGGTCAGGATGCGCAATCGGTTGTGCTGCGGCACGGCAATGCTTGCACGCCAGATCACAGGATTGTGTGACTTCCCAGATCGCCAGGAACGGCGCCTCATCGTAGTTCAACCCACCGCGTGCGGGTATGTGATGCATTGGCTGTTGTTGCATGCGACTTCCAACCTCCTCGGCGCGGAGAACGCCTCATTGCGCATACAGAAGAGCACCATCGGCATACGTCAATCAGTGATTCAGATCACTAAATGATTGCTAATTTATTTCCGGCAAGCGTTTTCCCGTATGGACAATTTCTTGAGATGGGTCCAGAATTCAAGTCAAATAGATGTGATCCTCCCGAGTCGTACGTTCGTCCCCGTTGGGTCGAGGATCAAGCAGCATGGCCGTAATATCTTCTGGTTTCAGCTTGTGATTTAACTCACTTTTCCATGTGGCGTACAGCACAGAACAAGCATCCGTAGCAGCCTTAATATTCTTAGGCACCGAAGGAGGTTCCCCATGGCCATCAAGCCGGGTTGGAGCAAGCCCTCCACCATCCTCTTTGCATCCGAGATACCTGCGAACGAGCGGGCCTTCAACTTCGCGCTCGCACAGGCCAGGGAATGCGGTGCCGATCTCATTCTTTTTCATGTGTATGACACCCTCGTTGTGGCTGCGTCTGAAACCTCCGGCATTCGCTACTACGACTACGCGGCTGCTGCACGCGCCGAGGTCAAACACCTTGAGCCGCTGGTTCAGCGCGCTCGCGAGTCCGGAATCAAATGCGAAGTGGTGGTGCGCCCTGGTCTTGCTGCCGACCAGATTCTCGGCTACCTTCGCGAGCGCCACATCGATCGCATCGTCATGGGCACTCACTCGCCCGGCCCCATCGGCAAGCTCCTTGTGGGCTCCGTGGCAGAGGCCGTTCTCCGTACCGCCAACGTCCCCGTTTTCATTGTTGGCCCCGAGGTCGTCGACGGCGCCTATCGCAACTTCGCCACCCGCACCATCCTCTCGGCCGTAAGCTTTATTGAGAGCAGCTTCGTAGTGGCGACCTTTGCCGCCGAACTCGCCCTCCAACACAATGCGCGCCTGATCCTTCAGCACGTCATCCGTCCTCAGGATCGCCTCGAGGTGCTTGCCGGCCATTCCATGGAAGAGATTGAGTCCGACCTGCTCTGCCTCATTCCCCTGGAACTGCGCAAGTCGCATCTCCGTCCAGACCATCGTCGTGCCCGGTGATCCGACAGAGGAACTGCTTTACCAGAGCCGCGCCCAGCAGGCCGACCTCATCGTTCTTGGCGCGCATGGCGCTTCCGCGTTCGCTGCCATCACCCGTCATGGCGTCGTTTATAAGGTATTGGCTCATTCGCACTGCCCGGTCATAACGCTGTCTCCGGCAGTGCTTGCCGAGAGTGGCGTCAGATTCGTCAGGGAGCACAAGACAGAGAGCATCCTGGCAGGGGTCTTTTAACGGGATCACCGGCCACCGGGATCTCTGGCCATTCGCTTCACTGGAATCGCCGGGATCACCGGCACCAACCGGGCGCGCGCCGGGTGGATTCATCAGCAAGCGGCGGAATCCACCCGGCGATGCCGTCTCAGACCTCCGCATTTCTCCCACTATCCCATCATTAGCGGAGCGCTTCGGGGAAGGAAACTACCAGTCACCTGAGCGAAGTCGAAGGACCCTTGGCGCGCCGTGTCCATGGGTATAGCGGAGCCGAAGGACCTGCTTTTACCACTTCGACCAGCGCGTCCGCAAAGCTGCGTTCTGGTGGGAACAACCGCAGAGCCCGTGGACGCGCTTACCGCTTGTGACTTCTCACCGTGCGTGTCGCTTTCGTCAGACACGGCTGCTTCTCGCACAGCACGCCCGTGATCCCTCTTCCCTCGGTGATCGTAAAAATCCGATCCATCCCCGGCAGCTTGACCGTCTCCTTCGCGCCCGATGGCCAATGAATCTCCGCCGTCCCCGCATCCGTCGCGTCGCCCAGCCCGAAGTGTGGCCGCTGATCATTCGATGAAATGTAGCTCCCCCCGCTCATCACATCCTCGCGCTGCCGAATCCCGTTCGCCGTCAGGTAAACCGTCGCACCCACCCCATCCCGCGGACTCTTCTCGCCACCCACCAGCTTCAGTTCCACCCAGTGATGACGATCAGGATTCACATTCTTCAGCAGCACCGGCGGCCCATCGATCGGGCTGATCACCACATCGATCTTTCCGTTGTTGAACAGATCGCCAAACGCCGCGCCGCGTCCCGACGTGAGCGTTGCCAGTCCCGAACCCTTCACCGCTGGCACATATTCGAATTTCCCGTTGCCCAGATTCCGGAACAACAATGCCCGCTGCGCAAACGTCGTTCCCCAGTCGTGCTCATCCACTTGCGGATACACGTGGCCATTGATCATCATGATGTCTTTCCAGCCATCGTTGTCGAAGTCGAGAAATCCATCGCCCCATCCGACAAACGGCACCGGAATCTGCGCAATCCCCGCCTGGCTGCCTACCTCGGTAAAGCTCGCATCTCCGTCGTTGTGATAGAGCGTCTTGTAGTCGTCCGAAAAATCCGTGACCAGCAGATCCACGAGCCCATTGTTCATGTAGTCGCCGACAGCCAGCCCCATCGACGCAATCTCGCGCCCATCATTGTTCAGAGCGAACCCTGAAACATAGCTCCGGTCCTCAAACGTTCCATCGCCCTTGTTCAGGTAGAGATAGTTCGGGTTCGAATCGTTCGCCACCAGCAGGTCCGGCTTGCCGTCGTTGTTCACATCCACAAAGATCGCAGTGAATCCGTAATAGTGTCCCGGATCCGCAACGCCGGCCTTCACGCTCACATCTGTAAACGTTCCGTCTCCGTTGTTGTGAAACAGATGATCGGCCTCGCCCGGCAACCCACGCGGTCCGCACATCACTGGAAACCCGTGCAACTGGCAATCGCCGAAGGGCACATCTCCGTTCGCCGGATCGGGCTGATGATTCAGGTCGTAGTGCACGTAACCTGACACGAACAAATCCAGCCGCCCGTCGCCGTCGTAGTCGCCCCACGTCGCGCCGTCCGACCAGTTGTCCAGCGTCACGCCAGCCTTCTCGGCCACATCGGTAAACGTGCCATCGTGATTGTTGCGGTAGAGCCGGTTCTTGCCGAAGTTGCAGACAAAAATATCCGCCCAGCCATCATTGTCATAATCCGCAATGGCCACACCGAATCCCCAGCGATCGTTGGCGACTCCCGCTTTCGCCGCCACATCGGTAAAAGTCCCATCGTGATTGTTGTGAAAAAGCGCGGCATGAGGCGGAGTCTTCTTGCCCGCCAACGCGTCGTAGGTCGATCCATTCACCAGATAGATATCGAGCCAGCCGTCGTTGTCATAGTCGATCAGCCCCACGCCCGATCCATCTGTCTCCAGGATGTATTTCTTCGTCCTGGTGCCCATCTCGTGCTCCCAGCCGCTCAGCCCCGCGGCCTTGGTAGCGTCTTCAAACACCACCGTCCCGCTCGTGACGAATCCACCCGCAGTAATTGGCCGCTTCTCCGCGTCATACACAGGCGCAAACGATCCCGCCGACGAGATGCCGCCCATCCCGCCCTGCTGCCCGGCCTGCGCCGGCTTTGTCTTTTGTTCTTGTTTCGTTGCCGTTTGCTGCGCCACGCCTGCGTACTGCCCAAGAGATGCAATCAACACAACTGCGACGCAAGCAACGTCGCCTGGCAACCTTCGCATCATCCTACTTTTTCGCATCCGGCGCTTTTGCATCCGCCGCTTTCGCATCTGCGCAAGGCTTTCCACCACACAGCGCGCCCGTGATCCCCTTGCCCTCTTCGATCGTGTAGATCCGATCCACCGCCGGAATCTTCACCGTCTCCTTCGCGCCCGAGGGCCAGTGAATCTCCGCCGTTCCCGCATCCGTTGCATCGCCCAACCCGAAGTGCAGTCGCCGGTCGTTAGCCGAAATGTAGCTTCCGCTCGACAATACATCCTGCCGCATCCGTACTCCGTTCGCCTGCAGATACACCGTCGCGCACGTCGCATCGCGCGGACTCGACTTGCCGTTTGCCGGATTGGTTCCGCCGACCAATCCCATCTCCACCCAATGATGCTTATCCGGGTGCACATTCTTCAGCAGCACAGGCGGCCCATCCACCGGGTTGATCACCACAGCGATCTTTCCGTCGTTGAACAGATCGCCAAACGCCGCCCCTCGCCCCGGGATCACCACCGCCAGCCCGGAGCCCTTCACTGCTGGAACGTACTCGAACTTCCGCGCTTTGCCCGTTCCGTCCGGTACGTTATGAAACAGCAGCGGCCGCTCTGCGAACGTCGTGCCCCAGTCGTGCTGGTCCACCTCCGGGTACACATGCCCGTTAGTTTCGAACAGGTCGAGCCAGCCGTCATTATCGAAATCAAAGAACCCGTCGCCCCAGCCCACAAACGGAATAGTCTTCTGCGCCACACCCGCCTTGTAGCTCACATCCGTAAAGCTCGCGTCGCCGTCATTGTGGTACAGCACCTTGTAGTCGTCGCCGAAGTCCGTCACGTAGAAATCAATCAGACCGTTGTTCTCGTAGTCGCCCGCGGCAATCCCCATCGACGCAATCTCGCGCCCGTCCTTGTTCAGCGCAAAGCCTGAAACATAGCTCTGATCGTCAAACGTTCCATCGCCTTTATTGATGTAGAGAAAATTCGGCTCCGAGTCGTTCCCCACCACGAGGTCCGGCTTGCCGTCATTATTGATGTCGACGAAAATCGTGGCGAACCCGAAGTACTTGTCCTTGTCCTCCACGCCCGCCTGTACCGTCACATCGGTGAACTTCCCATTCCCTTCGTTGTGGAATAGGTGATCTGCCTCGCCCGGCAATCCGCGTGGCCCGCAGTTCACGCCTACTCCCCGATACAGGCACGACGCATAATTCACCGCCTTGGTGCCGGCAATCGGCAGGTTGTTGCGGTCGAAGTGCACATACCCCGTCACGTAGAGGTCCAGCTTGCCGTCGCCGTCGTAGTCGCCCCACGTCGATCCCGGCGACCAGTTGCCCAGCGCTACGTTGGCCTCCTTCGCCTCGTCCATAAAGGTGCCGTCATGATTGTTGTGGTAAAGCCGATTCTTTCCGTAGTTGCCGACATAGAGATCGGGCCAGCCATCGTTGTCGTAGTCCGCAACCGAGCAGCCATAACCCCACCGGTCGTTCTGCACCCCGGCTTCTTTCGAAACATCCGTAAATGTCCCGTCATGATTGTTGCGGAACAGCGCTGCATGTGGCATGGGCTCTTTCCCATCCAGAGCGTCAAACGTCGCGCCGTTCACCAGATAGATATCGAGCCATCCATCGTCGTTGTAGTCGATCAGGCAAACACCGGAGCCGTTCGTCTCAACGATGAACTGCTTCTGCGGCACGCCCATCTTGTGGATCCAGCCCGATAGCCCCGCAGCCTTGGCCACGTCCTCGAAGACCACAGTACCGCTGTCAACAAATTCGCCCGCGGTGATCGGCCGCTTTTGCGCGTCATACTGTGGCGTAGATTGCACACCCGACGCGATGCCGCTGCTCATGCCCGGCTTTTGTTGAGGGGTTTGTGCGGGAGTGGCGGGTGCCTGAGAACTCGTGCTTCCGCTCGCAATCAGTGCAACAAACACACAGCTAACAAGACCGCGAACGCCCAAAAGACACGACCCCCTTGACGGTTGAAGTGTATCGTATCGAGGGCGTGTCTATCGAGGCATGCTCAAAGCCGCGCAAAGGCCGTCAATCGACCCTTGCGTGGCCGTTCCATCTGAAGCGATCAGATAACCCGCAGCAGCAGCAGAATCAGCACGATCGTCAAAATAAGACTTAGTCCGCCTCCGCCGTAGTAGCCCATGCCGGGGCCCATGCGATAACCGCCGTAACCAAATCCAAAAATAAGCACAATCAACAGAATAATCAGCAGCATCGTCTCTCCTTCTTTCGCACCGCGGACACATTACAACTCCTCTCCTGTGATGCGAATCCGGCACCGAACGCTGTATTTCACTTGCTGAACGTAGAGGTTCATCGCACAGCCTTGTCTTTGTCTCACCGTCGATCGGCACGTCTACGTTCGCCCCTCTGCTTTGTGCGGCGTTTTTAATTTCATATTCTGAATTTCATAAACAACCTGCCGCGTTCCGCTTGCCGTCCAAGTTTGTGTTGTAAAGATATGTAGATTTTCGGGAGGTAAGAAATGCTCTGGACAATCTTTGTAGTCCTCCTCGTCCTTTGGTTGCTCGGCCTGGTCAGCAGCTACACACTGGGCGGGTTCATCCATATTCTGCTGGTGCTCGCACTGGTCGTTCTGGTTATCCAACTGATCTCTGGACGAAGAGCCGCACTATAGAGCGCACACCTGCGCCCCACGTCACTTCTTGCAATAAATCAAAAAGCGCGCACAGGTGTGCGCGCTTTTTCAACTCCACGTAAGTTCTACCCCACGGAGGTGGTTACATGAATAGCGACGAGATTAAAGGCACAATCGATGACGCAGCAGGACGCGCAAAGCGCCAGGTCGGCGAGTGGACCGGTGACACGAAAACTCAGGCTGAGGGCGCTGCCCAGCAGGTAAAGGGAAAGGCCGAAAAGGTCGTGGGTAATGTTCGTGACGCGGTCAACGACGCCACCAACCGCCCTGCCGAGAATGATCGCGACATCGACGACAACCTGAATCGCGAGACCGTTCGCGAACGTGAATAGGTTTCAATTGCCGGCTGCCAATCGCGCAGCTTGAATAAACTTGGCGGCGAGTCAAACGGCTCGCCGCCTCAACTCCACACAATCTGATCTCCTTCTGCCGGTGGGCGTTCCGTCCATTTCGGCCACAATACAAAGAAGTGAAAAATATCAGCACAGGCGGTGTCGACTCTGGCACCTCACTTGCTAAACGCCCACATAATCGCTATAGATATAGGTAACGCCGTAACGGTACTTCGCCTCGATAGCCGCCACGGCAAAAGTGAGGTGCGTCTTCCGCAGGAACTACGGTTCACTGACGATCGACGGTTCACTATCGGAGACATCCCGTTGGCGCGCCATAGCGCGCGTACTCCGAAGTCCTCTGGACGCAATTGGTTCCACCCTCCTTCCTGCCTCCTGTTCTCTCTGCAGCTCCCCGCTGCCGCATTTCTCATCCGTTCCAATTTGTGATGCCTGCTGGACTGAAATTTCCGTCCATCATGGCCCCGTGTGCCAACGTTGCGGCGACACCCTTGACCAGCCTCCCGTCGAAAGGGTCTCAGCCTCACAGCTTTGCCGCGCCTGCCGCCTCGCGCCGCCTTCCTTTGCGCGCGCCGTATCGTTCGGTACCTACGATGGCCGCATGCGCGCCGCTATCCATGCGCTGAAGTACGACCGCATCCATCCCGCTGCCCGCCGGCTTGGCTCCATTCTCGCTGCGGCAATCGCGCAGCTTGTCCCCGATGCGCCCGCTGAACTACTCGTAGTTCCCGTGCCGCTACACCGGACAAAACAGAAACAGCGTGGCTTCAACCAGGCCCGGACTCTGGCAAAGTGCGCCATTGATGCTCTGCGCAAATCGCACCCCGAGTGGCATCTCACCCTCGCGCCCACCACGCTCATGCGCCTGCGCTCCACTGAAAGCCAGGCCGGACTCACGCCGCGCCAGCGCCGCAACAATGTTCGCGGCGCCTTCAAGGTTTCCGATCCATCCGCCGTCGCGGGCAAGCACATCCTGCTCGTCGACGACATTCTCACCACCGGTGCTACGGCTCGCGCCGCCGCGCAATCCCTCATGAAAGCAGGGGCGGCTTCCGTCTACGTCGCAACGCTCGCCCGTGCTCGTCGCTTCAACAACAACCCGCAGCCTCGTCCGTTAGAAGTGAGGCGCGCCCAACCCGGCACTGAGCCGGCCAACCAGTCCGCAGGCATGCATTCGTCATCATCCACTCACCAAATTTCATAAAGAGGGGACCAGATGTCGCTCGGAAAAGCCATGATTCATGCACGCAAGCAAAAATCCGCCGCACGCGCCGCCGCTTATGCTGCTGAGTCAGGCACTCATACGGCTGTGCACGCCAACCACATTCTGCAGATGCCGGTGCTGGTTCTCAATGCCTCGTACGAACCCATCAACATCTGCGGAGCGCGCCGCGCCCTCGTGCTGGTGCTCAAAGGCATCGCGCGCACTGAAGAAGAGCACGGCCTCACGCTTCACGCGCAGCGCAGCCGCATTGCCATGCCGTCGGTGATTCGCCTGCTTGAATACCGGCGCATCCCGCACCAGACTCGCGCCCTCTCGCGCAAAAACATCTTGCTGCGCGATCGCAACCAGTGCCAGTACTGCGGAGTCGTGCTTCCCTCGGGCGAACTCACCCTCGATCACGTCACGCCGCGTTCGCGCGGCGGCAACTCCACGTGGGAAAATCTCGTCGCCTGCTGCCACGCCTGCAACCGCCGCAAAGGTAATCGCATGTTGACGGAGCTCGACGACATGATCCTGCTTCGCGAGCCGCGTCCCTTCTCGCTCCACACCAGCCGCCAGATCATGCGCATGCTGGGCCGAGGCGACGACCGCTGGCGCAAATACCTCTTCTATTAAGTCCGCGTCTGCTTCATTGAAGGGGTGCCGAGGTTGTAAGAGGAGGGAGCGTGGGGCTTCAGCCCCACGAATCATGCGAGGTGAGTCAGTGGGCTTTAGCCCCGGCATCCCCTTCGCTCTGTCGAAAAATACGAGCCACGATCGCAACATATGCTGAATCCCCGACCCACCAATTCATCCCACAGGAGGCTTGCGCTTGTTTACTCGCGCCATCGTACGCATCCCCGGCAGCAACTTTGCCGACGGCCTCACCACCGTCAGTCTCGGCACTCCCAATTTCGACATGGTTCTAGCGCAACACGCGCAATATTGCGATGCGCTCCAGCAGTGCGGCCTCGAACTCACAACCCTCAAACCCGATCTTCGCTATCCCGATTCTACCTTCGTCGAAGATGCGGCGATTCTCACGCCGCATGCCGCCATCCTCACTCGCCCCGGCGCAGCCAGCCGCGAAGGCGAAGTTGCAGCGATCCGTCCCGCTATCGATACCTTCTATTCCCGCTTACTGACCATCGACGCTCCAGGCACAGTCGATGGTGGCGACATATGTGAAGCCGAAGACCACTTCTTTATAGGCGTCTCACTGCGCACCAACGAAGAAGGCGCCCGCCAGCTCGCTGCACATCTCGGCGCGCACGGCTACACCGCCTCTACTATCGACATCCGCTCCATGACTACCATCCTGCATCTCAAGAGCGGCATCAGTTACATCGGCGACAACACCCTCGTCGTCATGGATGAGATGGCCTCGAATCCGCAGTTCGCCCGTTTCAATCAGATCCGCGTCTCTGCCGCCGAAAGCTATGGCGCCAACTGCGTGCGCGTGAACGACCGCGTCCTCTTGGCCGATGGATTCCCGCACCTCCACGATGCACTGATCGCCCGCGGCTTCAATCCCCTGGTCCTCAACATGTCCGAATTTCAAAAAATGGATGGCGGCCTGAGCTGCCTCTCTCTGCGTTTTTGACGCCACTTATTGAGTTGGACTATCTCAATCCGCACGCCCGAGCTAACGGTCTGATAGCTAAAGATGGTTTTTCGGTCCTTCCTATTTAGCCCTCGTCAAACTCGGGAGTCCTTCGATCGCCTTCTCATCGTTGACGACTCCAGGTACATTGGCGATCACCTTGGTTCCAATTCCTGGGGCTGATTCGACGTAGAGCTTCCCATGCACCAGGTGAATGCGCTCCTGCATGCTCAGTAGGCCCAGCCCACCCTTATGTCGGGCCTCCGGCACGTCGAAGCCTATTCCGTGGTCGGTGACCACAAGCTGAAGCTCATCCCCCACGCGATATAACTCGACTTTGAATTCATTTACCCCGCTATACTTCACCGCGTTGTGCAGCGCTTCCTGCGCAATTCGGAAAAGGCATAAAGAGATGTCTTTGGTAAGGTTGCGGGGCACATTCTGGTCGATGAAGTCAACGTTGACCGCATGCCTCTTCGCTAACTCTCCGCAGAATCCCCTGACGGCTGCGACTAGCCCCAGGTGTTCCAGTCGCGACGAGTGCAACTGATGCGACAGCGATTGCACATCGCTGGCGATTTCGGCGCAGTGCCTGCGCACTTCTTCAAGACTGGTCTGAGCTAAAGATGCCGGTCCACTCCGATCTCGATTGGCCCGGTCCAGCTCAATCGACAGCAGCGCAAGCCTCTGGCAAATATCGTCGTGCAGCTCTCGTGCAATTCGGCTTCGTTCTTTCTCCTGCGCCTCGATCAGCCGGCCGCTCACCTTTTCGAGCGCCTGCTGGGCGAGTTTCTGATCGGTCATATCGATCGCCGATCCGATGAATCCGGCAAACGAGCCGTCTCCATTGACGCGCGGCGATGCCACATCAAACATCCAACGATATACACCGTCACTGCGGCGCAATCGGTATTCCTTTGTGAAGGGCTGATGATTTCTCAATGCCTGGGAGAGCGCTTCCAGCATTCCAGCGAGATCATCGGGATGAACGTAGGTAATCCACGTGTCGCCGTAGCCAGCTTTCGGGTCCGGACCCGTAAACGGAACTCGCCTCTCGTTCAGGTAGGTGATCTTGCCGTGCGGGTCGCACATCCACACCAGGGCTGGCGTGGCATCTGTCATCACACGGAAGCGCTTCTCACTCTCCCGAAGCACAGCCTCGGCCTTTCGTTTTCGCGCCCGTTGCCAGAGCAGACCGATGATCAGCACCGCCTGTAGAGCGATCAGCGCTATCGCCGGGATGAAGTACTTCCGGCCGCGTTCCCAGAGCGTCAACTCTCGATTCAGGATCAATGTGCCCCGTGGCAGAGCCGAATCAGCGATTTGCCAACGCTGAAGCGCTCGCCAATCGACTTCGGCTGTTAGAACGGGGTCGCGCACAACCGAAATATCTTCCGGGCGCGCGCCATTGAGCACGCGTGCGGCTATTTCTCCGGTCAACCTCACGTCTTTGGGAATGTCCCTGTATGCGCCACCGATGGCCCCGTGAGTCAAACCCAAGCCCGGGTAGACAGAATATGTTGGTAGTCGTTGAGCGACTTCAGAGAGGACTTCGAGGTAACCAAACGTCGCTTCGTTAGAATCGTGCGGCGCGAGTTGAAACAGGGCAATCGTGTGAGGGGGCAGGTCGGCGATCTGTCGACGTATCTGATCATCCGGACCGCCGACTATGTCGATTTCCTTCACCCTATCGCGATGGCGAAGGAGTTCAGATTGCGCCAATCCCAGCCAATCCCGCTCCCATTCCGATACGCCCGTGATCACCGCGATCGTGTTTGTATCAGGATGAAGCTGAAGCGCAAGATCGATCGTCTCCCGCATTCCTAGTGGGACGACGACACCTGTCGCTCCGGGCCAGACTTTCTGCTTTTCCATTTCGTAGGGATACACATCAAAAAAGACGATCGGCACGCCGGGAAACATTTTGTTGCGGTATTTCACGGCAAATTGAACCACCGGGTACGTGGATGCAATCACAAGATCGAGTTTTGCCCCTCCGTAGCCGCGGCGAAGCGTTTCGGCGAGGCTGTCCTGATAATCCTCTTCCTCAAAACGCCGATTTGACATCGACACGGTATAGAAGTTGAATTGCCCCGGAATTCTGGCTCGTATCGTGGACTTAAGGACGTCAAAAGAAGGCGGAGCGGAATAGGGGTACAGCACAAGCACGTTCTTGGGATTCTGCTGCCCCATCGCAATATTAGCGGCGAGTGTGAACCATAGAATGCCGAGAAGCGAGAGGCACAATTGGGCAGAGGATCCATCGGTGCGATCACACCAGGACCGATGAAATGCCATGGGGAATCGCGCTTTCGTCATCTGAACTCTCAGCGATCACACGTTGTTTTTGCAGCAAAGCACACGTGCGATGATTTGACAGCATTCCCGAGGATGAATCAAACCATCTCTTCGAACTTTGTGCAAGGGATCAGGCTTTCAGCCTAAGTGGACGGGGGAAGACGGCGAAAGTGAACTGTCAAAAGTGACAGTCCCTCGGCAGTTGAGCCCTCGGGAGTTGAGTCCGGTCGCTATCGACAAGCGCAAGATGTCTCGATCCGCTTCACCATCTCACGCAGTCATCGCGGTCACTCGTCGCCTAGACTTACGTCCAGCGCGCGGCAAACCAGAATGCCTTCGCTGTCAAGCGGCACATACCTGAGCGTGGCGATCGCCTCTTTCAGTGGTACATAGAGAAGCTTCGGCGGCCGGATTGCCACCATCACTCCGTTCATTCCTTTCGCGAGTCCGCTTACCGCTCCGGCGCCGAACGTCACGCCCAGGTTGCGATCGATCGCAGTGGGCGACCCGCCGCGCAGAAGATGCCCGAGCACCACGCAGCGGCTCTCCATGCCGGTCAGCTCCTCAAGCTGCTTGCTGACCGTCTCTCCGATGCCGCCCAGCCGCTCTACCCGTCCCGCCTCGCGGGCCTTCACTGTCACATCGCCTCCCACCGGCTTAGCGCCTTCGGCCACCACCACGATTGAATACGGCCTGCCTTCCTCTTGACGGCGCTTCAGATGCGCTGCGACCTTCTCAATGGAGTAGGGGATTTCAGGTATCAGGATTGCGTCCGCGCGGCCGGCAACGCCGGAGTGCAGCGCGATCCATCCCACGTATCTGCCCATCACCTCGACAACAAGGATGCGTTGGTGAGAGAGGGCCGTGGAGTGTAGCCGGTCGATGCAGTTGGTGGCGAACTCAACCGCCGAATTGAAGCCGAAGGTCATGGCAGTCGATTCAAGGTCGTTGTCGATCGTCTTCGGCACTCCGATGACGCGCAGGCCCTTCTCGCAAAGCTGATTGGCGATGGTCAGGCTGCCGTCGCCCCCGACCGAGATGAGCGCGTCGATCTCATTTTCGGCGAAGTAGCGCAGGATGTCTTCGGATCGATCGCGCACCACTTTGGTCCCGTCCGGCCCGTCCACAACGTGCTGGAAAGGATTGCCGCGGTTAGTGGTGCCGAGGATGGTGCCGCCAAGATGAGAGATCTCGCGCACCATCCCGCGGGTGAGTTCGACCACTCCTCCGTTCGGATAGTTTTGCGGCTCGAAAATTCCGTTATAGCCGTCGCGAATGCCCAGCACATCCCAGCCGAGCTTGCGCGCCGCGTACACCGCTCCGTGAATGACAGCATTCAGCCCGGGAGCGTCGCCCCCACCGGTACAGATCGCAATTCTCTTGATAGTCACGCTCGTTCGTCCTTTGTTGTATTGGTGGGAGCTCACGTCAAGCAGGCTACGACGACGGATGCAACGTCCTCGGAGTTGATTCCTGGACGCCCCGATTGTACGCTTCAGGGGACCCAGCCCGCGATGTCCGCCGGAGACACTTTCCGGTATTTGAGCGATATGTGGCATGATTTCACCGGAGGTATCTCGTGAATAAAAGGCAGTGTCTTTTCTTTGCAATGGTGGCAATTGCTCCACTGAGTCTGTTCGGACAGGAGAAGCCGCCGACTCCGGCAGTTCCGGCAACCCCGCCCGCAAATCCGATTACCGTAAGTGAAAAAGGGCTCTATTCGTTTATGAGCAGCGCAGTAATCAGAGCGGCCGAGAAAATGCCGGAAGAAAACTACGCCTTTAAACCGACGCCTGATATTCGCAGCTTCGGACAACTGGTTGGGCACGTGGCCGATGCCAATTACATGTTCTGTGCGCAGGCATCCGGTGAAGCGAATCCGATGAAGAACATCGAGAAAACGAAGACTTCGAAGGCCGATCTTGTGGCCGCGGTGAAAGACGCGGTTGCGTACTGCGGCAAAGCGTTCGACGGTATGACGGACGCCAAGGGCAGTGAGATGGTGAAATTCTTCAGCTTCAATCTGGCGAAAATCACTTTGCTCTCGCTGAACACCGCGCACACCGATGAGCACTATGGAAATATGGTGACCTATATGCGCCTGAAAGGGATTGTGCCGCCGACCAGCGAAAATCAACCAGCGCAAGCACCACCAAAATAGAACTCGATAGCGGGCCGCCATCGCGGCCCGCACTTGTTTTGTCTGCGAATCTGCCGCAGTTGCGAGCCAAGATTCGACATAGGGAAGTGTGGGCCACATCCCCCACCACGCTGGGTTCTGAGATTCCACTTGACAAGTTCTCAATACTTGTTCACTCTAGGCCTGTACTAAACAGGCCTATGACTGAGAATCCAGCTCGCGATCTTTTCCCTGGCGCACTCGAGATGATGATCCTCGAGTCGTTGCGCCGTCAGCCTGCTCACGGCTATGCGCTGGTTCAGCACATCCAGCAGCGATCAAACAACCTCCTGCAAGTGGAGGAGGGCTCGCTTTATCCGGCGCTGCAGAGACTGCTCAAGGGAAAACTCGTAAAAGCCGAGTGGGGCGTTTCCTCGACCAACCGCAAGGTGCGGACCTACCAGATCACAGCTGCGGGCCTTCGCCATCTTGAAAGCAGATTTCCAGCTTTGAGCGCATGTTTGAAGGCATTGCACTCGTCCTCAATCCGGGCAAATCCCCAGCCAGTTAGGAGGCGCCGCCCATGAACTGGATACCGAACTTCCTCCGCCGCGACAAAATCCACGACGATCTGCTTGAGGAGATGCAACTCCACATCGAGGAGCGTACAGAGCAACTCATGCACGAAGGTTTGACCCGCGAGGAAGCCGAACGGCTGGCGCGCGTCGCCTTTGGCAATCGAACCGTGGTTGAAGAACACAGCCGGGAAGTGTGGCAGCGGTCTGCGCTCGAGTCGCTTTGGGCCGACGTGCGTGTTGCGCTGCGCCAACTGCGGCGCTCCCCCAGTTTTACCTGCGCCGCTATTTTCACACTGGCATTAGCCATTGGCGCAAACGCCGTGGTGTTTGGCGTGTTGAATGCGCTGATTCTGCGTCCGCTGAATGTGCCGAATCCCCAAAGTCTCTACGGCCTCGAACGCGGCGCTGAAAAGGACCAGGGTTCGTCGTATCCCGACTATGTCGATCTGCGCGATCGCAATCGCACGTTTGAAGCGCTTACCGCTTACATTCTTCTTCCGATTGGCTTGGATACCGGTGAGAATCCGACGCAGGCGTGGGGTTACGAGGTTGCGGGAAACTACTTCGACGCGATGGGGGTTCAGCCTTATCTTGGCCGCTTCTTCAATGTCGCCGATGAGCATGGGCCCGAACAGCGCGCCGTACCTCGTCATCTCCTACTCGTACTGGCACAGCCATTTTCAGGATGATCGCGGCGTGGTCGGCCGGGTGGTGCAGGTGAACAAGCATCCTTTCACCATCCTTGGAGTAGCGCCGCCGGGGTTCGAGGGGACGCTGCTTTTCGTCTTTCCCGATTTCTGGGCGCCGATGGTTCAACAGGAACAGCTACAGGGGTTGAAGTTCCTTGACAGGCGCGACAAGCGCAGCATCTACATGTTGCTGGGCCATCTGAAGCCGGGAGTGACAGAGGCCCAGGCGGTCACCGATCTGAACACGGTGGGCTCGTATCTCGAAAAGAGCTACCCCAAAGACGATGCTTACATGACGTATTCACTGGCGCGTCCCGGGCTTGCGGGCGACATGCTTGGTCCGGCGGTAAAGGGCTTTCTTACCGGACTGATGCTGCTGGCCGGGTTAATTCTGCTGGCCGCATGCGCCAACCTGGGCAGCCTGTTCTCGGCACGCGCCACAGATCGATCGCGCGAGGTTGCGTTGCGGCTGGCCCTTGGATCGAGCCGCAGACGCATTCTCCGCGGAATCTTCATCGAAGCCGTACTGGTGTCGATCATCGGCGGGGGAGTCGGGCTGCTGGGCAGCATCGCACTGCTGCGCGAGTTGAGCGTGTGGCATCCGATTCCGAAGTTTCCAATGCACGTGGCCGTGTATGCAGATGCGAAGGTTTACGTGGTTGCTCTGCTCCTGGCTTTGGCCAGTGGATTTCTTTTTGGCGCGGTTCCCGTGCGGCAGATTCTGCGTACCAGCCCGTACGAGGTGGTCAAAGCCGGATCGGCAGGGATCATTGCAGGGAAGACTCGGAGCCGGATTACTCTTCGCGATGTTTTGTTGGTGGCGCAGATTGCCATCTGTGCGGTGCTGGTGACGTCGTCATTGGTTGCGGTGCGCGGGCTGTTGCGCTCAATGCACAGCAACTTCGGTTTTGAGCCGGAGAACGCGATGCTCGCAGATACCGATCTCAGCATGTCTGGCTACAGTGGCGAGAAGGTGACTGCGATGCAAAGGCGCATGATCGATGCGCTGGAAACAATCCCCGGCGTCAAGTCTGTTGGATTCGTGAGCCACATTCCGCTGGGAGGCGGCGGGTCGACTGAAGACATATTTGCAGACCAGACTACCGAACTGAGACCTGCAAACGCTGCCGCGAACGTGCAGGTATTCAGCGTATCTCCTGAATACTTTCAGGCGGCGGAAACAGACTTGGTGAGCGGCAGAACCTTTTCATGGCAGGATGGCAAAGATGCGCCGCCGGTGGCAGTGGTGAACGCGCTGTTTGCGCGCAAGATGTTTGGTTCGGTGAGCAATGCGATTGGACGCTTTTACAAGCGGGAAGATGGAACGCGGGTGCAGGTGGTGGGTGTTGCCGAAGATGGCAAGTACTATCAGACTGACGGAAGACCCGAGGCCTGCGATGTTTCTGCCTATGCTGCAAAGGCGCACTAATCTGACATGCCTGGTGGTGCGCTCCGATCGCGATCCACTGCAACTCGGAGCAGAGATCCGAAACAAGCTGCGGAACCTGGATCCTGCTCTGCCCATCAATCTTGAATCGTGGAACCAGGGGCTCGACATTGCACTGTTTCCCTCCCGCGCAGCAACGGTGACTCTGGGTGTGCTGGGCGGGATGGGCTCGATGCTGGCGCTCACGGGAATCTTTGGTATGTCTGCGTATTCGGTCAGCAAGCGGCTGCGCGAGTTGGGAATTCGCATAGCCCTCGGCGCAAAGCGCAAGGCGGTGCTGCAGACAGCACTGGCACGTCCTTTGAAACTCCTGGCAATTGGATCAACGGCAGGCTTGCTGCTGGGAATTCTGGCGGCAAAAGTGCTGGCCTTCATTGTGTATACGGCAACTTCGCGCGATCCGCTTGTGCTGTTTGGCGTTGTGCTGGCGATGTGCTTGTTAGGGCTTGTGGCTACATGGATTCCGGCGCAACGCGCACTCGCGGTCGATCCCTTGATTCTGCTGCGCGAGGAATGATTGCCCACAACTTCGATGCAGTACGGTGAGGAACGCCCGGACGCATTCTCGCCTAGTTGTCGCTGTGAATCGATGCTGCTGAACTTGCGCTACCATGGAGGAAGAAATCGAGGGCGCATGTTCGTGGTGGTTTGGCAGTTTGAGATTGCCGAGGAGAAGATTTCTGCCTTTGAGGCGGCGTATGGGCCGGAGGGGAACTGGGCACAACTCTTTCGCAGTTCGCCGGAATACCTGGGACGAGTTGCTGCGCGACGCCTACATTTCTGGCTCCTACCTGACAGTGGACCGCTGGGCTAGCGAAGATGCGTTTCGGAGTTTTCGCAAGGCAACATGATGCGGCGTACGAAGCGCTGGACCGGACCTGCGACGCGCTGACTACGCGGCGAAACGCGTATCGGCGCCTACACGGTTCTGAACCGGATTTCTCCAAGCCGAAGATCGCATTTTAGAACGGCTGAAGCGCGGACGTGATGGCCACCACGGGGTGCCAAATCTTCACCTTTTCTTCGCCATTTTTCCTGTATCTATTCGATGTCGCATCCTGCTACAATCCCTTCGAAATACCAATAGCCGCCGCGTGTTTTCTGTCGTTCCCAACAATCCGCGCCAAGCGAGCATACCTAGAGGAGAGATATCTATGCCTATCGCCGATGAGCGCGCAAAAGCAGTCGAATTAGCCCTTTCGCAGATCGAAAAGCAGTTTGGAAAGGGCTCCATCATGAAGCTGGGAGCAAGGAGGCGGTGGTTCCGATCTCGGTCATCTCCACCGGCTCGATCTGCTTTCGACGCGGCACTGGGCGTCGGCGGCGTTCCCCGCGGCCGCGTGATCGAGATCTTCGGCCCGGAGTCCTCCGGCAAGACGACGATCGCGTCTGCAGGTCATCGCCGAAGCGCAGAGGCCGGCGGCCTGGCCGCCTTCGTGGACGCCGAGCATGCGCTGGATCCGATCTATGCCAGGAAGCTCGGCGTCGATGTGGACAACCTGCTGGTTTCGCAGCCCGACTACGGCGAGCAGGCGCTGGAGATCGCCGAAGCGCTGGTGCGCTCTGGTGCCATCGACGTGCTGGTGGTGGACTCGGTCGCGGCGCTCGTGCCCAAGGCCGAACTCGACGGCGAGATGGGCGACAGCCACGTCGGCCTGCAGGCCCGCCTCATGTCGCAGGCGCTGCGCAAGCTGACGGGCATCGTTTCCAAGTCGCGCACCTGCTCTGATCTTCATCAACCAGATTCGCGAGAAGATCGGCGTGATGTTCGGCAATCCCGAAACCACCACCGGCGGCCGCGCGCTGAAGTTCTATTCGTCGGTGCGCATCGATATCCGCCGCATCGGCGCCATCAAGGACGGCGACGTCGTCGTCGGCAATCGCACCAAGGTCAAGATCGTGAAGAACAAGATTGCCGCGCCGTTCCGCGAGGCCGAGTTCGACATCATTTACGGCGAAGGCATTTCGCCACGAAGGCGACCTGATCGATCTCGCGGTGGCCAATGAATTTGGTAGAGAAGTCAGGTTCCTGGTTCAGCTACAAGGCCGACCGCATCGGCCAGGGCCGCGAGAACGCGGCAAGCTTCCTCAAGGAGAACAAGGACATCTTCGCGAAGATGGACGGCGAGGTTCGCAAGAAGCTCAGCATCGGCGCTGCCAAGGCTGATGTGCCCGAGGTTCCGGCGACGGGCCCGGCCGAGGCCAAAGAGGCGGTTCGAGTTCGCAAGGGCTAGTCGCGATCGATTTCGGGAGACAAGGCATGCGCGTTCGGTCGATCGCGATAGTCGTCCTTGTGCTGGCCTTGTGTTCTGTTGTCAGCGGAGCTTGCCAGGAATCTCCACGTCCAGCCAAATCTCTGAAGACGCCACTGGTTTACCGAAATACCAAGTACGGTTTCTGCCTGGCACTGCCTTCAGACTGGGCTGGATTCACGATGCAGACGACTCGGTGGAGCGGGACCGTGGAAAGACAGCGAATCGGGGCCAAAGCTCGTAATCCGGAGCCCTCGATGGACGAAAAAGAAGCCGTATCAGGACATTCCGATCCTGGTGTTCACTCCTGCACAATGGCGTGCGATCACGAACGGTGAGTTCAACGTGAGCGCGGCGCCAATCGGACCAGCCGAACTGGGACGGGACGGAAAGCATGTTTTTGCGCTTCCACCACGGTTCGCGGGGTTCGATGATGCGGTCGGGACGGACGAAGTGCTCCAGCTTCTGAATCAGAAATCATTTCAGGCGCCATGTTCGACACATCAACAGCCCGATTGACAACATAACTGGCGCGTCCCGTCATCCGAAAGGAACTTCGCTTGCTCGCAAACGTATGAAGAGTTAGAAAGCGGCTTCCTCACGTTCCCTTGGTCTGTGCTCTAAACTTGGAAAGCAAATGGAATCTCCTGGGCGAGC
Source organism: uncultured Acidobacteriaceae bacterium (assembly GCA_963782775.1). GTDB lineage: Bacteria > Acidobacteriota > Terriglobia > Terriglobales > Acidobacteriaceae > Telmatobacter. The sequence goes on from CAWALE010000016.1 coordinate 69,405, forward strand.
AGTCGCGAACCTTCATCCGCGGAAGATCTTCTGCTGGCTCGCGGTGATTTGTGTATGTGCGCTGCCGCTGTTTGCTCAGTCACCTGCTCCTTCAACAAATGCTGCAGGAACTGCACCTGTTCCAGGGATTCGTGCGATGTCGATTCTCGAGGGGCAGTGGCGCTTTCACACGGGGGACGATCTGCAGTGGGGAGAGCCGGGTTTCAACGATTCTGATTGGCCGACAGTGAGCCTGGGCCAGTCGCTGGCGGAGCAGGGGATCGACACCTATACCGGTTACGGATGGTATCGATTAAAGATGCAGCCGGAGCAGCTTGCGCGGTTCAGCAGTCTTGCTTCAGGGCAGCCGCTTTCGCTGCTGGTTTCGAGTAATACGGTTGGTCAACTCGACGTGTTCGTGAACGGTGCTGAAGCGGGCCATACCAGGGGAATGACGGAGTCGCCTTCGGAGTTCCGCTCGCCGCCATTCGTTGTGCAGCTAAGCCCTGCGGCCTCAGGGCCGACGGTCATCGCAATTCGCACGTGGGCCGGGCCGCGGACGACGGTAAGCCACGGACTCTTGCGCAGGGTAGAGATTGGCGCAGCGAACGACGTGGCCGAACGGCATGCGATGGCGATGGGCCGGCAATGGAATGACTACGCAACCTCTGCGCTCATCGTGTCGTTCCTGTTCCTGTGTGTGGCGTTTCTCGGTGGATTCCTATATCTGGCGCAGCGACATCATCCGGAGTATCTCTGGCTTGCGTTGTTGTGCCTGGCGGTTGGCCTGGAAGCAGCAGCGGAAGCCGCCTTTGGGCTCGCAATCGTCTCGGAGCAGTTCTACCGGATATTCACCGCATTCAACGGTCGCATCTTCATGGCGATCACGCTGGAGTTTGTTCTCCACTTTACGGAAACAAAGTCGCGGAAGTTTATTCGCGGCGTGCAGATCGCAGTCCTGGTGATTCCGTTCGTATATTTTCTTCCGCTGCCGCTGGTCTATCAATTCCTCTCAGTGGCGGCCGAAATTCTGTTTTGCGTCGTGGTCATTGTGCTGCTCTTCCGTGCATGGCGCCATGGGAAAACGGAGGCCGGCGTGATGCTGCTGCCATTTTTCATGGCGGCAACCGCCGATTCGGTCGATACGCTTCTTGATTTTGCTGCAAGCCGGCATTGGCTACCCGACGCATTTGCATCCCACCGTTTCTCACTTGGTCCGATCCAATTCAGCACCAGCCTCGCGTCCTACACGGTGTTTCTGGGAAGCCTAATTGCGGTGATCTTGTACCGCTTCGTGCGCATCAGCCAGGAAGAGCAGCGTTCGGCGGCGGAGATTTCGGCAGCACGCAGTGTGCAGGCGTTGTTAATTCCCACGCAGTTGCCGTCGAATCGCAATTTCATGCTTGAGAGCGCTTATCTGCCGGTGAATGGCGTCGGTGGAGATTTCTTCCAGGTATTGCCGCTCAAGGATGACTCGCTTCTGATCGTGGTGGGAGATGTTAGCGGCAAAGGGTTGCAGGCCGCAATGAATTCGAGCACGCTGGTGGGCGCGCTGCGGAACGAACTGTCGCACGATCCAGCCACCGTGCTGAATCACTGAATCATGTGTTGATCGGGGCGGTAGCGTCGCCAGGGACGGCGGTGAAAGAACTGGATTGTGCGCCGTGTTTCGCGACCTGCCTTTGCGCGCGCGTGTATCCCGACGGTACAACGACAATCGCCAATGCCGGACATCTGAATCCCTACCGCGATGGCCGCGAGATTGCCCTCACGGGGAGCCTGCCGCTTGGTGTAATTGCGGATGTGGAGTACGAGCAGGCGACATTTCAGCTACACCGCGGCGACCGGCTGGTGTTCCTCTCCGACGGAGTGGTGGAGGCGACCAACGGAGAGGGCGAGCTGTTTGGATTCGAGCGCACGCAGCAAGTGAGCAACGAGTCAGCCCGTTACATCGCGCAGACAGCACAGCGCTTCGGCCAGACGGACGATATCACGGTTGTCTCGCTCTATTTGTCGTCGCGCATGGCGCAGCCCAGCAGCGAAGAACTTGCTTACAGCAAGTGAGCATGCGTGGTGATCGCTACCGTTCGTTCCCCCTCCCAAAGAAATCCTGGTCGGTCGCTTGAAAAGAGTCGCCGTCGCCGGAGTCGCGTGATTCTTTGGTGTAGCCCATGCAATTAATTGACACATTCCCGCGAAACGCATCTGGCTTGTCAACTCAATACGCAGTCGGCGCGCTGGAAATACCGTAGAATCAAACCGGAGCAGACTCGATGAGCGTGAAAGCCCTTTATCCCGGCACGTTCGACCCGCCGACAAACGGGCACATCGATCTGATCCAGCGCGGGGCGAAGCTCTTTGAACACCTGACAGTCGCTATCCTGATGAACCCGGTCAAGAATCCCCTATTCACAGTTGAGGAGCGCGTGGAGATGTTGCGCGAGTCGACGGCGGCGCTGGGCAACGTAAGCGTGGCCACCTTTGATGGGCTGATGGTGGATTTTGCGCGGCAGCTTGGAGCGACGGCAGTTCTTCGCGGAATTCGCGCTATCTCCGACTACGAACACGAATTTCAAATGGCGCTGATGAACCGGCGTCTTGCGCCAGAGATCGAAACAGTATTTCTGCAACCTGCGGGCCGGTATTCGTTTGTGAGTTCGCGCATGCTTAAAGAAGTTTTCAGCTTCGGCGGTGAAGTTGCCGGACTGGTTCCCCCCAACGTTCTCAAGCGCCTGCACAGTCGCATCGGCAGCGCAGGCTGAACCGTGCACGCTGCGCCAATGGCGCGGGAGGTTCAGGTTGTCGGACTTTGTAGCTCTCAAGCCCTCGTCGATCCATCGTGAGATCAGGAACACTCTGTTTGGAGATGTGCCGCTGGCTGAGCTGGTTCGTGCGCATCCGAAGGTTCCACTCGCCGAGCCGTGGGCCTCGTTTCAACGTGCACGCGATTTGAAGGAAACCGGCGACGAGCAAGGCGCGAGGGAAGCCCTGCATGGCATCCTCTCGATGCCGGATCTCGATACCCGCGTTTTTCTGCAGGCGTGGCATACGCTAAGGGAACTTGGCGAGAAGCCGCCGCAGGGGCAAGAAAAAGACGTACTCGGCGTCGTGGTGGAGATTGGGATGCCCAAAGGTCTCGACCTTGTGGCTGCTTATCGCGACCATCGCGCACGCTACTTCAATTACAGCGGGGCTGGAGTGCTGTGGGAGCGACGGGACGATTCGCTCGATGGCCTGATTGACGAGTTGCTGCAGGCGGGGACCGTGGTGGTGGAGGTGATCGGGCCGTGGACAAAGCCGAAGCCTCCGGAGCCGAAGAATGGCGATGCACGCATCAACCTGCTCACGCCCAGCGGAATTCACCTGGGAAACGGACCCGTGGAAGCATTGAATCTGGACCCGATGGGCGGACCGATTCTGTCGGCGGCTTTCGGATTGATGAAGCGGCTGGTGGAGTTGACGAAGAGAGAGCCGGAATAATCCCGGATCCAAAGAACCAAATTGGAGCAGTTCAAGCGGTACAGTCCGTTCCGGTTGAATCTGTGTTGATTTCATGCAGCTATAGGTTCTGAGAGTGCGTTTGGGTGATGGGGGAATCGGGAATGGACAGGAGGGAGTTCCTTCAAACCGGCGTTGGTTTGGGTGCAGCTTCCATGCTCCGTTATCCCTCTGATGCGTTCGCGGGATCCTCGTCGGAGAAGGATCGGGAGTATTGGTTTCAACTGCTCACCAGAATTGCTGATCCTGTTCTTACTGCCTTGAGCGAACGGAAGCTCAAAAAAGTGATGCCGGTGGAAGCTCCTCATGGGAACGTCGAGGACAGGCGGCAATACACGTATCTCGAGGCGATGGCACGCCTCCTGACCGGAATTGCACCGTGGCTTGAGACGGGGGATGCTGGCGGCGACGAAGGCAAGCTTCGTGCAAAGTATGCCGCGCTGGCGCGGGAGGCGATCGATGCGGGGACGGATCCGGCTTCGCCCGACTTCATGAATTTCTGTGATGGCGGACAGCCGCTTGTGGATGCTGCCTTCCTGGCGTTGGCGATTGTGCGGGCGCCGCATGAACTGTGGAAGAAACTGGACCCAAGAGTACAGCGAAACACGATCGCAGCACTGGAATCATCGCGGAAGATTCTGCCGGGCTACAACAACTGGTTGCTATTCCCGGCGATGATCGAAGCCGCATTGCGCTCGGTGGGATCTGCGTGGGATTCCATGCGCGTCGATTACGCGATACGGACAATGAACACGTGGTACAAGGGCGACGGCGTGTATGGAGATGGTCCCGAGTTTCACTGGGATTATTACAACAGCTACGTAATTCAGCCGATGCTGCTCAACATCTTGGATGCAACTGCGAAGGCCGGGACAAACTGGGACAGCTTTCAACCGGAGATGACGCGGCGAGCCCAGCGCTATGCGGCAATCCAGGAGAGACTCATTGGGCCCGATGGTTCATTCCCTCCGGTCGGGCGCTCACTCTGTTATCGCTTCGGAGCTTTTCAGCTGCTGGCGGAGATCTCACTGCGCAGGCTGCTCCCGGAGAACGTCGCGCCGGCGCAGGTTCGTGCCGCATTGACCGCGGTGATGCGGCGCATGACCGAGGCACCGGGGACTTTCGATAAGGATGGATGGCTGACCGTGGGTTTTTGCGGCCACCAACCTGAGATGGCAGAGCCTTATATTTCAACCGGAAGCTTGTATCTGTGTTCAGCGGCCTGGCTTCCCCTGGGACTTCCGGCTACCGATCCCTTCTGGACAGAGGAGTCGAGACCCTGGACCGCAAAGAAGGCATGGAGCGGGCAGGAGATTGCCCCGGATCATGCCCATTAAAACTGCATTCTGCCTGATTTGGGGACGCGATGGGCGGGCCGATCTTGTCGGCTGCATTCGGGTTGATGAAGCAGTTGACGAAGAGAGCCGGAGTAGAAGTCGAAGGTTTCAACCTGCAAAGATGAGACTTAAAAAAGAACTGGGGCCGCTGAAACCGCGGCCCCAGTTGTTTCGATAAGGGTGCCATCGACTCTGGTCAGTTCTTGGGATCCGCCGGCTTTGCTGCCGGTGTGCCGCTTGCTGGTGGTGTGCCACTTGCTTCTGTCGCGGCTGGCTGGCTGGGCGTGTCTGCCGCCTTTTGCAGCTTCGCCAAAGACTCTTCAACGCGTTTTTTCAGATCTCCTGCATCATTGTGCGTAAGGCCGGAGTAGACGGTCTGTGTCTGCAATTCGCATTCGTTCCCCTTGGTATTGAGGACGAGAGAGTTGGTGCGCTTGCCTCCGAGGTATCCCCCGATGTTGTATGACGCAGTCATCTCCTCATTGTCGATACCGATAATTCCGTATTTGCCGGAGTTCCGCAGGGTGTCCTTAACAGCGGGCCATAGCGTTTTGCAAGGAACGTTGAACATATCAGAGTGCGTCTTGGCGAAAGCTGGCGCACTGAGGATCAGCAGCGTGAACATAAGCAGGAGTCGCTTCATGGATAATCTCCGTCGTGCACGAGATTCGGCGTCAGTCGCGAAGCTACTAAGACGCCAGGTGAACGTGCTTGTTGGGGTCGACGAGGCCGACTGGATACTCCAGGGACGGCCGGATCGCGCTAGTGATCCGGATCGTCAATGGAAAACGTATGCCAATCGGTGGTCGGCTCTGTCAATGGAAAGCCAGAGTGAGGCTCGACAGGAATCTGGCTGCTGTGGGGATTTTGCGTTTTTATAAAGCAGCTCGACCAACTGTGTCAAGATAAAGTGCTGAATCTGAACCAACAGCCGAGGTCTTCACCTGATGGAGATACTTTGTTAGTCGCCTCTCCGGCCGGCTTGTCCCGGGAAAATGGATACTTATTGAACATCGTCATCGTTTTGCGCTTGGCGGGAAATCTGTAAAGATATAAGCACTATGACTGTTGCTTCTCCTGCGAAAGTTTTTGCTGACCGGATTGGCCGTATCGAGGTTTCTGCAACCATGGCGGTAGCCGCCGAGGCCGCCAAACTCCGCGCACAGGGCGCAAACCTGGTGGATTTTGGCGCAGGCGAGCCGCATTTTGCCACTCCGCGGCACATTAAAGACGCGGCGATCGCGGCGATTGAAGCCAATTTCACGCGCTACACCGTTGTTCCAGGTATTCCAGATGTGCGGAAGGCCATTGTGGAACGCCACTCGACCGATTTCGGCTCGGATTACTCGATCGACGAGGCTGTGTTTACCACCGGCGGGAAACTGGCGTTGTTCAACACGATCCAGGTTCTGGTGGACCACGGCGACGAGGTGATTCTGCCTGTTCCGTACTGGGTCAGCTTCAAGGACATCATCCAGTATGCGGGTGGCAAGGTCGTCTTCCTGGAGACGAGCGAGGCTGAGAATTTCCGCATCACGGCGGATGCGATTGAGAAGGCGATTACGCCGCGGACCAAGGCGATCATCCTCAACTCGCCCTCGAATCCCGCGGGTTCGGTGGTTTCGGCGGAGGACCTGGAGCGCATTGTCCATCTGGCTCACGAGCGCGGAATATTCCTGCTGCTCGACGAGTGCTATGTGTATCTCAACTATGCGGGCAAGGCAGTCTCGGGCGGTTCGTATACCTGGGCCAAAGAGCACATCGTGATCCTCGGCTCGTTGTCGAAGACCTACTCGATGACCGGGTGGCGCGCCGGTTACGCGTTGGCATCCAAGCCGGTGGCGGCAAACCTGAGCAAGCTGCAATCGCAGTCGACCTCGAACGCGGCGAGCATGGTACAGAAGGCGTCGATCGCGGCGCTGGCAGGCTCGCAGGAGTGCGTGTCGCAGTTTCGCACGGAGTTCATTGAGTTAAGGGATTACATGTTGGCGAAGCTGGCTGAGATTCCCGGCGTGACATGTACCAAACCCGAGGGTGCGTTTTACGTATATCCGAATATCGGCGCCTTTATCGGCAAGGGCGGCGTCAAGACAGCGACGGAACTGGCGACACGACTGCTCCACGAGGCGCATGTGGTGACGGTGCCGGGCGAGGCGTTCGGAACCGCCGAGCACATCCGCATTTCGTACCCAGTGACCAAGCAGAACATCGACGAGGGCACGCGACGGATGGGCGAGTTCCTGGGGAAGCTAAAGTAGATTGAAAGGTACATCCAAAAGCAAGGCCCGGGAAACCGGGCCTTTGCTTTTCGGCGTAACGGATAAGCTATCGTGCGGTGACTTCGCCATTCATGACGCCGACGCCGGGAACGTAGCCCACATGCCATTCCGCGACTGGAGCTTGATGGCGGCAGTCGAGGCAGGTTGTCTTTTCGAATCGAGCGGAACATTGCGGGCAGACGCCGCCGGTCTCGAAGGTGTCGAACTTGGAATCGCATTTGTTGCAACGCCAGATTGGACCGATGGGAGGTGCGGTCCGGCAACTGGGGCAGGCGAAACCCTGGCGCCGCGGAATTCTCTCGAGATTGCGCAATGCGCGCGCTGTTTTGAAGCCGCTCCAGCAGTTCATTCCGGCGTAGGCAGCAATCAGGCCGGTCCATATGGATTGAGTCCACAGAGCCAAAGCGATGAGCCCGGCAACTCCAAAGAAACCGAGGGACGACGCGACCAGGAGACTGCGCGCGCGGCCCAGAGGAAACCAGAGCAAGGAGCGGAGGATCTGGCCACCATCGAGGGGATAGATGGGAAGAATATTAAAAACCAATAAAACGATGTCGGTGAAAAGGATTGCTACGATCAGACGGTAGATATCCGGCATCGAGTATTGCCATTGGAGAGAGCGGGCCGCTAACCAGGCGACCGTCAAGGGAATGGCCAAAACCACATTCACCAACGGTCCGGCTGCGATACTCCACAGCGTTGCGCCGGGACGCTGGGGCGGGTTGACATAGGCGACGCCGCCAAGCGGCCACAGCATGATGGTGTCGGCGGTTCCACCCACGGAACGGCAGGCGAACGCGTGGCCAAATTCGTGCGTCAGAACGATGGCAAACAGGGCCAGGTACTCGATAACGTTCCACACTACGGAACTGTATCTTCCCTTCCGAGCCTGTATTTCGAAGAGTGCTACGAGGAACCACGTCCAGTTGAGGTAAACGTCGATTCCCTTGATGCGGAAGAGGCGAATTGAGCCTTGGCCGGTGCCGAACATGCAGTTAGCTTACCCGATATCGCCTGTTGCCTCCCTGCGGCGGAGGATTTTGGACAAAATGAGACTGGATTGACGATGGGAGTTGGCAGGCCCGTGAGAAACCTTGCCGACGGGGGATGCTACTCTTTTTTTACGCACTTGGGCCCGGTCTCCGCGGGCTTAATAGACCTAAAAGTATCGTCCATCACTGTGCAAACCTAGCTTCTGTCGAGTAGGATGTGTTTTCCATGCCGAAGACTATCGATTTTCGTCCAGTTATTCTTGCCGGTGGCAGCGGGACCCGATTCTGGCCGCGCTCCCGCCGCGCACGGGCCAAGCAAGTGCTGGCGCTCGATGGTGAGCGCTCCATGATTCAGCAGACAGTGGAACGCCTGAAGCCACTGGCTTCCCCTGAGAAAACATGGGTAATCACGAATGAATTTCTGGCGCAGGAGATTGCCGATCAGCTTCACGGAGTTCCTCGCCACCAGATCATCGAGGAACCGGTGGCGCGCAACACCGCGCCGGCGTGCGGTTTGGCCGCCTTCCTGATCGAGCGGGAGAATCCCGAAGCAGTGTTGGGTGTTTTTCCGTCGGACCATGTGATTGCCGACGAGCCGAGGTTTCTAAAGGCGTTGCAGAAGGGAATTGCCCTTGCGGCAGCGGGCGAGAATATCGTTGTCCTGGGGATTGAGCCCACCCGGCCTGAGACGGGATATGGCTACATCGAGACCGGAGAAGATGACGGAGCGGAAGCTGCTCTTCGCGTTCGCCGGTTTACCGAAAAGCCGAACCTGAACCGCGCGCAGGAATTCGTGGCTTCAGGAAATTACTACTGGAATTCCGGTATGTTCCTGTGGTCAGCAAAGACCTTGGCCAACGCTGTCCGCGAGCATCTGCCGGAGATGGCTCCGCTGCTTGAGAAGATCGCCGCAAGCTTCGGGAAGCCCGAATTTGATCAGATATTTCGCGAGCTTTATCCGAAGTGCGAAAACATTTCAGTGGACTACGCGGTGCTGGAGCCTCGTTCGGCGAAGGGCGAACATGCATCTCATCTCTACTGCGTTCCGGCGGAGTTTAGCTGGAACGACCTGGGCTCGTGGGCCTCGCTCTACGAGTACCAGATGGAGACGCGGCTGCGCGGCGATGGCGATGGCAACGTTGCCGAGTCGGATGGGCACCTGACCATCGAAGCCGGCAACAACTACATTTACAGTCCGAAAAAATTCGTTGCGCTGGTGGGCGTTGAAAACCTTGTCATCGTGGATACGGAGGATGCGCTGCTGATTGCGCACCGCGACCACTCGCAGGATGTGGGCAAGGTGGTCAAGGAACTGGGGCTCTCGGGGCGCGAGGAACTGATCTAGATCAGCAAGAACCTTGAAGTGCGCAGGTGCGGGCCTGCGACTGCATCTTACTGAGTATTCGAAGGGCCCGACGTTCAACTATGGCCTTGATGATTACACTCGTTGATTAGGAAAGAGCAACCTCCGCATGTCCCATTCACAAATCAAGTTTGGAACTGACGGCTGGCGCGGCGTCATCGCCGACGACTTTACGTTTGCCAACGTGCGCACCGCTGCTGCGGCGATTGCCGCTTATGTTCACGCTCAGGAGGATCCTGCGAAGGGGCTTTGCATTGGCTACGACACGCGCTTCGGGTCGAAGGCTTTTGCGCGGGCTTGCGCCGAAGTTGTCGCTGCCACCGGGATTCGCGTGGCGCTTGCCAACGACATTACGCCGACTCCGGCGCTGAGCTTACGGAGTGCGCGGCCGCGGTGCGGCTGGCGGCATCATGATTACGTCGTCGCACAATCCTGCGCAGTGGAACGGAGTGAAGTACAAAGCGTGGTACGGCGGTTCGGGCAAACCGTCGATCATTGCGGCGATTGAAAGCTATCTTGACAAGCCTGTGCCCAAGGCCGAAGAGTCCGCGGCGATTGAAGAAGTCGATTTTCTGCCGCCCTATCTGCAGGCGATCGAGAGCTTCGCCGATCTCGACCTGATTGCGAAGTCGGGCATGAAGTTTGCCATCGACTCGATGTACGGCGCGGGGCTGACAATCCTGTCGAATATCTTTGTGCGCATCGGCGTGGATCATGTGTCAGATCCGCGGGAATGTCGATCCCCTGTTTCCGGGGATCAATCCCGAGCCGATTGAGCCGCATATTCGCGCGCTGGGTGAGGCCGCGGTTGCGCACAAATGCGATGCCGGGCTGTGCACTGACGGCGATGCAGACCGCATCGGCGCGACCGATGAGTATGGAAACTTTGTCGATCCGCACAAGATATTCTCGGTGCTGCTGAGCTGGGTTCTCCGCCGTAAAGGCTGGCCGGGTGCGGTGACGCGCGCATTCAATACGACGAAGATGCTGGATCGAATTGCAGCGAAACACGGGCGAGAACTGATCGAACACGGCATCGGTTTCAAGTTTGTATGCGACTACATGCTGGAGCGCGAGATCGTGATGGGCGGCGAGGAGTCGGGTGGCATCGGATTTCAGCGCCACCTTCCGGAACGCGACGGCTTGCTGAACGCGCTGCTGCTGGCCAATGTAATGGCCGAAGAGAAAAAGACGCTTGGTGAGCTTGTTGCCGATCTTCAGGCCGAATATGGCGAGCATCAGTACGGGCGCATCGATTTGCACATTCCCGATTACCTGAAGAATGCGGCGATTGCGCGGGCACGAGGGTTGCAAGTGGGTGATGCGTCGATTGCAGGAATGCCGATCTTGCGGCAGGAGACGCTGGACGGCGTGAAGTTCTATCTCGACAACCCCGAAGCAAAGACGAAGCCGAATGCGGCGGAGACGTGGATTCTGTTCAGGGCTAGCGGGACAGAACCACTGATGCGGATTTATACCGAATCAACGTCGAAGGAAGCAGTGGCGAAGCTCCTCGAGAGCGGTCGGGCGTTCGCGATGGCGAGCTGAACAACGAGTGAACAGTGAACAGTGTGCAAGTGAACAGGCTTTGAGGACCTTATCGTGTTTATTCATATCTTCGGATTTCGATGGAAGCCGGAAGCTACTGAAGCCGACAAGGCGCGCGCGGCTCACGACATTGCAGCCTTTCGCGACCATATCCTCGGGCTGATCGACGTTCACGTTGGGCCCAACGTGTCTCCGCGCGGCCAGGGATATACCTTCGTTGGGCTTATGACTTTTACCGACAAGGCTGCAGCCGACGCCTACACTGCGCATCCCATGCACCAGGCTCTCCTCAAGTGGCTGGTGCCGCTGATCGATCCCGTCGAGCTGGATTTCGAAGCCTGACACTTTTCTGAGAATTCATTAGACTCCGGAGCGTCCTGCGGGTGCTCACGGCGGGACTCTACGTTCGAATGTTTTGTGTCTTGACATATTTATTGCGTTAACGCAATATTATGTCGTGTCAGAGAACAGAAACGACCCATCGTCGGGAGAGAGTGGGCTATTCAACCGCATTGCGGTGTTGCGTGCGGAGCGAGGGATCAGCCGGCAGGACCTGGCCGATACGGTTGGGGTGAACTACCAGACCATCGGCTTTCTGGAGCGCGGTGATTATGGACCGAGCCTGAAGCTGGCTTTCCAGATTGCAGCGTATTTCGGGCTGCCAGTCGAGGCGATCTTTTCGACGCAGCCATTCAAACCGCTGAGTGAGCAGGTGTACGGCGCAAAGAGGTCCGAATCAGAGACGGAGAAATCCAGATGAATACGCAACTCATTTTGCTTGGAAAGCGCATTAATCTCGCGCCTCGAACGCATCGCAGATTTTTTGTAGTGCTTATCTATGCAGGATTCGCTGTTTGGATTATGGGCTTCCTGTCGGGCTCGCGCTATTTTGGTCTGTTTTCAGGGATTCTGTGCGTCGTCTGTCTGCTGGCGCTTGCGGCAGTCGCCGGGACGGGCTATGAGGATGGCGATGAGCGCGAAGTGCATAGGCGCGATCATGTTTTCTTCGTTGCCCACAAGCAATTGAGCTGGATGCTCATCTTGCTTCTCTTCACTTCGTGGTTTCGGGGACCGAATCCAATTTCCGCGGCAGTAAGCGCGCCAGTGCGCGCTCTACTTGAGCAGCTGCCCTTCGCTGTGCTCTTCGCTCTAGTTGCCCTCTACGCAACTCTGCCTCAGGCGATTCTGCTGTGGACGGAGCCCGACATGGAAGTGGCACCCTAGATCGTCTTGTCGTCGGCGTGAGCTTCCGTTGAGTCTGCGTAGTGATGGCAGCCGAAGACTCGGAAGTCGGAGACGCCTTTGAGACGGAACTGACCGGACTGCTGACGCCGCGGCAGTCTGATGCGGAAGAAGTCTGCGCCATTGACGTCGTCGAGATAAAAGGCCGGACGCGCATCGGCGCTTTCTGTTGCGACTTCTACGTTGGTGAGCTCGAGGTTTTTGACGTGGCGAGCGTAGATACCTGTGGCAGGAAGATCGCCGAACATCGTGGGTTCGGGATATTTGTCGGCGTTCTCTTGCGGCTGGATTGCGGCCATCTCGGCCCCCGCCCCGCCGACCTGATGCAGATAAACATCGCTGATCTTCAGGTCTTCGATGGGGTGGTCGGTTACTCCCGCGATGATGGATGGTAACTGCGTCGCGTTTGAACTGACGACATTGCTGAGGATGATGCGCTTCATCGTGCCGACGACAGTTTGCGGTTTTGGCCCGCGAAGCCGGGCGCCGAGACGGAGGAAGAAAGGCGCGCTGACGTTGCGCAAGGCGATGCCGGTAAAAGTGATGTCTTCCACGATGGCGCCGTCAACCGATTCGAGCGCGAAGCCGCGGCAGCTTTCAAACACGCAGTTGGAGATGGTGATGTTCTTGAATCCGCCATTGGTTTCGGTGCCAAGCTTGATACGGCCTGTACCGATGCGGCCTTTGGGCATCTCCATCTTTTTCCAGGTGCCGTCGAGGACGGTGCCAAGTTCGTAGACGCCGGTGACGTAGCAGTTGGTGATGGTCAGATTTTCGGTCGCGCGCGCATAGCCGAGTGCGAAGGAACTCTTTGGGCAAATGCCATCGTCCCACGGCGAGTTGACGGTGCAGTTGGAGACGCGGACGTTGCGACAACAGTCGATATCGATGCCGTCGCGATTGGTGTCGATCTTGAGATTGTCGATGGTGAAGTTGTCGACGCCGGTAGCGAGGATGCCGAACCATCCCCCCTGCAGGATGGAAAAGTCGCGAGAGGATGACATTGCGGCAGTTCTTGAGCGCAATAGCCTTGTTGGCCACGCCGCGTGCGGTCGTATCGGGCAGCGCCTTTTCCTCATGACCGCGGCTCAGGCCCTTTCCCCAGATGAGGCCGGGACCGAAGATGCCGAAGTCGTGGATGTTCTCTCCCCAAATGAGGCTGTTATGCCAGTGATTGTGGCCGTAGTCCTGGAAAGGCTCCCACTCGCCTTGCGGTTCGGCTGCATCGTAGCCGCCGGTGGAGAGGCCGTCGTAGGGAGTCGACGCGGCGAGAATGGTTGCTCCCTGCTGAAGAAAAAGCGCGACATTGCTCTTGAGGTGAATGGAGTAACTGGCGTAAACGCCTGCAGGGAAGACAACCGTGCCTCCGCCCGCGTTGGCGGCTGCATCGATGGCAGCATTGATAGCTGGTGTGTCAATCGATGTGCCATCGCCCTTTGCGCCAAAGCTGCGGACATCAAAGTAGATGGGCTTCGCAGTGGTAGCGACGCCCGCGCCGGGTTGCGCCTGTGGCCTCGCGGACGTCGGGTTCAGAAGCGTGGTTGCGCCGCCGGCCACGGTCAGTCCGGCCATCTTCAAGAATTCCCTGCGAAAATCCTGCACGCGCTTTTCTCCAAGTCTGCAGCAATGAACAGTGATGCAATCGATTCTAAGGCGCAGGAATCAATCGCCGGCCGTTTTCTCCATCAGGGATGCGATTGTGCAGCGGTTGCGGCGTCGAGCTTTTTAAGCATGGTAGTGATTTCAGGATTCGTCATGAAGTTTTTCCAGACAAGTCCGGTGCGGTAGTTTTCGATCATCACCACGATGGGCGCTTGATTCAATCCCATGTAGATTGGCGAAATCCAGTTGGCCGTGGGATTGATGGCGTCGCGAAGGCCGTAGACGCCCCACATGGTGTCGCCGAAGTCACGGTAGTAGTGCTTGAGCGCGGCCATGGAGGCTTCAGGCGTGTAGGGGAACGATGCGAGCGCTCCGGTGGGCGTGATGTTGCCGATGTCATCGGCTTCGTCTGGGAGCCTGCGCTGCGTATCCGCGAGGGCCGTCGCTCGCCGTGAGACCCCAGGCATCAGGACCGTAGCCTGCGTAGTGCTTTGGATTCGCGGTCGAATACGCACGATTGATGAGAGCGATGTTCCGATTGTTATCGAAGTAAGAAGTCGTGAAGCGATCGTGGAGCGCCGAGCGGAAAGCTGCCAATGAGTTTTCCGCGCACTGTTGGGCAGGAGCCGCTCTACTACAACCATTTTCCGACAGGGCGGCCACCTGTCGGACTCGATCTGACCCAGCCGCCTGGAGGCGACTCCCGCTTTTTCTCACGCTACATCGACGTGCCGAATGACGCGCTGTTTCCGTTCGGCTACGGGCTCAGCTACACGCAGTTTGCATATGGCGATGTGGCGGTTTCCCGAAACTCGGTGCCGTTCGCAGAAGCCAATCGCAGCAATGCGCGCGACCTGGTGACCATAACAGCGACGGTACGGAACACCGGAACCCGCGTGGGCACGGAGGTGGTGCAGTGTTACGTACGCAACCTGGGCGCCAGCATGGAACAGCCCGTGCGCAGTCTCGAGGGCTTCGAGCGTGTAACGCTGAAGCCGGGCGAGTCTAAGCAGGTCACATTTAAGTTGGGTTTTCCGGAACTTTCTTTCTACGACAACACGGGACGCGCCGTGATCGAGCGGACGGACTATACCGTGTGGGTTGGAGGAAGCTCGTTGGCCGCCGATCACGCGGAGTTTCGCATCGTTCCGTAATCGAGGCGCCGTGAGCGCGCGCAATTGCGCGTCGAACTGTCGCAGCAGACGCGGCCGAGGATCAGGCTACTAGTCGATGAAGTAGCCAATATCCGTGAGAACGCTGTCACTCAAATCCACACCAAGAAGACGCGCACCGAGAGGCGTCTCCAGATCTCTTTCGAAATTCTGGAGCACAAATGCGGGCAGGTCGGTTTGGCGCCGAAGCAATCGCAACAGGGAGGCGCTATCGGTTGGGCATTCATAATCGCCGGGTAATCCGCAAGATGGGCGGATCGTCAGCGAGAGGGGAATCGTTCCAAATCCTGACTTGGTGTGATCGGCTGGACGGGTTATCAGATTGACTCGCATGCGGGAATATTGACACCGGTTTAGAGAACGCTCAACGGTACCGATGGGTCATAAGCGAAACCAATGGGGGCAAATGGCCAAATGCCTGAGATTTGCCCATTACGAAAGGGTGAAACCAACCTCAGTTTCAGGTTTTATTTGAAGAGAAGGAGTTTTATGAACCTTAATGCCCTCCGAACAGCAACACGCTTCCGATTGCGAGCACCAGTGAGACAGGCATAATCAGCATGCCTGCGCGCAGGAATTGCCATCCGCTGACATGCATTCCTTCCTCGCGGATTTCGATGAGCCACAGAATAGTCGCCAGCGAACCGGTGATTGAGAGATTCGGCCCGAGATCGACGGCGATGAGCACGGCCTGCGATAGAAGCGGTCGAAGCGTCATGCTATGCAGAGTTGCTCCCGCGATAAGCCCCAGGGGCAGATTGTTTGCGAGGTTTGTGCCCAGTGCAACTATTCCAGCAATCGCGAAAGCGCTCGGAACACGCGGCCATTGCAGCAGGTGCTGAGTAGCCGCTTGCAACATCTGTAATGCGCCTGCGCTTTTTACCGCTTCCACGATGACGAACAAGGCCGCCACAAGTGGTAGGATGCTCCAGCTGATCTCCCCGAGCAGGTGCACAGGATTAGAACGGCCGAGAATGACAGCAATGCACGTGACCACAATTGCGGCGATACACGTGGGAAGTCCCAGATCCATCTTGAGTGCCGATGCAATCAGCAGAACCGCTGCAACGGCGAGGATGCCAATGAGACTCAGCTTGCCCAGGGGAGAGAGGCTCACTTCAACTTCCGATCCGTTACAGGGGGTTGCCAGTTCTTTGCGGCTACACCAGCGCAGCAGAAAGTATGTCGAAACAATAGTGATGATCGAGGGACAAATGAACATGGCCAGCCATTTCACAAGCGGCGGCATCCCAGAGTGAAACACGACCAGGTTTGCTGGATTTGAGATCGGCAACACAAAACTGGCGGCATTGGCGACCAGCGCGCAAGTCATCAGGTGCGGCATGGGGTCGGCCTTGGCGCGTTTCACCGCCGACAACACCGCAGGTGTAAGCACCACCGCCGTGGCATCGTTCGACATGAAAATGGTCACCACTGTGCCCACCCCATAGATAAGGGTGAAGAGATGCCGAGACGAACCGTCCGCCCGTTTCACTGCGACATTTGCCAACCAATCGAAAACGCCATTCGTCTTCGCCAATTCCGATAACAGCATCATTCCAGTGAGAAAAAGATAGACGTCTAACCCCTCGGCAACCGCATAGCCGGCGAGTTTGAGAGGAATCAGGCGAGTTGCGCAAAGCGTCAGCGCGCCCACGGCGGTCCAGACAAACTCCGGAATACCGAATGGCCTGAAGAGCATCAGCGCAATGCTGACGGCAGAGATGCCCCAGATCGCGACGTGCGCCATCACAATTTCCTGCCGAGTTCACCTGGTTGCAATGGCCACCCTGAATGTTGGCTTTGGTTCGAATCAAACGCAGTTGCTTTTTTATGTTAACGAACTGTCGCCCACGGCCCACGCACGGGTGGGCCAATTTGGTTAGCTGTGGCTAAAGACGCTCATCCGGCCAACTCTCCTGAGACAAAGCAACTGGTTCCAGGAAATGTAAAAGCCAAAAGCCGGTCGGGGGTCTTTACGGGGTCATGAAGGAGGCCGTGGGCGAGGAGCTGACAATCTTGCAAAGCGTCAGATTAGTAAATCGATAAAGCGTCAACTGAACCGAATTCCTCTTGACAGGTGGGATTGACCACGACTAGCTTGTTCGGAGTTCGAACAATATAGCAATTTGCGCTATGAAGTTCAGATCGACTTTTGGAGGCTGTAGATGGAATCACGTAAGAGAGTGGGTTCCTGCCTGGGAATTCTCACCGCGTTAATCGTTTGCCTCTGCTCCCATTCGTTAATGGGGCAGGCGGTCAACGGCACTCTGCTGGGAACCATCACCGATGCGTCCGGGGCGACCGTCACGGGAGCGAAAGTGTCAGCAACAGCATCCGAAACCGGAGCTGTGCATGAAACAGTAACCAACGAAAGCGGCAATTACTCGTTCCCTGACCTCCGTCCGGGAACCTATGCGATCAGTGCCGAAGCAAGCGGATTCAAACGCGTATCTCAGCAAAACATCGGGCTGTTGAGCAACTCCTCAGTCCGTGTTGATTTAACGCTCACGCCAGGAAATGTGTCAGAGACCGTGACTGTGACCACCGCGCCGCCCTTGCTGCAGACCGACCGCGCCGACATCGGTACCAAGATCGACTCGGCCGACGTGATGCAATTGCCCCTCACTACTGGGCGCAACTTCCAATCTCTGCTCAACCTGGTCCCCGGCACCAGCCCCGCAACCTTTCAGCACTCGCAGTTCTTCAATGCGCAGAATTCTTTGCAGACCCAGGCCAATGGCATGCCGCGCGTCAGTAATCTTTATCAGATCGAGGGCATCGACGATGACGAGCGCACCGGCCTGCTGCAGATTCTGATTCCTCCAGCCGAAGCCATCCAGACCGTTGATGTCTCGACGAATAACTATGAGCCGGAACTTGGCCGCTCGGTCGGCGCGATCACAAATGTGACGCTCAAATCCGGCACCAATGCCTTTCACGGTTCGGCATTTGAGTATATCCAGAACAACGCTGTCAACGCTCGCTCCTATTTCGCTGGCCCGCTTGGTCATCTCTCGTACAACTACTTTGGCGGCAGCATTGGCGGTCCAATCATCAAGAACCGGTTGTTTTTCTTCGGCGACTACCTCCGCACGACCGACAGTGAAAGGGTCAGCAGCACGTTTACCGTCCCTGATGCTCGCTGGTATACCAACGCCGGAGCCACCCCGGGCTGCACCGATCCAACCGGTTGCGTCGATTTGAGCGGCGCGCTCGTGGGCACGACCGGGCAAATCTATGACCCGAGCACGGGCGACGGCACAGCCGCGCATCCGCGCACTCCGTTCACAAACAATCAGATTCCCTTCAGCCGGATCAACCCTGTTTCGCTGAACATGCTCCAGAAGCTCAACGCGGCTTATCCCACGTATGGAAAGCTGGACTCGACCAAGCCGCTATCGAATCCGACAAACAACTACACCACCAATCTTCCATTCACCAAGGATGCGCATAGCTTCGACGTCAAAATGGATTGGATCATCACAGAAAAAGACCATCTGAATGGCCGCTACAGTTGGCAGCAATCCAATACCTACCAGGCGTCGGCCTTCGGCGACTACCTCGGCGGTCCGCAGGGCGGCGGCTTCGAGGCCAAGGGTACTCAGACGGCCTACAGCACCGGCGGCATCTACAATCATGTTTTCTCGCCCAGGCTGTTAACAGAGGTTCGCGTCGGCGTAGCCCACCTCCGCAACCAGGCAAATCCAAATGACTACGGCACGGACGATGCGACAACCATCGGTGTGCCCGGAGTCAATATTCCTGACCAGCCTTTTACCTCCGGACAGGTCGGCGTCACCATCAACGGTGGCTTTTCTAACCCGCTCATTGGGTATTCGGCCTCCGTGCCGTGGATCCGCGCAGAATCAAACATAGATGCAGTGAACACCTGGACGAGGGTCACTGGCAACCACACCATCAAGTGGGGTGTCGACATTCGCCGGATCCGCGACGATCTCTTGCAGGATCAAACCTTCAGCCCGCGCGGCGCATTCACCTTCAATGACCTCCAGACCTCCACGACGGGCGCGAAGACAAATATCGCGAACTTCATGGGCAGCTTCCTCCTCGACCAACCCAGCCAGACGGGCCGTGATCTGAACACGTTTTTCCCGGCCTACCGGCAGTGGTGGTTCTTCGCCTTTGTAGGAGACAAATGGCAGGCAACACCCAAGCTGACCGTTGACTATGGCCTTCGCTGGGACTTCTATCCGCCAGCAACGCCCAAAGTCGACGGCGGGTTTTCAAACTATAACCCGACAAACAACACTCTCGAACTCGCCGGGATCGGTGACAACCCTTCAAATCTGGGAATGGAGACCCAGTACAAGTACTTCGCTCCGCGTACTGGACTCTCCTACCGCGCGAGTGAGGACACGGTGATCCGCGCGGGCTTTGGCATGAGCTATATCCCATTCACGGATAACACGTATGCGTACAACTACCCCATCCGCGCCAACAACAGCTATCAGCCGGCGGGCTCGACCTTCACCCCCGCAGTCCTCTCCGATGGCGTGACAGTTGCGACATTCCAGGCTGGTTTCCCGGCGCCAGTTCCGGTAACGATTCCCGACAACGGAATCATCCCTGCCAACACGCCGTCACTGATCAGCCAGGTCTATACCTACATTCCAAAGAATTTCAGGAATTCCTACGCGGAAGCCTGGAACCTGGCCCTTCAGCAGGCCTTCGGCGCCAACTACACTCTGCAAATTGCATACGTCGGCAATCATGGCTCGCGCATGAATCTGTCGCAGAACATTAACCTGCCAAGCGTATATGGCGGCGGCAATGCTTCACTGCCGGAAAACTCCACCGCATTCACGGGTGGCGCCACAGGCCGTACCGCAGCTACAAACCAGTTTTTCCTTGGGGCCTCCTCGAACTACAACGCGCTGCAGGTCCAACTTACAAAGCGCTACTCCGCCGGCCTCTCGTTCACCTCCGCGTTTACTTGGGGTAAAGCGCTTAATTACGCCACCGGGGGAGATGACAACGGCAACATGGTCTTCTTCATCAACCAACGCAAGAACTATGCTCCGGCCGACTTTGACCGTGCAAAGAACTTCGAGCAGAGCTTTGTCTACGAGCTGCCGGCCGGCCGCAGTCACAAATACTTCAACTCCGGCGTTGGCGATGCAGTGTTTGGTGGCTGGAGACTCTCCGGTGTGATTTCCTTGCTTTCTGGTTTGCCGTTCAGCGTGTATGCGAATCAAGGCGCCCTCAACACACCAGGAACTTTTCTGACGGCAAACATCACGGGCGGCCCGAAAGTGCTCCACCAGATCGGATCCGGCAAACAGTGGCTGGATAAATCCAATTTTTCCCAACCAGCGGGCTGCACCGGTCAGTCACCTTGCAACAACCCCGGCCTCGGCAACACCGGAAGAAACCAGTTCCGGGGTCCCGGTTATTGGCAGAACAACTTCTCGCTTGCTAAGAAATTCACCTTGTATCACGAATTTGCAGGTGAAATTCGCATCGACGCGGTGCAGTTGACGAATACGCCTCAGTTCGGCCTTCCCAATGCTGGCACCGGAAATGGCACCGGATCAATCTTTACAGCCGCGAACTTCGGTCAGGTCACGAGCACCTTGGGAAGCGGCCAGGGAAGCGTAAACGGCATTGGAGGAGGACGGAGTCTGCAAGGATCCTTCAGGTTCAGCTTCTAAAAGACGATTTGCAAATGCAATTGAAACGGCCGGTAATCGCGCAACGGTTATCGGCCGTAGAAGCTGGCAGCAGCAAGTTGCCAAAGAAGATCCCGCACGCACAATGGAGCATATGAATCACTATTCAAGACGAGAATTCGTCATAAAAGCCGGAGCCGCAACCGCAGTCTGGTCTGTATTGCCGACTCTCAGTTTGGCCCAATCGCTGGGAGGCCCATTTCGGGTGGCAGTTATCAACGACGAGATTTCGCCCGACTTCGATCACGCCTGCTACGTCGCTTCACACGATTTCGGGATGAGCTGGATCGAAATTCGATCCATGTGGGGCAAGAACGTCATCGATCTCGATCAGGCCCAGATTGGCGAGGCCAAAAAGATTCTCAGCAAGTACAAACTTCAGGTAACAGACATTGCCAGCCCGCTCTTTAAAACGGATTGGCCCGGAGCGCCAAGATCACCCTTCGGTTCCAAAGAGGACTTGCATGGCGCACCCGAGGCCACTTTCAAAAAGCAGGACGGAATTCTGGAGCGCTCGATCTCTTTGGCCAAGGAGTTCGACACCAATAAGGTTCGCTGTTTCGATTTCTGGCGGTTGGAAGATGTTGCGCCTTATCGGAGCGCAATTGACGATAAGCTCAGGTCGGCTGCAGAGACGTGCGGCAAACAGGGAATCCTGTTGGTGCTCGAGAATGAGTTCGCCTGCAATACTGCGACGGGCCGTGAATCAGCACGAACCATGAATGCGGTGCAGACCCCGCATCTGGCTCTGAACTGGGATCCAGGGAACGCCGTAATGCGCGGCGAACTTGATGCTTTCCCGGTTGCGTGGAACTTGATTCCCAAAGATCGAATCCACCACTGTCACTGCAAAAACGCGATCAAAGGCGCCGGGGACAAGATCGAATGGTCGCCGGTCGACAAGGGATACATCGATTGGGCGGCGCAATTTCGCGCGCTTAAACAGATGGGCTACCACGACGCAGTGAGCCTTGAGACTCACTGGCACGGCGGCGGGACGCCGGAAGAGTCCACTCGAATTAGTTGGGCCGGAATGAAGCAAGCCCTGGAAGCCGCCAACGCGGTTTAAGACGAATACCGATTCGATCAAATTAAGATCGATGCCTGAATCAGGAGAGAAGGAGAAGCGATGCTCACTCGACGGGAATTTTTAGACACGCTTGCTGTAGGCGGCGTCGGCTTGGCAATCAATTCGACTGCCAAAAGCTATGGTCAGATTTTGGGAGCGAACGATCGATTGAACTTCGCGATCATTGGTCTGCATTCGCGGGCCTATGCTCATCTTTCCGCCTTGAAGGCCAATAAGGATACAGCTCGCGTCGCGTATGTATGCGATGTCGACCTGAACACGATGAAGAAGTTTGCCGCCGACACCGAGCGCGAACTTGGTTATGCACCAGCTACCGATCAGGACTTTCGGCACATTCTTCAGAAGAAAGACGTCGACGCCATCACCATCGCGACTCCGGACCACTGGCACGCTCCCATGTCGATTCTCGGACTCCAGGCCGGGAAGCACGTGTATGTCGAAAAGCCATGCAGCCACAACCCTGCTGAAGGAGTACTGCTCGTACAGGCGCAGCAGAAATACGGAAAGCTCGTCCAGATGGGCACGCAGCAGCGCTCATCTCCGCATACCATCGAGATCGTCGACAAGATTCACAATGGCTTGGTTGGCAGGGCTTATTACGCAAAAGCTTGGTATAGCAACATTCGCAAATCGATCGGCGTCGGGAAGGAAGCGCCAGTGCCCGCACAACTCGATTGGGATTTGTGGCAAGGTCCCGCCCCGCGCGTGGCGTACAAAGACAACGTGCAGCCGTACAACTGGCACTGGTTCAAGATATGGGGCACCGGCGAAACCCTGAACAACGGCACGCATGAAATCGATGTCTGCCGCTGGGCCTTGGGCGTTGATTATCCTCGCGCCATTTCATCGTCGGGGGGCAGATATCACTACACTGACGATTGGCAGTTCTATGACACGCTTGTGACCAACTTCAACTACGCGGACAAGATGATGTCGTGGGAGTGCAAATGCTGCGACGGAATGAAGTACTACGGACGCGACCGCGGATCAATCATCGTTGGAACGAATGGCTCGGTGCTCGTCGATCGCGACGGCTATGAGATCTACGACCTGAAGGGAAACAAGATAAACGAATTCAAGGCCGGCAGCGCAACCTCGTCGACTGATTTGACCGGCCGCGATTCCATGACTGATGCTCATTTCGCCAACTTCATTGCTGGAATTCGCAAAGGCGAGAAACTGAACGCCCCGGTATCCATTGGGAATGTCGCTGTCACCATGCTTCAGCTTTCCAATGTCTCCTGGGAAGTCGGTCGCGAATTGCGACTGGACACAAGTTCCGGAAAGCCGCAAAACGATCCCGATGCAATGAAGATGTGGGGGCGGCAATATGAAAAGGGATGGGCCCCCGCTATTTAGCCCGGAGACTCGGGATACGCTGTAGAACCAAACCTGTTTGTTTTGCTCTCGTGCCGGCATTGCAACTTTTGCTTGAAATGGAGAATAGAAACCGGCATGCCAACGTCACGGTTCATGCTCAACGGGAACCTCAGCGCCTCGAATAGAATTGCCAGACAAATCAACCGGAATCTCATCTTCAACCAGATTCGCGCCAAGCAGCCGATCTCGCGAGCTGAACTGGCGCGCACATCGGGCCTTCAAAGAAGTACAGTCTCCCTTATCGTCGAGGAGCTGCTTGAAGACAGGTGGGTTGTCGAGGGACTCACCGGTGAGATTCCTCGCGGAAGAAAGCCAACGTTTCTCAACGTCAACGACCAGCGCGGGGTTCTTGCGCTCGATATACATCCGGCCCACGCAATGTTGGCTGTGACTGATCTTGTTGGCAAGGTCATCTCCGTTGATTCCGTCGAGCTTCCTGCAAATCCAAAGGACGTTATCGGAGCGATTCTGAACTCCGTCAACAAAATGCTTCGAGATCATCAAAACCGCACATTCGAGGGCATTGGCATCAATCTTCCAGGGCGCTTCGATCCACATCTTGAAAAATCCATCTTTGCTCCAAACGTCGACTGGCCAATTGGGCAGCTGAAGTCGCGTGTTGAACGAGCTACTGGCCTTCCTGTTGTCGTCGACAATGTTGCCAATGCGTGCACTTTGTCTGAGGTGTGGTTCGGATACAGCGATAGAATGCACGACCTTGTCGTCGTGAATGTCTCTGAGGGAATTGGGACCGGAATTTTCGCGAATGGCCATCTCCTCCGCGGCGAAGCCGGCGTAGCCGGCGAGTTTGGTCATATTCAACTCGATCCGGATGGAATACGCTGCGGATGCGGCGGCAAAGGCTGCTGGGAGACCATTGCTTCCAATAGAGCTGGACTCCGTTACTACGCCGAAATCACTAAGAAACCCATTGCTTCATTCGATGTCCTGATCCAGCTTGCTAAAGCGGACGATGTTGCAGCAAGGCAGGCGTTGACGATGATGTGCAAAGCACTGGGTAGAGGAATGCACATCATCTCACTGGCTCTGGCGCCAGGCGAGATCGTCGTAGTCGGCGACATTACCAACGCTTGGGATTTGGCAGGCGCGGAGATTGAAGCCGAGATGCGTCGCTTCGCACTCGTCCGTCCGCCCAGCATTCGCCCTGCCCGAGGTGGAAACGTAGCACGGCTTCGCAGTGCGGTTGCTTTGATCATGAATTCAAAGACTCTCTAGTGAATACCGCCGACCCCTCCCCAGCGAATCAATCAGAAAAGCCTGAGAATAGCTGAGCAGAATTGCATTTTGCGGCGCATACTGAGTGCATCGTCCCCACGCACCGCTCGCGCCCAACTTGGCTCACATTCGCGTAGGATTCATTATCGTGATTTACCGCGAAAAGCCCGCTTTCGATGCTGCGAACTTCCTTGCAGTCGCGGGCCTGGGCCGCACGATTGTTCAATTCAAACCCAAACAGCATTTCTTCTCGCAAGGAGAGGCTGCAGATTCCATCTTCTATCTTCAAAAGGGTCGTGCAAAAGTTACGGTGGTTTCACCAACAGGAAAGGAAGCGACCATCGCGCTCCTTTCCGCTGGTGAATTCGTGGGAGAAGAGTCACTGGCTGCATTGTCCGGGTGTCGCCTGGCTACGGCTGTCGCCATCACATCCTGCACTGCGCTGAGGATAGAACGCGAACAGATGATTCGCGTCATCCACGAGGAGCATGAATTCTCAGACCTTTTTCTCAAGTTCCTGCTTGCGCGAAGCATGCGCATCCAGGCCGACCTCGTCGATCAACTCTTCAACTCCAGTGAAAAACGATTGGCACGCATCCTCATCTTGATGGCGGAATTCGGCAAACCCGGTACGCCGGAGCCGTTGATTCCCAAGGTCTCCCAGGAGATGCTGGCGGAGATGATTGGGACGACACGGTCTCGCGTCAGCATCTTTATGAACCGCTTTCGCAAACTCGGCTTCATTGATTACGATGGCCGAATTCGAGTCCACAAGTCGTTGTTCAATGTGGTTCTGTACCACCAATTACCCGATGAAAAGGCCCAGAAGCACGATCCGCAGTCGGCCCCGCGTGATCGCCTGAAGGCGCGGCGCCAGGGTCTGTAGGAGGCTTTCGCGGCAAGGAAATCCGAACAACTTGGTATCCCCATTCGTGTTTAGCCTAAACCGTGGGATAATGACCGCGGGTCTCACAGCTCGCCACTCTCCGCTAATGGGCGGAAACAGTCGCTCGGATCCAGGACTGGAGTCATCCCGTGAATAATCTCGTTAAATTTCTTATTGGTCGGATTGTCACAGGCCTTGTCATCATTGCACCGGTTTACCTCGCCTGCTTGCTAATGCTCAAAGGGATGAAGACACTGTTGGGCCTGCTGGCGCCTGTGGCGAAGGTGCTTCCGGAATCAGTCCCCGCTGAAAATCTCATTGCGCTGATCCTCGTGCTTGTCATCTGCTTTTTTGTTGGACTGGCGGTTCGCACTCGAACGGGCCGGGCGATCAGAAATCGCCTGGACAGATCCCTTTTTCAGAAAATTCCAGGTTACCCACTCTTGCGGAGTCTCACGCAACGACTGTCGGGAGAGACTCAAGGCCAAGCCTGGGAGACGGCGCTGATCGAAATTGAGGATGCGCTTGTTCCCGGATTCATCATTGAACAGCTTGTTGACGGGCGTTTCACAGTCTTTGTTCCTTCGGTGCCGACACCGATGGCCGGAGCGGTCTACGTTCTCACTCCGGATCGCGTGCATCGTCTGGATGTTCCGTTTACGCAAGCCGTCACGACAATCTCAAAATGGGGTTCGGGTTGCGGAGATCTTGTGGCCGCAATGAACCAGAGAAGAATCTGACTTCGACTCAAAAGAAAATGGCTGACCAACGAAGCGCGTCGTGGAGTTATCCCGCTCCGCCTTCAGAGTCATTCTGAGCAGAACGACTACGGCTTCTGTGTCCCGGCTGCCTGCACCAGCATCTCAACCGGCGCCACAATCATGTTGCGCAGTACTGCTTGTGGCTTCTCCGCGGCCTTCAGCACCTGCGCGTCACTTTGGGTTGTCGCCGCATCCGGCACACGATGTTTCTCCAGATCATCCAGCGCTCGCAGCCCAATCGTTGCTACCTGCGCCACGGACTGCGACAGAGGAACAAGTTCAGCCGTGATGTCAGACATCTTCAGCGAAGGCTCCAATTTCGCATCGTTATCTCGCCAAACAGTCAGCGATTCTTTTGCCTTTTGGAACTGCTCCGGCGAAGCATCGCCTGCAACGATCGCGTTCACCAGGATATTGAACTTGCGCGCGGTCTCGCTCTCCGGCGGAACGGCATCCACCAGGTGATTCAGCGGCGTGTGCCAGTCGTATTCCTTTAAAGACCCGCGCTGATATCCCACTGGCGGTTGCACCACTCCTCCAAGCACCGCAAGATACTTCGGATCAGCCTGGCCACTCATGCGCTGCAGCATAGGCCGTGAAAACGACTGGTGCTTCAGCCCGTATGCCTCCAGCTTGTTCGAAACAGCTGCCATCCGCATATACATCGAATTTACGTCGCGCACATCTTGAGGTGACCACAGCCGTTCAGCAATTGCCGCGGTCCGCGGCCAGACGCGGCTATCGATAATTTCGGGAGTCGTGAATTCGCTCCACATCGCTGCTTCGCCGCCCAACACACGTTTTTTCTCTTCCGGTGTCAGGCTCGCACCATCTCCCGCCAACGGGTCTGCAAGATAATGCTCGGCTGCCGACTGGTTCAAGTCGACATAGTAGCCCGTCGACAGCAAGCCGCGATTCTCTTGCCGAGCCGCGGCAGCCAGGGACTTGGGCCCTCGCCATGATTGGATAACCACATCCTTTGGAGTCTCAGGCCCCAGCACTTCATCCCAGCCCTCCATGATCCTGTGGTGCGCCGCGACCAGCTTCTGCACACGTCCTGTGAAGTACGATTGCAGCGCCGCATTGTCTTTCAAGCCATGCTCGCGCATATAAGTCTTGATCCGCGGGTTCTCATCCCACTCCTTGCCGTTGCACTCGTCGCCGCCAACATGGAAATAGGCATCCGGAAAGATTGTCGTCATCTCGCCGATAAACCTGCCAATGAATTCAAAGGTGCTCTCCTGCGTTGGATCCATAGCCGGATTAAAAACGCCCCAGTGCGTCTCGATCTTGTAAGGCCCTTTTCCACTCGCGAGATCCGGATAACCTGCAAACCATGCGGTCGTGTGACACGGCATGTCGAATTCGGGAACCACGCGGATTCCGCGATCCCGCGCATACTCCACAACCTCGCGCATTTCGGCCTGCGTATAGAAAAGGCCGTTCGAACCCTTGCCGGTCAGCAGGGGATAGATTTTGCTTTCGGCGCGAAATCCCTGATCGTCCGAGAGATGCCAGTGAAAGACGTTCAGCTTCACCGCCTCCATCCCGTCGAGATTGCGCTTGATCACATCCAGCGGCTGGAAGTGCCTGCCTGCGTCAATCATCAATCCGCGCCACGGAAAGCGCGGCTCATCGTCGATCGTCACCGCGGGCGCGCTGAATCCTTCCGGAGTAATCAATACGAGTTGCAGAAAAGTCTGCAGCCCATGCATCGCGCCCAGCGGATTCGGTGCGGTAAGCAGCGCGTGCGTTGATGTGATCTCAAGGTGGTAAGACTCATTCTCACCCAGGCTCTGCGGAGCATCGCTCGCGCCTGCCGTCTTCACCACCAGCGTCGCTTCGCCGCTCGCAGTCTCATCGTGATAGGGGATTCCAGTTTGGCGCGAGAGTGTGCTCAAAAATCGTTTGCGAGCCGACTCAAGCCGGGCGTCTTTGTAGCCTTCGAGAGTGATGGAGAAGCCGCTATCAATCTTCAGTTGCCCCGCCCCCTGCGTGAAATGAAGTGGCAGAGGCATCAGCGGCAGCGATGTTGCGTTCTGCGAGTAAGCCTCCGGATTTCCCCCGAATGCCTGTAAGAAAACGCCGAGAATAAGAGCCGTGCAAACCCTCACAAATTACCCCCCGGTAACGCCTCGAAACCGCAAAGCGGATAAACAAGGTGTCCAGATCATCTGGATGAACATTTAGCTATCGATTGATCATTATAGGCACGAAGAGGGGGTTGCCTTCATCGGTCTCGTTTCCTCCGCACCAGCAGTAGGCATTTGAGAGAGCGAGCTGTCCAACTGCACTTTCTCTTCTGAATAGGCCGGCCGAGAGAAGGCAAGCGACCCGGGGGTCGGTTTGCCTAACAGCCTCAGTCACACCATGTGCAAACGCAGCAGCCGCCCGAAGACCATCTTAAGTAGGATTCCACATTTGCCCCGAACAGATGATCGCTTAAAGCTGTGATGCTTCTCATCGCTATTCAGCGTCAGATCTGCTGGTTCTAGGACGGAGCCAACAGCGCCAACAGCAAACTCGCTTCCGAACTCACCACGCTCTATGTTAATTCTGGTAGTTGCGTAATCGACATGTGGACGTAACACCCCTTTTCGTCCTCTTCAAGAACTCCACATTCGGAGAGCAAGTAAACATTTGTTATAACCCGGGCGGAAGACCGAACTTTCCCCAGTTTTCATTTCTGGAGATAAATTGCAGATAGGCCGATTGCTTCGACTTGGAGAACTGTTCCTGCTGCTTTGCACCTGCCTCATCTCACGGAGTCAGTCAACACCACCCGATCTCGTACTCCACGGTGAAGTAATAGGATCGCAAAACAAGACCTATTTTGAGATTCCTTTCGATGTTCCCACCGCAGTGCATCGGCTGAGCGTGGATTTCACCTACACGGGCAGAGATAAACGAACCACGCTCGATCTCGGTATCGCCGATCCAGTCCGATTTCGCGGAAACAGCGGCGGAAACAAGAGTCACTTCACAATCGGCGAATCCGACGCGACGCCGTCGTATCTGCCGGGACCTATCCCAGCCGGTCGCTGGAAATTGCTCATCTCGGTACCCAATATCAGGCCAGCCGAGCACGCCGATTATCGCGCTGAGATCCATTTCAACTCCAGGATTGAAGACCAGGGTTTTACGCTAACCCCGCTCGCCAATGACACCCGCTGGTATCGCGGAGACCTGCACATGCACACGGCGCATAGCGACGGTAGCTGTGCAAGCCAATCGGGCAGGTCCGTACCATGTCCTGTGTTCCTTACCGCGCAAGCGGCGGTCGCGCGCGGGTTGGACTTCATCGCCATCTCGGATCACAATGCAACATCGCAATACGAGGCGATGCGAGAGTTGCAGCCCTATTTCGATCGTCTGCTGTTGATTCCCGGCCGCGAGATCACTACCTTCTGGGGCCACTTCAACATCTTCGGCATCACACAGTTCGTCGATTATCGCGCCGTTCCCGGCGGCCGCGACGTCAACGCCATTCTGCGTGACGTTCGCGCCAAAGGCGGTATCGCCTCAATCAATCATGCCTATTCACCTGACGGAGAAATCTGCATGGGATGTGGCTGGAGGCCGCCTTACCCCGTGGATATGAGCCTGTTCACCGGAATTGAAGTGATCAATGGCGGGCAAATTATAAGCACTGGCTTCTGGGATCGCCAACTCGCTGGCAGCCTGCGCTTAACCGCAATCGGCGGCAGTGACAACCACAATGGTCCGATGGTAGCGGCGCGGCCCAACTCCATCGGTTCCCCGACTACGGTGGTGGAAGCGAAAGATCTTTCTGTTGCCGCAATCCTCGAAGGCATTCGAGAGGGCAGGGTGTTTGTCGATTTGACTGGTTCCCGCGACAAGATGATCGATATCGAAGCACATGATTCCACTCTCCCGCGACAGGAAAACACTCGCATGGGTGGAGTGCTGCATGCTCCGGTTGGTCACTCTATCGCCTTTCTCGTTCGTGTAGCCGCATGCCCACACTCCACGATCCATTTGCTTCTGGACGGTGAGGTCACGCCCGCGCTTGCGCCGCTCTCGACGAGCATCGGCGATGAGAATCTGCCGTTTACATTCACCAGCGACGGTCGTGCGCACTGGCTCCGCGCCGAAGTGCGAGACTCGAATGGCAGTTTGACCCTTGTCTCGAATCCTGTGTACATCAATCTCCCGGTCACTGAGAACACACGATGAAAAGCTTCTTCCCAAGTTTCCGTTTTCTTTTAGTCAACACCTTGCTCGTGTCATTGGCGCTCATAGTGCAGGCCCAGAACGTGCCCGCGCCCGGCTCGCGTACGTTGATGGATGCCCACAACTGCTATCCCTACTCTGAGTGGTGGGCCGACCGGATCGACCGGGCGCTCTCCGCCGGCACACCGCTCGCTATTGAACAAGACCTCGGCTGGTACACCGATCCTCACACCGGCAAGAGCTGGTCCGTCGTAACGCACGGCGACCCCTTAAGCGGCCACGAGCCCACGATGGAACAGTACTTTTTTGAGCGCGTGCGCCCCATCGCGGATAAGGCGCTGAAGAATGGTAACCATGGTGATTGGCCGCTTATTACGCTCAATCTCGACTTCAAAGACAATAAGCCGGAACACCTCGCCGCCGTCCTCTCGCTCTTGCGCAAGTACGAGCCCTGGATCACCTCCGCGGTGAAGGGTGAGCACATAGAAGATGCGCAGCAGCTTTCCCTCAAACCCATCCTCGTTCTAGCCGGAGAAGCCGATGCGCAGCAGACCGTTTTCTACGACCAACTCAGCGCGGGCGATCGAGTCCTGGTCTTTGGCGCCATTCACAGCGAAGGCAAAAATCCCCAGGCCACGCCCGAGATCCTCGATTCAGAGAAAGCCAGCAACTACCGTCGCTGGTGGAACAATCCATGGCGCGTCGTGGAAGCCGCTGGCCAACAGCATGCAGGCGAGTGGACGCCTGAGAAAATGAACCGCCTTCGCGCACTTGTTGAGCATGCGCATGCGAATGGTCTTTGGATCCGCTTCTACACACTCGATGGGTCCGAAGAATCAGAGCTAAGCTGCCACGGCTGGTTTCATACGTACAATTTCGGTTCGCTCGAGGCTGCACATAAGCGCTGGAGAGCAGCAATCGCCGCACACGTCGACTACCTCGCGTCGGATCAATACGAACTCGTGACAAGCGAGATCAGAGCAACACATTGATAGGCCTTCGAGAGAAATCTCTCTTCGGCTGCGGCTATTATCCAACTCTCTGAGCGACGGCCATTCACAGCTTTAACATCACATCAAAAATGAAAGCACAAACTCAGAAATTGCAGGTAATCTCTGCACACTCTGCCATCTCCTCGGTTAGACTTGGCTGAGCTACCCCATGCCACTCTCCGCTGGCGATAAGCTCGGCCCCTACGAAATCCTCGCCCCCATCGGTGCCGGCGGGATGGGTGAGGTGTTTCGCGCACGAGATTCGCGCCTCGACCGCGATGTGGCTATCAAGATATCCGCGAGCCAGTTCAGCGCCCGCTTCGAGCAGGAAGCCCGAGCCATCGCAGCGCTAAATCATCCTCACATATGCCAGATTTACGATATTGGCCCCGATTTTCTGGTGCTGGAATACATCGAGGGTGAGCCGATCTCGGGTCCCCTGCGAGGTGAAGGAAGCCACAAAACTGGCCCTTCAGATCGCAGGCGCGATTGAGGAAGCGCACAGCAGAGGCATATTGCATCGCGACCTGAAGCCCGCAAATATTCTGGTCAACACGAAGGGCGCAGCCAAGCTCCTGGATTTTGGCCTCGCCAAGCGCGTGAAGGACATCGATCCGGACGTTACAAAGACTTTTGCCGGTACCGTGCTTGGGACCGTTGCCTACATGGCGCCCGAGCAGGCAGAAGGGAAACCCGCTGACGAGCGCTCCGATGTGTTCGGCTTTGGCGCTGTCCTCTACGAGATGCTTGACGGCAAGCGCGCCTTTCGCGGAGACTCCGTGGCAGCCGTACTCAGCGCGATTCTGCGAGACGATCCCCCGCCTCTTCAAGAGCCGTCAGAACTCCTGGGCGTTATCTCAAAGTGCTTGGCAAAAAGACCCGAGGAACGCTTTCAAACAATGAGCGATATTCGGGTCGCGTTGGAGGAGATATCAAACCAGCTCGCCGAAAGGCCATCGTCGAATTCCGCGCATCTCCCTGCAACTCCCGTCCGGACCACGGTTGGCCGGGAAGAGCAGCGGGCGCTGCTTTCGCGCGCATATACGCGTGTGAAAGAGGGTCGCGGCCTGATTCTCGCGGTGACAGGTGAAGCCGGGATCGGCAAGACCAGCGTGCTGGAAGATTTCCTCTCCGAACTCCCAATCCGCGGCGAGCGGCCGGTTATCGTTCGTGGCCGCTGCTCGCAGCGATTGGCCGGTGAAGAGCCTTATCTTCCAATTCTTGAGGCGTTGGAAAGCCTGCTGCATCCCCACATAGGACATGGCTTTGCGAGGATCATGAAGGCCACCGCGCCAACCTGGTACGGGCTGGTAGCGCAAGACTCAGCCATCTCCTCATCCACAGGCGAACCGCGCGAGGCTGCCCCGGCAACCTCGCAAGAACGCATGAAGCGCGAATTCAGCGCACTCTGTCTTGAGCTTTCGCGCACGCAGCCGTTCGTCCTTTTCATTGACGATTTGCATTGGGCAGACATCTCCACGATCGACATTCTGAATTACGTCGCTGGTCGATTCTCTGAAGTGCGCCTTCTGGTACTCGGAAGCTATCGTCCGTCAGATATGGCCTTGCGAGGGAACCCATTCCTGGGAATCCGAAACGACCTGCAATCGCGCGGACTTTTCCAGGAAATCATTCTGCCGTTCCTCTCGACGAAGGATGTGGAGCGCTATCTCGAACTGGAGTTTCCGCACCACCGGTTCCCTGCTGATTTTGCTTCCGTAATTCACTCCAAGACAGAGGGAAGCCCACTTTTCATGGCGGACCTGGTGCGCTATCTCCGCGACACTGGCGGAATTGTCGAGGATCAAGGCGCATGGTCCCTAGCTCGCGAACTGCCGGAGGCGCCACGCGATCTGCCGGCCTCGGTCCGCGGAATGATCCAGCGCAAGATTGAGCAGGTCGACGAGCGCGATCGCAAATTGCTCCTGGTGGCAAGTATTCAAGGATATGAGTTTGATTCCGCGGTAGTCGCCGAAGCCATCGAGATGGATCCGGCCGAGGTCGAAGAGCGTCTCGATGTTCTTGAAAGGGTGCATGTCTTTGTTCGGCGCGGTGAGGAGAGCGAGTTTCCCGATCGCTCGCTGACGTTGAATTACCAGTTCGTGCACGTGCTCTATCAGAACGCCTTGATCGATTCATTGCAGCCGACGCGACGCGCAGCGCTCAGCGGACGCGTGGCACGCGCACTCGTCGCCCGGCACCGCGATCAGGTCGCCAGCGTGGCTGCGCGAGTGGCCGTTCTGTTCGAAGCAGCCCGCGACTTCTCAGCTTGCGCACAATATTTCTATATCGCCGCCGCTCGTTCTGCTGAATTGTTCGCCTTCCGCGAAGCACTATCGCTGTCCGAACGCGGCCTGAACGCCGTAAGCGGACTGCCGGAGGGGCCGGCACGGAAACAGCAGGAACTCGTACTGCAGATGATGAAGGGAATCGCGCTTCGCTCCACGAGCGGATGGGCGACACAGCAGATCGAAGGCGTCTTTACCAAGGCCCGCCAACTCTGCCAGGAGATGGATGACCCACCGGAACTTATCCCCGTCCTCTGGGCTACGACTCTATTCCTGCTCATTCGCGGAAACCTGATCGAGTGCCGTGACCGCGGAGATGAATTGATGCGGCAGGCTCAGCGCTCGGGAGTCCAGTCATACATCATGGCTGCCAATCATCTGGCCGGTGTGGTCCGGGAGTTCATCGGCGACATGGTCGAATCGAGCCGTCTGCTCGAACGATGCCGCGAGTTGCACATCCCTTCTGAAGGCCGCATTAACGCGGCCACGTACGGGCAAGACCCAGGCACGCTCGGGCGTGCAATGTCTGCCCGCCCGCTCTGGGCGCTCGGATATCCCGATCGCGCGATAGAACGCGCGATTGAAACGCTCGCC
The DNA here is from genome assembly GCA_963782775.1 of uncultured Acidobacteriaceae bacterium. Taxonomy (GTDB): domain Bacteria; phylum Acidobacteriota; class Terriglobia; order Terriglobales; family Acidobacteriaceae; genus Telmatobacter. The sequence continues at coordinate 103,531 of CAWALE010000016.1, forward strand.
ATCGCACGGTCGCAGAGAATGCCGACGGTGATCGCATTTGCTCTTGTTGTGATTCATGGCATTCATCTGTACCGTGGCGAAGCCGCCGAGGCCCTCGCAATTGGTGAGGAACTTGCTGCCCTGTGTCGCGAGTATGAATTGCCGCAAGAGGCCGCCTGGAGCAAGGGATTCCAGGGATACGCTCTGTATCTTCTCGGCCGAACACAGCGAAGGCATCGACGTTTTGAAGGAAAGCCTGGCCGAGCAGAAGGCCATCTCTGCCGGCTTGGTCCGCTCTGCATTCCTTGCTCTCCTCGCAGATGCGCTTCGTCAGTCGGGCCATGTCGAAGAAGGCCTGCAGGCAATCGAAGAGGGATTCGCCCACTCCAAGTTGAATTTTGAAGGGGGTTACATAGCCGAACTCCACAGAGTTCGCGGCGAGTTGCTGCTGATGCGCGGCGACGCGGAAGCGGCTGAAGCGAGTTTGCGCGAGGCGCTCGACTACGCTTCCCGGCAACAGACCAAGTCGTTCGAAATTCGAACAGCAACGGCGTTGGCAAAGCTCTTGCTCGCGCAAGGGAAACGAGACGAGGCGCGTGGAATCCTCACGCCTGTCTACGACTGGTTTACAGAGGGCCATAACACTGCGGATCTGGTGAACGCCCGGACAGTCCTGTCCGAGATCGGATGAACTTGCCTTGGTAAATTTTGACCGGAAGCTTCCCAATGAAGAGCTTGATGCCGCAAATATAGTGCGTGGCATTTTGAAGGTGCAGGCTACATTTGCGTCTGAACAACATCGGCCGCTCGGTAGAGGAACTCACACCAAAGGCATCTGCGCAAAGGCCACATTCGAGGTCTTTGACATCGCTCGCAAAATCGGCGATCCCGCACTCGCCGGCCGTCTGGCGCAGGGACTCTATGCCAGGCCGGGGATTTATCCCGCAACTGTCCGATTTGCAAATGCGGCATCGACCATCACCTCCGATCGCAAGCCTGATCTCCGTGCATTGTCCTTCTCCGTAGATCTCACTCCCGGCGCAGCCACAGGCTCTACTTATCAGGATTATTCGCTGCAGAGTGCTACGACATTCCCGATCAACGATGCGCACACCTTTGCAGTGCTCATGAAGGTTCTTAAGCGCCGGCAGCGGCGCGGACAAGCTCAAAGCCATCTGGTCGCTATCGATTCCGGATCTATTCAGGTTCTTCACCGCTGCCGTTCGTGGCGCGATTCAGGAGCACGGCAAGACGCGGGCTTACCAGCAGATGCGCTATTGGAGCACCGTGCCATTCCGCAATGGCCCCTCTGAAGCCGTGAAATACTCGGCGATTCCCGATCACCGACAATCCTGCTCATGAGTTGGGCGATGGTCCAAATGACTTGCAGGAAGAGCTGATTCGCCACTTAAACCACGACAAGCAGATGAGTTCCTGGGACTTCGGTCTGCAACTGCTCGACGCCGAGCGCATGACCCGATGGGGATTTCGCCGGAGTGCAAGCTTCTGGGTCGAAAACGCAAGCGCCGAATGGAAGGAGAGCCAGGCGCCCTTCTACGTGGTTGGCAGACTTACGCTTCTTCCAAAATCCGCTCTGCAACCTGAGGCTTGCGAGCCGAAATTCATCGACGTCACCGAACACTCAACGCCTGATACGCAGCCTCTTGGCAGCATCAACCGCGCTCGGCTCGCCGCCGAACTCGCCAGTCGCAAGGTACGGCTCGGCGAGGCCACTGTTGATTCCGTCCTGGAAGCACTGCCGACAGCTCCGCCGGCTCCGCGGCCTCGTTTTCGTACTTTGACCAAGTTGGCTGCGATGTCGGCTGATTGCGATCTTCGCACTCTATTTCGTTGCGGGCTTCGCATACCACCGGCTTGCCGCCCGGAACATTCCCGCGCCCCAGCACATCGACGAATATCGCTACCTCGATCAGGGATGGGGCCTGGACCGCGATTCGATCCATCGCGAAACCTTCTACTACACCCCGCAAGGCACCCAGATGCACGGGGTGCGTTATAGCTGGTTCGTCAACCTCGAACAGCCCTTCAGCCGCACGCGCCTAACCGACCCCGACCACATGCGCGCGCTCAACTTCGTCGTCGATCCCGTTCCCACTCCTGCAAATCCAGATCTTCTCCCGATCGGCTTCGCGCGGAGGTTCAACGAAAAAATCCACGACAATGTCGTCGATATTACGTGCTCCGCCTGCCACACCGGTCAGCTCAACGTGACGAAAAACGGCAGAACGACAGCCATCCGCATCGACGGTGGCGCGGCTCTGACTGCGTTCACCGACGTTAAGCCCGGCAGCTTCCAGGTGGACCTCATGTTGTCCATCGCGGAAACCCTCGTTAACCCCCTCAAGTTCAATCGATTCTCAGCGCGGGTCCTCGGACCAAACACCAACACCCTTAAAAACAAGCTTGAGCTGTGGCGCAACATGACCTCTGTTGTGGGACAACTGGCCAAGGTCGTTAGAGGTTCGTCCAACCCACATCTCTATCCGGTGCAGGAGGGATACGGTCGCACCGACGCACTGGCGCGCATTGCCAACGTTGTCTTCGGAGATCACATCTCCCGAACCAACCTTCGCACTGGAAACGGTCCCGTCAGTTATCCATATATGTGGAATATCTGGAAATTTGACTGGGAGCAATACGGCGCTTCAGTCAGCCAGCCCATGGCGCGCAACGTCGGCGAGGCGCTCGGCGTCGGCGCAGACTTCAGCCTGCTGGATGATTACGGGCGTCCGATCCCCTCGAGCGACCGCTATCGCACTTCAGTTTCCTTTGACAACTTGCTCCGCATTGAATCGACCATACAAAGACTTGCTCCGCCGACCTGGCCCGAAGATTTGCTGGGACCAATTAATCATGCTTCCGCCGATCGCGGTAAAGCATTATTTGAACAACATTGCGTCCGCTGCCACGGGCCCAACGTCGCCTCAGATGCGCTGAAGCAGGATGTCTCGCCTGGACGATTGCCTGACGACCCAATGTGGGTTATCCGCTATAAACCCGTTCAGGTCGTGGGCACCGATCCGGCAACAGCCAACAACTTCGTCAACAACACTGTCGACCTCACACGCACCGGCATCACTTTCGATGAAGTCAAGCAATTGCTCAAGGCCGAATACGAAACCGCGAAGGCCAGAGATGCAGCGCTGATCCCGGCATTGAAGCAGGAAATCGCTCGCAAGAGCGCTGGCGCCGACCCCGCTACGCTCGCCGAATACCAGCAGGAGTTGAAGACCGCGAGTCCGATGACCGACGAATACATCGAACAGCAACTCGATAGTATCGACCTTCGAGCAGTGAACGAAGGCGCTGGCCTCAATATGCTCGGCCTCATTATCCGCAACCGATACTACACGGACAATCACATGTCCAAAGCCCTGCAGAGTTGCTACGCCGGCTTTGATACCCTCGATCTCCCCCAGGTAGTCGACGGTTATAAGCCCCGTCCTCTCGCCGGTGTATGGTCCACTCCGCCTTTCCTCCACAACGGATCAGTGCCGAATCTGTTCGAACTCTTGTCGCCCGTCAGCGAACGTTCCAAGAGATTTTTCGTCGGCCGGCGCGAATTCGACCCCATAAAAGTTGGCTATGTTACCGAGCCTGCGCAGGGCACAAGCGATGGCTTTTGGTTTGACACCACAATTGATGGCAATCGAAACACAGGTCACGAGTTTACATCCGGCGGGTCTGCTGTCGGTGTCATCGGGCCGGCATTGACGCCCCCAGAGCGAATGGACATCATTGAATATTTAAAGATCAAACAGGACAATCCGCCATCGAAGGATCGAACTCCGATTGACTGTCTCGCCCAGTCGAAATGAACTTCGAGGACGAACAATGGCCAGAAACATCGTCATCTGCATCGATGGAACAGGGAACGAATTCGGGGCAGACAACTCGAATGTAATCAAGCTCTATTCCGTGTTGAAACGAGATGACGCGTCTCAAATCACCTTCTACCATCCCGGCCTTGGCACAATGGGCGCTCCTAACGCATTCACCAAGTTCCAGCAATGGTGGACCAGAACGTGCGGGCTCGCGTTTGGTTACGGTCTCAGCGCTGCCCTAGAAGACTGCTACACATATCTGATGGAGCAGTTCGAAGAGAGCGACACAATTTTCATCTTCGGTTTCAGTCGCGGCGCATATATAGCACGTGCGCTTGCTGCCATGGTGCACATGTATGGGCTCATGCAAAAGGGAAACGAGCCGTTGATCCGATACGTTCTGAAGATGTTCACGAAAAAAAAGAGGACGGATGCCGATTTCGACTTAGCCGCCAAATTCAAGGCCACTTTCTCGCGCGAATGCAAGATGCACTTCGTGGGCGTTTGGGATACGGTAAGCTCAGTCGGTTGGCTGTACGATCCGCTGTCTCTGCCTTTCACCAGAACCAACCCCGACATCGAGATTGGTCGCCAGGCTATTTCGATTGATGAAAGGCGGGCTGCATTTCGGCAGAACCTGTGGGCGCTCGATCCAAGGTATCCCCAGGACATCCAGCAGATCTGGTTTGCAGGAGTGCATTCCGATGTTGGTGGAGGATACGCCGAACCTGAAAGCGGATTGTCAAAGATCACGCTCCAATGGATGCTGGGGGAGGCGGAGGCGAAAGGCCTTGCTGTTGACCGCGTGCTAAAGGATCAGGTTCTCGGATTCACTGATCCCAATATGGCCAAACCGGACTGCATGGGAATCCTGCACAAATCCCTGGCGGGCTGGTGGTGGATTCTCGAGATCTTTCCCCGCAGACATTTCGATACGCGGCTTACACCTCCTCAATGGAAATGGGAATTGCCGCTGGCCTCTCCTCGATATATAGCGCCAGGCTCTTCAATCCATCCCACGGTCGCGCAACGCATCGCTCAAGATCCCACGTATCGCCCCCCAAATCTGCCTCGATAATCAGAAGCGGCAGCGAACCAATGCACAGTCCCAGTCAGCGCTAAGAAACGGGATAACTTTTCCGCCTTCATCTCCATCGAAGCGCTTATGCAACTGGCAAAACGCCTATTCAACACGCCGTTGGAAACGAAGACCGACGTCTCAATTGACATTGATGGGCGTGAAGTGCCCGCCGCCACAGGCGAACCGCTGCTTGAATGTATTAATCGCGCTCTACCGGCGCGTCGCCTCCCAAAGGTCTGCTATCACACACAACTCGGTCCCATCGAGACGTGCGACTGCTGCATGGTCGAAGTCAACGGTAATCTCGCTCGTGCCTGTAGCAACCTGATATGCGCTGCAGGCCCTCCAAGCCAAAGTAGGGTCAGGTCGGGCAGCAATGCGTCCATCAGCAGTCAATAAAGTGCGCTCGACTAAAACGGATCTCAACAAAGAGAGTGGACGCGGCTTTGTCCGGAGCTTTCTCTCGAAATTAGGTCCCGGTCTCGTCACGGGAGCGTCGGATGATGATCCAAGCGGTATTGCGACCTATTCGCAGGTGGGCGCGCAATTCGGTTATACGCTCCTGTGGACCATGCTCTTGTCGTACCCGCTCATGGCGGCGATCCAGGAAATCTGCGGTCGCATTGGGCGTGTGACAGGCAATGGACTCGCCGCCAATATTCGCAAAAATTACCCCAAACCCGTTCTGTTTTTCGTATTGCTGCTGATGTCCGCAGCCAATGTCTTTAACTTGGGGGCAGATATCGGCGCCATGGGAGCGTCCATGGCCTTGCTCATTCCCAAAACCACAACCTTCTTCACCATACTCTTCGGCATCTTTTCTCTTTTGGTCGTCCTCTTCGTTCCATACACCTCCTATGCCAAATACCTCAAGTGGTTGACCGTCTCGCTCCTGGCCTACATCGGAGTCGCTTTCCTGGTTCGCATTTCATGGCGCGAGGTTCTGCATGCAACGCTTATTCCTCACATGGATCTTTCCCGCGAATCCCTCGTCGCCCTAATCGCCGTACTGGGGACCACCATCAGTCCCTACCTGTTCTTCTGGCAGGCTTCGCAGGAGGCTGAGGAGGTAAAGACCACTCGCGGAGAAGAGGCGCTAAAGCGCGCGCCGATGCAGGCCGGGAAACAACTGCAGCGGATCCACGCCGACACCATGGTTGGCATGGCTTTCTCGAATGCCGTCGCTTTCTTCATCATCCTCACCGCCGCAGCTACCTTGCATGCACACGGAATCACGAACGTTTCAACCTGCGCACAGGCAGCCTCCGCCCTGGAGCCGATCGCCGGTCGATTCGCCACCGTGCTTTTTGTCTGCGGCATTGTGGGCACCGGTTTATTGGCCGTGCCGGTCCTTGCGGCATCTGCGGCATATGCCATCGGCGAAGGCTTCAGATGGAAAACCAGCCTCGAGAGTCAGCCTCGCGAAGCGCCACGCTTCTACGGGACCATCACCGTTGCAACCTTGATCGGCTTGCTTATGAACTTTCTTCACATCGATCCCGTTAAAGCGCTGGTCTGGGCAGCCGTATTGAATGGCCTGGTGGCCGCTCCTTTGATGGCCATCATCATGCTGATGGCCTCAAGCAATAAGGTGATGGGTAAATTCAAGGTCCCAACTTATCTGCTGTGGACCGGCTGGATCGCAACTGGCGCCATGGCCCTCGTCTGCGCCGGAGTTTTTCTCACCTGGAAATGATTGGTAAACCCGTTTCGTGATTATCGGCTTGGAGTTGCCTGTTAGCGGAATGGCTGAACATCGAGAACCCGAGCCTCACGCGGCCGGTCGGCCAGACATTCCGCTCAGAGCGGAAACCCAAACTTCGGCTTCCCGTTTTTGTCTGAAGATACCTTGATTGGGACCTCCGCCCCCCAGCCATGCTTGCTGAAAACCGGATCCAGCGGCTTGAGCAGGAGACTCTTCCATTTCGCTGCCACCATCTCTGAAACTTCAGCCTTGGTTCGCACTTTACCCTTGAACTCGTATCTCCGGCCGTCCATCGGATAGTGGCCAGTTAGGTGCACGTTCCCTCCCGGCAGAGTGTAGTCGAGTTGTGAAAACACCAGTTCGCCATCACGCATTGCGAATTGCCCCGTCATTTTCGAAGCCACATCCGGAGCGCCGGGTTTTAACTCATTCACGTTTCCTTGCGCTCGAAGACTCATCAAATCGACCTTGTCCTCGATCGCCGGATTCGTGAAGTGAATCTGTCGCAGCGTGAACACACCCTGCATGGTCATCTTCTGGCTCACCCTCTCCTTGCCGGGTGCGATTTGCAGCTTCGCCTGCAGAGTCAGCAGGCCGGTCATCGGCGAAGGGTTGGTCTTCACGGCGAGTCCGAGGAAATCCGCGATCTGCCCATTGGGTACATCTGCCTTCACATCAATCCTGTGCCCCTTCCCTTTTATATTGATCACGGCGCCCTCACACGAGAATTGCGATTGGCCCAGCTTTGCATCGATCTTTTCGAGATAGGTGTCGCCGCTCGTTCCGTCCACAACCGCCTGGAACTCGGTCCAGAGCGGCATCGGGTGATTCGCCGTGTCCAGTGAGAAGTCCGGAACCTCTGTCTTTCCACGCACGGCGATCCTATCCAGTTGGCCTTCAAAGCTGCCCGTTGACCTGAGAACGCCGCCGATCCCTTTGATCGTATTCATATCCGCGTTCTCGAAGATGTATTTCCCCGCCACTTTGGAATCACCCGGACTTTCCGTATCCCACGGGCCGAATGCTCCCGATGCATGGATTTCCCCCTTCGGAATCGGATTGGTCAGAACCGCATCGAACGGCCACCCCGTGTCCGGCCCCAGATCCCTCAAAACCACATGCTTCAGTAAAAAGACGCGTGGGTCCTTGTCCGGTTTGTCCGTGCCGATCACCAGTTGCGAGTCGTCAACGACAATCTCATCCACCCTGATCTTCACCTTGCTTCGCTTGTGTCTGGTTTCTTTGTGCCGCCGGTCTGCCGGAGGTATGTTGATAGCAAGGCCGCGAACGTTCACCTGGCCTACGTGAGTCGGCTTAAAGAACAATCCCGGCACCGACGCTCGAAAATAGAAATGGCCGACGGCGATAAGTGGCGTGTTATCCCCGGCTATCCTCTGATTATCTTGCGGAAAGATGCGCAGCCCGGTTCCGGTCACTTCGAGTCCACGAGAAATACTCACCTGCAAGCTGTCCAATTGCACGTCGCTATCGAAGCGGGCACGCAGCGTTTCTACCACGCGTCCCTTCAGAATTGGGCCGGCTCGCGCCAACACAATCTGAACAACTGACACTGCAATCGCAACTAGCACTAAGGCCGGAATCGCCCAGCGCCAAATTCTTGATGCGGGCCACGGCGTCCGTTCAGTGGATTGCTGGACTTGGATGAGTATCAGCCCCCATCCGTTTAGGATGCCTCGCGGCAGGATGCTGTTGTCATTCATTCGAGACGAAACTGCCGGAACTTCTCGCGATGGACGAATCGCTGCGAGCTTTCGAGTTACGCCAGGGTTCTTGTTGTGAGCTTTCAAGTCGGTCGAGTGGGTGGGCCGTCTGGTTGAAGCCATGGTGCATATACACGTTTCCTTGTCCCTCCGCATCCGATCTAGCTGGAGTGAAATTCAGAATGGAGAGCAGATGTGAAAAGACTCACAATTCTCGCAAGCCTGTGTGCGGCGCTGGTTATGATCCCCGCCCTGCTGGCCGCACAGAACAACAATCCGACCGGGCAAATGAACAGCGCAGCCGAGCAGGATAACAACAATACGTGGTCACCGGAGTTGGGCGCCAACATCGTCAAGCAGGTCCGGGAAAGACTCACGGGGCTCACGGATTATGGCGTCTTCGATTCGCTTCGCTTTGCATTCAAAGGCAAGACGATAGTGCTCAAGGGTTATGCATCGAGGCCGCAGCTGAAATCGGAAGCAGAAAAGGTAGTGAAGGGCATCGAGGGTGTCGATGGAGTGGACAACCAGATTCAGGTGTTGCCGCCTTCTCCCAATGACGATCGCATCCGTGTGGCGCTCTACCGTCGCATCTACTCGCAGCCAATGCTGCGCAAATACACGGGCGCCCCAGTCGGGTTTGGCGAAACTCCTTCAGTAGCGCGGGAGGCCGGCGGCATCACGCAGGATCCACCCATCGGCTATCACGCGATTCACATCATTGTGGACCACGGAAACGTGATCCTCACCGGCGTTGTAGACAGCAAAACAGATGCCGATGTCGCCGCGATCCAGGCGAATTCAACTCCGGGAGTTTTCTCGGTTGATAATGACCTCCAAATCGCTGGAAATGAAAACAAGGCAAAGAAGTAGCACGCCCGGCACATCGGGTGGTCCATAAACTCGGCCACGAAGTCGGAGAAGGGAAGGCACGCGGATAAGTCGCCGGGGATAGTTCCCGGCAGGTGGCCTGCTCATCAAATCTGAATACATGCTTCGGAGTTTTGGTTAGTGTGCCCGGTTCGTCGCTGCACCGCATTGCATGGGGCTCAGACTTCATCCTTCCAAAACATGAAAAGCGAAGACTCGATGAGTGCGCTTCCCGCTGATCATCCCGGAACTCTGCGTCAGCGGCGCCGCCAAAATCTTGACAATCGGTAGATTGGCTACGATCGCAACAAATATGATCTTGCGCAGCCATCCTCGGTCGTTCTCACACAATGTATTTCAAAAAAGTGACGTTGTGACGATGCCTCCGTTCTTTATCCTGACCGTGGCGTGAGACCACCCCAGGGCTCACCGCCGGGCGGCTTCGACAAATCTGAATGTCGGAGTCAGCAATGAAGGAGCCTTAGAATGGGACACATTATGAACTTTCCACTGGTAGTTTGTGTCTGCGCCTTGCTTTTCATGTGGGGTTCGGCAGAGCTTGGCTTCTCTCTACAAAAGAGGCACAAGATCGATGAAGAGGATCGGGGCGATTTCGGATTAATCGTCGGTGCGACACTGACCCTTCTCGGACTTCTGATCGGCTTCACATTTTCGATGGCCATCAACCGCTACGACCAACGCAAGAACTACGAGGAAGAAGAGGCCAATGCGATAGGAACGGAATATGTTCGCCTTGACTTCTTGACGGAGCCTGCTCGTACCAGGGTCAAAGGCCTGCTCGTGGAATATCTCGACCTCCGAATCCAAAAATACAATCTGCATGCTGTGAGCGACACGTCTGGACTTGCAACTAAGACGGCGCAGGTTCAGGACGATATGTGGAATGAGGTACAAAAAGTCGCGGCGACAAATCCAAACCCGGTTATGGCTACGGTCGTCGTCGGAATGAACGACGTCCTGAATCGTCAGGGCTATACCCAGGCCGCCCGATTGAACCGCATTCCGGTCGCGGCGTGGATTTTGATGACTGCAATCGCATTTTTCAGCAACCTCCTTATAGGGTTCGGCGCAAGGAAATCGCATCGCTTAATGTTTCTGATCGTTCCTCTTGCTGTCTCTATATCTTTCTTTCTCATTGCTGACATCGATAGCCCGCAAGGCGGATTGATTCGCGTGCATCCGCAAAATCTGGATATTCTGGCGGACTCATTACGGCCAAAATAGCCCGAGCTCGTCGAAGCTATGGCATGTGGATCGAGTCAGAGTGGACGCCAGCGTTTCGAGGAAAATTCATTCGCGGCAAAGCCCGCATGAATCGGCCGACGAATGAAGCGTGAAGACTCGACGAGTGGGGCACGTCGTCCAGTCATCAAATCTAAACATACGCCGTGGAGTTTGCGTAGCTGTGCACCGTTCATCGCGGCATTATCGCGATGAGCGGGTCTTCGGATGGGGTCGCAGCGCGACTACGATGGGAGCATGCCATACGGTTTGAAGCAGTTTCAGAAGCCGAGGCTTGCTTGAATATCAAACCACCTGGCTATACAATTCGCTGTATCGGAGAAGTTCTGTAAGTTGTTTAGAATGTATTGGT
>CAWALE010000017.1:0-58964 GCA_963782775.1 uncultured Acidobacteriaceae bacterium
TGATCGCTGCTGTTGATATGCAGCATCATCCCCGGTAGCGGATGCTGCTTACGCCGCTTGCGATGAACGCCGCGTCGGGCCTTCGCCAGCTCCACCAGACCCTGAAACTCGCCGGGAGAGCCTGCTTGACCCACGTGTAGCTGAACCCGATCTAATGTTCCTCGCCGAGCTTCTCATGAAAATCTACGCACGTTCAGATTGGAAGCACTCTTACCCATACAAGCTCAGAACCTCTTCGGCTTGCTTCTTCGGCACCCGCCGGCTGGCTCGGCTTCCGCCGTCCGCCTGCGCCTTCAGTAACCCCTGAGGGCCTTCGTCCTCCCAGCCGCTTCCGCCAACTACGGATCCCCACGCTCGCTGATGCCGATCAACTCCGCTGCCTGCCACCACTTGATCTCGCCCGATGCGGCTCTCGACAACACTTCCTGTAGCTTCATCGCCCGCTCCGCTGCGGTGCTGCGGAAAGACACCTCCATGCTCTCGCGGACTACTCGAATCCCCGCCGCCCGAAAAGCGGACACTTCACTTGCGACATCTGCAAGATCATGCCAGTGGCCGACCCTGACGTCACTTAGCAGTAACGGAAGGGTTGACGGTAATACGCTAAAAACCCGGTTTAAGCGCCCTGATTCCCCGGGTCGGCTGCCTGCAGCTCCGTGATTTCCACTTCCTCTGCGTCCGCGAGAACGGTTTTCGCATCGTTTTTGTCAGCGTGGTTGTTGAACCAGTCGAGTGCGATTTGAGTATATTGGCCGACCTCGATAAGGTAGCCGTCAGGGTCACGCATGTAGCAGCGCCATTCCCAGCCGTCAGGATTCTTCAACGGCTCCGTGAGAAAGATCGCGCCTTTATCGCCCCATTGTTTGTAGCAGGCCCAGATGTCGCCGACACGCAAATTAAGGAAGCTAGTGACTCGGTTCAGATCCGACGGTGTTTCAAGAAGGACCTGTGGCTTGTCGGGAGTCGGGTCACCGCCGCAATTGAGAATGATCCACGAATTCGCCAGTTTGATGTAACAGGGATTGTCTGGCTTGATCATTTTCCCGCCAAGAATTCGTACATAGAAGTCCTTCGATTTTTCCTGGTCGCTCACGGTAAAGAAGTGAGTTGCGAAGAAGCCTTCGTGTGCAATCGGCGCTTCAGGCAGACTCATGCGGTGCCTCCTACTGTCGATGAAGTGGGATGCAGCTGGAGACGCCCGCGATCTAAAGGAAGCGAAATACCGATGCGCACTGCTCGACATTCCGTGGCGCCCCGACATTAGAAAAGCACAGCAACGCGCTTTTTGACAGGGTCGCGGGAGTATGGCGGCTATACGGAACTTTGACGAATTTTCGCCCTGTTTAACAGCAGACTGGGTCTCTCCGCCGCCAGCGTTATCCTGCATTCACTATGGAAGCCAAAGGCTTGACTCCAATATTGAACGTGTCTGACATTGCAACCACGATGCGCTCATTGAGCATTCCGAGCGGATGGTGGCCTATCCGGACATAACACAATTTTAGGGTTACTTGCGGGGGTGATACGCCGAGAACCGGGTAACATCTAGTTTTCCATGCACGCATTACTCGACGCGTGCAGTGGCGAGAAATGCCAGCAATCGTTTCAACAACTCTCTGGTAGTTTCGACAGTTGAACGGACTACATGGGGTGTCTAGTATCGGAGGACGCTCTTTGCGAGGGTCGATCATATGTACCGATTCAACAGAGTAGTGCTTTGGGGTACTTTCTGCAGCACGATTTGCCTATGCGCATGCAAGGACCTGACACCGGCTGATCCCCAGAGCATCCTATTCTCCGAATTCAAGCGATCGGAGATTGTCGGCATCGTGGCGGGCTTTGGAACGACCTTTGCCGCCGTACCGGACTTGATCGCGATGTTCAGGCGCCGATCAAGCGCGGGTATGGATCCAAAGATGGCCGCGATCATGTGCGTTTTTCAGGTCCTCTGGGTTTATTACGGTCTGTTGATCACTTCAAGACCGGTGATCATCTGGAACGTGATTGCCGTAATGGTCAATTTCCTGAGCGTTGGCGCGTACTTTTACTTTGTTCACAAAGAGAAAGCGATTTTGGCAAACGGCAAGAAGTAGCTGGCGCCCAGACCGGAACAAAGCTGGCCCGCTTGAAAATGGGGTCTTCTCGAATCAGCGAAAAGCCCCGTTTTGACTGCAGCGCTACGTTTCCGCCAGCAAAAAGCCCCGTCCGAAGACGGGGCTTTTCAACTGACCTGTCTCAGTCTGCTGATTTACGACAGTGGGTGAATGGCGTTTCTCCAGACGCCGCGGCATCTCGGCATAGCAAGACCTGCGGTGTTGCTGCTCATCACCGCGGTGAAGTCTTTGCGGAAGGCCATCATTTCGTCGGGCGTGCCGACGGTGATGCGTACGCTGTCGGGCCATGCGGGCCAGATGCGGCCTACGTACATGTCCTTTGCCGCCAGAGCTGCCTGTACTTGCTTGCCGGGTTTGCGCACGTCGAGCATGAAGCAATTGCTTTCTGACGGCGTGCAGGTATAGCCCTGACTCTTGAGCCATGCGATGGTCTCAACGCGCGTGTCGGCGATGATCTTCTTGCGTGTCGGAACCAGATCCGGATCGAGCAGGCTGGCCTTTGCGGCGGCCACCGCCGTGATGGGCAGCGCGTTCATTCCGCCGAAGGGAGTGATCTTGGCGAGCAGATCGGGACGGCCGATGGCGAATCCCATGCGGATTCCGGCCATGCCGTAGAGCTTCGAGAAGGTGCGAAGGACGATGACGTTTTTGCCTTCCTTGACGAAGTCGATGGAGCGCGGCGCATCGCAAAGGTGGATGTACGCTTCGTCAATCAGGATGACCGTGTCTTTGGGCGCGTTGGCCACGACGTATTCGATATCGCTGCGTGGCGTACAGGTGCCGGTGGGGTTGTTGGGGTTGCAGATGTAGATCACGCCGGGATTCGACGCGGCGGCCAGCATGGCCTTGACGTCGTGCTTGGCTTCACCCTTGGGATCGGCCAACGGCACCTTGAAGATCTGCGCACCGCTTACCTTGGCTGCCCACATCGGCGCTTCGTAGCCGGGATCGGCCACTACGAGCGGCCGGTCTTTGCTGGTGAAGGCGAGCACGGTGAAGTGCAGCGGTTCGCTTGAGCCGGCGAAGGGAATGACTGACTCGGCTTTCAGGCCTTCCTGCTTGGCGAAGATCTCGACCAGCTCATCTTCACCGTGAACAGGTAGCGCCCGCCGCGCGGAACGATCTCGATCATCGCCTGGCGCGCGCCCTGCGATGGACCCATGGGGTTTTCGTTGGCATCGATGTGGATGCCCTTGTTGGGGTCGGCAAATTTGGGGCGATCGGCGTATGCGAGATGGGCTTCGGTGAGGATTGGCAGGCTGGCCAGCGCGGAAGCTCCAGCGGCGAAACGGAAGAAGCCGCGGCGCGAAATTCCGGTAGGAGCAACTCCAGCAGGAGCTAGTGGATCGACGGTCGGGTACATCGGCAAGACTCCTTGGGTTGAGGATGGAATTGGGGAAACGGCCGCATAAGGCGCGGAGAGATAAAAGGCCGGATTATACGAGGACTGGGGAAGGGGAATAGCAATCCCATAACCAAAGGTATCGTTCCGGCGCGGCAAAAACAAGCAGGAAATGCTGGTTCGCGCATGGCTGAATTGCTTATGCGAACCTCACGGATTTTCTGCTAAGCTTTCGATCAGCGTTGGGGACGCATCCGGTCCGCGGAAAGGGCTCTGAAGCCCACCTGAAGTGCCCAAATCCATGCACCTTCTTTCAGCCCGCAACGCGGACGCCGGGCGTGACATTGAAAGGAGGCAGCATGCCAACCGGATCAGCGAATCCCCTCGCCCACTTCCCGAGCACCCCAATCTTCGCCATCTCAAAGACCAGGCAAAAGCTCTGCTGAAGGCCGGCCAGGCCGCGTCGCTAACAGAGGCGCAACTGAAGATTGCGCGCGTGTACGGCTATCCAAGTTGGCGACGGCTGAAAGCGCACGTTGACGAGGTAAATCTCGGTAAAGACGTTATGGAACTGAAGGAGGCGATCGATCGCAATGACCTCGATCGCGTGAAGCTCCTGATGACGCGGAATCCAGCGCTGCATCGGGCACCGATTGGCTACAGCAAGAATGGCCCGCTCACCTGGGTGGCTGAGTGCCGCGTTCCGTGGGAATCACCGACGCCAGTGCGGCTGGCGATGGCACAGTGGATGATCGACAACGGGTCGGACGTGCACCAGGGCGGCGATGGTCCGCTGATGCGCGCGGCTCTCAGGGATGATCGCATTCCGATGATGGAACTGCTCGTCCGCAATGGCGCTGATGTGAATGCGGAGTGGGGCGGAATTTTCCGATTATTTTCGCGCCATGCGAATCGCTTGCGCCGGGATCGTTGCGGTGGCTGATCGATCATGGCGCCAACCCAGATTGCGCGAGGGCGGGTCGGCAATATCCGGAAACTGCGCTGGACTATGTCATTGGCACCTATGCGCGCTCGAAAGGCTTGGCGCATGCATCGATATTCTGGTTGAAGCGGGCTGCCCGGCGAGACGAAACATTCCTGCGGTCATGGAGATTCTGCGCGGACGGATCGACGGGTTGCGCGAGTATCTTGATGCCGATGCTGCGTTGGTGAATCGCCGATTCGTCGAACTCGATTTCGGAGGCACAGCAAATCGGAGCCTGTCGCTTCGAGGGGGCACGTTGCTCCACGTTGCAGCGGAGTTTGGAAATATTGAAGCTGCACGATTGCTGCTGGATCGCGGCGCGGATGTCAACGCGCGGGCGGACATTGACGAAGCAGGCGTCGGCGGGCAATCGCCAATCTTTCACGCGGCGTCGCAGTTCTATGATTTCGGCCTGGCCATGGTGGAGTTTCTGGTGGCTCAGGGTGCTGATCTGTCGATTTCCGCCAGGATTCCCGGGCACTACGAGCGTCCCGACTGAGGTGGTGGAATGCACGCCCCCTGGGTATGCGCTGCTGTTCCCGGGCGGCGAAAACAAGACGACGACTTTCCTTCAAAAAGCGGGTGCGCCTGGATAGAGGTTACCGTGGCTGGCCCTCCATCCGCGGCGTATTGTGCCTACGGCTGATTGTGGTAGACTCCGTGCCGGAAAACGATCCTCTTCAGATGACTCGAATTTCGTGACCGAGCTGCGACGGACCGCCGTCCCGGCCCGGAAATTTTCGTCTGAAGGCTTGACAACCCTTGGAGTAAACCCATTTACTTATGGGCGAACGTCCACGTCGACACTCGGATGTATTCACCCGATCGTAGGTGACTGAATGCTCGCTTTGGTTCCAGGTTTAACAGCCGTTGGAATGCCACAAACCCCTGCCGCGCTGATTGCACTTGCCGCGCCGTCGCTTGCCCACCTGAGCTTCCTCGATATCGCCATTATCGCTATCTATTTCGTGATGGTGATCTGGATCGGCTTCTACCTGAAGGGCCAGGCGAACACCAGCGAAGAGTTCTTCATGGCCGGCCGCGAGATGACGGCATGGATCGCGGGCTTGAGCTTTGTCTCCGCCAATCTCGGCTCACTGGAATTGATGGGCTGGGCTGGATCGGCTTATCAGTACGGCATTCTCGCCGCGCACTGGTATTGGGTCGGCGCAATCCCCGCCATGCTCTTCCTGGGCCTGGTGATGATGCCGTTCTACTACGTCTCGCAAGACCCACTCGGTGCCGGGCTATCTCAAGCTTCGCTTCGGCAGCGCGCCAGCATCGTCGCTGCGGTTTCATTCGCCTTCATGACCGTGCTGATGAGCTGGCGTGAACATGTTTGCCATGGCCGTGGTGATGAAGGTCGTTCTCGGCTGGGATATGAACTTTCAGCATCATCGTCTCGTCGTTCGCGGTGGCAGCTTATGTTGCGTCTCGGCGGATTGCGCTCGGCCATCTTCAATGAAGTTCTGCAGTTCATGCTGATCTGGGGCGGCGCGCTGCTGGTGCCGATCCTGGGCATGATCCAGGCCGGCGGCTGGAGCGGATTCAAAGCAAGCTGCGCACAACATGCCATCAGGCGCAACTGCACCGACAGCGACTACACGCATCATGTGGCGCGGCATGGGCCACTTCGCTGACAACCCGATGGGCATCCACTGGACCGGAATCGTGTTCGGCCTGGGCTTCGTGATCAGCTTTGGCTATTGGACCACGGACTTCCTGGTTGTGCAGCGCGTCCTTGCGGCGCATAATCTGCGCTCTGCGCGGATGGCTCCGATCATCGGGTCCTTCTTCAAGATGGCCGTTCCGTTCATCGTGATTCTGCCCGGCCTGCTTGGACTGGTGCTTCTGCAGAATCCGGATGGAAGCCTGATGCAGCTGGTTGGTGAGAACTCTGGCGAGCGCCGGAATCGGGAACTGCACAGCTACAACGAAGTGCTGCCGCTGATGCTGGTGCGCTATTGTGGCTCCCGGATTGCTTGGACTCGGCATCACCGCGTTGATTGCCGGATTCATGAGCGGAATGGCCGGCAACGTCAGCGCCTTCTCTGCAGTGTGGACTTACGACATTTATCAGCCACTGATCAACAAGAAAGCGCACGGACAGCACTACGTTACGGTGGGCCGATGGGCCACGATTCTTGGCGTGATGGTATCCATCGGCACGGCCTATCTGGTGATGCACGCTGCACGGCATCATGGATTACGTGCAGGCGCTGTTCAGCTTCTTCATCGCGCCGCTGCTCGGCGCAATTCTCGTGGGCATGTTCTGGAAGCGGGCCACAAAGCGCAGGCGGATTCTGGGGCTTGCTCGTGGGTACGGTCACTTCGATCAGCCTGTGGGATGGGTGAAGGCTCGATCCATCGGCGCATTGCGCTATCGTTGCGTTTCCGCCGATGCCAAGGACATGGCGGAGAACATGTACCGCGCGCTGTGGTCATTCATCACAGCCGTCGTGGTGACACGTTGTGGTCAGCCTGTTCACCAAGCCGAGGCCGGTTGCGGAGTTGACGGCCTGGTCTACGGCGCGACCACGTTACCCGATGAAGAGCCGGTGCCGCTTTACAAGAACGAGTACTTCTGGGCGGCTGATCGTCATCGTCGCGTTCGTAGCTCTCAACATTATTTTCTGGTAAGCGAGCAGATCAAGTATGCATTCATCGGCCATATTTCGATCTGGTTCTTTATCGGGCGTGCTGCTTACCGCTTACGGCGCGATGATTTTCGGCTACGGCCTCTCCGAGCTGGTAACGCATCAGCTGGCAAATGTGGTGTTGGCCAACCTGCACGCCCCGTCTGGTGGGGAGCAATTCTGTTCTGCGCTCGGTTTTACTGTTATGCGTGAAGTTCAGACCCGGGCCGCAAACAAGGTTTCACGCAGTTAATTGAAGGAGCATAGAACATGGCAACACGAAGACAATGACATTTGGAGTAATTGTCGGAATCGCGGGTTTTTTCCGGATCACCTGGCCAAGACCGGCCGCGAAGAAATTATTTCTGTGCTTGAAGCGCGCAGGGATGCGCGCGATCGTTCTGCGGACCCGAAGAGCCAAGTACGGCGCAGTGGAGACTACGAGGAGGCTCGCAGCATTGCGCGGAGCTTTTCAAAAAGCACGCGGAAGAGATCGACGGCATCATTGTCACTCTGCCCAATTTCGGCGAAGAGCGTGGCATCGTGGACGCCATCCGTCTGTCGGGGCTGAAAGTTCCGGTGCTGGTGCAGGCCACTCCCGACCGGTCCGAAAGATGACCATCGCTACTCCGTCGCGACAGTTTCTGCGGAAAGATGTCGCGTGCAACAACATGATGCAGTACAGGCATTCAACGTATTCGCTGACGACGCTGCACACGGAGAGTCCTGACTTCGGCGATAATTCAAGGCAGACCTGGAGTGGTTCGCTGCCGTCTGCCGCATCGTTCAAGCGGGTTGAAGAATCTTCGCATCGGCGCGATCGGCGCGCGCCCCACGGCATTCAATACCGTGCGTTATTCGGAGCGAATCTTCGAAACCAACGGGATCACGATCGAGAACGATGGATCTTTCTGAAATCTTCGGCCGCATTGGCCGCATGAAGGATACGGACGACGCCGCGCAGGCCAAGCTGGCCTCCATCAAGAAGTATGTCACCACCGCAGGCATTCCGGACGAAGCGCTGATGAAGATGGCAAAGCTCGGCGCGGTCATCGACGGCTGGATGAAGCAGACCCACGTGACCATCAGCGCCGTGCAGTGCTGGACTTCGATGGAAGAGTTCTTCGGCGTCGTGCCGTGCACCATCATGAGCATGATGTCGAATGACCTGATTCCATCGGCTTGCGAAGTGGATGTGCCGGGCACGCTGAGCATGTACATGCTGGCGCTGGCTTCTGGCACGCCGTCGGCGTTGCTGGACTGGAACAACAACTACGGCAGCCATCCCGACAAGTGCGTCTGCTTCCACTGCTCCAACCTGCCCAAGCACTTCTTCAACGAAGTGAAGATGGATTATCAGGAGATCATTGCGGGTACTGTGGGCAAGCTGAATACTTTCGGCACCTGCGTGGGTCGCGTAAAGGCAGGCGCGATGAGTTACGCGCGCTACTCAACCGACGACCGGCGCGGAATCGTTCGTGGGTACACGGGCGAGGGCAAGTTCACTGACGATCCGCTGGAGACCTTCGGCGGCGCCGGAGTGGTGGAGATTCCGCAGATGCAGAAACTGCTGAAGTACATTTGCCGCGAAGGCTTTGAGCACCACGTGGCGGCTAACTTCAGCGACGTATCCAGAGCGGTGCATGAAGCGGCTCGTTATCTCGGATGGGAGAGCCATTATCACCCAAATCTCGAAGACTGATTTTGAAGAGGGAGAAATCATCGGGCGTCGGCAACTTTCGTCGACGCCCGAAATCACTGTGCGGAAGTTTTGATAAAGGAATTGCAATCATGAGCAAGAGAATCAGCAAAGGCCTGGTGGTGCACGGATCGACACTCGTCACCGAAGCTGCATGGAATGCGGAGTTAGACGCGAAACACGAGAAGGTTGTGGAATGGCTGCGCGCTAACAAGCTTTCCGGAGTGCTTTTGAAGCGCAACGAGAATGTGGCCTGGCTCACGGGCGGAGCAGTGGAACTGCGCGTGCTGACTCCGGGCGAGACGGGCGTGGCATCGCTGCTTGTAACCGCGGCCGGGAAGCGCTACTACTTCACCACCGAGAATGAAGCTCCGCGCTTGCATGATGAAGAGTTTGGCGCGCTGGATTTCGAGCCGATACTTTTTCCGTGGCATGCGGACGACACCGTAGCAGCGGCAGCACGCCTAGCCGGCGGGCCTCTCGGATCAGATACGCCGGGCCCAGGCCTGACGCCTGTTGATATTTATCCGCTGCGTGCGTCGTTGGGCGAAAGCGAGATCGCGCGTTACCGCTGGCTAGGCGCGGAGACAGCAGCCGCAACCTCTGAATCCCTGCACCAGGTTGAGCCAGGTCTGAGCGAATACGATCTTGAGGCACTCACGGCTGCCAACCTGCTGCGTCGCGGTATTTTGCCATCGGTCTATCTCTTCGCGGTTGATGATCGTATTTTGAAATACAAGCATGCGGTTGCTCGCGGCGCACGGCTGAAGCAATACGCGATGCTGAATTTGTGCTCGCGGAAATGGGGTCTGGCAATTTCGATTACCCGCTTCGTGCACTTCGGCGCGTTGCCGGCTGAACTTGCGGCTCGCTTCAAATCTGCGGCACAAGTCAACGCAGCGTTGCTGGACGCTTCGCGAGTCGGCGCAACATCGGCGGAGTTGTTCCGTGTTGCTCAAGCCGCGTATTCGGCGGAAGGATTTCCAGGTGAGGAGCGATTTCATCACCAGGGTGGACCGACCGGGTACGGCGAACGCGAATGGGTGGCGACGCCGAACGGCACGCAGGTCGTCGTCAACAACCAGGCTTTTGCGTGGAACCCAAGCATTCGCGGAGGCAAGGCCGAGGATACCGTGATTCTGCGCGACGGCGACATTGAATGGCTCACCGCTACGCCTGAGTTACCGGTGATCAATGCCATTATTGGCGGGAAGAACTATCCAGCGGCAGGAGTCTTAGAGAAGTAGCGATTCCAAGCAAGCCGTGCATCAAAGCACGGTAGGACAGGGCCCATTTCGGGCTCTGTCCTTTTTTTGCCGCATCAGTTTAAAGTTCGCTAGTTTGTTTCCGCCGGCTGCAATGTTACGCGAGCCGTGAGCACGACCAGCGCGGCCCACAGAACATCGGCACCCAGGAGATGGGCGACCTGGAGCCATACCGGCGCCAGCATAACTACGTCGAGCACGCCGAGAACATACTGAGCCGCCAGCAGCATCAGCACGAGGGCGGAGAGGCCGCGATTATCCCAGTGCGCAGTCCGTTGCGCAGCGCGTACCAGCAGCCAGATGAGAAATATGCTCGCGACGAATGCGACCGTTGGATGCGTCCAGCGCCAGCGCACCAGCCATCCACTGGTCGCTGAGAAATCCTGCGCCAGGGCGGATCCGAGAGACGTCGCGGGAAAGAGCGTGTCGCCCAGTGCTGCAAGCGAACCAGTGACGCCCACAATCAGCACTACAACCACGGCGGCGATAGCACCAAAGGGCGCAACCAATCGGATTGTGCCTCGCATGTATCCGTGTTGCCGGCTGAGCAGATGTGCGGTAAGCGTAAGAGCCGCGAGAAGCAATAGCGTATTGGTCAGGTGCAGAGCGAGGTACGCGGGCCGAAGCGGCGATTGGCTTTGAGCGGTAAGTCCGAGTTTCACAAGGAAAGCGCCCAGAATCGCCTCAACCAGCGTGAAAGCGACAGAAGCGACGGAGGCCAGCACGCGCTAGATGACCGCGCACAGTTCCGGCATATGTCCACACCAGTAGGCCAACAGCCGAAAAGAACGAGAGGCCACTGGTGATGCTGTGCGTGAACTCGATGATGGTGTTTGCGTTGGCTGAGTGCTGCAAGACGGTGCCATTGCAAAGGGGCCAGTGATCGCCGCATCCCGCGCCTGCGCCCGTGGCGCGAACCAGCGTTCCCCAAAGAATCACTGCAATGAAGTACGCCAGCACGGCCCAGGCAAAGCGGCGCAAAGCCGGTGAGGGCAAGGGTTTCAGGTCGACTGAAGCAGCAGCCGCATGCATGAGGAAAGGCTCCGTATCAACCCTTCAGTGTAAAACATTGCCGATCGGCGCGCACACCGCAGGATATGCTCGACATTAAATTGGGCGTGCAAGCTTCTATCGCCCACAAGCCGCACAACATGATTCACGATAATCAGGTCTTCCGCGGGAGGAATCACGCGAACCTTTACCTGCGAATTATCGGCTGAAATGACAGCCGTCGCCGCGCACTGTTATTGCGCTCCGGATCAAGCACGATGCCAAGCGCACCCAGACCCGCGCAAATCTCGGCGCGCGAAGCGATGTCGTTTTCGCCGATGCCGCCGGTGAACACCAGCATGTCGAGCCCGTCGACTCGGCGATAAAACTGCCGATCCATTTCGCGATGGTCCAAGTGAACTTGTCGACGGCGAGGCGCGCCTTTGCGTTGCCTTCCTTGATGGCCTCGCGCAGGTCGCGCATGTCGTTGGAGAGTTCCGCTCACGCCCAGCAATCCTGCACTTCTTGCTGACGACGGTCTCCAGCTTTGTCTGCGGCTCGACTGGCAGTCTGCGGTTGTCTCGCAATTTTCCTGAGAATGAAGAGCACGAATCCGGGATCGATATCGCCAGTGCGCGTGCCGCTGATGATGCCGCCTGTCGGAGTTAGTCCCATCGAAGTATCGAGGCACTCGCCATTGCGAATCGCGGTGATGGACGCGCCGTTGCCGAGGTGCGCAACGATCAGTTTTCCGGGAATGTTCGGGCTGCAACTGATAGATGATGGATTCATAGGAGATGCCGTGGTAGCCGTAGCGACGAACGCCCATGGCTGAGTACTCTCTGGGATGGGCATGTGCGTGACGACTTCGGGCATGGTGCGATGAAAGTAGGTGTCGAGAATGGCGAAATTGGGATGCCGGGAAACAGCCGCAGCGCCTCGCGCATGATGTAGACCGCGATGGGCGTGTGCAGCGGTGCAAGGCGGCGTAGCTCTCGATCTCGTCGATCAGCTTCGGAGTGATGATCTGGTTGTCGCGCACGGTGGGACCGCCACACACGGTGCGATGCCCGATCGCCTTCGGAGCAGGGAAGCTGCCGGAGTGCAGCGCGTCGGCAACCTTTGAAGGCGACTGGAGCGATTTGGCAGAGCCGGAGTCTGATCAACCAGCTTTCCTGCCCTCGGCGTCCTTGATCCAGAACTTGCCGTTATCCGTGCCGATACCGTCGACCGCGCCTTCGAAGAGCTTCGTGCGCTGGCCGTCGCCGGCATCATACATTGCAAACTTGATGGAAGAAGAACCGCTATTCAAAACCAAAACCGGCAAAGACGACATGAGAGATCCCATGGATCGTGACCTCTTACCGTTCTTCGCTGAATGCGCAGCTGAGGTATCAAAGCGTGATGCGTCTGATGTCGGGCGCGGTTATGCGCTCCGCTTCTTATTGGCCAGCGCCAGTCTCGAATCTCGGGCAGATCATCTCCGTTTTCCGCGACGTACAAGCGGTGCCGCTGAATCTCTTCGGAGTACCATTGCGCGCTTGCGTCGACCTTGGGCGCCAGCCGCGGCACGCGGTATATCACATCGAGCGCAACTGGAAGCGATCGATGTTGTTGAGCACGCACATGTCGAAAGGCGTCGTTGTGGTGCCTTCTTCCTTGTATCCGCGCACGTGCAGGTTGTCATGGTTGTGCCGCCGGTAAGTGAGCCGGTGGATGCCCCACGGATATCCGTGAAATGCAAAGACGCACGGACTTCCGGTCGGAAAGATGCGCGTCGTACTCTTCGTCGGGAAGCCCGTGCGGATGTTCGGATGGGGGCTGCAGAGTCATCAGATCGACGACATTCACAATGCGAATCGCAAGTCCGGCGCCTGCGTGCGAAGAAGCATGACAGCCGCGAGCGCTTCCATCGTGGGCACATCGCCGCAACAGGCGATGACCACGTCGGGATTACCTTCATCGTTCGATGCCCATTTCCAGATGCCGAGGCCGGTCGTGCAATGCGCACACGGCTTCGTCTATCGTGAGCCACTGCGGGGCGGGTTGTTTTCCGGCAACGATGAGGTTGATGTAGTTCTTGCTGCGCAGGCAGTGATCTGCGACAGAAAGCAACGTATTCGCGTCCGGCGGGAGGTAGATGCGTACTACATCGGCCTTCTTGTTCACCAGGTGATCGATAAAGCCGGGATCCTGGTGCGAGAAGCCGTTGTGATCCTGCCGCCAGACCAGCGAACTCAGCAAATAGTTGAGCGATGCAATCGGTTTGCGCCACGGAATCTGCGCGCGTGGCCTTCAGCCATTTCGCGTGCTGGTTCACCATCGAATCGATGATGTGAATGAATGCTTCATAGCAGGAGAAGAATCCGTGACGTCCGGTCAGCAGATAGCCTTCGAGCCAGCCCTGGCACATGTGCTCGCTCAGGATTTCCATAACGCGACCGGTGGGCTGAAAGGTTTTCGTCAACTGGTAGCGTCTCGGCCACCCAGGTTTTGCCGGTTCCGGTGATTACATCCTGCAGTGCGGTTGGAAGCTGTTTCGTCGGGGCCGAAGACGCGGAAAGTTTTTCGTGTCCTCGTTGGCTTCCATCACTGCATGCAGCAGTTGGCCGAGCACGCGCGTGGATTCGACGGTCGTCTGTCCGCGGCGCATCAATCTTTACCGCGAAGTCGCGGAAGCTCGGCACCTTGAGCGGCTGCCACAAGCAGGCCGCCATTGGCGTGCGCGATTCATGCCCATGCGGCGACGCCCCTTCGGCGCGATTTCAGCGAGGTCAGCGCGGAAATGCGCCCTTTTCATCGAACAGCTCTTCGGGCTTGTAACTGCGCATCCATTCTTCAAGCAGCCGCAGGTGGTCCGGGTTCTCGCGAAGTTCTGCGAACGGGACCTGGTGCGCGCGCCAAGTGTCCTCCACCGGCTTGCCGTCGACGTCCTTCGGTCCGGTCCAACCTTTCGGCGTGCGCATGATCAGCATGGGCCATGCCGGACGATCGGTGGCTGCCTCCTTCGCGCGCGGCTTTTTGAATCGCCGCAATGCGATCGAAGATGGTATCGAAGACCGCGGCAGCCTGCTGATGCATGGTCTCCGGATCGTCGCCCTCGATGGTGAAAGGCTCGTATCCGTATCCGCGCATCAAGCTCTTCCAACTCGGCGTGCGGAATGCGCGCGAGCACGGTGGGATTGGCGATCTTGTAGCCATTCAGGTGAAGGATCGGAAGGACCGCGCCATCGGTTGCGGGGTTGAGAAATTTGTTCGAATGCCAGCTTGTTGCCAGCGGGCCGGTCTCGGCCTCGCCGTCGCCGACTACGCAGGCGACGATCAGGTCGGGATTGTCGAAGGCTGCGCCGAACGCATGCACCAGCGAATAGCCAAGTTCGCCGCCTTCGTGGATCGAACCGGGCGTCTCCGGTGCGACGTGGCTCGGTATGCCATAGGGCCAACTGAACTGGCGGAAGAGGCGCTTGATGCCGTCCCGATTCTGCTCGATGTGCGGATAGATTTCGGAGTACGAGCCTTCGAGATACGTGTTGGCAACAAGTCCCGGACCGCCATGTCCGGGACCGATGATGTACATCATGTCCAGGTGCGCGCTCGCGAATGAGGCGGTTCCAGTGGACGTAGAGAAAGTTGAGTCCGGGGGTTGTGCCCCAGTGGCCAAGCAGGCGCGGCTTTACGTCATCCAGCGTGAGCGGCCGCTCAAGCAGTGGATTGTCTTTAAGGTAGATCTGTCCGACAGAAAGGTAGTTGGCGGCGCGCCAGTAGGCGTCCATTTGGTTGCCAGATTTCAGGGTTCAGAGGGCATTCAGTTCTGCTCGGCCCGTTTGGCTCTCCGTTTTTGCGCTGGTCATAGGGCACCTCGGGAGGAGAGATTGCGTGCCATTTTGGCTACCAGATCGAAGCCTAGCAGCAGTGGTGTTGGAGTACAAGGGAGAGATTCGAGTCACAAAGTGGGATAGCTGAAACAGGATTGATGTCACGGAGAAGATTGGAATTGTTCACGTTTGGTCGGATGGCTGCTACACCTTCGGAAGGATTTCAGAAGTGGCGCTTGAGTTTCAGAATCGGTATCTCGAAACCGTACCAGAGCGCTGGTTGCGGCGGCTGTGCAGGCTGCGAGCCGGAATGCGACGACAGCGAGATTGCCGGGAATTCCGTACTGATCCATGCGCGCGTCGAACCAGCCGAAGTAGATGAAGACCATGATGTGCGTCATGTAGAGGCCGTAGCTGATGCGTCCATAAAAGGCTAGCGGGCCGCGGCGCAGGTTGCGTTCATCGGATTGCGCGATCCGGTGGAAGCGATGGCGCAGAGCATGTCCCGCGAAGACCGAGGTGAGAGCGGTGTCAAGAAAAGCAGTGCCGCCGGCGATGGTGGCTGCGGCGAGGAATCCGCTGGGCATGGCGGCGAGGCCGATCGAGAGCCAGACGCGGCGGCTGAGCGGAAGTGTGTACAGGCCGAGCGCAAGCAGGCTGCCCATGGCGATGCCATCGATGTGAGTAAGCGTGTGGGTCGGCGTGATCCAGGCGAAGTGGGTGCGGCGGAACAGCGGTGATGCAATCAATGCGCCGACGAGCAGCAGTGGCCAGCATCCACGGCGCGCGCAAAAATCTAACGACGCGGCGCCCAGAGAAAGTAGTACTGCTCCTCGATGGCCAGCGACCATGTGGGGCCGATGGCGGGAGGCAGCGAGAGATGAAAGAGATTCTGGAGGAAGAGGATGTAGGCCCACCATGGTGCGGTCCTGACTGCATCCAGATGGTCGGGCCGATGAACCACGGTGCATTCAGATAGCAGACGACCAGCACAAGGACGTACACGGGCCAGATGCGGAGAGCGCGGCGCGCATAGAAATTGCGAAAGTAGTGGGGCTTGTTGCGGGACTCAAGCAGGATCGAAGTGATCAGAAATCCGGAGAGCACGAAGAAGAGATTGACGCCGGCCCAGCCCCAAAGGGACGCGTAATAGAGCCATGTGCCGGTGAAGCCGCGGGTGGCAGTGGTAGAGGACTACGGAGAGGACGGCAATGCCCGCGCAATCCCTGCAGTTCGGGGATGTAGGAGGGGGGCCAGGATGGGCGTTGGATTTTCAAAGTAGTGAGCGAGCGCGGATGGCGAGTTGGCATTTTTTAAATCCCAGGTCTCAAACGCGAGACCTGGGGCACCCAGTGTTTCGAGATCGAAGCCATCTATCCCGCGGCCAGCTGCTTGGCTCTTTCGGTGGCGCGCATTACTGCTTTGATCAGCGTGACGCGGAGGCCACCTTCTTCCAGTTCAAGAATGCCGTCCACTGTGCAGCCTGCGGGAGTGGTTACTTCGTCCTTGAGCAGCGCTGGATGATAGCCGGTTTCGAGCACCATTTTGCCTGCGCCATAAACCGTCTGCGCGGCGAGCTGGGTTGCCGTATCGCGCGGCAGACCGACCTTGACACCCGCTTCGGCAAGGGCCTCGATGATGATGTAGATATAGGCAGGGCCGGAGGCGGAGAGGCCGGTGACGGCGTCCATGTGCTTCTCGTCGACAATGACGGAGCGGCCCACAGTTTCAAAGATGCGCTGCGCCAGGTCCATCTGCTGGTCCTTGACGAAGCGGCCGCGGCAGAGGCCGCAATGCCTGCGCCGAGAGCTGACGGTGTGTTGGGCATGGCGCGGATCACAGGAATCTCGATGCCGGCGGCGTCTTCGATGGCGCGCGTTTTCACGGACGCTGCGAAGGAGACAATGGTCTTCGCAGGGGTCAGCGCGGGCTTGATTTCGGTGATCAGGTCGGGGACCTGGAACGGCTTGACGCCGATCAGGATGAAGTCAGCCTGGCGCGCGGCTGCAAGATTATCGGTGCCGACGTCGACACCCCATTGCGCAGCGCGGGCCACCGCCTTTTCAGCATGCGCGACGGTGGCGTGAATCTGGTCCGCGGCAAAGAGATTCTGCTTGAGGAAGGCCTGAAGCAGAATGCCGCCCATTTTGCCCGCGCCGAGAACGGCTACGTGCAGGTCGGGCAGTTGCGCGGGTGTTGCAGTGGACTCAACGGCTATCTCCGCCATGTTGTTCCTTCTGGATCAGAGTGGTGGTTCAGGTTCAAGGATATATGCTGTCGGACGGCGCGGGGACAGAGTTTACGCAGTGATTTGCCGGGTCCACCACAGATCAGCGCGAGTAGGTGTACGTACCGCAAACGTCGGTCGAGTTGGCGAGAGCGTCGGGCGTGATGACCGGCATGTCTGTTCCAGAGAAGAATGCCACGCGCAGGATGCGGCCGTGGACATAGGTCGCCATCCACTGGGTATCGTCCGAACCGCAGAGCGTGTTTTTGTGAAGAAAGCGCTTGGCGGCCGGAACGTTCATGCGGTAGAGATGGCCGTTGCCGCCCTCGTTGAGGTCAGCATCGAATGCCGCGCTGGCTTCAGCCGGCTTTAGCTCACGAATCTGCGCAATGGTGAACGAGGTGAAATTGATCGAAAGCCTGGACTCGGAGATCGACAGATCGCCGGTGATGGCCGTTGCGTTGTTACTGGTGGCGCGCCAGTAGCCTTTGTCTTGAGCGGCGGACGGGAGAGAACAGAGAAGCAGGGTGGAGAAAGTACACACGAGGGCATTTCTACGCATATGTTGAGCATGACATCCGTTGCAGTCGGCGGGCAAGTTGTCCGAAGGGTTGCTTTTCGAAACGATGCGTGCGGTTGCGATCATTTGCTCTTTCCCACCCTAACCGCAAAAGCGCGGTTAGGATGGGGCACCCTTATGGCACCCTCATCGCGCGTAGCCAGTATTTTCAACCTGATCTAGACAAGGGCTTTTCGCTTCTTCGCGTGCTTCTCTTTGTACATTGCCTTGTCTGCGCGGGCCACGACGCTTTTCAAGGTTTCGTCAGCAGCATGATCTGTTGCGGCGTAGCCCATGCTGAGGCTGAGAAAGAAGCGGTTTCCGGCAAGCTGGGTTTTCGCAGCCGCGCCTGCGCGCAAACGCTCGATAGCAGATGCGATCTCGTTTGAGTCGAACTGGCCGGCAACCACGAATTCATCTCCTCCGAGTCGCCCGATGACGTCGGTTTCGCGAAAGGTCGCGGTTAGCAGCTTCGCAGTCTCAACCAGCGATACGGATCCGACGCTATGCCCCAATTCGTCGTTGATGATTTTCAGATTATCCATGTCGACGAACAATACGCCGAAGGGCATCTGGGCGCGTCGGGCAAGGCGAAACGCCTGATCGGCGAACAAGTTGAATCCCCTGAAGTTGTAGAGGCCGGTCAATTCATCGCGCAACGTCAGGCCGTGGATCTCGTTTTGCATGCGGTTGATGAGGCGCACGAGGAGCAGGAGCAACGTGAACGAGATAATCGTCGCCGACGATGTGAGGGCAGCAGTGGCATAGGGCGTCGGGACCAAGTGGGAATTCAACAATCGCGCCCGGCCAAGCTCGCGCAGAAAGGGCAGGATGACGAGAACGGGCGCGATGATGCGCGCGATCCGTCCGCCAATGCCGTCTTCAAGAAATAACGAGAAGACGCCGTGTTCTGCGCGCCGAAGAATCGTAACTACGGTCAAGAGGATGAGACAGAAGATGGTTGGAAATGAAGGAAGACCATCGATGGATGAGCCTGGGATATGCGCGATTCCAAAGACAAATTCGGACAGAACGAGAAGGACCAGAAGCGCGAGTACGGTAGCACCGGCGTCCGCAATGCTGCCGGAAAGCGAGTCTTGCGAATGGATCAGCAGGATCAGCATTCCCAAAAGCAGGAAAGCGATACCCGCAGCGCTGGAAGGAATCTGCTGGGATGAAAGCTGATCTCCGTTCAAGAGATTGTCTAGTTGCGAGAATGCATGTCGCGCGGGCGCCCAGAATCTTGCGGCCGCAATCAACGTCGTCAGGCCGGCGAGAATCTTGCCCATGCGATGCAGGTGCTGAGGCCGGCCGGTTTCGGTGAGGAACATGGCGACGGTTGCGCACAGCACCGCAAGCGCGGAAGAACTCCGCATGTGGAGAAAGCTCGCCGGCAGCAAATTGCCAACGAACGTGAAGACGCGCGAGAGCAGATTGATGAGCACAATCTGAATCGCCAGAACGAGACAGATCTGCTCGACGAAATACGCCTTATGCAGAAGGTTTTGGTTGTGCTCGGGTGCGGGAAATGTCGTGGCTTCAATCTGCATGTGTCCCGCAACCATCTCCAGGTGCAGGCCTGGTGAGAATTCGATCAATTCTGTATTTCTTCTTTAGTTATAGCAGTTTGAAGGAATATCGCGGAATGCAACTTAGGTTTGAGGCGGGTGACCCGAAGCTCTCGGAATCAAGTTCAAAGGCGTGTTACTGGAGCTTGGAATTTGGGCGGCTCGCGGCTTCATCAACCGTCGCGGTGATGGGGAAGAGATGGTCAGTCTTCGTGGTTTTGAGTAGTTGCAGGACACGGGGCGTGACCCCGGCGGCGACCAGGTGGACGCCCTTGTTCTGGCAACGGACAAAGTGACCGATGAGCAGACCAAGGCCGCAGGAGTCCATATAGGGAACTTCGGTGAGGTCAAAGATATTGAGATTCGGCGCATTGTGCGGCGGATCGGACTCGAAGATGTTGCGCAATGCCAGGGGCGTGAGGGACGAATACATATCGCGCGCCGTAAATGGGCCTGAGAAACGGAAGATGACCGCATCGGCAGCAGGATTCTGACTGCGTTCAATGGTGAAAGTGGCGCCCCTCCATATTTGAGCCGGTACGGTGGACATGGATTCTCCCTTGGTGAGCTGGGGCGATGATTCGCCGGAACGATGTTCGGATTGTGACGGTTAAGCGAGGGAAAAGGCAAGGTTAATCTTGCGCAGGTCAATCATCCAGGTTCGTTCTGAAGTGACTCCGGTCACCTGCAATTCCACAATCTCTTTGTGTAGAATCCAGCTAATCAATCAACTGCCAGAACGCTTCGGCTGCTACTGCGACTCAAGTCCAGATTGGCCGTGGTGTGTCTATTCGCTTGATGCCAAACGCGATATCGCGCTTGGGGAGTTGCCTTGTTGCCTTTGCTGCCTTGGGGATTCGTGTGCCTGCCTGAGCTCTCTCGAAAGTTCAGAGAGAAGACTCTTCTAACATTTTCAAACGTTCGGCGGCTCGCAAGGGCTGCGGAGCTTGGCGACCGGTTGGGACGTGCGTGGCCCTTCGCTGTTCTGTGCGCTGCTGTTGGCCTGATGGGCTTGCGCACTCCGTCGCATGCTGACGGGACCGCCTACTACATTAACAATCGCGCGGGTGCGAACTGCAGCGATGACGGTCCGCATAGCATGGCACATCCCTGGTGCACGTTCACGCCTGCGAACCGGATAAGAACGTTTATGCCGGGCGATCAGATTCTGCTGGCGCGAGGCAGCGCATGGAACCAGGAATTGTCGCTGACGGGGCGGGGAACGGCGAGTGAGCCGATTACGCTGACAGCGTATGGGACGGGCGCGAAGCCGAAGATTCTTCGCAACCAGGCGGTGAACGACATCTGTGTTTTGCTAACGGATGCGAATTTCTGGAAGGTAAGCGATCTCGAGGTGGGCAAGGCGAGTGTAGGAATCCTGTTGCACTACACGCAGCTTTTCAATAACGGGATCACCATCAGCAATATCGATGCGCACGACAACAAAGGAATCTGGGGCGGATATTCGACCGAGTATCCGGTGTCGCGTCACGTGCTGGATCCATTTGCGTCGAGCTTGAATATCAATCTGTCATCGGGAATCTTGTTCAATGTTGCTTCGTATGTGAGGTACACCAGCTCGCAATATGTGCTGAAAGATGTGCTGGTGAGCGATGTGCGGGGATCGAACAACCTGGACAGCGTGGCTTTTGATGCCGAGTCCAACACCATGGACAACGGCGATGGACACAATGCTTTCCAGAATGTAGTGCTGAACGGGCTGATCCTCTCGGGAGATGGCGCTAATGCGTCGAAGGCATACAGGGCCGCCGGGCTTGGGTGCAGCGACTCCCTGCGGTTGTTGGGGATGACGAATGTGACGGTGATGAACTCGGTTTTGTTTGAAGAAGCAGGATGTCATACGCCGAGCGGAACGGCAGCAGTGATCCTGGGGCGCATAAGCCAGGCGAGGTTTGTAAACAACATCATCTTCGGAGTGCCGGCAACCGACAGCCCGGACGAAACCGGTATCGACTTTGAATGGTCAGAAGATCACGTGAGTCTTCAGTCGAACTTCTTTGCGTCAAATGCCGGTCCGGCAGTGGAGATATTGAACATTCACGGCGGCGACCATTCGAGCGACCTCGAATTCGAAGGCAACACATTTGCACAGAACGCGCACTCCCGCCAGCCGGGTGCGGCGTCGGTTTGGGAAGACAACAAGGGACGCGGATACGCCTCTCCTGTGGGGAAGATTCACGACAACCTGTACTTTGAACCGTACGGCAAGTTCTTAGGCGGCAAGAGCATTGGCTCACTTGCAAACGTGAACAACCTGCAGACGACAACCACGGCAAATTATGCGGCCGAACAGTTTTCGACGATGCAGGGAAAGAACCAGTGGCGGTACATGTACGAGTCCGCTGGGGCGACATGGGCGGAGATGCCGTACTACTCCGCAAGCGACAACAATGGCGCATGGGAGACGGGCCCAGCACAGTTTGTTAGTGCGTTCAACATGGCGCCGGGAACCTGCACAGACAGTTGCGATGGGAGCGGAGTGGCACGGGTATGGGTTGCGACTACTGCCGGAAGCGTCAGCATTCGGGGGCATGCCTTGAATGCTGACGGGCAGGGTGGCGAGATGACTTTGGCGGTCAACCTGGTATCGGGCAGAAATGTCACGCAGATCTGGCCGCGCCAGGGCGGAAGGCAGTCGATGGCTGGCACCGACCAGGTGGGATTCGCGACGAATGTGGACAACGTCCAGGTTGCCGCAGGCGACTCAATCCGGTTTGAGGTCCACGCAAGCGGCGAAACCTCAAACGGATCCTTGAGCTGGACGCCATCGGTTGGCTATGTGGCGCGCAAGGGCGCCGGAAACAAACTGCTCCCTAACCCGATTACTCGGCGCTGACTACATGAGCAGCGCCTGATTTTTCAGGAACTCACTGAGGGCGTCGCTGCTGAGCTTGTTGATGTCGGCTGGTGGCCATGCCCCGTTCCAGATCATGTAGCCTCCGGGAATGGTCAGCGTCTTCTGGCGGGCGCCAACAGCGGCGAGCGCGGTTGTAACCCAGGCGCGATTTTCCAAGGTGTACAGGGTTGCCGACGCATTCTGTGTGTCGCGAAGATTGGCGATATGTTCGCCTACGTGTGCATGGGCGAAGGCCATGGCATTGCCCTTGAGTTTGCCGGAATCGAAGGTGCAGTTGAAGAGAACACCATCGGGTGAGGCACGGTCACCCTTCTGCTCGGAGCGCGGCGAAGCTTCGTTCATTCCGCTGAAGCCCACACTGACGCCGTTGTCTTCCCCTTCTTTTCCAAAGGCTGCGGCTGCGTGTTCGACCTGGTCGCCCAGAGCATTGCCGGCGCCGAATACTTTGGCGAATCCGTGCACAGCGGCTTTGGGGTCGCCGGCGGCGTCGATGTTGGCTTCACTTTTAGTGATTGCCGTGATCTTGGAGTAGTCGATTTCGTGCAGGGCAATATCGGCGACGGATTCGAGAACAAGGCGCGTAGGCCATGCGTTCAGGTTTCCGAAGCCGGAGATGGCGATAATTTTTCCGGACGCATCGCGTTGCAGGGCGGGTACGGCGAAATCCAGGCGGCCGGTGAGAGTAGCGCTCACCTCATACTTTGTGCAGCCGAGGCATACGCCTCCACCCTTGTAGGCGGTGGCGAGCATGGAATCGAATTGCTTGAAGTCTTTGCTCTTATCGAGTGTCACGGGCGCGCGATCAACCGGCGTGACGGTTCCGTTGAAATTGCGTGCAGGCTGAAGTTGCAGCATGGCGACAGGTCCTGACTTGGCCTTTGTGCCTTCGGGATACGAGAGCCAGATGCTGTCGATGTGATGCTTGCAGTCTTCGGCCTTGATGACGAATTCGTCGAAGCCGGAGGAGACTGTTCCCTTGATGCGGACGATCTTACCGTTGAACGATTGCGGTTTTTCGAGGATGTCGCAAACGGTGGCGTCTACGGCCTGGGCGTGAAGAGAGATTGCAAAGGTGCAAAAGAGGGCGATGGATAAGAGGCGCTTCATCGTGGCTCCGAAAGCAGCCGCATGCCTTGATTCGCTCAAAAAGACAGCGTGTCTGCCGAGAATTTTGAGAACTGTCAAGGGTAGCACGGAGAGTTCTAAGTTCACAGTTTAGAGTTCACAGGACTGGCCTGAGGCGCTATAGGCACGCCCTGATGGAGACACGGTGAACCTCATCCCCTACTCGACGCGGAGGGCCTCTACGGGGTTGATGGAGGCGGCGCGTCTGGCGGGCAAATAGCTGGCGAGGGCGGCCGCCGCGACGAGCACGAGGGGAACCGTGAAATAGGTGAGAGGATCGAGCGGCGTGATGCCGAAGAGCAGCGACTTCATCGACTGGGTCAGGGCTGCCGCTGCGGCAATTCCGATTACGACGCCGATCACGGTAAGCGTGAGGGCTGAGCGGACAAACATCCACTTGAGTTCGTTCTTCTGCGCGCCGAGGGCGAGACGGATGCCGATTTCGCGGGTTCGCTGTGCGACAGCGTAGGAGATGACGCCGTAGATGCCGATGATGCCCAGGGCCAGCGCCATGGATCCAGCGATAGCGAGCATTGTCAGCGTGAATGAGGTGCGCGCGAGAGACTTTGCATAGATATCTTCCATGGTGGCGACGGACGCCACGGGAAGATTTCCGTTAACGGACCAGACGGCTCGCTGGACATCGGCAATCAGGGACTCCTTGCCGGCGCGGTTGCTGCGGATGGCGAAGGTGACTGCACGCGGCGCATCGAGCGTGGGTTTAGACGTGTAAGGGTCGTTGATCATGGCCGGCCAGTAGACGATGGCCGGAGCTTTTTCATCCACTCCGTTGTGGCGCACATCCTGAACGACCCCGATTACCTCGATCCACGGCATGTTATTGAACTGGCGGACACGCTTGCCGATGGCGGCAGAGGCGGAGCCCCAGTTTTCGCGGGCGAAGTTTTCTGAGACGATGACATATTGCCGCAATCCGTAAGTGTCGGTCCAGGTGAAGTCGCGCCCAGCGATAAGCCGCGTGCCGGCAGTGTGGAAGTATCCGGGCGAAACGAAGTTGAAGAGTCTCAGCGGCGGCTCCTGGTTCTTATAGCTCTTGCCCTCAATGCGCATCTCATCCCAATTGGGTTCGAAGCCCTCCATGGGCATGGCTCCTGCGAATCCCACCGACGTGACGCCGGGGATAGCAGCGATATTGTCGGCGATCTGATTCTGAAGATGCGTAGCCACCACTGGGTCGGCAACGAGAACGTCGGGAATGAAAATGTGCATTGTTTGCAGATGCGCAGGATCAGTGAAACCTGGCTCGACATTGCGCAGCGCGGCAAAAGTGCGGATCATGAGCAACGCGCTGACGAGAAGAACGAGGGCCATGGCTACTTGCGCGACGACCAATATGTTGCGCGAGCGTTGACGTGCGCGGCCTGCGCTGGCGGTGCGATTGGCGCCGGAAAGCGCGGCAGCGGCGCGGGTGCGGGCGTACTTGAAAGCAGGGATCGAGCCGAAGAGCAATCCGGAGATGACTGAGAGAGCAAGGGTGAAGGCGAGGGAGCGTGCGTCAAGTGCGACTTCGCTGAGGCGCGGCAGGTTGGCTGGACCGATTGCGACAAGAAGACGCAAGCCGCCATACGCGACGCCGAGAGCGAAGACGCCGCCGATGATTCCGAGGGTAATGCTTTCGAAGAGAAGCTCGCGGGCGATGCGCGCGCGGCCTGCACCGAGGGCGGCGCGGATGGAGAGTTCGTGCTGGCGCGAATCTGCGCGGACAAGGAGCAGGTTGGCGATGTTGACGCAGGCGATCAGCATCACCAGGCCCACCGTGGCCATGACGACCCATAGGACGCTGGAGACGTTGCCGATGACTTGCTGCTTGAGCGAGCGGAAGCCCGGCGTGATCTTCCAGGTCTCGTAAAAGTGCGGGTTCGTGCCGGGACCATTGGAGAAGCTGTCCATCCAAATTGTGAGCAGACGGGGAACTTCGGCGTCGGCCTGCGCGAGCGAGACACCGGGCTTGAGCCGGGCAATGCCGTTGTAGCCGAAACCGGCGAGTTTAAGATCGTTGCGATCGAACGCCAGGGGCACGAACATGTCGAAGTTCTGATCGACCAGACGAAAACCGCGCGGCATCACGCCTACGATTTCCCGGGTTTGCGCGTCGAGCTGGAGGGTGCGGCCGATGACGCTGCGATCGCCGCCGAAGCGCCGTTGCCAGTAGCCGTAGCTGAGCATGATGCGCTTGGCGCCGTGCGGATCCTGGTCGGCGTGCGAGAGCCAGCGACCGAGAGCGGGTGGGACATCGAGAGTCTGAAGCACGCCATCGGTGATGACCGCGGTGTGGACTTCTTCAGGCTGGGCGAGGCCAGTGACATTCGCCGTGCTCGGCGCCCACACGCCGACTGACTGAAAAGACTGGCTGTGTTCGGCGAAGGTGAAATACAGCGAAGGCGAGAGCCGGAGGCCGCTTTCGAAATTGGCGAGGCCCGAAGCCCCCGGCGCGTTGAGCCAGAGGGCGACAAGCTGGTCAGATTGCGGATAGGGAAGCGGCTTGAGCAGGACACCGTTGACGACGCTGAAGACAGCGGTGTTGGCGCCGATGCCGATGGCGAGCGTCAGCAGGACTGTGACGGCGAATCCGGGCGACTTGCGAAGGCGGCGAAGAGTGAACTTGAGATCGGCGAGAAGAGATTCAAGTGCGCGCCACTGCCATTGTTCGCGGCTGCGCTGCTCAACGAGAGCGACGTTGCCGAATTCGCGACGGGCGGTTTGCTCGGCTTGTTTGCGGGGAATGCCTTCGGCCTCGAGTTCGTCGGCGCGCTCCTGGATGTGCTCCTGAATGGAGACGTCGATGTCGGGTAGCGGCGGTTGCGACCGAAGAGCCGGGGAAGTGGCTGCATCGTGAGTCTCCTTATGCCTTGTCGAACGCGAGAACGCGGGTGATTCCGGCGAACATCTTTTCGAAGCTCGAGGACTTCTCGTTCGAGGTGGCGCAGGCCGGCTTCTGTGACGCTGTAAATGCGCGTCGGACGGCCTTTCGCGGAGGTCCCTTCTTCCGATTCAAGCAGTCCCTCACGGAGCATGCGCTGAAGAGCGGGGTAGAGGGAGCCTTCTTCGACCTGGAGGAGGTTATCGGAGACTTGCTTGATGTGTTTGACCAGGGCGTAGCCATGCATAGGTTTAAGCCGGAGCGACTTGAGGATCATGATTTCGAGTGCGCCGGGGAAGAGGTCGCGGTCATCGGGGTGTTTCGCCATGGGAGAAATAGTAGCGCGCGGATACCTATTTTGTAAATAGGTATCCGCGAAGCTTTCGCCGGCTCGCCTCGTTACTGGCGGAACGAGCTATATCGGGCCATTCTCATTTGGAAAAGCGAGCGCAACGAGAATTCCTCGCACAAAACGGCGACCGAGTGGGGTCGGTCGCCGTTTTGGTTTCCAGGGGAGTGGCAGTTGCAGAGTCTATCCAGCCTCGATCAGTTCCGAGTGGTGGAAGACGTCAACACCCGCCTTGTCCGTAGACCAGAAGCCCCGTTAAACAACCTTTGTCGTCCTAAGGGTAGTTCTCATGGCGGCCACGTGCGTCACGGCGGTCGCGAGCTTTGCAGCGGCTACGGGACCGCTTGCCTTGGTGGTCGACTTCTTGGTGGACTTTTTGGAAGAGCTGTTGCCGATCAGAGATTTCTTGGTGATTGCCATTTTGAGTTCCCCCAGGATTTGGAATTGAACTTCTTTACGACCAACACATACTGCAAGCCGCGTGCCAAATCCGAATCGGCGGAATTTTCTTCTGATAAGACCTTGCGGACGTTATGGTTACAGATATTTCGCTAACGCGGTTCGCAAATGAGGAAACGTGCTTTCCGGGGTTAAAATTTAAATTTTCACCGGTGAATGTTTCACCTCGCGCGAACTTCTTGTTAGCGACCGGATCTTCTTACAGCCAGGGATTGCTGTAGATTCGGTTCCTTGGTTCCCCGCAGCCTCGGCTACTTCTGCAAACTCAAGTAGACTTGTCGCGCCTGGTCCAGCATCTGCAATACGGAGGCTTTTTCCGCAGTGGTGTTCCAGTTTCCGTTAGCTTTTGTCGCATCTACCAGGCGGTCAATCCAGGTGATGAAAAATGCAGCGTCGTCTGCCGGATTCGGAACAGACCCTTCTACGCTTACGTAAATCGGGCTCGTCGTGGCATAGACATAGTCGTCAAGCACTGGATGCTCCGGCTGGTCGCTTGAGGCTCGGAGCACACACCAACCGGTCTGCGAAATCGCGATCGTACCTTTTACGTCGGCGGTTTGCCGGTCGCTGTCGGTCTTCAAGTCGCGCAGCACGCGCCCGTTGCAGACCACTTCGAAGTGGTCGACTGGAACGAAAGAACGAAGCGAGGAAGTGAACATTACTTTGTTCTCACCCGCAGGGAGTTTCAGTTCTTCTCCGACGGCCTTGCCACCGAGAGTGAACCCCAGCAGCGGACCGTTAGTCGCAAATGTGCGTCCATGCTTGAGCGAGTCAAACCAGGGTGCCGTGCCAACCGCATCGTCTGGAACGCTGGCGTAGACGCGAGTCAGGCCAACGGGCCCACGAAGCGAAGCGTAGTTAGCCATGGTGTCAGAGCCTGCGCCGGCGGGCAGGCGAAATCCGCAATTGAGCAGGCGGTACCAGACAGACGCGGTCATGCGGTGATCACTGAAGCCCATGACTTCGACGTAATCGACTTTGCCCAATGCCGCGTCAACAGGCAGTTCGAGAGCCTCATCCAGCGGTTCTCCGTGGGTGAGAGTCGGATCGTTGGCAGGGTCTTCCGCGATGTCGAAGGGATGGGCATAGCCAACGAGCGCATTTTGCTGGTGCGCCAGATCGGCCACAACTGCATTGGTGGGGAAAGGGCTTGCCGCAGCGGTGTTGCCGTATGACGCGTAGTCCGGCAAGAGAAAGTTGTGATTCAGATTCAGCAGTGAGAGATGTCCCCAAAAGCTGGTGTGAAACTCCTGGCCGTGGAGCAGCCAGTGGCTTGGCGTTGAAGCTGGGTCGGGCGTAGTGCTGAAGGAGGTAATATCAGGAATCCGTTGCTCCTTGTTGACCACCAGATTTTCGACAAGAAAAAGATTCTCCGCCTTTTCCTGTGCAACCAGA
Source organism: uncultured Acidobacteriaceae bacterium (assembly GCA_963782775.1). Classification (GTDB taxonomy): domain Bacteria; phylum Acidobacteriota; class Terriglobia; order Terriglobales; family Acidobacteriaceae; genus Telmatobacter. The sequence continues at coordinate 28,288 of CAWALE010000017.1, forward strand.
TCTTTCGGAGTGTTGCGGTAGGCCCCACCATAGTTCATGTGAACGTGCAGATCAGCACTTGCCCAATGCGAATGCTCTTCCTTGGGAATCTGCAGCGGTTTCAGACGGATGACCAATCGCGCACGCGGACTGCAGATCACATTTTCCCTTGCTACGTGGTACTCGAAGCCCTTCGTCACTTCCACCTGGACACGTCCCTCCGGAACTGTCAATTCCGCTTTTCCCGGGCTGTGGAAGTAGTGCGATTCAAACGCATTTTCTGAGCGGACGAAGTTGTCCTCAGCATGCATCCATGCATTGTCGGGTGCATATGCCTTGCCGTCTTCACCGGTGACCGAGACGCGTGCGGATGTGGGCTTTCCTGAAGGATCGAGGATGATGAGGCTCAAACGCCCCATGGCCTTGAGATAGTGCTTCTCATTCGCGAGCACTGGGCGCTGGGCTCCGCCCAGCATGTCCTGTATCCAGAGGGAAGTGTTGCCACCGCGATTTGAAACGAATGCGATTCGGGTGCCGTCGGGTGACCAGCGGGGATTGGTATTGTCGAAGTCTCCATAAGAAATGGGGAATGGATCGCCGCCTCCCGAGGGCATTACCCAGAGCTGATGCCACTGGCGGCCAAGATATGAAGCGTAGACAATGCGTTTGCCGTCGGGCGAGAAATCCGGGCGGGCCTTCCACGCGGTCTCTTCATAATGAATTTCGCGTGGTTCCGAGCCGGGTGCAACCTTCATCCGCCAGAAGCCGCCGGTTCCGTAGATGTGTCCGCGATTGGAAACGAAAATCAGTTCTCCGCCGTCCGGCGACCAGGTTGGGCTGATCTCGTGATCGAATTCGCTGTAGTAGAAACGAGGCAGATTGCTGCGGGACTCACCTGTGAGCCGCCGCACGCTGGTCAACTCTCCGCCGTTGAAATCGCCGACGAAAATGTGAAAGCGCTTGTTATACGAAGTGGAGACAAAGGCGAGGTGTTTGCCATCCGGCGAAAAGCGGGGTTCGACGTTCACGGCGCCGCCAGAAGTGATCTGATGAGACTCCTTCTTCTGAAGATCGAACACCCAGAGTTCCATCGCGTCCTGCTGATACTTCACATAGGCAACCCAGCGGCCGTCGGGGGAGCAGTCGGGTTGGTAGTCGTATCCCGGGCCTGCGGTGAGCTGCTCAGCAATACCTGAATCCACTGCCTGCCGCCACAGGGTCCCAGCCATCGAATAAACCAGCGAGCGTGAATCGGAGGACCATGCGGCCGAATTCGGACCCGTGGTCAGCTGCGGCAGATACATTTCGCGGTAGTAGTAACGATGCGGCAAATCGATCTGCTTGAGGACCGGTTCTCGCTGCGCGATCAGGGGCAGCGCGGTCAAGATGAGCATTGTCAGCAGGCGCCATTGAAAGGACGCAGCCTGAAGGTAGGGCTTCATAGGTATGCGAGCAGTCTACCGCGCAAAGGAAGCCGCCCGCTGTTCTTACTTGTCAGTTGCCTTGCTTCAGCTTTTTAAGGTCGCGATCCAATCGGACTCCGGGCGGATTGTTAGCCAAAGGGAGCTTCACTTTGCGGCAGCTTTCTGAGTGGCGATCCAGGTGGTGATGCGTTCGTCGAGGACGTCGAGCGGGAGCGCGCCGGAGTCGATGACCTGGTCGTGGAAGGCGCGGATGTCGAACTTCGCGCCTAGCTCCTTTTTCGCGCGGTCGCGCAGAGCGAGGATTTCGAGTTGTCCGATCTTGTATGCGAGGGCCTGGCTGGGCCACGCGATGTAGCGATCAACCTCGGACTGAATGCTGGTCTCATCGATGGCGGAGTGGTCGTGGAAGTAGTCGACCATCTGCTGCCGCGTCCAGTGCTTCGAGTGGACGCCGGTGTCGACAACGAGCCGGATCGCGCGCCAGATGTCCCCCTGCAGGCGGCCATAGTCGGAGTAGGGATCCTGGTAGAAGCCGACATCTTTGCCGAGGCGTTCAGCATAGAGTCCCCAGCCCTCAGCAAAGGCTGAATAGCCGCCGAATTTGCGGAAGTCGGGGACGCCCTCGAGTTCGCGCGCGATCGAGATTTGCAGGTGGTGGCCGGGCAGTCCTTCGTGGTACGCGATTTCTTCGATTTGATAGAGGTCGCGATCAGTTGGATTGTACGTATCAATGAAAAGGCGGCCGGGTCGGCTGCCGTCCGGCGTACCGGCCTCGTAGTAGGCGGGCGCCGAAGTCTTCTCAAGGAAGTCAGGAACGGGCACCACTTCAAACGGCGCCTTGGGAAGGCGGCCAAATAGCTGGGGCAGCTTGGCCTTCATAGGGCCGAGATAACCGCGATACGTGTCGAGGAGTTGCTCGCGCGAACTGGCTTTCAGTTTGGTGTTGGTTTTGAGACTGGCCTGGAGGCTTTTCAAATCCTGGAAGCCGAGCTTCTGCGCAATGGCGAGCATCTCGGCTTCGTCTTTCTTCACTTCGTCGAGGCCGATCTGATGAATCTGGTCCGCGGTCAGGTTGGTGGTTGTGGTGCGACGGATGAGGAACTGATAGTACTTGGCGCCATCGGACAGGGAAGAGATGCCGGGCTCGGTGCGGCCGGCGGGGATGTACGCGACTTCAATGAAGCGTGCGAAACGCGAGTACGCCGGAAGCACGTCTTTGGTAAGGGCTGCGAGCATCTCGGTCTTGATGCGGGTCTGCTCTGCTGCGGGAATGGAGGAGGGGAATTTTTTCAGCGGGAGCGCGAGCGGCGAGTCTTCCGGCTTGTGATTTGCAAGTTGCTTGACTTGCTCGAGAGTCTTTTCGAGGAGGTATTTCGGCGGCACCCGCTTGTCGTCGATGCCGATGGATATGTTGGCGGTGACCTGGTCAAAGGCTTTTGGAATCGCATGCAGACGCGCGATCCAGTCGTCGTAGTCCTTAGCAGATGTGAAGCTGAGCTGGGCGACGAGTTGCGGATAGGTTGCGTAGATGCCGCCCATCTGGTTGATCGGCATCTCCCAGGCTTTGAACTCGGCGGCCTCCTGGTCGTCGGTTAGGCGGCGGATGAGGATCTCGCGGCTGATCTTGTCCTGATCGGAGAGCGCGACGGGATCGATGCTCGCGAGCTTCATCAGGAAATCCTGTTCGACGGCGAGCCAGTCGTTGATGGCACTCACGGAGTAGTCAGAGATCTTGTCGTTGTAGCGCTTGTCGCCGATGGTAGAAGCGAATTCCGGCTGCCGCTTGAGGTTCTCCTCCCAGTAGTCGTGAAAGAGGGCGTGCAGCGCCTTGGTGCGGTCTTCTGGTGTGGTCGGCGCGGCTGCGGAAGATGTGAGTTGCGCGGAAAGAAGCGCTGGAGCGAAGACCACGGTAGCGAGAAAGAGCGAGGCAAGTCGTTTCAACGGGACGATTCCTTGAGAGGTAGTTGGGGAAAGGGCACGGCTTGAGTGTAGAGCAAGGGGGCGGCGTAGCGTCCAGCGGGGGCCGTGAGGAGAGATTAGATTGATGAATGGGAATCGGCTTCGAGCAGCCGGTAGAGTGTAGAGCGGCTGATGCCGAGTTGGCGCGCGGTCTTGAGTTTGTTGCCGCGATTCAGATCGAGGACGAAGTGGATGTGGTTGAGAATAACGGCGTCGAGGTTGAGAACCTGGAGCGAGGTGGGCGTGCTATGCGGCGCGGTCGACAGCGGAGGGACGATCGTGAGGTCTTCAGGACGAATCAGACCATCGGACGAGCTGAGGACGGCGGATTCAAGGACGCTGGAGAGTTCGCGCGCGTTGGCGGGCCAGTCGTGCTGCAGCAACGGAGCGATGGCACCGGGGGCGAGACGGAGTGGTGACAGCCGATAGCGTGCGCTGATGCGTTCAAGGAAGAATGCGGCGAGAGGCGCGATGTCTTCGCGGCGGTCGCGCAGGGGTGGGATGGCAAAGCGGATCGCCGTGAGGCGGAAGGCGAGATCGGGTAGAAATTGTCCCTCACTGGCCATTTGACGAAGCGATCTCTCAGATGAGGCTACAAGAGCGAATGTCCCGTCGGGACGATCCTGCAGTGATTTAAGAATCCGCAGCAGCAGGGCCTGGCCAGGTGCAGCAAGAAGATCGACGCGATCGAGATATGTGAAGCCGGTAAGGAATTGCGGATCAACTTCAGCGAGGAGCCACTCGCGCGCGTCGCAACGGTTGAAGGTGGAACGTGCAAGGTTGGATCTGCTGTAAAGCAGCTGCGCGAATGCGTGCTTGCCCACGCCGGGCTCTCCTTCAATGATTGCGAACTGCAGGTGGGGTGCGATGATTTCAGCTTGCTGGGTGAGCTTGCGCCATGCGGTGCTGATCGCAGTAAAGGACGGTTGCAGAGGATTGCGGTCTGACGAAGCGAGGTGAGCAGCCGGAATATGCGGTTGCGACGTCAGGTTCTGCATGGTCATATGCGCACACCGCCTTTGCAGCCCAGGGTTGAATACATGTGCTCGCAATGGATTTATCGGCCAGACGGGTGGAGAACGTGAGGGGGTGGGGAGCAGGGACTAGGGACTAGGGAATAGCACTCCACGAACGATTGTTCGCGGGGCCCAAAAAACACTTCGTTCAAGAATACAAAATCGAAGCTGTGGCGGCGGGCTACTGGCGGAAGCGCTTGGATGGTTCGTCGGAGTAGATCTGGCCGTCGCGAATATGGACGACGCGATGAGCATACTCGGCGATGTCGGGCTCGTGGGTGACGAGGACGATGGTGTTGCCCTTGGCGTGGAGAGTCGTCGAACGAGGCCATGATCTCGTCGCCGGTCTTGGAGTCGAGGTTGCCGGTGGGCTCGTCGGCGAGGATGATGGAGGGACTGTTGACCAGGGCGCGGGCGATGGCGACGCGCTGGCGCTGGCCGCCGGAGAGCTCGTTGGGCTTGTGGTTCATGCGCGATCTCGAGGCCGACGTTGCTGAGCGCTTGCTTGGCGCGTTCGATGCGTTCGGCGGCAGGCGTGCCGTTGTAGATCAGCGGGCAGCTCGACATTGTGCAGTGCGGTGGCGCGCGAGAGCAGATTGAAGGTCTGGAAGACGAATCCGATTTCCTTGTTGCGGATGCGGGCCAGTTCATCGTCATCGAGTTCGCTGACGAGTTGGCCGTTGAGCCAGTAGTTGCCCTTGGACGGTGTGTCGAGGCAGCCGATCAGGTTCATCAGCGTCGATTTGCCGGAGCCCGACGGCCCCATGATGGCGACGTACTCGTTGGACTTGATGCGGAGATTGACGCCGCGCAGCGCGTGGACCTGCTGCTCGGAACCCATGTCGTAGGTGCGCCACAGATCTTCGACAACGATCATGTCGCCGTTCGGTACATGCTGTGGACTGCTCGCCATTTTCAGTCTCAGAGATGACGCTGTTCAGAGCCATCGCTGAACCTTATCCTTTGTCCTGCGTTTGCTCTCCGCAAAGCTCTGCTGGGAAACTTTCATCGATTAGATCTTTCCAGAGCGTCAATGCCTTCGCTACAGGCTTCGTTTATCACGCTTCAAGAGCGCACCGTTCTTGAGAGTCCGGAGGGTCTTGTAGGGACCGATGACAATCTCCTGGCCATCTTGAAGACCGGTGAGCACTTCAATATCAGTTGCACCGGTGATGCCGGTGGTTACAGGGACGAACTTGGCACGCTGCTTGCCGTGTGCATCCTTTTCGATCACATAGACGCCCTGAACCGGAGCGACCTTCGGTCCAGTCGAAGTCGATGCGGCTTCTCGACATTCCCGTTGGTCGAAGGAGGAGGAGTGTGTACATGGTTAGAGCTTGGATCGGAAGCGAGAGCACGTTCGGTTTCGTTGCAGTGGTGATTTTAGCGGTGGTGGAGAGGCCGGGACGCAGTTCGAGGTTGGCTCATCGAGAGTGACCACAACTTTGAAATCCTTCGCCTCTTCGGTGCCGGTGGTGGATTGGGAAGTTGCAACACCCGTGGAGCGCAGCAAAGCCTGATCGCCGACCAGGGTGACGTGGCCCTTGAAGGTCTTACCAGGAATCGCGTCGACGTGACACCTCGGCAGGCTGGCCGATCTTGACGTTGACGATATCGGTTTCGTCGACCTTGACCTCGGCGGTAACAACAGACTCAGGTCGGCGATGCGTCATCAGCGTGGAACCCTCGGCGTTCTGAATGCCGACAACGACGGTTTCACCTTCGCGCACAGGAAGGTTGGTCACGATGCCATCAAACGGGGCGATCGAAATGGTCTTGTCCAGCGCGTCTTCGTTGAAACGGAGCTGGGCGACTGTGCTGGTCGAGGTGTCCGTGCGCGGACGCTGTTTGCGCCTTGGCCTGGTTCAGCTGGGCTTCGGCCTGCAGTACAGAGGCCACGTCGGTGTCATAGGCAGCCTTCTTGGCATCGAAGTCCTGCTTGGCCATGATGCCTGCTTTGTAAAGGCTTTGTGCGCGTTCCTAATCGAGCTGTTTTTGCTCAAGGTCGGCCTTGGCATGTGCAACGTTGGCTTCAGCGGTCTTTTCAGCGGCAATGTACGAAGAGATATCGGTACTGAGCGGCCGAGATGGTTGCCTTCTGTGCCTCAACATTCGGCTGAGGCTGTACATTCTCGATCGGTCGCAATTACCTGACCCTTCTTTACGTGGTCACCTTCCTTCACGTAGAGGTGAGTAATGCGGCCAAACGACGGTCGCGCCGACGTTGACGTAGGTCTTTGGCTTGACCTGGCCGGTGCCGCTGACGACCGTGGCGAGATCCTGGTGATGAATCTTCGCGGTCAAAACTTTGGTGTAGCCCGACTGTGCTTGACGATGAAGACGGCAACAAGGACGATAGCCACAATAACGGCAGATACGATCAGAAGGATCTTTTTCATGGGCGCTGTTGTACTCCAGGAAGCTCCAGATTTATTCTACGCAAAACCTTCTCACCCGGTTCCCAAATGTGGCCGAATTCACAAGACTCATGAATCCTTGACGTTGGCCTTGTGCCGGAACGCAACTACCTCGCTGCCCTGGTGGCTGGTGCGTGCCGGAATCCACGCGGGCCGACCGGTAGATTGAAGGAAGATTGCTGCTACTCCTAGATGACAGGCGGAAGGGGGTGCAATTGTCTCAGAATATGGGTATTTTTGCTTCGAAACAGGTTCACCGGGGGTGACCGAAAGGTTACCCAGCCGTCCAAAGGGCAGCCACAGTTGTATCGTTCCTTGCTCAGCACGATTTGGGCCCGTAGAATAAGGGATTGTAGGGAGTTCTTCGACGCAATGATTTTCAATGGCCGTTCATTTATGTTTGTCGCACTCGTCTGCGGCCTGCCATTGTTCCCGCCTCCACTATCCGCGCACAACAGGCAGACCCGTCGCTCAGAATCGCGCCGGCCGCTGGTCAGGGCCAGGGGAGCCCCGATCCTCTCAAGCGTGAGCGCTCCGATAAGGACAAGTTCAAGGCGCAAAAAGAAGTCCGGCAGGAGCTGAAGGGGCCTACAAGAGCTGGCTCGAACAGGATGTGACCTACATCATCTCGGACGAGGAGCGGAAGGCGTTCAAGAGCCTGAGCAACGATGAGGAGCGCGAATGCATTTCATCGAACAGTTCTGGCTGCGTCGCAACCCCAACCCGGACTCTCCCGACAACGAATTCCGCGAAGAGCATTATCGGCGGATCCAGTATGCCAACGACCACTACGCGGCAGGGAAGCCCGGGTGGAAGACCGACCGCGGCCACATATATATTGCTTTCGGCCCGCCCGACTCAATTGAATCTCATCCCTCAGGCGGTTCTTATCAGCGCCCCGTGGAAGAGGGCGGCGGCGAGACTTCGACATTCCCGTTCGAGACCTGGCATTACCGGTATCTTCAGGGCGTTGGTGAAAATATCGACCTCGAGTTTGTGGATACGTGCCAATGCGGCGACTACCACTTCACCATCGACCGCAGCGAGAAGGATGCCCTGTTGAGGGTGCCGGGAACGGGTCTGACCCAGTGGGAATCGATGGGAATGGCGAAGAAGTCTGAACGGTTCAAGGGCGGCTTGGAGAGTCTGGGTACAGGGCCCGATTCAAGCGCGCAACCAGTCGAAGCAGTTTGACCGTATCGAACTGGCTGCAAAGATGTTTGCGCCTCCGCCGATCAAGTTCGCAGACCTGGAAAGCGCCATGAGCGAGCACAAACTGCTCACTGGACCGATCTTCCCCTTCGACGTGCGGACGGACTTCATGAAGGTGACCTCGAGCACTGTCCTGGTGCCGATAACCATCCAGATCAAGAATCGCGACATCACATTTGTGACCAAGGAAGGCGTTGCGAAAGGCGTAGTCAACATCCTTGGTCGAGTGACGACGATGACTCACAAGACGGTGCAGACCTTTGAGGACACTGTCGAGGTTCAGCAGCCTGCCGAATTGCTGGAGAAGTCGCTCGACCGTAAGTCGATCTATTGGAAGGCTGTGCCACTGCTCCCGGGGCTGTACCGGCTCGATATCGCGATCAAGGATGTGAACAACCCTGATCACATTGGTATTTACGGAAAGGGCTTGAACGTTCCTGCGTATCATGACGAAAAGCTTGGCACTTCGTCCCTTATCTTGGCGGATCGGATTTATCCGGTCAGCTCGCACGATATCGGCCAGGGCACATGCGTGATCGGGAACATCCATGTATGTCCGCGGGTGACGACAAACGCCGCCACGCCAGTAAGTTATAAGCGCAACCAGGACCTGAACTTCTGGATGCAGGTCTACAACCTGGGCATTAATGGCCAGACCAAGAGCAACGAAGCGAAGGTAACGTACCAGATCATCGATTCGGCAACGAACACGGTTGTCTTTGAGAAAGAGCAGGATTCCAAAGACTTTGGCGAGCACAGTGATCAGTTGACGGTAGAGAAATCGCTGCCGGTGGCTGGTCTGCAACCGGGCAAATATAAGGTGACGATCAAAATAAATGACGAAATCTCAAAACAAGAGATTGCGCAATCGGCACCTTTTGTCGTGGAATAGTAAGAGCGCTCCGCATATTAGGTTAACCGGCATGAGATCGGGCAACCTGCGGGCATTTGATTCCCAGGACTTAAGCCAGGACGCCGCCAGGTCACCATTGCGAGTGATGATGCGCAGGCTCCAATTCGTCTCGATGATCGCGCTCTTGGTTGCGGCGTCAGCGCCGCTGTCGGGAGCGACTCCGGGATCTGTTTCCGGCGTGGTTCGCGATTCCAGCGGAGTACCCCAGATCGGGGCCACCGTGCAGTTGTTGCGGCCTGATATGAGCGTCGTCGCTGCCGTCTATACCACCAGCAAAGGCACCTACTCGTTCAAGGACATTCTGCCAGGTAAATATGCCATCAAGGCGATGGGCACGACGTTCCTGCCTTCGCTTAGGGAGAACGTGCGGGTTCGCACCAATACCGTCGTCAACCTGACGCTGAACACTTTGTACGAGGTGATGCAGTGGTTGCCGGCCGAGCCACGACGCGTTAATGCTTCGAGCGACGATTGGGAGTGGACGTTGCGCTCAGCCGCAAATCGGCCGCTGCTGCGCTGGCTCGAGGATGGACCGCTGGTGGTGGTCTCAGATCGTTCCGGCCGGCCCAAACTGAAGGCTCGGCTGATGGCTACCGGACAGGAAGGCACATTCGGCGAGAGCGGCGAGCGATTTACGACCGTCGTCGAAGATACGCCGTCAAACAGTCGCGAGTTCCTGGCGCGCGTGGACTTTGCCCCGGATACCGATGCCGGTATGGAGTCGATGCTGGGCTTCCGTCAGGACCTGGGTTTCGCGGGATCTGTTGAGTCCATGGCCGCGATTTCGATTCACCCTGTGATTGAGGGATCGGGCGGCGAGGGGCTGGAAGAGGCCGCAATGCGGAGTGCCGAGACCATGAATCTCGGCGATGAATTCGAAATTGACGCCGGTGCGCAACAGGTGATGGCCCGCTTCAGCCAGAATTCGCCCAACACCATTTGGGCCGCTTTGCCGTTCGCGACCTTAGCCTGGCACGGTGGAAACTCCACCGTGAGCTACCGCATGGCCAGCGCGCCCGCAGGCCTGAACGGAAATGAATCGCAGCCGGGGTTCTACCTCCCGCAAATTTCAATGCGCAATGGCCAACTGGCGCTCCAACATGGGTTGCACCAGGAGATTGGCTGGGAGCGGCGCACCGACGCTTCGGGGGTCTCTTTTCTCGTCTATTCGGAAAGCATTCAGAACCCCGTTATCGAGGCGAGCGGTCGTGGCGTGGCCAGTAGCGCTGTATTAAGCGATCCAGTGAGCGGGTTAATGCGCGGTGCCGGACAGAATTATGGAAGCACCGGAATCATGGCAGCAGTCGAGCATCGGATGGCCGGCGGTAACCGAATCCGCGTGAGCTACGCTAATGGAAATGCACTGGTGATGCCGGCAGTCGTCCGTCCGACAACGATCAGCCAGTTGTTCAACGCCGCACGGCCGCGCCACGCGCAGATGTACGCCATCTCTCTTTCAGGAACGCTGGAGGGAACAGGAACCCGCTGGCGTGCGAGCTATCGCTGGCAGCCTGCCGATACCGTCACTCCGATTGCACCTTATTCGGTCAGTGCGATCGAACCATATCTGAATATCCATCTGCGCCAGCCGGTCTCAACGCACCACGAAGGCTTGAATGTCGAGGCGCTACTTGATGTGAATAATCTGCTCGCAGAGGGATACCGGCCTTATCTGGTGAACGGCGGTACGGTGGTGTTCGCACAAGATCAGCGCAGCGTGGGCGCCGGCGTCGCATTTACCTTCTAACCGAATTCACTAAGAACCAATCCAATAGAAATCTGAAATGCGGTAGATGCGATGTGGCCTCCGTGTCTGCTTGTTCTTTCTACGCATGACGCGGTTGTTATTGCCGGATTTGTCCGTACGGAAGAATGTATAGCCCTCCTATGGGAAAGATGTGCAATCGGGTGCGGTGCGGCTTTGGAAGAGAGCCGTGCGCTGTGTTATATTTTTCAAAGGTCAGTGATGATTTTCTTGCTGATTCCGCGCCGCGCAACCTTCCCACTGCCAGGCGTTTTTCGCACCCTTTGGACGCGTAGCTCAACTGGCAGAGCATTCGGCTCTTAACCGACAGGTTGAAGGTTCGATTCCTTCCGCGTCCACCAATCGAATCAATTAATTAGGCCGCTGCTCTTTTGAAGGATTCTCCGATACCGGGAAATAGACCAAGGACCCCGCTTCATTTCCGCCGCCGCTGATGCTCTCCACTGCACCCCTCAAATCGATCAGAGAGAAGTGCCCATAGCGCTTCGCCATTAGTACCATCGTGGACGCACTCCAGCCAACAATTTTGGCGACCTTGGCAATAGGGGCCCCGGCATTCAGCATTCGAGAGACAGCCGTATGCCTAACGACACTTCCGGATTGTCCACTACTTGACCGCAATCACCGAGACCCGCTCGATTCTGAAAACGTGCGCTAAGATGATCCAAACTCAAAAGTTCGATTGGATTATGGCCGGATGGATTATACGCACTACATGGTGTGTAGTTTGCTAGGAGGTGGTCCGGCGCTCGCCATCTTTCTTCTCCTCCGCGCAAAACGCAGAGCGTGGATTCCGCCTCTTGCATGGTGGCTCTTTCTGGCGCTTGGGGCCGTTGTTTTCTTCTATGGCATGTCCCACTCGACCGTGCCATCATTCTCAACGCGAATCACGGCGGTGGGCAAGGCTTACGACTACGTGGATCGGGAAATCCATACCGGCTATCATCACGACACTATTCACGGCTTTCGATTCGTACCTGAGGGCGGGGAAGGCGGGGGACCCAACAACATTGAAAGATAAATCAGCCTTCGAGATACTGCTCACCCCGCGATTTTCGATGGACAAGTCTTTCGTATCGTCTATCTCAAGGACAACGAAAGAGTCTTGAAGAACGAGGCAATTGAAATTGCTGTCTTGTCAGGTAGACACAAGGGCTTTCATGACTTCTTGTGATGCTCGACCAGTCGGGAAATGGCTTGCGATCCCATTTGGGGCTGCATTCGGAATGTTTGGATTCTTCGGCCTTCGATACGTGAAGGATGACGCTGAATCCGCGGCTTCAGCCGATGACGATGATGCTTCCTAGAGCTGAACAATTGAGGTTGTGGTCGGTTAACCGCCCACCCGGAAGTAGCTCCTAAAACCGGATTACTTCCGAGTCGGCCACAATACCCCAGAACCTGATTTTCTGCCTCAAATCAAACACGGTCACTCTCCGTGCCTGCGGTTCTGCTAGGTCTTATGACGCTCGACAGCGCGGTGGATACGAGGAGGCGGGCCGATCTGACCTCGGCTGAAGTTTTGTCCCAATCGAATAGACCTCAAGAGCTGCCCGCCCCGCTATGCGAGAATCCTTTGCCATGCTTCCTTCTCTTCGCTGTTGCTGTGGCATTGCATCGTCTTCTTTAAAGAAGAGCGGCCCGGAAATGCGGCATAAAAGAAGGGCCTCAACGACAGAGGCCCTGCGTTCAATTGCACCTAGCCGCTCCTGCAACTCGATCCAGTCGTGCGCTACACTCGACCGAGCCACAGCCGATTTGACTCTGATTCCGTGCCTGTGCCAGATGAATGGCTGACTCCAAGAAGACACGACCCTGTGGGTGGCTGATGATCTTTTTCATGGCTTTGTTAAAACTCTTTTGAACTGACTGATAAGGTGCATCGAGTTCTTCAGCGATCTCCTCAAAGGTCATCCCGTATTTGAGATTGGTCCTCATTACTCGCGCTGACATTCGTCACTCTCGTCGTCTCTGTAGCCGTAATATTCGTGCTTTGCCACGTGATTTAGTTTTCGCCTTACGTGGTTGGGATGGTTACTGTGGTGGCGTTCGACGGACCGCTTTCAACGCCGCTCGTGGCAATGTCGGTGACGTAGTAGTCATAGGTCGCCCCGCTGGTCACAGCGGAATCGGTATAGGAGAGGCCCGACGTTGTCGCGATCTTTGCGAACGTCCCGCCCGACACGCGCCGGTAGACGTTGTAGTTCGCGATTGGAACAGCGAGACTACTAGGTTCGCCCCACGTGAGTCCGACCTTATGCACCACAGGCGGAGGTGGAGTAGAGACAGGGATCAGGACAAAACCAAAAGAGAGGGATGTCCCGTTGTAACTCGCTGTGAGAGTCGGCGTGATCTGCGCTGTCACGGCCTTGATCGTGAGAGTGAACTTGACCGTTGTGTGAGCCTTTCGGATCGTCACGCTGCTAGGAGCAGAGAGCGCCGGGTCGCTTGTCGAAAGAGCAATGACCGTGTTCTGTGTGGCCTTTGCTGTCAAGTCGACGTTGCATGTCTCTGTCTTCGCCCCGGTCACATGGATGTTCGGGCAGTAGACAGCCTTGAGTGCCGGAGCGGTGGCCGCGTGCGCCGACAATCCTAGCAGTGAGAGGGAGAGCAGTAGTAACTTAACCCCTTCACGGAGCCCACGGATATTCAAAATCTGCTTTCTCCCCGGTAACGACTTTTTGTCCGATACTGCGGGAAGTGGTTGATTCGATGAGGGAAGGATTGGATTACTTTGCTGATGAATGAAAGAATATAAATGCACGCAAAATCGCCTTATCGTCACGCAATCTGATTGCCTGACCGTGTTTCCTCAAAAACGTGCGAGGGGGTGCCAAGTGGTTGGCGTTATGAATAGGCTACAAAAGAGGCTGTGTTTTTTCGTTGCTCAAGGTCAATAATTGGTATAAGGACGAAATTACTCATATCTGGAATGCTGCTCCAGAGGAATATTTTGATTCTCAGAAAGTTGGTATCTTTTTGCCTATTTGTAGCTAAGAACGTAACTCAAAAATTTCTCAATTTGAGGGTGCGCGAGATATCGAGCTTGCCATGCGACACGCAGCGCACAGTTGGCATCACCAACCTTTCAAAGTCAGAATTTCAGAAAGAGATTTTGTTGTTTTTGATTATAGCCCTCAACCGTGATGCTGTCTCGTGTCCTATCGCACAGCACTTCCCGGGCCCGGGCTTTCTTTGTTGGCAAAGCCGGAAGGAATTCCGGAATGCTCAAGTCGAATCGCGCATCCTCGCCTGGCGTTGATCGAGACGGTAATGCTGTGATGACTGAGCCGCGTGGACAATTTTCTAGTGGGCAGCAACCTGATCAGAGTGCCTTGTATGGGGATATCTGAAGTTGCGTGACGGGAAGATCTTCCGCGTGTCGTGACTATTGGGACGCCAAGCAATTCGAGTCTCAAATGCCGCGATCCGGACAGTGAGGGAGTAACCGCCCAACCGGAGATGATCGGCGAATCGCCAATCCGGAAAGCGCTCTTATAATAAAGGAGTTCCATGACGGCTCCATTTGCAAAAGCTTTCCTTCTTGATTTCCTGTGGAATTCGTGGGATAAACATAGGTACTTGCCCCAGTCGCCGACTTGAATCTGCTCACGGCGATTGTCACTTCACTCTATTTGTTGCCTCGAACACATTCGTTCAAATCTGCACGTTAGTGACTGCGTCGTATCCTGGGCGCATCGCGATTGCCTTCCCTCGTCTCTGAAACTGGGAGAAATCATATGAATCTCACGGCGAATCCCGCCGAAGATCAACAAGAGCGAAAACCGCTGCCTGCAACCGGTCCAGCTGTTCTCTGCGTCCACTGCTATCGAACTCTTGGAAACGAAACTGCCAAAAACAGTCGGAAGAAGCTTCTTGCGAGACATCACTGTGCGGAAAGAGAGCTAGCCAAACACCCTGCAGCCCCTCCGCCGTATAACTAACTGAGCTCTTCATTCTCGCAATCGCTCTTTCGGCGAAATCTCGTTCAGCGATTCCTGACCCCCCTATCGAGAAGGAGCAATATGGCGATGCTCGTCAAGCTGCAAAATAACGGTCATTCGATCATCGGTATTCGAATTAGAATCTGCGATGCGCGACGCCATTTCCCAACGAACGTGAGGGCTGTCAATCTGGAACTGGATCACCTGAGCATCCGCTGTGATCTTGAGGACAGCTTCTGGGTAAATCGACCTCAGATCTCCGATCCGAGATTGCGTTTATGGCTGGAAAACAAGGCGGCTCTGGAATAACCTGTCTCATGTTTTGCAGATGCAGAAGGACGGAGACTCATACAGACTGGAATTCACAAACAGGCCGACGCGGTCCCAATTGAAGCCAGTTCTCACAGCTTCGCAAGGTTCTGATGAGGACTAGGTCAGTCAGCGGCGTTGAGGTGATCCGTTAGACGAATCTGTTGCCCGATCTCAGTTTCCGCTGTAGAGACTGAAGAATCTTTTTGACTGAGTCCGCTGAGAGTCTGCCTTTGTCCGTGCTCTGCATGGAAGCTGTGCTCTCTTCCTCATCGCCTTTAAGGCAGGTCCCAACATGAAACTGGCAGTAGTAACTCGGATCTTACTCTGTTGCGAACGGAAGAGATACTGACTCCGCCCAGCACTCCAACTCTCTTCTGTTGAGCGATCGTATGCCATAATAATTGGCGCGGTGACGCCCGGTCTGGGGATGATCCATCGTGGCAAGAGGCCGCCCGCGAACTCAGTTTCAGGCAGGCACTCCCTTCGAGGGGCGGAGCGATCCTGAGTAAAAACCGAGAGGGCCAGTCGATGCATCTCGTCAACAATCTGGTCGCCGGCTCACCGGTCTCGACCTATTTGCAACGGAGAAAGAACGTGACGTATTCCTGAAGCTGCTCGCCGTCGAGGTTCATTTTCAATTGCCATGGTGACTCGTCCACGAGGAGATAAAGCCGATAGATGGATTGCATAGCCTATCTCTAATCGAAATCGATGTGAATGAGGCGGTAAAAAACTTGATCTTCTGTCCGGTATGATTCGGCCGGAATCAGTCGTGAACCTCCGTTTCAGCAAGCCGATGGAGTGCCTGTCCACCCAAAAGCTGCCAATGGGGGAGCAGTGGACCTATGAAATCAAGCTGGACGGTTTCCGTGTCGAAGCAGTTCGAACGCAGGACCATGTCGTTCTGTATTCCAAGCAAGGCAAACTCCTCACCAGCGAGTTCATGCCAATCGCGTTGGAACTTGAGAAGCTGCCGACAGACACGGTGATCGATGGGAACTGGTAGCTCTGATAGAAGCGGCGTGCCACGGTTCAACCTGCTTCAGAACGATCGCAGCGGTTCAGCGCATCTGATGTATTTCGCTTTCGATATCCTGATGCATAAGGGGAAGGACGTTACGAAGCTGCCACTATCCGACCGACGCGAACTTCTCCGTTCCATCGTGAAACGCGGTAACCACATAGATTTGGCGGCTTGGTCGGACGATCTGGGGAGACTCTGAGAAGTTCACAACAGAACATAAGCTCGAAGGCATCGTGGCGAAACGGGCGAACAGCCGATACGAATCAGGCAGGCGCTCGGGATGCTGGGTGAAGCTCCGATTCAACTGTCGACAGGAGTTCGTAATCGGTGGATATACGCCCAGCCACTTGGGCCTAGATGCTCTCTTGGTGGGCTTCTATAAAGGCAAGAACCTTCATTTCGCGGGTGCTGTGCGTGGTGGATTCAATCCGGCTCTGCGTCGCGAGGTACACGACGAAATCAAGCATCTAGGGGACGGCAGCGTGTCCCTTCTTCAACCTCCCGGATCGACGTCCAGGTTCCTTTGGAACAGGGCATCACCAGGGAGAAGATGAGCGCCTGCGCGTGGTTGAGACTGCTGAGAGTCGCAGAGATCGAGTTTGCTGAGTGGACCCCGACGAACGGCTGCGGCATGCGGCTTTCCTGGGACTGAGACAAGAAAGCGAATGAAGTGATCAGAGAAACCTGACCTTCCCTGTGCAAACAAAGTTCCCGAGACAAGAGCACGCCTCTTGGTGAAAAAATCGTGGAGAGGAGTACGCATCCTGATTCTCTTAGGGCGATCCTGACCGTTCACGGATCGGGAGCGCACCGTCAGAATTCCAATGAGGCAGATGTCAGGTCGCTATATTCAGTGACGTAACCTGGGGGCTGCCTTCCGACCCGGAGGCAGCCCTTCGGCTACATGCTGGTCCTCGCATACGGTGCCGCCTTCGCTGTGAACCACATCATCACTGCGCTCTTCGGCTAAACAAGCCATTCCAAGCTTGCTGCTTGCGCATCGTCCTCTGCGGCCGACCGCGATGGTGGAAAATAATCCAGTAGAGAAGCGTTACTGGCTTCTGTCCGAAGCGCTGAAAGAGGAGAGGCCAAAGTCCTTCCAATTCCGATCGTGGTTGTCGTAGAAACCGATGCCCGGATTTCCTGAAGTCCAGGGTCCGTACGCTCCAAATCCGCCCCCGGCTGCTCCAACATCCTTCGCCTCCAGAATCTTCTTTTGATTCTTGAAGAGAGTGATCACGGTTGGATTTGCACCAGTTGCGGTGGCGGTAATGACGTCGCCGTCAACCAAGTATGTGTTGACCGTCTGTAGCTCAAAATTCCAATAGCTGCCGTTGGGGCCATTCCAACGGGCGATATGGCAATATTGGTTGTCGGGCATCACCGCTAGCCAACCATTCCCTTACCATACCGCCTCTATACTAATCAACATCCAATCGAAGAGGAGAGACACAATGTCGGAAACAGTGGTGGGCCGGGCCGGCGAACAGATCGCCGAAACAGCGCGTACGGCATCGCGCCTGACGTCTGCGATGGCGGATGCAGTTGAAGAGGGTTTGGGAGGAGCGCGGCGCGTTGCGAAACAGGCCGGTGATGCGGCGGAAGAGTTCTTTGACGATACAACCAAGCGCCTGGGGCGGCATCCGGTGGAAACGGTCGTCGGGTCCGTTCGCGGTGGGCATCGCCATCGGAGTTGTGATCGGGTGGTTAATCTCCCGCAAGTAGGCTGGCGCTTTCAGTGGCGGACTTCGATTTCGCCATGGAACAGTTCTGCTGATGTTGCCTGTGTGCCCATCCCAATGGACGGATACCGGTCTATGAATGGAACTGTAAGAACAGAACTCCGGCTAGGCACCAACTCAAAGAATCAGAGCGACAACAATGAAACTAAAAAAGCTCAGACTAAGCGGCATGCGATTAGCAATCGTTTGCCTCTCAGCGTCTTGTGTGTTTCCGTCGCTCAGTCGAGCACAAGGTCCGGTTTTCGAGATTACGCCGGTGGAGAGCTGGATCAGGTTCCACGTGAAGTCTTCGGCGACTATCGCCGGGAAATTCGACCAGTGGGGTGCCACATTAACATTTACGTCTCCTGACGTGACGACAGGTGTTTTAGAAGTCAAAATTCAATCAGCCAGTGTGGATACCGGAAGCGACATGAAGAACAGTAAGCTGAAGGACTTCTTCGACGTGGAGCATTATCCGGTGATCACATTCAGGTCGACGAAGTTAGTGCAGACCAGTCCTAACACCTATGAGGTGGATGGGGACTTTACGATCCGCGGAGTATCAAAGCCTGAGAAGCTGACGCTGACTGTTTCCGGCAACGGAACGGGCCCAGGCGAGATTAAGGGGACAATGGTCTTCAACCGTAAGAACTACGGAATAAACGGCGGTATTCCGTTCGTCAAGATCGCCGACCATGTCGACGTAGCTTTCCACCTCAAGGGAAAACGAATCAGCGGGCCTCCGCTGGCCTCTAAGCAGTAGCACCTCTCGAACGGCACGCCGGAAGATCGATCTGTGTCCTTCGTAAGTTGCAGAAAAACCGTCTCACTCGACGTTACTGAGTGGTAACTGCCGGGTTGGCCACTGTCGTTAGCACATAATATGTCCGGTGTTTTTAGCAAGTGAAGTGTCCGCTTTTCGGGCGGTGAGGATGGAGCCATGCGCGAGAGCATGGAGATCTATCCGATCACCGCGGCGGAGCGGGCGATGAAGCTACAGGAAGTGTTGTTGCGAGCCACGGCGGGCAAGATCAAGTGGTGGCAGGCAGCGGAGCTGGTCGGCATCAGCGAGCGGCAGATGCGACGATGGCGCAAGCGGCTGGATGAGCAAGGCCCGAAGGGATTGCTGGACCGGCGACGGCGGAAGCCCAGCTCCAGACGAGTACCGAAGGCGGAGGCCGAAGAGGTTCTGAGTCTGTATCGAGACCGGTACTTCGATCTGAACGTGCGGCACTTTCATGAGAAGCTCGGCGAAGAACACCAGATCGGTTTGAGCTACACGTGGGTGAAGCAGGCCTTGCAGGCGGCCGGCCTGGTAAAGCGCAAGGCCAGACGGGGCGTGCATCGCAAGCGGCGTGAGCGGCGTCCTCTACCGGGGATGATGCTGCACATCGACGGCAGCGATCATCAGTGGTTTCAGGATGAGCGTCGGCACGATCTGATCGTGATCCTGGACGATGCCACCAGCGAGATCTACTATGCGCAGCTGGCCGAGGAAGAGACGACCGCGACCGTGATGGCCGGGCTGCGGGCAGTGATCGAACGGAAAGGGTTGTTCTGTTCGCTCTATTCCGACCGCGGAGCCCATTTCTGGTATACACCGAAAAGCGGTGGCAAGGTCGATTATGAGCGTCCGACACAGGTGGGCCGTGCCATGAAGGAACTGGGAGTGCATATGATCCCGTCCTACTCTCCGCAGGCACGGGGACGCTCGGAGCGCAACTTCTCTACCTGGCAGGGACGGCTACCGCAGGAACTGCGATTGCGCGGGATCCGAACCCTGGAAGAGGCCAACAAGTTTCTCAGGGAGCACTACATCGCTGAGTTCAACCGCCGCTTCACAGTCCCGGCTGCTGAGCGCGGAACGGCGTTCATATCCTGCCGGCACAGGAATCTGGAGATGGTCTTCACCCAACGCTACGAGCGCACCGTCGACCGGGATAACACGGTGAGCTTTTACAACGTAATTATGCAGCTCGAGCGTGCCGAGTGGCGCCTACCCTGGCTGGATCGAAGGCGATCATCCATCAGCATCTCGACCAAACCCTGACCTTGATGATCGCAGGACATCGCGTCGGTCATTACAGCGCGGAAGGAAAACTGTTGACGCCGCTGACCAAAAAACAAATCAAGGCGGTGGAAAAGACGTTGAGAGGAAAAGTCCAAAAACAGACTTTCCCTCCCAACTTGCAAATCCCGCACACGACGCGGGATTCGCACTTTCCCACCGCCTCTACGGCTACTAACTTATGAATCCGGACATTTCACTTGCTACGAAAAGCGGACATTTCTACTTGCTAACGACACTTCCGGGTTGGCGACCATAGTCTCGCAACTCGATTATTGGCGGGATTCTCTGGCGGGACAGCTCGGTAGCGAAGTGCGGTGAATCACAATGTTGTGTCACTGTTCGCATGAGATGCATCTAGTTTCGTCACTCACACATCTGAAACGTACGGTTCAGAAGGCCGGCATAGGAGCGGGACATCATGGCAGGTAGATTAGCAGGCAAGATCGCCCTTGTTACCGGAGGTAGCTCAGGGATTGGGCTGGCGACAGCAAGGCAATTCATCCAGGAGGGCGCGTTCGTCTATATCACCGGCAGGCGGCAGGCCGAACTCGACGCAGCCATCGAAACTCTAGGAAGTCAGGCGAAGGCCGTGCGGGCTGATGCGTCGAAGCTGGCAGACCTCGACGATCTGTATGCAAAGATTCAGCAGGATAAAGGCCGCCTGGATGTATTGTTTGTCAATGCAGGCGGAGGGTCTTTCGCTCCTCTAGGGCAGATCTCTGAGGAGCAGTTTGATGAGACATTTAACACCAACGTGAAGGGTGTTCTCTTCACGAGCTTCAAAAGGTCTCTTCCGCTGAATTCCTGATGGTGGATCGATCGTGCTCAATGCTTCCATTGTTTCGGTCCAGGGGACTCCGAACTTCAGTGTCTACTCGGCAAGCAAGGCCGCAGTGCGCTCTTTTGCGCGTACATGGACGAGCGACCTCAAGGACCGCAAGATTCGCGTCAACGTAGTCAGCCCGGGTCCCATCGACACTCCCGGCCTGAGCGGACTCGCGCAAAATGAGGAGGAGAGGAACGCGCTTTATGCCCAATTAGCGGCTAACGTGCCTCTTGGACGAGTTGGCCGGCCCGAAGAGATTGCCAGTGCAGCAGTGTTCCTTGCGTCGGATGATGCCAGCTATATCGCAGGAATTGAGCTGTTCGTTGATGGAGGAACAGTCCAGGTCTGATTAAGCGAAGGAGATGGCTCTCCCATCCCCTCTGGCATCCGCCACATCAGGGCCTCGGCATGATAGCGACTCATGGAAGCCACCTTCGCATTACCGGTGAGGGTGTGCTCATCTTCCTCGGCTATCCAACCAGAACCCGCGGATTTTTCTATCGCAATCGAATTTGTGCCGGTGGGGCGCATCTTGCTCCAGCTGAGAATCAAAAGATTTCTACTCCTTCTGTCATTTTTGTCAGTTTTCCGGGGTGCCCGGCACTGGGAGACTAATGACGAATGTTCGCATCACACTCTACATCCGCTCGTACTGGCCAGAGGAGGCAATCCTCAATGCTACGTGGACGCCACCCGGCGTCGAGCGCGCAAAGTGATTGCGATTGTCCTGACACGAACTTGTTCGAGAAGCGCGTCTTTCAGCATTGATCCACATTTTGACCGAATTTGCAGTCACAAACCGGAATGGATAAGAGCATTGCCCTGGTTAGAACGTTTTGGGCTGCTTCTTGATAGCCCCCTGACTCGGAACATCGTGTGTGCTTTGGAATCGGCAGGGCTTTTTCTCTCGAAGCAGGCGAGTGTGATCTAATTGGCGGGCGTTAATCCAATTTTCTAAGGAGCCTGTATGCCCACCATCACAACCAAAGACGGCGTTGAGATTTTTTACAAGGACTGGGGTTCCGGGCAGCCAATTGTGTTCAGCCATGGTTGGCCGTTTTCGGCCGATGACTGGGATAACGCAGATGCTGTTTTTTCTGGGGCAAAGGGTATCGAGTGATTGCGCATGACCGCCGTGGGCATGGACGCTCGACGCAGGTTGCCGACGGCCACGATATGGATCATTACGCGGATGATCTGGCCGCGCTCACGGCGCATCTCGGATTGAAGGATGCGATCCATGTGGGGCATTCGACCGGGGGTGGTGAGGTGGTGCACTATCTGGCTCGGCGTGGGCAACAAGGACGTGGTACAAGGCTGCGATTATCAGCGCGGTGCCTCCGCTGATGTTGAAGACGGCGGCCAATCCAGAGGGTTTGCCGAAAGTCAGTGTTTGACGATCTGCAGGCGCAACTTGCGGCGAATCGGTCGAAGTTCTATCGCGATCTGCCGGAGGGGCCTTTCTATGGATTTAATCGTCCGGGGGTGAAGCCGTTGGAGGCCACTATTGCAGAACTGGTGGCGGCAGGGGATGATGGGCGGGGCCAAGGCGCACTATGACGGGATCGTGGCCTTCTCGCAGACCGACTTCACAGAGGACCTGAAGAAGATCACGATTCCGGTGCTGGTGATGCATAGCGAGGATGACCAGATCGTTCCTTATGTGGCGGCGGGGCCGAATTCGGCGAAGTTGCTGAAGAATGGGACGCTGATAACCTATAAGGATTTTCCGCATGGCATGCCCACGACGCAGGCGGAGAAGATCAACGCCGACCTGCTGGCATTCCTAAAGAGCTGAAGATGTAGCATTCCGGGTGGTCTCAAACGCCCTGATACACGAGCGCAACAAAGTCACTCGGGTTCTGGAACAGGTTGCCCCATACCGCGTCATAGCGCGCGCCGGGTTTAGCTGCGACAACTTCAGGCAAGGATTTACCCTGTTTTTTGAGTGCTGCAACCTTGTCGCGGATCTCAACCAATACGTCTCGGAATAGAATCAGGTCGGCTTTGCCGCCCACGGCTCCGTGTCCGGGAATGACGATCGTTTTGTCCGTCACTTTTGCGATGTTCGCTTCTGCCGCGCGTATCTGACCGTCGATGCTGCCTCCCGTCCAGTAGTCGATAAAGGGGTAATCGCGGTTCCAGAAGGTGTCTCCAGTGTGGAGGATGTCGGCCTCAACAAAGTACACGGAGATATCGGAGTCCGTGTGGGCAGGCTGGTAATGCTTCAGCATGAGAGTGGTGTTGTTGGCATGTAGAGTGTGTTCGTCTTTGAAGACGGTGGAGGGAATCGCACCCGCCGGCGCGGCTGGGAAAGTGTACCGAAAGTTGCCTTCAACGCGCGTGGACTGGGAAAGATGTATGCGCGTGTTCTCGTGAGCAAGGATGCTGGCTCCAGCTTGATGGACCCACTCGTTGCCACCGGTATGGTCGAAGTGCCAGTGGGTGTTGATCAATTGCTTGATGGGATCGGCGTTGATGCTTGCGATGGCCTTCTCGACATTTGGACGGGCGGTGACGATTTCGGCATCAATGAGCAGCTTTCCATCGGGGCCGGTGAGAGCAGCGATATTTCCACCAGGGCCCAAGAGGACACTGATATTGCGGCGAAGGCTTTGAACCGTGACTTTCGCGGTGGCAGCTTCTTTGAACGCTCCTGCAACGATGCCTTGTGTCTCGGCCATCAAGGAACCTGGAGCAAAGCAAGCTGCGGCGACCGTCAGACCTCCGGCAGCGAGAAATTGACGCCGTGAAATTTCGAGTGACGCTTCGGGGACCATCCTAAGTTTCTCCTGTCGCTTTCGCCTGGAGTTTCGTCGACATCTTTTAGCCTTTTGGGCCTGGAACCTGAAACAGAATCATAGCCCGATCCTTTCGCAAATGTCGAAATGATGCTTACTTTTACATCTGGGGCGGAATAACGAGGTAGCCATTTTTCCCAGCGTGGTTCTAAATGCCCTTCCCGCCACGGGTTCGGCATTCCGGTTGGATAACCGCCAACCCGGAAGTAACCCAAAATTGGGTTATGTCCGAGTAGCCCACAATCCACCCGAAACAGACGTTCAGGCCGGGATATTGACTAGAATGCTGTAATAGTGCACTATTACAGAAGACAATGTTCTGGAAGCCCAATCCGAGTTCAGGAATTCCGATCTACCTTCAGCTTGTCGATCAGGTGAAGCATGCGATCGAGACTGGTGCTCTTCGGCCAGAAGAGCAACTTCCGGGCATTCGGAAGGTTGCAGGCGATTTGGTTGTCAACGTGAACACCGTCGCCAAGGCTTATCGCGAACTCGAACATGAAGGCGTTATAGAGCTACGGCAAGGATTCGGAGCCTTCGTGGCAGGGAACAGCGCGGTATCTGGAGCCCAGCGAAAGTTTCTTCGTGCGCTGCCGGCGATGCGGGCCGCAGTCACTCGTATTGCGCAATTGGGCCTCGACGAGCAACAGATGCGCAGGCTCTTCGAGACGGAATTGACCCGCTTGAGAAAGGGCCCCACATGATTGAAGAACCGATTATCATCACGCGGGAGTTACGAAAAGCTTTTGGTCGCGAGTGGCCGTCGATGGTCTGGATCTGGAGGTGCCCTTTGGTTCAATTTGTGGACTCCTGGGCCGCAACGGGTCTGGCAAAACAACAGCCCTCAAGATGCTTGTGGGAATCACGAAGCCGGATTCAGGCGAAGGTCGGGTATTTGGACAGCGAATCAACAACAATCAGGAAAGCCTGGACATAAGAGCGCGCACCGGATTTTTGCCGGAAGATAAATTGATCCCGGGGTCGATGACGGTCGGGGAATTGATCCGATTCACAAGAGCTTTCTATCCGCTCTGGCGGAAAGACCTTGAAGAGCACTTCCTGCAGCTGTTCCATTTGCCGCTCACGCGGACCGGTGCGAGTCTTTCCAAAGGCGCCCGATGCCAATTGTCGTTGGTGTTGGCTCTATCGAGAGGAGCTGAATTGCTCTTGCTGGATGAGCCAACCAGCGGACTGGATCCTGCGATGTCCCAGCAGGTTCTTCGCTCACTGGTCACGCTCGCAGGTGAGGGCCAGACGACCGTGCTGTTTTCATCCCACCAAATTAGCGAGGTCGAGCAGATTGCTGATCGGGTTTGCATTATCAGCAGCGGACGCGCCGTCCTCAACGAAGCTATCGATGAGCTTCCGAATACTTATCAAGAGGTGCGGATTGTATTTGACGGCAAGCCTCCAGCTTCAGAATTTGAAAACGCACGGGAAGAGGGCCGAACCCTCTCAATGCTTGTCCGCGGAGACGTGGAAGAGGTTGTTGCTCGCGGACATGCCATGCATGCAATTTCGGTGGATGTCGCACCGGCAACATTGAAGGACATTTTTCTAATCGAGACGAGTGAGGCAATCGAATGAGCAAAGCAAATCAGATGTTGTGGTACAAAGCCTGGACCGACACGCGAATGTTTTTCTTTCTCGGTATGTTTAGTCTCGTCGCGATGGTCGGGGCTCTTAATATGGCCTATCCTGGGTCGCCGGGCCAGGAGTTTCCTCACGGCGCGCTCGCTGTTCGGTTAGCCGACGTCCGGTCACTGCCGCAAGATGCCCGGTCGTACATATGGCTGCACTGGTTCGGCAACACACTGGTCATTTGGTTGTCGATCTTGGCTGTGGCCTTGGCAAGTACAGGATTTCCTCCACGCGCCGCCGCCACGGGGTCATTCCTTCACACGTTGGCACTCCCGGCATCGCGGAGAATCATGGCAGGCGTTCGTGTGGCTATGGGTTTTGCTGAATTGTTGGTCGCAGCCTTTATCCCCTCACTGCTGGTCTGCGCGGTAGCGTCACTCCGGGGCCAGTCGTACTCTCTACGCGAAGCCATGGTTCAGTCCCTTTTGGCCGTTGCGGGCGCTGGCGCGTTGTATGCCCTGTTTGTGTTTTTCTCTGCCACGCTCGGCGATATGGCGAAGGGCATTCTGGGATGCGCAACGCTCTTCCTCTTCGGAATGTTTACGTTTCTGGTAGATGTCGTACAGCGATATAGCATCTTCCGTCTGATGACGGGCGACATGTATTTCCTGAGGGGCGAGATACCTTGGCTTGCGATTGCGGTGAGTGTATGTGCTTCGCTGCTCCTGATCGCCGGATCCTTGGCCATTGTGGAACGCCGAGACTACTGACTCGCAACCCTCGCAGTTCTGCGACTTCCGGGTGCAGATTAACTGGCAATATCGAATGTATTCACGCTGCTGTGAGAGTTCTATGTATGCGTTGAAGCTGGCGCGCAGTCATCGTTCCGGAGATCTGACTGCAGTGTGGGTTCCAGACGAAGATTCCGAGGCATTGCGCGATCTTGTCCGGCAACGCGAAGCAGCCAAGCAGGATCAGCTTCGTGCGCGACATCGACTGACCAAGTTTCTTCTCCGCACGGGACAGCGTCCGCCTCTGGGTTTGAAGCCATGGACAGAGCGTTATATGGAATGGGTCCATCAGGTCCACTACACGCAGCCGGCGCAGCAAGCCACGCTACGGGATTGCTTGAACGAGGTCGATCACATGGGAGCGCGGGTCAAGCGATTGGAAGAAGCCATCCTGGAAGTGATTAAGCTAGCGCCACAGCCCATGCAGGAGGTGATCCGCGGTCTGCAGGCTCTGCGCGGTGTGGCGCATATCTCGGCAGTCACCATTGCAGCGGAACTGGGCAACATCTCCTCCCGTTTCGAGAGTGCACGGAAGCTGATGGGCTATTGCGGAGTATTTCCGAGCGAAGACTCCAGCGGCAAGCGCATTCGAAAAGGCGGCATCACCAAGGCTGGCAACGCGCACCTCAGACGCATTGTGGTGGAATCGGCCTGGTGCTATCGACACTGGCCCCGCGTCGGGGCCAAGCTCGTAAAAGACAGCAAGGGCTTCCGGCAGAGATCACCGAAATAGCATGGAAGGCGCAGAATCGCCTGCACAAGCGATATATGAAGCTGATGAACGCGGGCAAGGATCAGAGGAAGGTCATGACTGCAGTTGCACGAGAACTGCTCGGATTCATATGGGCGATCGCCATCAAGGCCGAGGGGATTTCAACACAACCAAGTGCTGCATGAAAAACAAAAGCAAAAACCTTTCCAACTAGGGAAAAAACCAAGAAACCTTGAATAACCTAATCCAACTCGAGGACAAAGTCAGCCGCAGCCGGAGCAAGCACGAAGGAGAATACTCGGCGGAAGTTTGCGACAGGCTCACCCGGACTCGCGTTAGTAGTCAGAGGCAGCTCCCGACGGATCATGATTATGCGGTTCCGACCCGCGAATGTCAGCTTGATCAATCGTCGCCATTACCTGCCTCGGCTGCTGCTGACCATGTCCTCGATCGAAAAAACGACCAGCGCACCTTGACCGGTCACTACATATCAATTTCCAGTTGCCCACTACACGCCCGGAATCTCAGTTGGCGAATTCACTGCCAAGGAATCCATTCAGCATCTACTCAAGCGAGAGTCGAGTGCTCTGATTCGAGCCAAAGACTCCTGCAATGAGTTCATTCTCCAACTCCAGCGGTTCGGCGGTCGCCCGGCTTTTCACTTCGAGAACTCCATCATCTTGATTGCGCTCTGATACTCGATAGGCTCTGATACTCGTGTGTGTAGTAGATCGTTTTGCCATCCGCGGTCGCGCTCAAGCTGGGCTGCAGATAGTACTGCCGGTTTCTCGAGTGTCAGGACTGGCATGATATGCGCGAGTCGCGAAATCATAAAACTCGATGCGGGGTTTTCGTTCGGCTTCTGCATTTAACAGGTACAAGCCGGTCCTGCTAATCGCCCAATGCCCCCAATATCGAACCTGTGGCTTGCCGGCCACGACCAGTGACTCTGCGCCGCCTTGCGTGGAACGCTCCAGATGCCGGCCTCGTCAAATTTAGAGAAGTAAACGGTTTGCCCGTCGTAGGACTCGAAGGGATTGAAGCCGCCGTGCTTCGTGACCTGCAACTCCTGACCGTCTTCCAAGGAGTGCTTCCAGACTTCCATGCTTCCGGTTCGGTTTGAGGCAAAGTAGATCCATTTCCCATCCCGTGACCAGCTCGGCACGACACTCGGGTAAGGACCGCCCGTAATCGCACGCAGATTCCTGCCCTCGGAATCGACGATGAAGATTTGGGGCGCCTCGCTCTTGTAACTGTCAAACGCGATCCACTTTCCGTCTGGTGACCAGCGCGGTGTGCCCGAATAGGAGCCGAGGTGCGTCAGTTGCAACGGGTTCTCTCCCATCGCATCGCTCGCCCATATCTCCGCAGAGCCAGTCCGATTTGACATCCACACGATTCGCGAACCATCCGGAGAGGGCTGAGCGTCCAGATCACCGAACTGCGTGCTGATCAGCTTCCTGTTGTTGAGTACAGGACCGCCGGCATTTGCCAGGTCCACTCGCCAGATAGCGGGGTTCACCGGTTGTCGATTCTCATAGACCAGATCGCCGCCCGTCCTTCGAAAAGCTTCCAAGCGCGGAAACAGCGTTTCGCGTTGCATCTCGCCGCCTGTCGAGGAAACCCGCCAAAAGGAGGGAAGGGTGGTGCGACTGGACAAACACGATCGATGGCCATCAGGCGTCCACATCAGCCAGTCGCAGGCGTGGTCATCTTTCAAGACCCGATGTAGCGCCCCTCCAGAAAGGGGCACCGTATAGATCTCGCAAGATCGACGAGTCAGTGAGGGAATAAATGCGACGGTTCCGCCATCCGGCGAAAGCGAAAACGCATGTCTCCTTTCAAAACCCGGTGGTCCGAAATCCGTAAGACACTGCTTCTCGCCAGTCGCCAGCGAGAACACCACCAATCCAAACGGACCGTTCGCCGAACAGCGATCAACCATCAGGATCCGCTCCCCATTCGAGACCAGGCTAGTGACACGGACGGGAGAACTCGCATCCAGAACTCGTTAGTCTCCGTTCTTGCCTCCGAGGGCGGGCACCAGGTACACAGTGCCTTCTTTCCCGTCGCAACGAGAA
The DNA here is from genome assembly GCA_963782775.1 of uncultured Acidobacteriaceae bacterium. Taxonomy (GTDB): domain Bacteria; phylum Acidobacteriota; class Terriglobia; order Terriglobales; family Acidobacteriaceae; genus Telmatobacter. Next base: position 56,840 of record CAWALE010000017.1, read on the forward strand.
AACGCGATCACCCGCCCGTCAGGCGACCAGGTCGGGCCGCCCATGAAATCCTCTTGCCTTCCGTGATCCGTAGCGGGATGTCGGAACCGATCAGGTGAACATACAAAGCGGGGCGGCCCCGCCAGGACCAAGCCCGATGTAAGCGACCTCGCGCCCGTCTGGTGAGAGTGCCGGATGGATTGCGATCCCCGGCGCGCTTGTGACCGGCACAATCTGAAAGCTTGGTGAAGCACCGCCGCCATCTTTCGCCGGAGCCGCAACGTGAAGCGTCCGAATATAAACCAGAAATCCTGCGCCCACGCAGAAGCACCAACCCGACGACCGCGCTAGCGATGCGCTGGATCCGTGGGCGCTGGACTGGGACTTGCGCAGACACGCCGGCTGCCCGTGGCACTCCGTTCTCTCCGCTCGTCTCGGCGCAGCAGAATCGACGCTGGAACCCCCGCGTTGTTGTTTTGCGGATCTGTCGCCAGCGAAACTGGAGCGATAAATCGATATCCCCGCTTGGGAACTGTCTCGATGTAAAGCGGCTTGTCGGCGGTGTCGCCCAGTGCTTCGCGCAACTTCATCACCGCCGTGTTCAGGCTGTGAGCGAAATCAACGAAGGTATCTGCAGGCCAAAGACGCGCCGCAAATCTTCGCGCGTGACGATCTCCCCGGCATGTTCGAGAAGGAAGACGAGAATGCGGAGCGACTGCTCCCGCATCTTGATCGGAACGCCGGCCCGGCGCAGTTCCTCCTTGTGCGCATCGACCTCGAACACCCCGAAGCGCCAGGTCTGCGTGGTGTGCGCTGGCGTTGCCACCAACCCACCCCTCTCCGCCCTTACGGCAACTGCAGTCTAGCACGATCTATAACCGCAAATCAAGGGAGTGACCAACGCATCGCGCCCCGTATGCACCTGTAAAAACAGCATTTCGGCGCGGATTCAAAAGTAATCGCGGAATGATTCCCAGTGCATTGAGCGAAATGGCGCGTGGGTGCAAGGTACCGAACATCGCAAGCCGGTGATTGGATCCGGATGGCGAAATCAAACATCGAGGTGACTTATGAAACTCCGGATCGCAGCATTCCCCAGTCTCCTTCTGATAGCCTCAGTCGTCAGCCTGATCTGCCCTGCTACAAATGCCTCGGCCCAGGCGACCGGGACGATCTACATCCATTCGCGTTCACGGCAAATCACCAGCTTGTGCCCTCCGGCTCTTACAAGGTTGACCTGCTCTCGGATCGCTATCTGGCCCTGATTGACAGCAAGACCGGAACCACGCGTACCGTCCTGCTGGTCCGTCCTGAACAGGGGCCGAACATAAGCGCACGCAGCGGATTTGTCTTTCACGGCTCAGGTGAGCGCTACTTTCTGAAAGAGGTGAAGATTGCCGGCTCGAGCATGCGCAGCGAACTTGCCGTCCAACCGAAATCTGAGCCAGTCATGGCGAAAGGCGCGGCTTTGGAAAGTTCAACCATCGAGATTGCAATGAAATGACTAGAGGAAACGATATCGCGGCCGGTCGAAGCTGCACTGGCCGCGAAAACCATTCAGAATCGCATTAGACTGGTTGCGGGCGGATTACCGCCAACCCGTCAATGACCCAATTCTGGTGCATTTCCGATGAGGATGGCGACGAACAATCTGAAGACTTAAACTTCTTGGAATTGAGGGCTGCACTTGACGATTGATCTTCATGGATACCGCCCAGCCGAGATCGTTTGGAGTGGTGTGCTCAAAAAGATCATTCAACAGTCCTGGGAAATGGGAGAACCAGATTTGTGCCTCATACATGGACACGGACGAAATCGAGGTATCACACCTGGATTTGTAAATACCAATACCGGGTTCTTTGGCCTGGAGATTCGCAGGGCATTACGACATGACAGAGAGCCTTCGGCAGTGGATTCGCCACACGACCTTGAACTGTGAGGACATGGGAGTGACGAGCGTTCAATTGAAGCCCAATCGAGCCCCTTCCCGCACCGCTCTCGATACGGATCTGATCTCAGATGCGGCCGTAGAGAGTGATCGCAGCTAGATTTAGTCGGCCGGCACGCTGCGAGTCCAAGAGTAAGGCAACTCGTTGTGGAGCAGTACACTGTTCGGTGATGTCAAGCGAACGGTTGTCCACTTCCA
>CAWALE010000018.1:0-139945 GCA_963782775.1 uncultured Acidobacteriaceae bacterium
GTGCCCGGCGCGGTCGCCGCCCGGCTGGCGTATCCACAACGCCATATCGTCGCCGTCACCGGCGATGCCGGGTTTCTGATGAACTCCCAGGAGATCGAAACGGCGATGCGCTGCAGGCTGCCGATCGTTATACTGATCTGGAACGATAGCAGTTACGGACTGATCGAGTGGAAGCAGCTCAACCAGTTCGGGCGCACCTCCCATGTGCATTTCACCAACCCCGACTTCGTGAAATACGCCCAATCATTTGGTGGCAAGGGTTACCGGATCGAGAGGACGCAAGACCTGCAGGGCATACTCAGGGAGGCCTTGGGCAACGATACGGTAAGCATCATCGACTGCCCGGTCGATTATCGGGAAAACATCAAACTCACGGAGCAAATGGGCAAACTGGTATGTCCGATCTAGCCACAACGGCCAAGCAGCACAAGGACAAGCCTATCCCGGGTGGCGACGTCTCCGACACTGCCGGACAGCGTATCCGTTTACTCAGTTACAACATACAGACCGGCATCCGGACGACGCGCTACAGCCACTACGTCACGCACAGTTGGAAGCATGTCCTGCCGCATGCCCAGCGTTTCAGCAACCTGGACCGGGTAGCCAACCAGATCAGGGACTATGACATCGTCGGCCTGCAGGAGGTCGATGCCGGTAGTCTGCGCAGCGGCTATATCAACCTGACCCAGTATCTCGGCGAGAAGGCACAGTTCCCGTTCTGGTATGACCAGACCAACCGTCGTCTGGGCCGCTTTGCTAGAAACAGCACCGGTCTGCTGAGTCGTTATCATCCCGCCGAAATCAGTGAACATCGCCTGCCGGGACGCATCCCCGGACGGGGCGCCTTGCTGATCCGCTATGGTACCCGCCAGGATTCCCTGGTGGTGCTGATCCTGCATCTGGCGCTCGGGCGGCGCGCGCGCCTGCGCCAGCTCGGCTATATCAGTGAACTCGTCAACGAATACCGCCACGTTATCCTGATGGGTGACCTGAACTGCCACTCGCAAAGTGTGGAGATGAATTACCTGATCAACCGCACCATGATGCAGGAACCCTGTCACGGCCTGCCTACCTTCCCGAGCTGGTGCCCGCAGCGCAATATCGATCACATCCTGGTAACACCGACGCTCCAGGTCGACCGTATCAAGGTGCTGAACTACTCGCTCTCCGATCACCTGCCGGTATCGATGGACCTTACCCTGCCGGAATCCATACACCTCACCCGTTGAACAGCGGCTTGCCGTCGCCGGGATTTTTAAGCGTGGATTAATCCTGGCTTTCCATGCTATGCCCTTACCATCAGTTGAGGAGCATGGCTATGGAACAGGGTGAAATCAGGGTCTGGGACCCCTTCGTGCGGATTTTTCACTGGACGCTGGTCCTGCTGTTTACGCTCGCCTATGTCACCGGGGAGGAACCGCTGAGCCTGCATGTCTACGCGGGTTACGCCGTGTTCGGCCTGATCCTGTTGCGCGTGCTGTGGGGTCTCGTTGGGACAACGCATGCCCGTTTCAGCGATTTTGTGTATCGCCCGTCGCGGGTGCTGGCATACCTGAAGGACATGCTGGGTCTGCGCGCCAGGCGTTATCTCGGCCACAACCCGGCCGGTGGCGCCATGATCCTGCTGATGCTGGTGAGCCTGCTGCTGGTATCCGTATCAGGCTTTGCGGTCTACGGGATGGAAAAAGGGGACGGCCCGCTTGCCATGCTGGGCGGATCGCCTGAATCCATCGAGAGCGTATTCGAGGAAGTGCATGAATTTTTCGCCAACCTCACGGTGCTGCTGGTGGCGGTCCACATCGCCGGCGTCGTGGTGGAAAGCCTGATCCATCGGGAGAATCTGGTGAAGGCCATGCTGACCGGCCGCAAGCGCGCCCGGGATGATAATGAGATCCGGTGAGGAGTGAAGCATGAACAGCAAGGTGGCCATCTTCAGCGCCATCGCGATCCTCGCAACCGCCTGGCTGTTGTGGGCCGGCTATCAGGGCACGAGTACCGAACAGCGGGAACACGAGGAAGCCGACGAGCCGGAACAGGTCGAGGCACAGCCGGCGATACGCGAACACGATATGGTTCGCGCCATCACGCAGCGCGGTGATATCCTTTCACTGGAGCGGATTCTGCAGTACGCGCGAGCGCAGCATGCCGGCCGCTTGCTGGAGAGCGAGCTGGAGCAGAAAGACGGGCGCTATAGCTACGAGGTGGAACTGGTGGATGATCAGGGCCGGGTGTGGGAGATGAAGTTCGATGCCAGAACCGGCGAGATGCTGAAGGAACAGCAGGGGGATTGATTTGCGACTGCTGCTGGCCGAGGATGACCCCGATCTCAGTGCGCGCCTGGGGCGTTACCTCGGCCGGCAGGGGTTCGCCGTCGACAGTTGCGCCGATGGCGTGGAGGCGGAATTCAGCGGCAACGAGACCGCCTACGATGTCATCGTGCTCGATCTGGGACTGCCGAAACGACCGGGTCTCGAGGTGCTGGCCAACTGGCGCAAGGCCGGGGTGAAGACGCCGGTGCTGATCCTCACCGCGCGCGAAACCTGGCAGGAGAAGGTGCAGGGCCTGCAGCAGGGCGCGGATGATTATCTCGCCAAACCCTTCCGAGAGGAAGAACTGCTGGCGCGGCTGCAGGCCCTGATCCGCCGCAATACGCAGACTGTCGGTGTAGCCCTCCGCATTAACGACTGGGTGCTGAACGAGGCCACCCAGTCGGTGAGCCGGCAGGGCCAGCGCTGGGAACTGACCGGGATAGAGTTCCGCCTACTGCGCTATTTCATGCTGCACCCGGGCTGCATCCTGTCCAAGTCCCGCCTCACCGAACATGTCTACGAACAGGACGCCGACAAGGACAGCAACGTCATCGAAGTCTATGTCAATCGCCTGCGGCAGAAGCTGGGCAATGACGTCATCACCACCCGGCGCGGCCAGGGCTACGTGTTCGGCAAGCCGCCATGACCTCATTGCGTTCCCGCCTGGGTGTCGGGCTGGTCGCGAGCATTGTCGTGATGATTGGACTGTTGTGGCTCATGGTCGGGGAGTCGGTGGAAGTCCTGCTGGAGCAGCAGATGGCCTCCCGACTGGCCCACGACGGGGAAGCTCTGCTGGGTGGCATGCACATCGAAGCCGACGGCCGGGTGCTGCTGCAGGAGCGGCGCATCCCTGGCATCTACCAGCAGCCGTACTCGGGACATTATTTCCAGGTTGAGGCCGGCAACCAGGCCACGCGTTCGCGTTCCCTGTGGGACGAGATGCTGCCGGTCCCGGAGGTGGCCGTGGGTGAAACGCAGATAGGCTACATCACCGGGCCGCAGCAGCAGCCGCTGCTGCTCTTGGTCGCGCGGCTATGAAAAACTGGGCAGGGTGGTGCGGATCGCCGTCGCCGAGGACCTGCTGGCGCTTAAGGCGGGCATCGCGCAGTTTCGCTGGCGGCTGGCCGCCTGGTCGCTGGCGCTGGTCCTCATCCTGCTGCTCATCCAGCAGTACATCGTCATCCGTTCATTGCGCCCGGTCTTCGCCACTGCCGCTGATATTGAACGCCTGGAGCAGGGCGAGATCAGCGTCTTATGCGAGCAGGTCCCGGATGAAGTGCGACCGCTGGTGCAGGCCATCAACAAGCTGCTCAATCGCCAGCGGCAGCGCCTGCTTCGTTCCCGGGAGGCGCTCGGCAACCTGGCGCACACGATCAAAACACCGCTGACGCTGCTGCAGCAACTGGCCCGGGAAAAGGTGGCGGGCGCCGATTCCGCCACGTATGAACAACTGGATCACTACAGCCGGCGGATCGACGAACTGGTGGATCAGTCACTGCGCCGCGCGCGGCTGGCCGGTGACGGCCTCGGCGCCGGCCGGTTCGACCTGCGGCAGGATCTGCCGGTGCTGGTCGATACCCTTAACCGCCTGCACCGGGAGCCTGTCATTACCTTGCGGTCTCAGCTGAATGACATCACGCAGTTGCCGCTCGAACAGCAGGACGGCATGGAGCTGCTGGGCAATCTGCTGGACAATGCCTGGAAATGGGCCGCTTCCACGGTGCGCCTCTCGGTCAGCGGGCCGGCGCCGCTCACGCTCATCGTCGAGGACGACGGGCCGGGTGTCGATGCGGCGGCGCTGCAATCACTGGCGCAGCGCGGCGTGCGCCAGGATGAGAACCTGCCGGGCCACGGCATCGGTCTGTCGATCGCCAGGAACCTGGTGGATGAACTCGGCGGTGAGATGGCGTTTCCACCTCGGAAACGCTGGGCGGACTGCAGGTGAAAATACGCTTCGGCCGCCGTCGATAAAAAAATGCCGGGAGGCAAACGCGCTCCCGGCTAAGGGGGATGATGCAAGCAACTGCGCGGCTAACTTTGGCCGCCGCCCGGCCCGGCTCATTTCCCTGTCGCCGGGTCAGTCCCCGTGCAGGGGTTCCTGGCGCCTATGCCGGTGCGGTTGCGAGCCTGTAAAACAGTATAGACCGCCTGGCTTAAATGAAACTTAAATTCGGGGCTACCCGGCGGTGTTGTCGGCCGCCATTCAGCCGCGGACATAGACGTCCGTCTGCCAGGCATAGGTCCGCTTGCTGTAGCGACGCTGAAAACCGCCGGCCGTGATCCAGCCGTCGATGGCCGCGGGGCTGTGGACATAGGGGCGGAAGCTGGAGCCGGCGAGCCGCAGCAGGGCGGCCATCAGCGCGACGCCGCTACGGGTGACGACACGATCGCGCGGATAAGTGAGGGCCAGCACCCGCCGCGTTTTCTCCAGAGCCGCCGCCAGCAGCCGCTCGGGATCCGGGTAGCAGCAGACTACTTTGTCCAGGATGGCGATATCCGCCGGTGGAATCTCATCGGCCAGCGCGACAAAATCACCCTGCAGGTAGTCGGTGCGCGCGGCCAGCCCCGCCTGTTGCGCCTGTCGCCGTGCCTCCTCCAGCAGGCGCGCGGACAGATCGACGCCGACGGCATGGCGTGCACCCGACTGCAGCAGCGCCTGGTGAAGATGACCGGCGCCGCAGCCGATTTCGAGCAGCGTGGCCTCCTCGATGCAGGCCTGCCGGATGCCGGCAAGCAATTGTCGCTGGGTCTTTTCGAAGCCGAACACGCGAAACCGCCAGCGGTAAAACCGCGCCAGCCGCGAGAAGAAACGGCTGGTGTCGGTGCAGGGTATTGAACAGCAGGCCATGGCGTAGCTGCGTTGTCGTCAGGTTTCCCGCACGCCTTCCCGAGCTTCGGTCGAGTGCTTCAGGGCATGTTCCTTCCACAGCAGATACACCGCCGGGATCACCACCAGCGTCAGCAGTGAGACGCTGAGCATGCCGCCCACCATGGGGGCGGCGATGCGGCGCATGACCTCCGCGCCGGTGCCACCGCCCAGCATGATCGGCAGCAGGCCGGCGATGATGGCCGCCTTGGTCATCATAACGGGGCGCACGCGCAGCAGGGCGCCGTCGATGACGGCATGGCGCACATCGGCCGCCGTCAGCACGCGTTGTTCCCGTTGCGCCTGTTCGCGCTGGCGCTGCATCGCCTGGTTGAGATACACCAGCATCACCACGCCGATCTCCACCGCGACTCCGGCGAGCGCGATGAAGCCGACGCCGGCCGCCACCGACAGGTTGTAATCCAGCCAGTAGAGCAGCCAGAAGCCGCCCACCAGCGCCAGCGGCAGGGTGCCGATGATGATCAGCACCTCGGCGAACCTGCGGAAATTGAGATACAGCAGCAGCACGATGATGGCCAGGGTGATGGGCGCGACCAGCGCCAGCCGCTGCTTGGCGCGCACCAGGTATTCGTACTGTCCCGACCAGGCGAGCGAATAACCCGGCGGCAATTCGACCCGCTCGCCGACGGCGCGCCCGGCCTCGGCCACGTAGGAGCCGAGGTCGCGGCCCTCGATGTAGATGAACGTCCAGCCGTTGAGACGGGCATTCTCGGTCTTGATAGCCTCGACGCCGGGCTCAACACAGCCCTCTCCGCGAATTTGCGGCGGCTTCGCGGGCGGCCCGCTATACGCGATCGCGGAGGATGCGAGCGTACCGGCGATAGCTGCAACTGCCAGCAGGCGCATTCCGGTTCTCCTTCGGATTGGGTGATTCGATTCGCTCAGCGTCGGCATTTGTGCGCAGGATACGCCCGCCCGGATTCTCTCGTCTAATCAGAGACGACACGCACGGCGCGCCATAGTTGCTTCGTCGGGCTCACCCGTCTTCAGGTTTATCAGGGATGATAAATTGACCTAAGTGCGAAAGTGGCGGAATTGGCAGACGCACCAGACTTAGGATCTGGCGGGGAAACCCATGAGGGTTCGAGTCCCTCCTTTCGCACCAATCACTTACAGCCGATTGGCAATCGCGCACTTTGCACGGTGCCTAAAAGTGTGCCAACTGCACATCAAGATATCCCTCCGCATCTAAGATATGGCTCCCCAAAGTTTCCCATTCAGCTCGCACTATTGCCAGTTGACCTTTGGAACTCCACCCCGAATAATCGGTGCGCGTACGAGGGTCCTTCACAATTCATCGAGCAGAGCTACTATGCGCCTCCTTCGAGTGGCACAGCGAATAGCCATCGAAGCTTCAATTGGCTTGAGCGACAGTAGCAGTTCCATCCATCAACCAGTTCCAAGTCAACGGACCCTCAGAGAAGAGGAGTACAAACCGTGACACGGTTCTCATCATTGCACAGAGTCGGGCCGCTGACCGCATTGCTGCTAATGGGCATCGCCCCGGCCCTTCACGCCCAGATCCGATATTTCATAACCGACCTCGGCACGTTCGGCGGTACCGTAGGTTTCGGCTACGCCGTCAACGCCCAGGGCCAGGTGGCAGGCGCAAGCTTGACGAGCGGAAACAACGGTTACCGTGCCTTTCGGACAGCGCCCAACCGTCCCATCAATCCTGCCACCGATGACCTCCGCACGCTTGGCGGTGTGCAAAGTTACGCCCAGAGTATTAACAACCTAGGCCAGGTGGCCGGGTCGGCTGCAATCACAGATAGTGCGCCATTGCATGCTTTTCGTACAGAGCCTGAGGATGCCATCAATCCCTCCATTGACGATCTCGGCACACTTGGCGGAACGGAGAGCGAGGCGTGGGGTATCAATAATCTGGGCCAAGTGGTCGGCTTTGCTTCCACGAGCGACGGCACAATCCTCCACGCTTTTCGCACGGCTCCAAACCGTGCCATCAATACTGCGACCGATGACCTCGGCACGCTCGGCGGTACGGAAAGCGCGGCTTTCGGCATCAATGACTTGGGCCAAGTGGTCGGCTATGCTTCCACGAGTGGCGGCGCAAACCTCCACTTCCTCCATGCCTTTCGCACATCTCCCAACCTTGCTATCAATCCCGCCACCGATGATCTCGGCACGCTCGGCGGTACGGAAAGTTTTGGCGCGGCGATCAACAACGTAGGCCAAGTGACAGGCAATGCTTTGACCAGCGACGACGGAAGCAATCACGCCTTTCGCACAGCTCCAAACCGTCCCATCAATCCCGCCACCGATGACCTCGGTACACTTGGTGCGGAAAGTTATGGGATGGCTATCAATGATTTGGGCCAGGTGGTCGGCTATTCTTTCACGACCAGCGACCACACAGTCGTACACGCATTCCTCTTCAGCGGCAGCCTGATGTATGACCTCAACAATATAATTCCGGCCGACTCCGGCTGGGACCTACAGCAGGCATTCGGCATCAACGATGCCGGGCAGATCGTTGGCGTGGGCGCACACAGCGGTCAAATCCGCCCCTTTTTGCTTACTCCGGCCCGCAAAGACCTTTGCAAAAACAGTGGTTGGGAGAATTTCGGTTTCAAGAGCGAGGGAAAGTGTATCCAGTTCGTTGAAACCGGCAAATAGTACCGAATCGCGGATGCCGCCTTACACAATTCGCCCTTGTCACAGTCAGCGGTAATCTGGGTCACTGATTCTCTGAGTAGCTGCGCGCAACCTTCTCCCCAGGTTCTCCGTCTCCCCGAAGACCAAATCGTGAATCGATCGGCACTCCCCGAGACGGGAATCATTTCTCGGCCGGGTCCCGGAGCGATTCGCGTCGCACACACACCTTGAAAATGTCTGGGGCTCGCGTCGATGCGACTGGGAGATCGATCTTTCCCAAGTTGAGAAGGGAGACACATGCATTCAAGAATCAGGACTGCTGCTCTGTTGGCTCTGCTTGCCTTCGGCAGCTCGATCGCTCTGGCTCAATCCGCAGCTATGAGCAAAGCGACAGGACCAGCTGCCTCTGCGGATTTCACTGACTATTGGAGCGACTCGGTTATTTCTCACGGATTCAGGACTGTACACATCAGTTTCTTGCCAGGCGGCACTGGACAGAATTCGGTCATGAATCTTCTGTATTACGACAGCTGGTTAATGTGCTTTGTATCTGACGGGTATTGCTCACAGGGACAGGACATGTTTGAAGGCCCGATTCCCGCCGCCAGTGTAACGTACAGCGGACGGCCAGACTGGAACGGCAGCTTCCAAATTTCGCTCGATGTGGATACGGGCCCGATCGACGCCTCGTCTACCGTGCACAAAGTGGGATACGGGGGGCGGATTCAATTTACCTGTACCCAGGATCCGGCCCGGGATGTGACCTCATGGTCGGGTCAACAGACGGTTCAGGGCCTCTCCGGCTCTATAAAACAATCCGGATCAACCGTGATCATGCAGGGAAACGCGGTTAGTCGGATCGGGATCTATCCGTTTGATCAGTTTGGTCCTGCGGAATTGTCTTCGACGTGTGAAATGAGCTGGCTGAAGCTTAGGGTGGTGAACCAGTAGTTTCGGATTCTTTGCCTGTTCATGGGGCAGCGTGGCAATTCCTCAGCTTTCGGGTCTCTCTCGTCACTGCGGGGAAGAATGATCCGAGCGATCTTTCAAGACTAGTGGGTGGACCTTAAGCCGGCTCGGACAGGGTAATCTGAAGAAACTATGAGTCAGACCCCGCAACAGCCCCAGATGAATGTCGTTCAGACACCGGACTATCGGGAGTCCTACGCCAACAGTGTGCAGGTGCGCGTGAGCGTGTGGGACTTTTCGCTGGTCTTTGGCCTCGCCTCGAGCGATAGCCCGGACCAGGTGACCATCCGCAACCACCAGGCCATTTTTCTGAGCCCGCAACAGGCGAAGGCCTTGTGGAACGTGCTCGGACAAAACCTCTCACAATATGAGCAGGCCTTTGGCACGCTGAATCTTGAGCCGCAGAACGTGAACTTTCCCCAGGGCCCGGTCAACTAGCTGCGTCTCAGGATGTGTATGCGGTTCCCACGCGGGCCGCCGATCTGCTACGCGCCGGATAAGAATGGGTAGCGTTACGAAGACGGGTTCATGAACAAGCGACTGAGTTTGAGAACAATCATCGAACCGCGCATGGATGCGCCATTCCCGCTATGGATGGTGTTTCCTGTTATCTTTGCGGCACTCTACCTCAGCCATTTCTCGCTGCTGCGGCTGCCCTATTACTGGGACGAGGCCGGCTACTATATTCCGGCGGCGTGGGATTTCTTTCGCACCGGATCGCTGATTCCCATCACAACGATGTCGAATGCGCATCCGCCGCTGCCCAGCGTTTACCTTGCCATCTGGTGGAAGCTTTCAGGCTTTTACCCCGAAGTGACGCGCGAAGCTGTTTTGATGGTGGCGTCTATCGGGCTGCTTGCGGTTTGGCGACTGGCCCAGCGCATTGCAGGCTCCGGGCCGGTGGCGTTCTGGACGGTTGTGCTGACTGCCCTCTACCCGGTGTGGTTTGCGCAGAGCACACTGGCGCATGCCGACATTTTTGCAGCCGCATTTACATTGTGGGGACTGGTGTACGCGCTTCCGGATCAAGATCGCCGGCCGGTCGTTGCCGCATTGTGGTTCACCGCAGCCGTGCTGTCGAAAGAGACGGCCATCGTTGTTCCGATGACGCTGGCGGTGATTGCTGCGGTGGATGGATTTCGCTCGGCGGAGCCATTGCGAAAGAGGCGTTGGAGTGAGGCCGGCTGGCTTGCAAGCTGCGCTTTGCCGCTGATTGCCTGGTACGGCTGGCATCTCTTGAAGACCGGATACGTTTTCGGAAATCCTGCGTTCCTCAAGTACAACGCGGAAGCCAACTTCGAGCCGACGCGGTTTCTCGCCGCGTTTGGGCATCGGCTGCTGCACCTGACGGCGCATATGAACATGTTTGTGCCGATGCTGCTGACCATCGCAGCGTTGATGCTGAAACCACGCCTTGACGCCGAAGGCCAGGAGCGGCCGCGGATCAGTTCGCCGATCCTTTGGCGGATTTTCTTTATTTTGCTCGCGAATGTCGTACTGTTCAGCGTGCTTGGGTGGCGCGTTGCTTACACGCTATCTGCTGCCGATGTATCCGCTGGTGATTATGGTTGCGGTGTCAACGTTTTCGCGCCGGGTACCGTTTTGGCAGACGCTTGCATCGCTCTCGGCTGTGGCGTTTATTGCGGGTCTCTTCATTAATCCTCCATATCGTTTTGCGCCTGAGGACAACCTGGAATATGCGCGTGTGATTCGCCTGCACATGGCGGGTATTGCGCAACTCAACAAGCGCTACCCCGGTTCGACGGTGCTTTCAGCGTGGCCTGTTACCGACGAGCTGACCAAGCCTGAGCTGGGGTACGTCAAGACGCCTTACCAGGTCTATCGGCTGGAGGATTTCACGTCTGGGCAGATCGATCGCGCAGCCGATGATCCCGGCGGCTACTCGACAGCCCTGGTGTTCTCAACGAAGTACGATCCGCCTTCCATGCTGTTGAGCCTCGGTCCGAAGAGCGAAGGGCTCGACCAGAAGTACTTTGGGTTGCATCATGATCTGCCTCCGGAGGCAATTGCCTTGCGGCTGCATGGGACTTTGAACTGGCAACGGGAAGACCATGCGCAGTGGATCGCTTTGATTCGATTTAACCGGCAATTTGACGCCCAGGCGCATTTGCCGGACGCGGTGCGCTGAGCGGGAGCACCTTCGGAACACTGCGAAACAAGAGGCTGAACACCTATAATCAGCCTGTCGTGCTCTTCCTTACTCAAATTCGCAGATGGAAGCAGCCGGTGCGTGCATGGGCCGGGATTCCATTGCTGCTGACGCTGGCATTCAGCGTTCATGTGCACTCCCAGGGGGCCGCGACAGACGCGGCAAATGCGGGCAAGAATCGGATACTGCTGGTCCTTCCTTTCGAGAATGGAACGGGTCAGCCGAACCTCGAGTGGGTTCGCGAGGCAGCGCCGGAGATTCTGGACGCGCGTTTTGCCTCTGCCGGATTTGCGCCGATGAGCCGTGCGGATCGCATGTATGCGCTGGATCACCTCGGCTTGCCTCAGCAGTTTCAGCCTTCCCGGGCGAGCGCTCTCAAACTGGCACAGACGCTTGATGTTGATTCGATCATCGTGGGCAGTTACCGGATGGAAGGCACGAGTATCGTGGCGGAGGCTCGCGTTCTGAACGTGCCGCGTTTGCGGACGAGCGACCCGGTGATGGCGCGGGGAGAGATGCACGATCTGATCGCCATATTCGATTCGCTTGCGTGGCGGCTGACACGGATTATGGATCCCGGATTCAGCGTGGCGCAGGATACGTTTCTTGCTGCCGGAGAGGGATTGCGGCTGGATGCTTTTGAGCAATACATCCGCGGAATATCCGAGCCGGACCAACAGGAACGCGAGCGGCATTTGAAGCAGGCCGTTGCTCTGAGCCCGAATTACAGTCCTGCATGGATGGCGCTTGGCCGCGAGAATTTCAACGCACAGCAGTATGAAGAAGCAGCCTCGGCATTCGCCAAAGTCAGCCCGAATGATCCTAATGCTTTGGAAGCGAGTTTTTACAGGGGGCTTTCGCTCCTGTACTTCGGCTCTTACGTGCAGGCCCAGCAGGCGTTTGCCAGCGTTGCCCGTGAATTGCCTCTGGCCGAGGTGCTGAACAACGAAGGCGTTGCGATAAGCCGACAGGATCACGACGGCACGGGATTGTTTGTACAGGCGGCTGCGGCTGACCCGAATGATGCCGACTACCATTTCAATCTTGCGCTCAGCCTCAAGCGGCACGGGTCTGCCGCAAATGCTGTCAACGAACTGAACCAGTGTCTGAAGCTTCGTCCAAACGATGCGGAAGCTCAGCAGTTGCTTGCCGCGTGGAAGGCGCCCAAATCCGCCGATTCTGACGATGCCGCAGAACCGCTGGAGCGGATCGTGCGCAGCTTCGATGCGGGAGCATTCAAGCAGGCAGCGCTGATGATGGACCAGATGGAAGCGACCAAGCTCGCCGCGCTCTCGCCACACGAACGGGCCGTGAAACTCGCTAAGCAGGCGAAGGACTATTTCAATCGCGGTCTGCTGCTGGAGGCGGAGCGCCTTTACCAGGCGGCGGTGGCGAATGACGGCTCCCTGGCAGAGGCTCATGCGGGATTGGCTGCTGTGCGCGAGCGTACAGGAGATATGGCCGCGGCTCGCAAGGAAGCCAATGCGGCGCTGCAACTATCTCCGTCGCTGGATGCGTACCTCGTTCTGGGGCGACTGGATATGGCTGCAAATCACATGGACGAGGCCAGCAAGAATGTGCACGAAGCGCTGAAACTCGATCCGGGCAGCGCCACGGCAAAGGAACTGGACCGGCAGATCGAGGCGAGGTCAGGGAAAAAGCAATAGCGATTGGAGTGAGCCATGCTAAAGCACGCGCGTGGATTCAAGTTCCGTTTAGCCTTCCGCCTTGTCGCAATGATTGGACTGGTGTGTCTCTGTGCCAGCTCAGTAATGCTCAACGACCTGTCGTGGAAAAACTGGTTCTCGACACGACAATTCAACCGATAAGCGCCGAATTGCTTCAGCGTGCCATTGCGCGCGCCAACAGTCAGGGTGCCTCTGCCCTGCTGATCGAGATGAATACGCCGGGCGGCCTGGTGGACTCGATGCGGAAGATGGCAGGCGCAATCCTCAGTTCGCGCGTGCCGGTCATCATTTATGTTGCTCCGGCGGGTGCGCGCGCCGGCTCGGCGGGATTTTTTCTGCTTGAGGCTGCGGACATTGCGGCGATGGCGCCGGGAACCAATGCGGGCGCGGCGCACGTGGTTTTCGAGGGTGGAAAACCTAATGAGACACTGAGCCAGAAGATCGAGAACGATGCCGAAGCCTTCATGCGGTCGTATGTCACAAAGCACAATCGCAACTCCGATGCGGCCATCGCCGCAGTGGCATCATCGCACTCCTATACCGCGGAAGAGGCGCTGAATCAGCACCTCATCGACCTGATTGCGGCGGATGACGCGCAATTGCTTGACGCCATTGACGGGCGACAGATCACGCGTATGGACGGCAGCAAGCAGACTTTGCGTACGAAAAACGCAATTGTTGAAGTGGTGCAGCCGACGGTGCGGGAGAATCTGCTGGGATGGCTCGTAAATCCCAATATCGCTTTGCTGCTGCTGGTGGGTGGTGCATTGCTGGTCTATCTGGAATTCAATACGCCGGGAACGATCGTGCCGGGAGCGCTGGGCACGTTGATGGTTTTGCTGGGCATCTTTGCGCTGGATCTGTTACCCATTCGATTCACGGCGGTGCTGCTGCTGATCGCGGCGTTTGCTACTGATGCTGCTTGAGGCGAAATTTGGCGGGCACGGCGTGCTCGCCATTGCCGGAATTCTGTGCCTGATTTTTGGAACGCTGACGCTAGTCGCCGCGCCGATTCCGGAGTTGCGGATACGGCCATGGGTGGCGATCGGGGTTGGCTTGGGATTTGGCAGTATCACGGTATTTCTGGTTCGGCTTGCGTGGCGTGCGAGGCGCCTGAAAGCTGCGCCTGGGTGTTGACGCACTGGTTGGCAGCGCAGCCTCGGCCATGGAAGCCCTGGCGCCCGAAGGCCACGTGCTGGTGGAAGGGGAAATCTGGAGTGCGATAGCAAGCGAGCCGGTACCCGCGGGGACGCGGTTGCGCGTGGTGGGACATGACGAATATCTGTTGAGGGTCGCTCCGCTTGAACAGCCTGCACCGCCTCCAGCAGCTGCATAAAGCTCGCAGGAGTACAATCCGTGCTGAATGGGGGAAGCACAATGCCTGACATTTCTGTGCCGTTTCTGATCGCAGTTGCCATCGTGGCTTTGTATCTCATCAATTCCATCAAAATTCTCCGTGACTACGAGCGAGCCGTGATTTTCCGGCTGGGCCGCGCGCTTCCCGTCCCCAAGGGGCCCGGAATCATTCTGGTTTTCCGGCCATTCGATCAGATGGTACGCATCTCGTTGCGGCAGGAAGTGCTGGAAGTGCCGGCGCAGGACGTGATCACGCGTGACAACGTGACGCTGAAAGTGAACGCAGTGGTCACGCTGTACGTCGTCGACCCGAACAACGCGGCCATCAAGGTGGCGAATTATGTTTACCAGACTTCGCAGTTTGCGCAGACGACATTGCGTTCCGTACTGGGCGAAGTGGAATTGGATGAACTGCTGAGTCATCGCGACAAGTTGAATTTGCGAATCCAGACGATCATCGATCAGCGCACTGAGCCATTCGGCGTGAAGGTGATTTCAGTGGAAGTGAAGCAAGTGGATTTGCCGGAGCAGATGTTGCGCGCCATGGCCAAGCAGGCCGAGGCTGAGCGCGAGAAGCGCTCGAAGATTATTCATGCCGAGGGCGAGTTCAACGCGGCGCAAAAGCTCGTTGACGCAGCCAGCTTTGCTGGCCACGCAGCCCATGACCCTCCAATTGCGTTATCTGCAGACCCTTACTGAAATCGGAGTTGAAAAGAACACGACAATCGTTTTTCCGCTGCCGATGGAACTACTCTCGATGTTGAATAAATTGACGATCTCGATACCGCTGGCCGAGAAGTCTGGCGGCGAGCGTCTGTAAAGCTAGTGTTCGATGACCGGCCATAGACCTTCCTGAGCCAGGTGCAGAGAATGATCCGAGACTTTAGCAAGGAAGAGCTCGAACCCGTCGAGAGCGAACGCGACACCGAGATCACGCTCGGTGGCAACACGGTTCTGGTTCTTGGCGGGGGGCTTCTTTTTCTTTGCGTGGTCTGTTTTGGTATTGGATATATGGTTGGCCATCGCAGTTCGTCGGAGTCGGCGACAGCAGTGTCGCTGCCGTCAAATTCGAAAGCGTCTGCGCGGCCAGCCGGCTCAGGGTCGAAACCCGGAGCGGCAGGGCAGGCGCCGGCTCGTCCGCAGTCGCCGAAGCAACGGGTGTGCCCGGCGTCTCGTCAGGCAACTCGACGCCGTCGGCGCAACCTTTACCCGCCGGTTCCGGCGGAGCCACGGGCTCAAGCCAGGCTCAGGTTAAGACCGATTCGCCAGTACACCCGGCTCTTGGTGGCGATGCTGGTGGCGCGCAGCCGATTCTACCTTGCATGTGCAGCCAGCATTGGCGCAGGTGCAGGGCTGGATGGTGCAGATTGCTGCTGTTTCGCATACTGAAGATGCGGAGGTCCTGGTCAATGCTCTTCGCAAACGAGGCTATACGGTCACGGCGCGTCGCGAAGTTGGTGACAGTCTTATCCACGTGCAAACTGGTCCGTTTGTGAATCGCAATGAGGCTAATGCCATGCGGCAAAAGCTGTTGAGCGATGGATATAACGCCATTGTGCAATGACGTTATCTGTTGTTTCGCATCCACTCCGGCAATCCTGACGCGATTGCAGCGCGAACAGCAGCCAACAGGTCTTCGCGCGTTTCATAATCATCTGGATTGAGGGGCGCATGAAAGGTGACGTGCCCGGTGCCGGGTTGAATTCGGAGACTGCCTTTCGACATCATCGTCTCCGTGCCCCAGATTGAGACTGGAACGCACGGAGCACCCGCCTCTTTTGCGAGGTAAAACGGTCCTTTTTTGAAGGGCAACAATCGACCGTCTTTCGAGCGAGTTCCTTCAACGAAGGTCGTGATGTGCACGCCCTTCCCGAGTACTCGGCGTGCGGCGGCGATGCTTTCCTGCGCGCTCTCCTTGCGGCCGTCGCGGTCCACGGGAATGAATTCGCCCAGGCGAAATCCCCAACCGAGCACGGGTACATGCATCAGAGATCGTTTCAGGAAGGCGGATGTGCGTCCGGGAATATTTGGAATGAGCGCCGGCGGATCAAGATTTGAGACATGGTTCGCCATGAAGATGCAGGCGGTCTTCGGCGGAACCAGCTGGCGGCCTTCGACGACAATTCGGATGCGAGCGAGAAAGTATCCCGTCCGGACAATCATTTGCGTCGCATTGTAGAGCGGCAGAACATTGCCGGTAAGGATGGCCCAGGGAATAAAAATGATTGCAGTAGGGATACCGAGAATCACAAACGTGGAGAACAGCAAGAGTGAGGAGATCATGTCCGGCTTTCGCGATTAGTTCTGACGGGCTCTGAGCCGCGCAGGAAGTTTTTCATAGATGCCATCGAAACCGCCGTTGGAGAGGATCGCTACAACGTCGCCGGATTTTAGATTCGGCGCGATGCTCTCAACGATTTCGGTGGCATCAGGATGCAGTTCGGCCGGCGTTCCCGCAGCATTGAGTGCGTCGATAACGTCTTCGGGATGGAGGCGTTCTGCGTCAGGAATGCGCTGCTGCTGGTAGACGCCCGCCAGGATGACGTGATCGGCGAGACGGAGACTTTCAACGAGATCGTTTTCCAGCACTTTGCGTCGGAGTGTGTTTGAGCGCGGCTCCAGCACGGCCCATAGGCGCGCATCGGGATAGACAGAACGAAGTGCGCGCAGGGTTTCGCGAATCGCGGTGGGATGATGCGCGAAATCATCGATGATGGTGATGCCGCGGATGACATCGCGAACCTCGAGTCGACGCTTGACGCTTTTGAAGCTGGCTAATGCGGTGACGATCGCTTCTCTGCTGATGCCTTGGCCTGCTGCGAGAGCTGCTGCAGCGGTTGCGTTGAGCGCGTTATGCTCGCCCGCAAGTCGCATGCGGGCCTCGGACCAAAGCTCCCCGTTGTGCCAAATTTCCCATTGGGTCTGGCCGTCGGTGTGGCGCAGATTGCGAAGCTGCCAGTGGGATTCAGGCTTGAAGCCGTAGCGTTCGACGCGGCAAAATGCTTTGGCGATGCATTCGGTCACGTTTTCGCTGCCATCGAAGGCAACCAGCAGACCGCGTCGCGGCACCAGATTGACGAGGCGCTTGAACGCGATCTTGATTGCTTCGAGGTCGGCGTAGATGTCGGCGTGATCGAACTCCACGTGCGTGAGGATCAGCGCGTCAGGAAAATAATGCTGAAACTTCGGGCCTTTATCGAAGAATGCTGTGTCGTATTCGTCGCCTTCGATGATGAATGTGCGCGTGGGGCGAAGCTGGAAGCTGGTGCCGAAGTTCTCCGCAACACCGCCGATCAGGAATGAGGGCTCGAGCGCCGCGTCATCGTGCGGCCGCAACCTGGTAAATCCACGCCAGCATGCTGGTCGTGGTGGTTTTGCCGTGCGTGCCCGCGACGACGAGCGATTCACGGCCTTTCAGGAATTCTTCGCGAACGAGAGCGGCCATGGATGTGAAGGGTATGCGTTGATCGAGCACATGCTCCACCTCAGGATTGCCGCGGGAGAGAGCGTTGCCGATGATGACGAGGTCCGGCGCAGGGATCGAGGTTTGATTCGGAATACGGCTCGAGCACGGGAATGCCGAGCGAGCGCAACAGGTCGCTCATTGGCGGATAGGCGGCTTTGTCTGAGCCTGTGATGCGATGGCCCTGCAATTGAAGCAGGCCAGCCAGAGACGCCATGGCCGTGCCGCAAATGCCGCTGAGGTGAATGTGTTTGCGCGAGGAGGTCATGGCTTCACCGCCGGTTCGATCAGGGCGAGTTGAGCTTCATCGGCTGTCCGAAGTTCCGCTTCGACGCCGAAGGTCAGGGTGACGTTCTGCCGCGACACGTGGCCACTCCGGAGGCCGATTGCAATTGGAATATCAAGGCCATCGAGAGCGGAAAGAATCGTGTCTTCGAGCAGATTCGGTGGCGCGCCGGGAGAAGTGCAGTCGAGCATCTCGCCGAAGACAATGCCACGCACGCCGTTCAGCTTGCCAGCCTGGCGCAGCTGCCAGAGCATTCGGTCAATCTGGTAGGGCTTTGCGCCTACATCTTCGATGAACAGGAGCTTGTTCTCCGTCGCGGGTTCCCATTGGGTTCCGATGAGCGAGACAAGAATGCTGAGGCATCCGCCGTATAGAGTGCCCGTGGCTGTACCGGGTTTCAAGGTGCGCAGGCCTTCAGGTTGCTCCCACGGAGTACGACCGGCCCGCGAGTGCAGACTGCAGGCTCTCGAGATGCACACCGTCTTCAAGATAGAAATCCGCAGCAACCATCGG
Organism: uncultured Acidobacteriaceae bacterium; assembly: GCA_963782775.1. Lineage (GTDB taxonomy): Bacteria > Acidobacteriota > Terriglobia > Terriglobales > Acidobacteriaceae > Telmatobacter. The sequence continues at coordinate 18,258 of CAWALE010000018.1, forward strand.
ACCGTGAAATGCGGGAAGGCCAAGCTGATCGAGAAGGCGAAGCTGGAGTCCCGTCATGTCGCTGTAAGCAAAGAACGGCTTTGGGATGGCGCTCGATAAGCGCCAGGTCAATTGCATCGAGCAAGTAGTTGGACCCGTAGCCTCCGCGAACCGCTGCGACGAAGGCAGTATCGGGATTGGCGAATGCCGCGTGCAGATCTTCAAGCCTTTGCTGAGGGGAGCCAGCAAAGAATAGCGGGCCGCGAATTTGCGTGTTTGCACCGAGGCGCGGCTGGTATCCGAGCTGGCGCAATCGTTCCACGCCGCGGTCAACCCGATCTGGGATTGCGAAGGAGGCCGGGGAAACTACGCCTACACCGGCACCCGCTTCGATCGGATGCAGAGGCATCAGCGGTTTTGATCAGCGGTCATCCGCACCACGCTTCGCCGCGAGCTATCAAGGTCGCCGGTCCGGTGAGTTCGAGTTCGCTGCCTGCGCCGTTCCAGCTCACCGTCTGGGCACCGCCGGGAGCCACGACGCGCAAAGGCGATTTGCATCCGTGGAATGCGATGGCGGCGGTCGCGGATGCGGACGTGCCAGTTCCGGACGAGGTGGTTGGGCCTACTCCGCGCTCGAAGATGCGGATTTGAATTTCTGCCGGGCTCCCGATGCGCACAAACTCCACGTTGGTCTGGTGCGGAAAATCGGAGTGGGCACAAATCTGCGCACCGATATCCTGCCAGGGCGAGCCAGCGACTGAAAATTCTGAGTTATCGACCACAATGACGAAATGCGGGTTTCCGGTCGAAACGGCGATGCCTTCGACGCTACGACCATCCACGAGATTGATTGTCTTGCGCGCAGCGCTCGGGATTCCCATGCCCGAGGTGACTTCGACCGAATAGCCGCCATCTGTGTCGACGCCATTGATACGGCAGATGCGCATGCCGGCGTCGGTCTCGATGCGCAATTCGTCGCCGGCCTTCGCGCCTGTCATTGAGCTCATCCACGCGGCGACGCATCGGGTGCCATTGCCGCTGATCTCAGCAATAGAGCCGTCAGCGTTGTGCAGGCGGATGCGTCCTGATTTGGAACCTGTCCAGGCAAAGAACTCAATGCCATCTGCACCAACGCCGGTGTTGCGAGCGCAGAGTTGCCGGGTCAGTTCTGCCCAATCGCGCCTGGCCGCTGCATCTTCAGTCACAATCAGAAAATCATTGCCGCACGCGTGCGCCTTGGCAAAGGGAATCAATCTTCCTCCGGATCTCGGAAGTTGAGCAGGGAATCGATAGCGGGTTCCGAGAGAAGTTTTCCGCGCAAATGCTCGTGCTGCCTTTTTGGTTGCGGTTATGGTGAAAGTCACGCGCTGCAGATCGCCGATTGCGTTCGTAGCGAAGTCTGCCAGTCGCTCTCCCGCTTTATCCATAGCGTCGAGGATAGACCGAAGGATGGCCGTCTGATCGGCTCCGCGCGCCTCATAAATGAGCGAATAGATTTTGATGCTGGCCCGTCGTTCGAGAAAGCCCACCAATTCCAGCGCAATAATTACGATGACGGTGGCGACTGCAGCAACAGCCAGGAGTCCCGCGCCACACGCCATGCCGATGGACGCTACTACCCAGACGCTCGCGGCGCTGGTTAGTCCGCTGATGCGGCTGCGGTTCTGAATGATCAGTCCTGCGCCGAGGAATCCGATGCCTTGCACGATGTTCGATGCGACCTGCCCTTTGTTCGGGCTGCCGTCTCCTGCAAGCACGGCGGAAAGCAACGTGAAGAACGCCGCGCCGAGTGAGATGAGGAGATTGGTACGCACGCCGGCCGATCGGCGTTTGTATTCGCGCTCCAACCCGATCAAGCCACCAAGCAGAGAGGCAACGATCAGGCGAGGGATAGCGCCGTCGAATACGACTTGCTGCTGGAGCCAACTGAAGTCGAAGGGCGCCGAAATACTGGCCAATGTCGTGCACATGGCTGTCACCTTGGCTAAGGCTATCACCGCTTTGCAGCTTTCGAACCGGGCGGGGTATCGGAGACGTAAACCGCGCCAGCGTTTTGTCCGCGACATTCAAATCGCCGCACCAATTCAAGCCCTTCGGGATGAGCTTTTACGGCCTGGTCGATCTCGTCGCCGTCGAAGGCAAGCACGATCGCCGCATGAGTTGCGGGGGCGGCCAGCGCGGCTGAGTAGTATTCCCTGTCACTCTCGTTGAGGGTCTGACGCAGCGGAATTCCCGTAAATGCGACGAGGTTCGGATAGACCGACGTTTCCATCAGCACCAGGCCATCAGGTCGTGTTGCGAGCAGAGAGCGAAGGACTGGCGGGATCTCGCGTTCGAATGCGCGCCGGGATTCGATGTTCTTGGTGCCTTCGACGTACGTGAGAGGATGAGCGCGAAGCACCTGCCATGCATTGACGGCAACGATTACGTAGAGCGCGGCTGCGGCGAATCGAGTGGAACTGTGCTTGAACTCTCTTGCAACGGCGACCACGAATTGCTGCCACGAATCCAAGTCCAAGCGCGAAAGCTGGGAGCATCTCCAATCCGTAACGGGTGTTGTACCAGGAGTGAGGCCACCAAACGGGAAGAAATATCGGGACGGAACCGAATGCGATTGAATATGCGTAGAAGGGAACCGGGAGCCAGAGCAGCAATGTCCAAAGGAAGGCTCGCCGATGTGTGGTGAACCATCCCCACGCTGTACCCAGTACGGCCAGGCTCAACAGGAAGTTGCCCCATGCTTCGGGCGCTGCGTCCAACTTTGCACATTTGATGAAGAATAGAAACGAAACCCAGGGATTGTGCCAACCCGGATGAGGAGGGCCTGAGCCGGGGGTGGCAGTGCGCAGCTCGATGGCGGCGGCGGAGTAGGGACCTCGTGCGAAATCGAGCCAATCTCCAAAGACGACTGCATTGTAGGCAAACCACACCAATGGCGCCGCAACAACGGCTGCGCTCGCGATCCAGAAGGCGCGTGAGCGGAGAGTGCCGTGGCGAAGCTGCACGATGCCGATCGAAGTCCATGCGATAAGGGCCAGAATCCAGCCGTCATAACGCGTGAAGACCGCCGCGACGAGAACCATCGCGATGAAGCCGAGCAGTCGCGTGGCACGTCGTGGATCGTTTTCCAGGGCTTCGCGCCACTCCACCAGCCACAACGCGAGCCAGACCATCTCGCAGAGGAAAAGCGGTTCGGTCATTGCCGTAGTTTGCAGATAGAGCAGGTTTGGGTTGAGCGCGAAAAATGCGAGCGCTACGACTGCCGCCGAGGGGCGCAGCCAATGGCGAGCGAGTCGATATACTCCTGCGCATCCGGCAAGATAGGCCAGTGCCGATGGGATCAATCCGGCGATTCCATTGGCCCACCATGCGTAAACCGCAACAAAGGGAAGCATCAACAGATGCGGCAGCGGAAGCCAGACCGAGCCAAGTTGCGAAAGTCCCGGGCGATGCGAATCTAAAACGCGGCGAGCGATGTGCAGATGCGCCACGGCGTCGCCGTAGTTCAGCATTGCGCCGTTATGCCAACTCCAGCAGAGTGGCGAGGACGGATGCTGACACAGTAAACGCCACCACCATCAGCCACTCGTTGCGGCTGATGGGGCGGCGAATCGGTTCTTCAGTCAAGGTGGGTCAGCTCGCGGAACAGCTTGAAGCGGTGCGTCGATTTCTTCGCGTGTGAGTTGCTGCAGGCGCTCGGTGCCAAAACGCTCCACCGTGAATGAACCCATGACGCTGCCATAGAACATGGCTCGCCGGAATGCGCCGGGCGTGAGTTCGCGCTGCGAGGCGAGATAGCCAAAGAAGCCGCCGGCAAAGCTGTCGCCCGCGCCCGTGGGATCGGTGACCTGCTCGAGCGGGAAGGCGGGAGATTTGAATGTGTGTGACTCCTGCGCGCCCGGGATCGCTTTGTGGAAGAGCGTCGCGCCGTACTCGCCATGCTTGACCACAAGCGATGCGCGGGCCCATCTCCATCACGGCGCGAGCGGCAAGAACAAGGTTGTTGTTGCCTGCGAGCATGCGCGCTTCTGTGTCGTTGATGAGGAGGATGTCGAGCCCCTTCAGGACTTCAAGGAGCGCGGGCTTGTGGTCCTTGATCCAGTAATTCATGGTGTCGCCGGCTACAAGTTTGGCCTGCGGCGTGGCTTCACGAACTCGCCGCTGAAGAACAGGATCGATGTTGGCTAGAAACAGAAACTGCGAGTCGCGATACGCGTCGGGGATTTTGGGTTCGAAGCCGGCGAAGACATTGAGGTCCGTCTTGAAGAGTTTTGGCTTCATTGAGGTTGTCGAGATAGGAGCCTTGCCAAAAGAAGGTCTTGCCGGGGGCGTGCTGGATGCCGGTGGTATCGATCTTGTGGGCATCAAAGACAGCTTGCTCGCTGGCGCTGAAATCTTCGCCAACGACGGCGATCACGCGCACATCGGTGAAGAAGCTCGCGGACGAGCGAAAAGTAAGTGGCTGCGCCCGCGAGACAGCGCTCTCTGCGCCCTGCGGGTGTTTCGACAGTGTCAAAAGCGACGCTGCCCACAACAGTAATTGCCATGCATGACCTCTCTGGATCTCGATTTATTCGGTGATGATTCGCGGCTTTACCAGCCGAGATATTTGCCGAAGAGCAGCTTCAACCGTTCCTTCGCTGCGGCCGGAATCGCATCAGGCTGAGTGAGCACGGCGAACCTCGCTGCCGAGGCACAGGCGCAGTTCCGTTCCGCAGGCATTGCAGCGACTGCGGCTTTCACAACCTTGCAGGCGTTCTCCGCGTTCTGGTGCAGTACGGCGACGATCTCTTCAATGGTGACGGCGTCGTGCCCTTCTCGCCAGCAGTCGTAGTCGGTCACCATGGCGATGGTGGCATAGCAGATCTCAGCCTCGCGAGCGAGCTTGGCTTCCTGCAGATTCGTCATGCCGATCACGTCCGCGCCCCAACTGCGGTAGAGGTTCGATTCGGCCTTGGTGGAGAACTGCGGACCTTCCATGCAGACGTAGGTGCCGCCGAGTTTGCCGACTACGCCGACGCTCTTGCAGCCTTTCTCCGCGGCTGCGGCTACAGTTGCGCATACGGGATCGCCAAATGCGACGTGGCCTACGATGCCGTCGCCAAAGAATGTGGAGATGCGATGAAATGTGCGGTCGATGAATTGATCGGGAATCACAAAGTCTGTTGGCTTGTGCTCTTCTTTCAGCGAGCCGACGGCCGAGACGGAGAGGATGCGCTCGACCCCGAGTTTTTTGAAGGCGTAGATATTGGCGCGGAAGTTCAGTTCCGAGGGGAGGATGCGATGCCCGCGACCGTGGCGCGCCAGGAAGGCGACTTTGTGGCCTTCCAGTTCGCCGAGCACGAAGGGGTCTGAAGGGTCGCCAAAGGGTGTTTCAATGCGTTCTTCGTGGACGTTGGTAAATCCGGGCATCGAGTAAAGCCCGCTGCCGCCTATAATTCCGATCTCTGCCTGAGGCAATGCCGCTCCGATCAACAGGCCAGAGGAGGCCTGTCTGATTGATTCAACAAACACTCAGTATAAAGGTCGGAGGCGGGCCGGATTTCGCTTTCGGCGGGTCACAGAACGGCCGGAGAGCTACATCGTAAGGCGGTACCCCTAATTGCTTCAATCCGATCGTCGGCGGTTTCGCGAACGGCCCAACCGGCAATGAGCAAGCTGGGGGACTGGGTCGGGTGCGCATTTCCCAATTCGCCAAGCGTGGTGCGCTGAACCTGCTGGCCCGGTTGCGCGGCGTGCGAGACAATCGCGCAGGGGAAATCGGCCGGCAGGCCTTCCTGCAGCCATTCCAGCGCGAGCAGGCTCAGATCGCGACCCGGCATGTAGACGATGCGGGTAGCGTCTTCGAGTTCTGGAACTGGCGCATGATTGTGCGATTGCGCGTGATGTCCGGTGGAAAAGATCACATTCGATGCGGCATTGCGATCGGTGAGCGAGCAGGGAATTGCCGCCGCAGCCGCAAAAGCAGCCGTGATTCCCGGCACCACTTCAAAAGCTACTCCGGCTTGTGCAAGAGCTGACATTTCTTCCGCTGCGCGGCCGAAAATCAGCGGGTCGCCGGATTTGAGGCGCACCACGCGGCGACCTGTTTCGGCGTGGGCAATCATCAGGGCGTGAATCTCTTCCTGCGTGATGCTCTTCGTTCCGCAGCGCTTGCCCACGTTGACGATCTCTGCAGATGTCGACGCCAAATCGAGGACGGCTTGCGTGACCAGGTCGTCGTGGAGAATTACGTCGGCCGATTGAATCAGCCGCAGCGCTTTTACGGTTAGGAGGTCGGGATCGCCGGGACCAGCGCCGACGAGGAAGACTTTGCCTTCGTCATCTTGCCTAGATGGAGCGAGCGTCGGACTCGATTTGAAGAATTCCCGCTCTGCTAATTGATGCAGGAGAGCTTTGCGTTCTTCGCCAGCCGGAAGGGTTGCAAGGATCTCGCGGCGGAGCCGGCCGAGTTCCGTGAGCCAGGGGCCGATATCTGTCGATAATTGCTGGTCAATTTCGCGTCGAATTCGCTGCGCAACTGCGGGGCTTTCTCCGGCGGTGGATATGGCGATCTGCAGATCGCCGCGGCGGACAACGGATCCAAAGTAGAAGTCGCAATGCGGCGGATCATCCACGCTGTTGACGAGGATTCCACGGCGGACGGATTCGCGATACACAGTCGCGTTGACTTCGGGATCGTCGGTTGCGGCGATTACAACAAAGTTGCCGTCGAGGTCGGTCGGATCGAATTTGCGCTCGATCCATTCAAGCAGGCCGTCTTCTGCGAGTTGGCGGATCTCTGCATTTGCCTCGGGTGCGATCACCCGGAGGCGCAGTCCTGTTAGGAGCAGGCTATTGATCTTTTCGAGCGCTACGTTACCAGCGCCTACAAGCAGCCCGGGTCTTCCATCGAGTTTTAAGAAAATCGGCAGCAAGCTCATGGCAACCTCAGTCCGCAACCGCGTGGGGAACGCGGCCAGTAGGCAGGTCGCGCTCAACCGGCGCGAGAATTTCTCCTGCTAGATACCCGCGCAGTTCATCGTTGCTATGGCGCGCGAACCATGCACGCAGATTCTCGTCGCCGTCACGCGTGACAAGATATTTGCGGAGCAGGCGCGCAATCGCCTCGGGCACCAGCACCGCCGGGGAGCGATAGCCAACCGGGCGCGAAATGCCCGCATTCTGTCCAACCGACCCACCGAGACAGAAGTAGTAGGCATCGACGAGCTTGCCTTCGTGCTTGATCTTCTTGCCCTCGATGCCGATGTCGGCGATCCAGTGCTGTCCGCAGCCGTTGGGGCAGCCGGTTACGTGCAAACGCAGTTGCTGGTCGAATTGCGGAACTCGCTCTTCGAGTTCGTCCACCAGCCAGCGGGTAAAGCCTTTGGTCTCGGTGATGGCAAGCTTGCAGAATTCTGTTCCGGTGCAGGCGACGGCTCCGCGCCAGAAGGCTGAGCCCTCCACGTGAAGACCGATGTGCGCCGAGTTCGCGAACGAGTTCCAGAGCTTTCTCATTCGGGACGTCGATGAACAACAGATTTTGCGAAACCGTTGCGCGGAGGGCGCCGCTGCCGTACTTATCGGCGAGATCGGCCGCTGCTTCGAGTTGCTCCCCGGTCAAACGGCCGCGCAGCACGGAAGCTCCTACGTAGCTGAGGCCTGGTTGCCGTTGACGGTGAATGCCAACGTGATCGCGGAGGGTTTCGTCGGGCACTATCTCGTCGGCTCCCGGCAGGAGCGTGAAACTCAGACGCGATTGCAGTTCGGTCAAAAACCTTTCCGCAGTCCATCCCTCTTTCATGAAGAGATACTTCAGGCGGGCGCGATCGCGGCTTTCGCGCAGCACCTGCTGATCGCGGAAGATCTCAGTAATGGCTTTGACCACGGCCACAGCCTGCTCGGGAAGAACGAACGCATCGAGACGAACCGCGAGATGAGGTTCGTTGGAGAGGCCTCCGCCGACGCGCACTGAGAATCCAACCTGTCCGTTGTGCTTTACGGCCGTAAGCGCAATGTCGTTGATCTCGGGATAGCTGCACCAGGACGGGCAGCCGAGAACGCAGATTTTGAATTTGCGCGGCAGGTTGTAGAACTCGGGATTGGCTGTAAGCAGGTGGGCGACTTCAAGCGCGATTGGCGAGGCGTCAATGATTTCGTCGTGTGCTACGCCGGCCAGCGGACACCCGGTTACATTTCGAACTACGTCACCGCAGGCTCCCTTGGGGGACAGGCCGATGGCGTCCAGCGCATCTACGACTTCGGGGAGTGACTCGATCGTGAGCCAGTGAAGCTGGAGGTTTTGCCGTACGGTGATGTCGGCGAGGTTGCGGGCATACTTCCGAGTAAGGCCGCCTATGGTGCGCAACTGACTCGACGAGATGATCCCATTGGGGATGCCGATGCGCATCATGAAATAGTCAGTGACCAGGCCCTCGCCGCCCTTGCCGCCGGTCGCGCCCACGCCATCGCCCTGGGTGTAGACTCCCCACCACTTGAAGTAGGTGCTTGCCCACTCGGGGACCACGCTGGATCGTCCCTCGCGGGCAAAAGCCCGCACCTCGTCAAATGCTTCCCAGGGGTTCTTGGCGCGCTTCAGACGTTCGGCGCGCTGGGCTTTTGTCTCTTTGGGTTCAACAACTTCGGTCATATGTCCTCTTCGAGGGGAATTCGAATTTGCTAGAAACGGAAAGCCCGCGGCAGCTAGGGCTGTGTCGCGGGCTCTCAGGAAACCTTGAAATGAATAGCTGGCTTTTATCGGACCAAGGTCTACCTGTGCGCGCGAGGCGTCATACACAGGCGACAACAGGTCCGAAGGTCCATGCATGCGATATTCGCAGGATGGGAGGGAAATTGCAACTGTTGCGTGGCAGGCGCAGGCCTGTCGTTCCGATGATACTGGCCCTCCGATTGCAGGACTTTCCTGAATCTCCTTTCGATTGTGCGGGGGCGACGAGCATTGAGAGGCAACACGTTTCTTCATTTTCATGCCGGTCCTGCCTCCTCAGACCACGGAGTCTAGTGCACCCTGCATCCAAACCGATTGACCCGCAAGCTCGAAACCGGCTGGGGGAATGCCATCATGAAAATCGCGCAGGTTGCGCCCTTATACGAAAGTGTGCCCCCCAAGCTTTATGGCGGGACCGAGCGAGTGGTCTCGTATATTACGGAAGAGCTTGTAAAGCTGGGCCATGAGATAACCCTTTACGCGAGTGGAGATTCGCAGACGTCGGCGCGTCTTCGATCCGTTTGCGAACGAGCCCTCCGGCTTGATGGCGGCAAGTTGCTCTCGCCGCTGGCCCACCATCTGAATCTGATCGAAACGGTCGCGCAGGATGCGGACGAATTCGATGTTGTGCACTTTCACCTCGACTACCTCCCGTTCTCTCAGATTCGAAGGCTCGAGATTCCCGCCGTCACGACCCTTCACGGCCGGCTGGATATTCCCGATTTGTACCCACTTTTTCGGGAATTCGACGATATGCGCCTGATCTCCATCTCGGATGCACAACGCGCCCCGATGCCCTGGGCGAGTTGGCTAGCTACGGTACATCATGGGATTCCAGAAGATCTGCATCGGCCCAACTACTCAAAGGGAGAGTACCTCGCGTTTCTGGGGAGAATCTCGCCGGAAAAAAGAGTGGATCGGGCGATCGAGATTGCTCGCGTGGCGGGAATGCCGCTGCGGGTCGCAGCTAAGATCGACGACGCCGACCGCAACTATTTCGAAGAAGAGATCAGCGATCTTCTGGCAAATTCCGATGTAGAATTCGTCGGTGAGATCGGCGAGCAGGATAAGACTGATTTCCTCGGTAATGCAGTTGCTTTGCTGTTTCCTATCGACTGGCCGGAGCCATTCGGGCTGGTGATGATTGAATCGATGGCTTGCGGTACGCCTGTTATCGCTTTTCGCGGTGGATCGGTTGCAGAAATTATTGACCCAGGCGTGACCGGATTCGTCGTGGAAAACGTCGAAGAAGCCATAGAAGCCGTTCGACGCATTGATTCAATCGATCGCCGTGCTTGCCACCAGCGGTTTTTGGAGCGCTTTACCTCGCGACGCATGTGTGAGCAATATTTGGCCGCCTACGAACGTGGCATCTGGGAAAAGAAACGGGCCGCTCGCGGCAAACGTGGACTCACACTCACTCTCTAATCCAGGAGTCTTCCAGCGATGATGCCAATCGTGCAACGAGAACAGAATCGCGATGTCATTGAGGTTGATCAGCAATTTTATATACGAGCTTCGTCGGCTTTAGCTGACGATCGGACCAGGGTTTTACTGAATGGCGATACTTTTGCTGTCTTCGATCGTGGTGGGGACATTCAGCCGGTAGGGTTCGGGCAGCAGGGAATCTTCCACAACGAAACGCGGCACCTGTCGCGCCTGGAGATGCTTTTCTGCGGATTTCGTCCGTTGCTGTTGAGTTCAACGATCCGCGAAGACAATGTCCTGTTCGGGGTCGATTTCACCAATCCCGATATTCAACTGGACTCCGGCGCATCGCTGCCCCGGGGCACAGTGCATATCTACCGGGCGAAGTTTCTCACGGAATTGGTTTGCTACGACCAGGTTACTTTGAACAATTACAGCGATACGGCGATCGATGTCGAAGTGTCTTTCGCATTTGAGGCCGATTTCGCCGATATTTTTGAGGTGCGCGGCGAGAAGCGCCCACGACGCGGCGAAAAACTTCCGCAGGAGATCGATCGCTCATCGGTGACTCTCGCCTACGTTGGCCTGGATCATGTTCGGCGAACGACGCGCGTCGTATGCTCGCATCCCTCGTGCGAGCCGCACGATGGTGGCATCGTGATTCCGCTTCATATCGAAGCTCACGGCGAGGTTAGCTTCACGGTCAATGTCATGTGCGAGAGCGAGGGGAAAGGCCGCATTAGCTCTGGGGGATATAGCGAAGAACTGCAGGAGTTGAGTCGCGCGCGGAGCATGGGGCCGCTTGCCGAGGTGGACATCCAGACTTCCAACGAACAGTTCAATCGCTGGATCCGTCGGTCGTGTGCAGACCTTGCCATGATGGTGACGCAGACTGCGCACGGTCCGTATCCGTACGCGGGCGTGCCGTGGTTCAGCACGGTTTTTGGTCGAGACGGAATCATCACCGCGCTCGAATTGCTGTGGTTGACGCCTTCGGTCGCAAAAGGAGTGCTTTCCTATCTGGCTGCGACTCAAGCGACTAGTCATGATGCCGCGCGCGATGCAGACCCCGGTAAGATTCTTCACGAAACGCGCAAGGGCGAGATGGCTCGCCTGGGCGAAGTGCCCTTCGGTCGCTATTACGGCACTGTAGACGGCACGCCTCTTTTTGTTCTGCTTGCTGCTGCCTACTACGAGCGCACCGCCGATGTTGAATTCCTCCGCGAAATCTGGCCGAACATTCTTGCTGCTCTTGAATGGATCGATGTTTACGGAGACCGCGACCGGCGACGGCTTTGTGGAATATGCCCGGCAGAATGATAACGGCCTCGTTCAGCAGGGGTGGAAAGATTCGGGCGACTCGGTGTTTTACAGCGATGGACGCCTGGCTGTCGGCCCTATTGCGCTGTGCGAAGTGCAGGCCTACGTGTACGCTGCCAAGAACGGCATCGCCTCGGTTGCCGCAGACCTGGGACATAAGGATCTTGCTGTACAGCTTCGCGTGCAAGCCGATGATTTGCGTGCGAAGTTCCAATCCGCGTTCTGGTCTGACGAACTTGGCATGTTCGTCCTGGCTCTGGATGGCGAGAAGAAGCAATGCCGCGTGGGGACCTCCAATGCAGGCCAGTGTCTGTTTTCGGGGATCGCTACCGACGCACAGTTCCGCTCGATCAGTGATGCACTTCTTTCTCCAGCGTTCTTTTCCGGGTGGGGTGTGCGAACGCTTGTTTCCGGCGAGCGCCGATACAATCCCATGTCGTACCACAATGGGTCGATGTGGCCGCACGACAACGCTCTCGTGGCCCTCGGCTCTCTGCGAAGGGGTGAAAAGGACCTGGCTTTGCAGATCACGTCCGGAATGTTCGATCTCTCCTCCGAAGTGATGTTCCGCCGTCTTCCTGAATTGATATGCGGATTTGACCGACGTCCCGGCAAGGGACCGACGCTTTACCCGGTCGCTTGTTCGCCTCAGGCGTGGGCTGCGGGCTCAGTCTTTATGCTTTTGCAGGCTTGTCTTGGGCTCGAGATTCGCGCGAGTGAGTCACGGATTTGTCTGCACTATCCGGCGCTGCCGGAGAAACTTCAACATATCCGGGTTCGCAACCTGAAGGTCGGAAGCGGCAGTGTTGACCTCTCCTTTGAGCGCTATGCGGATTCGGTGAGCGTGAACATCCTGCGCCGCACCGGCAAAGTGGAAATCATGGTGATGCGCTAGTTTACCGTGGTGCGGTTGGTTGGGCAGACCACAGACGGGCGGTGCAAACATATAATCAGGCGAGGAAGAAAGTCCTGAGCACTGCACCGCAAAAACGTGTCGACGATCCACACGGCAGCCATGACGATCTACTGAGCGTTGCCGAGCGCATACTCAGTGGGTATTTGCGTGAAAAGGGATTGAAGCAGAGCACCAAGAGAGACCGCGTTCTCGAGGTGTTTCTCGATACCCGCGAACACCTCAGCACCGAGGATCTACATCGGCTGGTCAAGAAGAAAGACGCGAGCATCGGGTACACGACCGTTTACCGGACGCTCAAGCTGCTTGCCCAATGCGGGCTGGCTTTCGAGGTCGATTTTCAGGATGGGGTGGTGCGCTATGAGCATGGGCTGAACCGCCGCACTCATCACCATATGGTGTGTACGTCATGCGGCGATTCTGTTGAGTTCTTTGCGCCTGAGCTGGAAAAAGTGCAGCGCCGGATTGGAAGCCAGTTTCAGTTCGAGCCTTCGCGCCACACTTTCCAGATACTTGGAACTTGCCAGGCATGCCGAAAAAAGAATCGGCCTGCAGGCTAGAAAGTGAACTTTGCCGCTATCTGGATTTGCCGCGGAGCATTCGCATTCACGATCCGGCCGAAGTTTGTGCTGTCCGGATTTCCGTTTACCGCTTCGGGTCCGAAAAACTGCGCGTGATTGAAGACGTTGAAAGATTCGGCGCGGAGCAACAGATCGCGCGACTCTCCCAATGTGATCTTCTTCTCCAGCGCGATGTCGAAGTTGTCCATGCCAGGACCGTAGAAGAAACGCCGAGGGGCATTCCCTATCTCGCCCAATGCGGGCATGGCGAAGTGTGAAGTATCGAATGCCGGGCGGCCGTTGCGTGGATTGCGATTGAGGCGGAGGTTGCCACCGAGGTAGTTCGGTGTGTCGACTCCGTTGTTGTTGATGCCATTTGGCATTGAGCCAATGAGCGATGTGTCGTCGTTGTTAAAGAGCGTGACCGGCATTCCGGTGGTCAATCGCGTGATTCCCGACAGCGTCCAGCCTTGAGAAAGCGACCGCGGCCCCGGCAGCACTTTGTCGAATGGAAGAGGCGCCACGTAGCTGATCTCGAAATTGTGCCGCAAATCGAAGGCGGAGATTGCCTTGCTGATTCCGGGCTCGATCGGATTGACTTCCTCGGAGAGGCTGGAGGAGTTGTCGAGCGATTTGGCATAGGTATATGCACCCAGAATTTCGCCCATGCGACTGTGATGCCGGAGCGTGATCTCCATGCGCGTTGTAATTGCTCCAGCCGATCGTCTTCTGGTAGGTAATGCCGTCGAACTCGGGTCCGAACGGGCCTCGCGCTTGAACTGTGCTCCCGTCCTTGCGCGTGAACAAGCCGCCTTCGCTAAATGGACCGCAGGTGTTGGACCCGGCTGCCACCAGGCTTGGGTCGCTGACGCTGAGGCAGCGCTCGGCATTGCCGGGTGAAGCCGGCGTGAGAACAAGAAGATTATGTGCGCGTGCGCCAACATAGCCCAGAGTGAGACGTCTGCTGCCCGAGTTGCCGCTCGATGGAAACGTTGTAGCTTTCGGTATACGGAGATGCATTGCGATAGTAGAAGGCGGGATCGCCGGTAATCGGCGAGTATTTCGACCAGTCCACGGTGGTGTTCGGATGTTGGCGCGATGCGCCAAAGGCTGGGATCGGGGAAGGGAATGGCTGTCCATTTGTCGCGCCGGTACTCGCGGAAACAAACGGCTCCTCAAAGAGGGGATGTCCGACGGTGCTGTCATAGTCGTATCCGTAAGGCGGGCACGCACTCATGATCCCTGCCGACAATCCTTCAAACGCCGTGTAGAAGATGCCAAAGCCTGCGCGGAAGTTGGTCTTTCCCGGTGCCCCGATCAGGCGCTTCGCCCAGTCGGCACTCCAATTCGGCGCATAGGCAATGCCGAAACGCGGAGAGAAGTTCGCCCATTTGGTTGGCGAAAGCGTGCTGGGCACTCCAGCGTCTCCGGGGAAGACCATACCCCGAGGCGCGCCTGGATAGACTTCCGACTGCTGATCGAGCACGAACGTCTGCAACTGGTTGTACTTCTCTCGCCACGGTGGAAGGACGTCCCAACGCAGGCCATAGTTCAGCGTGATGTTGCTACGTGCCAGCCAGGTGTCTTGCGCGAACAGGCCCGAGTACTTGTTGCGAATGTAGAAGCCGCTGGCATCGCCTTGCTCGTACGTGCTGGCCACGCCGATGAGATAGTCGGCAAAATCGAGGCCCGTTTCGGATCCCTGGAAAACGAACGATCCGTTATTGATCGAATTTGAGTCGATGTTGACTTGATCGATGTGCCAGTTCGCGCCCAGTTTAAGCGTGTGATGTCCGATCGATTTCGACAGCGTCTCTGTGACCTGGTAGGTGTTGTTGGCCTGGCGTTCGCCGGTCACATCGACGCCGATGGTGAAGTCGTTGAAGGCAACATTTTCGATTCCTTCTGTCGCGGGATTGAGAGCAACAATGCCCAGTGTTCCGGCGCCCTCCACAAATCCCTGCGAAGCCAGCGACGGACCAACACCGCCCACGGGCTGACCGATCATGTTTGCATTTCTCAGGTAGCTGAAGTGGAGTTCGTTCACCAGCGATGCGCCGGCGGTTTTTGTCCACCCGAGATTCGCAAGCTGGGCGCGCCCGTGTGAGATGGCGTTGAACCCGGGCACATTTGCGCCGCCCTGTGCCGTCGGATAGGGATTGTTCAGTTCATATCCATCGCGGAAGTAGTAGCCGGAGAAATTGCCGGCATCCGTTCTCCAATCGAGCCGGAGAGCGGCCTTTTGATCGGTGAGTGTCTGATTCTCCGCGTGATGTCGAGAAGATGTTCGTGCCGGTGTTCGGGGCTGGGATGTATGTGAGCAAAGCTCTGCGCCGGCGCGGACCACGCAGCGTCCGGAATCAAGCCGCCGGGGAAGACGCACTGTGGGATTGGACTCGGTACATGTCGCGCGTGTAGTAGGGCTCGCCGGTGGTGATGGTGCGTCCAAGGCGCTGGCTTAGCAGGCGGCCAAGGTAGTCGCCGCTCACCTTGCCGGTGAGTTGTGCTGCCTGGTCCGCGAGATCGCCTGTTCGATTGGTAAGCGAGGGCACGGCGATTTGTCCGGTCTCCAGCCCCTGCGTCATCTTCGTGCCCTGATAGTCGCCGAAGTAAAAGAGCCGGTCGTGGAGGATGTGTCCGCCTAAGGTGCCTCCGAATTGGTTGCGGTCATACGCGGCTCGTTCGCGTCCAAGATAGTTCGTGGCATCGAAGTTCGTATTGCGGAAGAATTCAAAGGCGCTGCCGTGCAGATCATTGGTTCCGGTCTTTGTAGTGACGAGCACCTGTCCGCCGCTGAAGTTTCCATACTCTGCATCGAAGTTGCTGGTGAGGACGCGGAATTCTGCGATCGAATCAAGATTCGGCACCACGCTGGCGACATTGTTGAAGTCTTCTTCGACGGAGCTGCCATTGACCGCGAATCCATTTGCAGTCTCTCTTTGACCGCTGACTGAAACGTTGCCGGGATTGAGATCGCCAGAGGGCGGAGTGTTGTGCAACCCGACATGACGACGGCATTTGATTGCTTTGAACTCCGCGGGATCACGCCTGCCTGCAAACCCAGGAGATCAGTGAAACTTCTTCCATTCAGTGGAACGGAGACCAATTTCTCCTGCCCCATAGGCCTCTCCGATTTGCGTCGAGGAAAGATCTATCTGCGATTCCGGAGGCGTTCACTTCAACGCGTCTCCTGGTTGCGCTTCTACACGCAACACGATATCCAGGCGGAGCGGACGGCTGCGTCCACGCTGATGCCATCCTGCTGATACGGCTCCGAAGCCCGCAGCCAGTGATGTCGAGCTGGTATTTGCCTGGAGGCAGGCTGAATATCGAACGCGCCTTTGTCATCGTTTGCGTAGTCTGCGTATTCAGCCGTTCGCGGCAGTCTGAATGCTCACTGAGGCACCTGGAACGACTGCTCCGGTTGGATCGGAGACGGTGCCGGAAAGCTGTTGCGGATCGTTGGCGAGAGCAGTAAGCGGTGCCAGGATAAGAAATGCCAGGGATTGCGAGGATGCGAAAGAGGCAGGAAGGAGACGGTAAATCACTAGTCATGGATCAGCTCGCGTCATTCTCTTATGAAAGTGAAAATCATTTTCAAGATAGGCTTCGCCCAAGCGCCTGGCAGTGACAGGTGTCACAATACCGATTAATAGGTCCGTATTGTGGGAAGGGAGGTTGCTCAACGGTTCGGGGACGGAATATCAGAACCGATCGCCAAGGGATCGGTTATCACCGCATTGACGGACGATGTAGGGAATTCACCGGGGCGGGGACGCCCAAGCCATCTCAGGACACGACCAGATAAGGGCGCATCATATCGTTGTCTTCGTGTTCGAGCATGTGGCAATGAAAGACAAACCGGCCGGTGTAGCCTTCGAATTTGACTAGGATCGTCAGAATTTCGTTCGGCGATACCACCGCCGTGTCCTTCGAGCCCGACTCACCGGGAGAGGGCGGACGCAGCATGCCTACTGGCTGCAAGATGCCTTTGGTGAATTGAGGAGTATCGAATCCCTGGCGGTGAAGGATCTGGAATTGAACCAGGTGAAGATGCATGGGATGAGCATCTTCCGTTGCATTGATGAATCGCCATTTCTCAATGGTTCCGAGCTTGACGATCTCTGTCACCGGGTCATCGTATCCCTTTTCGTTGATTCGAACGCCAAGGGATCGACCTTGCTGGTCCACACGTTCGCGGAGCACGAAATCTCTCGACTTTACCGCATCGCTCTCAGAATATTTGCTGAAGGGCCTGGTCATGCCGATGCTGAATGACTTTGATTTCGGGCCTGTTTCCTTTCGCGGCAATACGACACGGAATTCCATCAACTCGTAGATTCGTGGAGCGTGCATCGCCATCATTGCCCAGCCGGGATAGGGCGAGGGCGCGTTGTTCATCATGGTTACGGTTTTGCCTTCGAGACCGGTGAAATCCACCAGCAGGTCGGCGCGTTCCGCAGGCCCTAGCAAGACGCTGTTGAGATCGGCGGGTTTAGGCAGGAAGCCACCGTCAGAGCCGATCTGTTTGAAGGTCACCAGGGAAGGGATATCGATTGCCCGCCTCGCCAGGTTGAATCGCAGGTCGAAGAATCGAGTATTGGCAGCATTCAAAACACGCAGACGGTACTGTCGCGGCTCTACATTCACGTATGGGGTGATTTTGCCGTTCACCACCGGATATCGTCCCAGGAATTCGGGTCCCCAGATGCCCGGTGCGAGAGGAACGCCGTCGTCGTGCATCGGGGCGTAAACAAGCTGGCCCTTTTCGTCCAATGTGCGGTCCTGCACGATGAGGGGAATCTCGTATTCATGCGACGGCAAGATCGAGACTTTTTTCCTCGGCATCGCGCAGCAGGTACAGGCCGGATAGTCCGGCATAGACGTTCAGACGGGTGATTCCAACCGCGTGGTCGTGATACCAAAGCGTGGCTGCCTGTTGGTCGTTGGGATAGATATAACGAACCTTCTTGCCGGGTATGAACCAATCCTCTGGAAGACCATCACTCTGCGACGATGTTCGAGCGCCGTGGAGATGAGGGACAGTTCGCACCTCGGGTGTGGGCGGCATGGCTCCGTGAATATGGGGATCGACCTTGAACAAATGTTCGGCGGGCAGACGGTTTTCCCAGATGACCTCGACGCGCTCGCCTCGAAATGCCTCAATGGTGGGGCCGGGATAGTGGCCCTCGTAACCCCACATTCTGGCCGGAGGCAGAGAGGAGTGCATTGAATGCATGCCCTCCTTCATGCGCACGCGATAGACGACCGAGCCCTTGCGTTTTTCCTCGGGAGCGAGCCGCGAAGGAATCGGCAGCTCATCGTGAAAGCCCAGAGCCGGATTTGGCAACTCCCTGGGTGATACGGGTGTTTGTGAGGGCAAGCGATCTCTCAAAGCCAGAGCGGACGATGCCGCGAACACTTGCTTCAAGAGATCTCGCCTATTGAGAAAGGACATTCCACCTCACACGCTGGACGACGCGAATTCTGTTTAGTGTAGCGAATGCAAGGGTTTGAGGGAGCGTGATTGCTGCAAGACGACGACGATGATTCAGATAAACGAATCGAACTCCCCGTTTAATTAATTCACTTGCATATTGATATCCGACTGAATCTGTCGTATATACTTCAAAGAAGGCCGACCAATTTGGTCGCAGTTGTTATAGATGGCATTTGGAAGATTGAAGGGAACCAGGGTTCCCGCGGATTGATCTCTTGGCCGAGAACCGCGAAAACCCTGGCGACTGCGGCGAACTGGCCGCAGGCTGTCTGCATTATAGGGTCGGGTTTCTGGCCGGCTCAACCTGCGGTTTCTCAGAACAAATCTCAATTGCCAATTTGTTCATTCATTGACTCGCGTTGCGCGTTGAACGGAGAAATGCGGCATGCCTGAGAGATCACTCTGACAGGCGGGCCGATTTGAGGGGGACCATGGGGCAGAAGGTGCGCAAAAGAAATCCAGGGCCAAAGAAAAGGTCGAAGAGATTCGGTCGTGGTTGGATCGCGGTGGGAACATTGGCGGCTTATGCCGCGTTCGGTGGAACGCGACCAGCTCGTGCGGCCGAGAAAACTGCTCCGAGCGTGGATGGAGTTCCGCCTGCGGCACTGCCTCTGAAGCGATTTGACATTCCCCCCGGCCCACTGGAGCAGGCGATTGCCTCATTTGAGAAAACAACTGGAGTGAAGGTGAAGGTGGTGCTGCCGGAAGGCACCCTGGCTGGATTCAACTCA
Organism: uncultured Acidobacteriaceae bacterium; assembly: GCA_963782775.1. Taxonomy (GTDB): domain Bacteria; phylum Acidobacteriota; class Terriglobia; order Terriglobales; family Acidobacteriaceae; genus Telmatobacter. The sequence goes on from CAWALE010000018.1 coordinate 37,396, forward strand.
CCGGGTGTTATCGGACTCTATCGAGAGGAGGATGCGCTTCGTCTACTGCTCAATGGCACAGGACTGAACTTCCGCATGGAAGACCAGAGCACGGTGGTTATCGGCGTGCAAGCGCGCGATACCGTTTCGGTGAGCGCCTCGGTAGCTGATTCCGTATCGATGCCGAAATTCACTGAAACGCTGATCGATACGCCGCAGAGTGTGACGGTGGTTCCGCAGTTCGTGATGCAGGATCAAGCAGTGTCGACACTTCGCGACGCGCTGCGGAATGTGCCTGGCATCAGCCTGGCAGCGGGGGAAGCCGGCGCACAGGGAGACAATCTGACGATCCGCGGCTTCACGGCGAGAAACGATATTTTTCTTGACGGAATTCGCGACTTTGGAAGCTACTATCGCGACTCTTTCAATTTCGAACAGGTTGACGCGCTTGAGGGTCCGGCCGGCGTCCAGTTTGGCAGAGGCTCGACGGGCGGTGTTGTGAACCAGGAGAGCAAGGTACCGGGCATCGAGAAGTTTGTTAATGTGCAAGCCCAATTTGGAACCGATCTAACCCGGAGGTTGACGGCCGATTACAACAGTCCCCTAAAAGATGTCCTCGGCGGTACTGCATTTCGCGTAAATGCGATGGGTGAGGAAGCGGGAGTGGCGGGACGGGATGCTGCCGAGATACGTCGCTTCGGGGTTGCGCCATCCATTTCGATCGGGCTGGGAAGCAAGACCCCGGCGACCTTGAGCTATGTGCATCTCTCGGAGAATGACACGCCGGATTATGGATTGCCATGGTTGTTCAACGGCGTTGCACCCGCAAATCGGCACAGCTACTTCGGCTTCCCCGATGAGAACTACCTGAAAACCAACGACGATATTCTCACCCTGAGGGTTTCGCACGACTTCAAACCAAATCTTAATTTGCACATGATTGCGCGCGCGGCACACTATCCGCGAGAGGCGCAGATTACCGAGCCGCAGATTTGCTCGAATGCATCGCTCAGCGTCCCGGTGGGTGGCGTAGTTCCGTCTTTGCCGACGTTAGCGTACAACTCGACTAGTTCAGTGCCCTTACACGCCTTCAACACCCGCGGATGAGATCACGCAGGTGAATCGAAACCAGATTCAGGTGAAGAGTGTCGAAGGCATGCTCTGGGATCAAATCGAGATGAGCTCGCGATTCAATACGGCCGGCATTCCGCATAATTTTGTTGCTGGTGTTGAAGGCGGGCAGGAGATCTCGAATCCGACCCGGTACAGCTACACGATCAATAAGATCAATACGGTTCCTGAAACAACTCTGCTGAATCCCGACATCGACCAGCCATTTTCGGGAACGGAATACATCAGTTCCATCGTTCATACGAAGTCAAAGAGCGTGGGTGTGTATTTCATCGACACGATGAAGCTTGGTCGGTTGTTCGAACTGACGGGCGGAATGCGTTGGGACCGCTTCGACACGGGCTACAACCTTTACCAGCCGACGCCACCACCGGGCGGAACCGTAACCGCGCCGGTAGCTCCGATCAGCAGGCTGGACCAGGAACCGAGCTATCGAGCTGCGCTTGTGTACAAGCCGTCGGCGCGGGGAAGCGTCTACTTCGACTATGGAACGAGCTGGAATCCCGGGGCAGAGTCTCTGAGTTTGAGCATTGGATTGGTGAACGGCAATGTGGCTCCGGAAGAGAACCAATCGTATGAAGCGGGCGCAAAATGGAGCTTCCTGAATGGCGCGGCTGTTAACGGAGGGTGCATGGTTCCATACCGAAAAAGACAACGCGCGTGAAACCAATCCAACAAACTCAAATGAGATCGTCGCCGCAGGTAATCAACTGGTGAAGGGAGTGCAGCTAAGCGCTGTGGGCCGTCTGCCGGAGGGCATGGACCTTGTGGTTGGATATGCGTATCTGGATAGTGCGGTAATTTACTCGCGATTCTTTCCTACCGCGGTCGGTTATCCCCTTGCCAATGTGCCTAAACAAACATTCAATGTCTTTGTGACGCATCGACTGCCGTGGCGGCTGAGCGGCGGCCTCGGTGGTAACTACGTTGGAAGCCGGACAGCAAGTTCGACTGTGCCGTATGTGCCAACGGGATTTGTGCCCAATCCCAATGGACCTGGTTATGTGGTGACAAGTGTTGCCGTGAAACAGGTGCCAGGCTACTGGCTATTCAGCGCAATGTTGAAGCGGCCCATCGGCGAGAAGTTTGAGTTTCAGGTTAATGTGAACAACATCTTGAATCGCTACTACATCGACCTGCCACACCCAAGCCATTTGATTCCGGGGGCGGCAGCGAGTGCGCTGTTCGGCATCAACTTCCGTTTCAAGTAGTGTTTCGCATTTTTTTGAACAGAGTCTCGCGCGACCTCTGAGTGGAAGCGCGCTGGAGTTGCAGAATCATGCTAATTACGATTCCTGATGTTTTGACAGCCGAAGAAGTGACGCAGGCGCGCGCGATACTGGACGCCGCCGAGTGGGTTGACGGGAAAGTGACAGCCGGCTATCAGGCCCAGGCGGTCAAGGAGAATCTGCAATTGCCGGAGGGACATCCGGCAGCCGTGAGGCTCGGTGAGATGGTGCTGGGTGCACTTGCGCGGTCACCGTTGTTCATGTCGGCGGCGCTCCCGCTGAAGGTGTTTCCGCCCATGTTCAACCGGTACACGGGAGGCGGGCATTTTGGAACGCATGTGGATACGGCGATCCGCACTTTTGCCTCGACGGGCCAGCGGATACGAACCGACGTCTCTGCGACGTTGTTCCTGACAGCCCCCGATCAATACGACGGCGGGGAATTGCTTGTGGAAGATACCTACGGTCTGCACAGCGTGAAATTGCCGGCGGGGCACATGGTGCTTTATCCAGCAACGAGTCTGCATCGCGTGACCCCGGTGACGCGAGGCGCGCGCGTGTCGTCGTTTTTCTGGATACAGAGCATGATTCGAACGGATGGCGACCGTACTCTTCTCTACGATCTGGACACGGCAATTCAGCGGCTGGCGAAGGAGGCCCCGGGCAACGCGATCGGCGTGCAGTTGACGGGTGTGTACCATAACTTGCTTCGCCGCTGGGCAGAGATGTGAGTTGGAAGTAGGAACCGATTGCTCGATCGGCGACCCAGACTGTTCGACGGCATTTGAGAGGCCGAGAACGAGGAATGGCGGAGGGAGAGGGATTCCGATTCGTTCCGCAAACAGGAAAAAACAAGCTCCTTGACTGTTCGCACCAGCATGGACACACTGATCAAGTGACCGCAGAACAAATGGAAACCGCGCCGATTGGAAAGGATAGAGTCGACCCCGCTCTTTCGGCTGCGGCTGAATCATCGAGTGATAAATTTCTGCGCTTCATTTGGAATGTCTGCTGGATTGCACTCTACCGGCCTTCGCCGCGGCCACTCCACCGCTGGCGAGCACTGCTTCTGCGCATATTTGGCGCAAAGATGGGACCGAACTGCCATTTTTATCCAAAGTCAAAGGTCTGGAAACCCTGGAATCTTGTGTGCGCCGATCAGGTTACGCTGGGAGATGAAGCTGAAATCTACAACCCGGCTCTCATCGTTTTGGGGTCGCATGCAATCGTATCGCAGGGCGCCAAGATTTTCGGCGCGCTAAATGACTTCGACGATCCCACGTTCGCTCCTTCAGCACGCACCAGTAAGATCGGGGCTTACGCATGGATTTGCGCACGAGCATCTCTGGGGCCCGGCGTGAATGTAGGGGAAGGAGCGGTACTTGGTCTGGCATCGGTGGCGACTACCGAGCTAGACGAATGGGGAGTATATGCGGGCAACCCTGCCACCAAGATAAAAGACAGAAAGCGTGTTTACGGAATCGGATGATCCCAACGAAGATCAAGTGATGGAGCTTTCGAATCCGAGCGCGAATTACGGCCAGACGACATTTGACCCTACGAACGATGGCTTCCAACTTGAAATTGTGACGGCTAGTTCCAATCACACAAAGGGATCGTCGGCAATTGGAGATCATCTGGTTTTCTGTTGTTTTTCAGTGATTCAATTAACTTTTTGGGCGACGAGGATAAAGCTTTTCCAGAGGAACGGAAGCCTTCCCGTCCCGTAAAAACTCAGCACATTAAATCCGTTCTCGGAGAGCAACTTCGTCAACGTCGGCCGACTCCAGAACTTGATATGGCCGCCGTGCATAAGAGGAGTATGGTGAAAATCCCATTTGTTTGTAAGAGAGAGCGCGAGATTCTTCAGGTAGCCGTGATATGGAGTCGTGACCACGAGAAAGCCGCCGTCCCTCAGAACTGTTTTTGCATAGAGCGGCAGCAAGTGAGGGGAATAGAGATGCTCAATGACCTCGCAAGAAATGACGGCGTCGAGCTTCTTGCCGTTTTCCCTGGCAAGCACTTCAAGTGGGTTGTCCTGCACTCCCTGGTTGTAAAACTATGCGGGGAAAATTCTGACGAGCAATTTCAACACCTTTTGAATCGAGCTCGACGCCAACCACCTCGAAGCCCGAACGAGACAAGTCATTGCACAGGCTTCCGTTGCCATACTCCCTCAGTCTAATGAGAGGTTTTCACCCAAGAGGGCTCAAGTTCTTGTGGTTTTGGAGAGGGGAACTGGCGGAGGGAGAGGGATTCGAACCCCCGGTACCCTTTCAGGCACAACGGTTTTCAAGACCGCCGGTATCAACCGCTCACCCATCCCTCCGCGGGTGGGGATGCACCCTACTATCACCAGTTTAGCCCAACTTCTCGTAAGTCTTCGAATTTGGCTCGTTGCACGGTGGTTGCGCACTTCACTTTTCGAGGAACGCCGGCTGATGAGAGTTCACTTAATTTCCTTATCAGTTGTTCTCTGAGGCTGATTGAGGAGGGTTATGAGCGGTTTTCGAAGTCGGATTCCAGAGAAGTACGAGCAGATGCGAACTGACGAGTGCCATGATGGGGAAAACATGTTGATAAAGAAACCAAACGAGTGAGCGTTCTTCTTTAATCGACCACCAATGCCAGATAGAGATTAGAAGCCATAGCCAAACAGAAACAAGCTGCACATAAGGCCTCTTTTTGATAAAACAGCTGGTTACGCAAACAAGCAACCAGCATAGACCTACGAGCCGGAGAGTGGTTGAAACCTCAGGGAGCCACCACCCGGTAAACAGCAGGAAGAGGCCCTCAATTGAGAGGCTCGCAATTAATACAACAAACGCTGCCTTTCCGACGACCGGCTTCGCCACGCCTATGCCTCCGTGCCACGAGTTTAGCGCTCTGCTCTTTATTCTGCTTGCTGCGTTTCACCTGGACGAAAGGAATGCCGCCATCCAGTCAGATGAGGGACTCGCGGCTCGCTTACGGGAGGGCGGCGCGCACCGCTTTGTAGCCGTCTAGCAGAACGGTGCAGTCCATTCCGACTGCGATCAGGTTGAAACCTTCTTTTGCGTATGTCCTGGCCTTCTCAGCGGTGGCCGCAAAAACGCCACAGGGTTTATTGGCCTTTTTGCATATTGCCAACACCGAGGCAATTCCCTCGACCACCTGGGGCGATTCGATCTTGCCAGGAATTCCGAACGAACCGCTGAGGTCGTACGGTCCGATCACAACCGCATCGACGGCGGAGTGGTTTGCGATTGCCTCGGCATTTCTGACTCCGGCCACAGTCTCGATTTGCACGACAATTGCGTAGTCCTGGTGGTTCAGGCACTCCGCGAATCTGGTTCCATATCCTTGGGCCCGCGCAATCCCCACGCTGCGTTCCCCACGAGGCGGATAAAGCGCAGCACGCGCAATTTCATCCACCTCGGCTGCCGAGGAAACCTGCGGCAGAATGATTCCATCGCAGCCAATATCGAGAAAGCGCTTGATTGCCGTCGGCGAACGATCGGGCAGTCGCACGAATGTCGGCGGTCCCCCAGCAGTTACCGCGCACGCGATGGCAGCGCTGACTTCGTTGAAGCGCCCATGTTCCCCATCGATCCACAGCCAGTCAAAACCCGCGAGGCGCGCGATCTCGACAATGGCTGGATGGTCAATGGTGACGATTGTTCCCAGCTTGAGGCCGTCTGACTGCAGCCATGCCTTTGCGTCCATCCTGCCCCCACCTCGTTGAGTCGAATTCCGACGACTCAGTCCCTGACGCCCGGCATCAAATACTGATAACTCACAAACGCAACTTTTGTACTATCGGGGGACCACGACGGGACATTGTTTGTTCCCTGGCCGCCGAAGAGCTTTGCGAGCACCTTCACTTTTTTATCTGCGAGCGACATCACATTCAGAGTCACGTCTTTGTCGGGCGGATGTCCAGTCACTCCTTTTTCGAATGCGACGAACGTCATCCACTTGCCATCTGGAGAGATATGCGGAAACCAGTCGTTTGTCTCGTCGGTGGTGACCTGTTGCTGGTCGCTTCCGTCTGGATGCATTCGCCAGATTTGCATGTGCCCTGTCCGCTCAGAGTTGAAATAGATCCATTGGCCGTCGGGTGAATATTCTGGGCCATCGTCCAGCCCCGGTGCGGTTGTGAGGCGCTTTTCTTCGCCCCCGTTTACTGGTATCGAGTAGATATCGAAGTTGTCACCACGTTGTCCTACGAATGCGAGAGTTGCGCCATCGGGCGACCATCCATGCCAATACGATGGGCCGGTTTGCGTTATTTTCTTTGGTGTTCCGCCTGCAATTGGCAGCGTGTAGACCATGGATTTTCCGGTCTCAGTTGAATCGCTGATCGCGAGCATCGTGCCGTCTGGTGAGATCCCGTGATCGTTATTGCACTTTACCTGGGGATCAGTGGAAATCCGTGTTGGCTCGCCGCCATTGATGGCGAGACGATAGATTCCTCCGTCCTGGTTGAAGAGAAAGTACGACCCGTCGCGCGACCAGTTGGGCGCCTCAAAATGCGCTTGCGCCACGTAAGCTACTCGCCGGTCAGCCGACGCGATCGGAACCGTCTCGAGCGTGCTGTACAGAGCCGGCTTCTCGGCAGTTTGGGCGAGGGGCTCGATCTTCACGTTCGAGAAGACGGCTGTTTCAGTCGCATCCTTGTCATGCGCAGAGACTCCGATTCCTACATAAAAAGGCCCATTCAGCGCGAGTTTTGTCGAGGCGCCCGAGGGTGTGAGCTTTCCATCGGGGCCTGAGACGAACGCATAGAAGTAATCTCCGCGCTTCTCAAGCCGCACGCGTTTCGGCCCTGCTAGGTTGGATTGCACTTCGTGATCGTCAGCGCCCGCTGCATCGCGAAACTGCATCGAAGTCAACCCATCTCCGTGTCGCGCAATATCTACCGCAGGCGAATTGCCATCCAGGCTTTGCCTGATCATCAACACAGCTTTGCGATGGTTGTTCCCCTTCTCGCCTACAAACGAGATGTCGGCCGAGATCGCGACGTCTCCGCTCATTTTTTTCCAGGCAAACTGGAAATCATCGATGCCGAACCACATGTTCTCGCCGCTTCCCGTTACTGTGTAGCTCTGCTTAGCGGCGTCGTAGCTTGTTGAACCCGGATGCAGCACGGTGCCCACGTCCTGGTGCCCTTCGAAAATCCCAACAGGCCCGGCTCCTGCCTGACCCTGCACATGCCTCGCGCTCAACACAAAGACAAATAAAATGACGCAAAAGATAAACCGCCGATTCATACCGTCCTCCAACCCAAATCACAGGCGGGATCATTTTCGCGCATACACCTTCTTCGCGTCTCTTTTGTCCTATCGGATCGGCGGTACTCATGATTTCGCCGCACCAGAGACCATGAAATTACAGCGCACCCCGCGTCCACGGTGTTAAAACAGGAGTGCATGCCCAAGAGATCTAAAACAGGAGCAGCGCCGCAGCCCGGTCAACCTATCAGTCTGCGCACGCTTGGCGAATACCTCAACCTGTCGCCGGCGACGATTTCTCTGGTTTTGAACAACGCTCCGGGGGTCCGGTCGATCCCGCAGGACACCCGTGACCGAGTCACCGAGGCTGCCGCAAAATTTGACTATCGCCCCAGTTTTTTCGCGCGCTCCCTTCGCAAGCGCCAGACATTCACTGTCGGCGTCCTCGTTCCAGAACTCAGCGACAGCTATGCCATGCAGGTTCTCAGCGGCGTGGAAGAGCACTTGATCGAAGAGGGATATTTTTACCTGACGGCGAGTCACCGTCGCAAGCCGGATTTGATCGAGGAGTATCCGCGTCTCTTCATGGATCGCTCTGTCGAAGGCTTTATCTTTATCGATACCGCCCTTGAAAAGAATGTCGGTCTTCTTCCTACGGTCGCCGTTGCAGGCCATCGCAAGATTGAAGGCGTAACGAATGTGGTGCTCGACCAAAAGCGCGCCGCCGAGCTTGCACTACGCCATCTCTACCAGCTTGGCCATCGCAAGATCGCCTTCATGCGGGGCGGCAGCCACAGTTCCGATGCCGACGATCGGTGGAATTGCCTGATGGCCGTGGCGCGAGATCTGAAGCTGGTTGTACCTCCAGAGCTCGTTGTGCAGCTCCAACTCCGCGTCTCCACACCCCAACTCGGATTCGATCCCGCCAACGAACTGATCCAACGCGGCGCGGATTTTACAGCGCTGCTTTGCTATAACGATGTCGCCGCCATCGGTGCCATTCGCGCTTTGATGAACCATGGTCTTCAGGTTCCGGGCGATGTTTCGGTTGTTGGCTTCGACGATATTCAGGGCGCCGCATACCACAATCCAAGTCTCACGACGATCCGGCAGCCGCTCTATCAAATGGGTACTACCGCCGCGCGTATCCTGCTGCAGCGTATTCGCTCGCAGGCCGTATTTCCTGACTTCGTTCCCATTCACCCGGAGCTCGTCATTCGCGAATCCACCAGTCCGCCGAATCCAAAACGCAGCCGCATCAAGCGCACCTGAGCCTCTGATGCCTTTTGCATTCAAGACCTCTCCGGCACGCACTCTCGCCGTTCTTCATCCGGTCTTCGCGCTGACGGGTGTTCTCCATGCGGTCGGCGGCGCGTCTGCTTCCATCTCTCGCGGCGCGCTTTCATCTCAGCGACTCAGATTCCGGCCTGCTTTTTCTCCTGTACTTTGCCGGCACTTCGCTTGGCGCGCTCTTGTGCCGAAGCAGCTATGCGCGCATGATGACCTTCGGCTTCGCGGCGATGGTGTGTACCTGTCTGGCTGTCGCCGCCAGCTCACGCCCGTTGCTGGCTCCTGTGTTCCTGCTGCTTGGCATCAGCGTCGGTGTGCCCATGTCTGCCGTTACGCTTTTTGTGGGCCGCGCATATCCGGATAGGTGTGCGCCGCTGCTTACGTTCCTCAATTTCAGTTGGAGCATTGGGGCCCTTGCTGCTCCGCTCATCGCCGCGCGCATTCTGATGCACCACAGCTATCGCGCAGCGTATATCCTCTTCGCTGTTGCCTCTGCGGTGGCTGCGATCGCCTGCGGCTTGATCCTTCGCGACGGTCCCGAGCCAACGCGCTCATTCGACGATTCGCCAATTGCCGCGACCGCTTTTCGTCTCGTCGCCGTTTTCGCTTTCGCGGCGTTTCTCCAAGTTGGCATCGAAAACACAGTCGCTGCATGGTTGCCTACTTACGCGCTCCGCATGGCTGGAAGGGGAGTGGTTCTTGCTGCTGCTTCGACCTCGTTTTACTGGGCGGGATTTCTTTCCTCGCGCGGCTTGTCGTCTCTGCTTCTCATGCGCGCCGCGCCTATGCGGGTCTTCCGCGTTGCCATCGCCGTTGCGTTCGCATCCGCGTTGCTTCTGGAGATTGCGCCGTCTGTCGCGGCCCGCAACGTCGCGATGTTTCTGCTTGGAGCAGCGCTGGCGCCGACCTATCCGCTCGTCCTCGCTGGTTTTTTTGCCCGCGCCCGTCACACCAGCGATTCCCGGTGGATTCTATTCACTGCCGGATTTGGCGGCTCGGTCCTTCCCTGGATCGCTGGTTTTACTTCCACGCATACAGGCAGCCTGCGTGCCGGCATGCTGACAATTCCGGCGGCGCTCTTGATCATGGCCTTTTTGCTGCCAACTCTGCGCGAGCCTCAGCCAAGCCCCGCCGCGTAATAGCTGCTCAATCTTTTCGAGCAAAAAAGAGAAGGGAAGCCACCGAGGCTTCCCTCCCATCCAGTATGCAAACTCAGAACTGAAAACTGATCACTGATAACTAACCACTGACAACTGCCTTACTTCTTTCCCTCCAGCTCATCTGCCAATGCATCCGCGCCATACAGCTTGCGCAGACCCTCGATCATTCCCGACGAGTGCACCGCGACTGTGCGATTCTTTGTTCCGTCGTAGACGTAGTTCCCAGCCAGCGATTCGATGTTGCCGTCAAAGACCAGGCCCACCAGTTCGCCCTCGCGATTCACCACCGGCGAACCAGAGTTTCCACCGATGATGTCGCCGGTGGACACAAAGTCCAGTGGTGTCGTCAAATCCAGCTTTCCAATCGCCGCCTGTTCTTTCGGCGTCAGATTGAAAGGCGCTTTGTTCCCGAAGCTGTATGCGCGGTCGTACAGCCCGTAATACGTGGTGAAAGGCGGCGCGATGGTTCCATTGTAGGGATAGCCGTCCACCGTACCGTAACTCAACCGCAGCGTGAATGTCGCATCGGGATAAGCGTTCTTGCCATACACGAGGAAGCGCGCTTTCCCAAGCTTCTCGCCCGCGGGCGTCAGCACACTTGCAATCGTGTCACGCATCTTGCGTTGGGTGGCCCGTACAACGGGGTCAACGCGTCGCGCGGCTACGATCATTGGATCTGTCGAAGCTGCGATCGCCGGCTCGCCGCCATCCATGAGCGCTTTGCGTACAGCGACATCGCTCAACTTGGTGCCGTCAACCAGCGAATCGACGGTCGCGTCCACCTGTCCGCCATTGAGCACAGCCTGTATGTACTGATCGTCCTTGCCGAGCTTTTCTTCGCCAAGATTCAGAGCTGTCTTCATGAACAGCTTTTCCGTGCCCGGAGTAATTGTGGCGGGCGAGAGCATTTGAAATTTCAGCGATTGCAAATTCGCGTCATGGAATTGCGGCAGGCGTTCACCGTCGGGCTTCTTGATTTCAGCGGAATACTGCACAAGGAGCATCGCAATCGCAAATAGACGGCTGTCTGTCCGGCGATAGATCTGATATCGAAACTCCGGCTTCACCTGCTCTTCCGCCTTGGCGATCGTGTCCCATGCGCTGCCGTATTCTTTTTCCCACTCTGGATTGGCTGCGACCTTTTTGCGGAAGTCATCTTCTTCAGCCTGCTTTTTCGCAATCAGGTTCTTGTCGGCGAGCGCCTCGGTGCGGCCGATGTACACTTTCAGGCTGTTCTGCAGACCGAAGATCGTTGAGCCAACCTGGCGCGCTTGCTCAGGTCCCTGCGCGGCATACGCCTGTGCGGCCGCAATGCGCCGATTCAGGTAGTCCGTCAGTGCCGGTTCTATCACGTCGCGCTCTACCAGCAACTCCGCCATCGTGTCCTGCCGCGAGGTCGATCCGGGATGACCGGAGATAAAGATCAGTTCGCCGGGAGCGGCGCCCTTCGCACTCCACTTAAGAAAGTTGTCAGTGTGGAGTGGCTTTCCGTTGTCGTACACGCGGAACAGTGCCATATCGAGGTCATAGCGCGGATAGGTAAAGTTATCCGGATCGCCGCCATAGAAAGCGGCCTGCTGTTCCGGCGCAAAGACCAGCCGGACGTCGGTGTATGCCTTGTATTGATAGAGCCAGTATTCGCCGCCGTTGTAGAACGACACTACGTCGGAGCGAAAACCGGTTTTGTCTTTGCTCTCTTTGGTGATCGCCGCGACCTCGGCTTCGCGTGCCTTGAGTGCCTTCGCATCATCCGCAATGCCTTTGGCTGCGCCCTGCACACGCGCCGTTACGTCCTGCATACCCACCAGAATGTTGATTTCAAGATCTGGAGACTTCATCTCCTGGTCCGGTGTCGCTGCATAGAACCCGTTGAGCAGATAGTCGTGCTCAGCTGTCGAGTTCTTCTGCAACTGCCCGCGCGCCACGTGATGGTTTGTCAGCAGCAATCCATCCGGGCTCACAAACGAACCCGATCCACCGTCATTCAACCGCACGCTCGAGAGGCGCAGATGATCCAGCCACTCCTGGGTTGGATGGAAGTTATACTTCGCCGCCAGTTGCTTCAATGGCGGATTGTCAAAGGTCCACATCCCCTCTTCGGCGCGGATCACAGGCGCGGCGGTCACCAAGACCGCCGCGAGAAAAGCAATAGAACGATACGAACGACCAAACATAGAACACCTCAAGACAACGTGAAAACGACGGGCGGTAAATCCTCGCGGATACCGGCCGCCTAGCTTCTGGTTCCCAAGTTTCTAATCCTAATCCCTAATCTTTGGTCGCCGCTCTCTGCATCGTCGGCATTACCAGCACCTCGACGCCTGAAGCAGCGTCTTTCTGATGAAATACCTGCTCGGTTGCCTTCGTAAACTGCTCGGGCGGCGTGTTGGGGATATCCGCAAAAATCTGCGGATTGCGATCTGTCAGAGGGAACCAACTGCTTTGTACCTGCACCATGATGCGATGTCCGCGACGGAATGTATGGAACAAGTCGGGCATGGTGAAGTTGATGTCCGTCATCTTCTCCGGCACCAGGGGCTCTGGCTTCTCCCAGCTATTGCGAAATTTTGCGCGGAACGGCTCGCCTCGCAGTAACTGCTGATATCCGCCCATGAGCAGCGGTGGCGCATCCAGGATGCGTTTGTTGGGCCGGCCCTCTTCGCCTGCAACGACATAGTTGTCTGGATACACATCAATCAGCTTCACAACGAAATCCGAATCGGTGCTCGAACTCGCCACCTTCAGCTTCGGCGAAATCGGACCGGCAATCGTCACGTCTTCTTCCAGCGGATCACTCACGTACGTCAGCACGTCGGGCCGTTCGCTGGCGAATCGCTGATCGTCCACCATGTAGCGTTGCGGAACCGTGTTCGTTGTATAGCCGACGAACGGCACGGGGTGGTTCGGATCGCTTTCGTAGTCATCGCGGCTCTGCACTTCGCTTGGCGGATCGAAGCTCAGTTTTCCGCCTGCATGGAAGTAGAGCATCTTCGCTGCGGCAGCCTTTGGAGGCCATTCATCAAAGTGACGCCACACGTTCGTTCCCGTTTCAAATACCACGGCCTTCGGTTGCGCCGCGCCCTTGCCTTTCAGGTAGTGCTCGAAGAATGGGAACTGGATGTTCTGCCGGAAATACTCACTCGTTTTCGCGTTGAACTGCACATCGCCAAGGTGCGAACCGTCGCCGCGCGCCCATCCGCCGTGCACCCATGGACCTTCGACGAGCGTCGTGGGCGTCTCAGGATTGAACTTCGAAGTTGCGTAGAACGTGCGATAAGGTCCGCTCAGATCCTCGGCGTCATACCATCCGCCCACCACCAGCACCGCGCACTTCACGTTCTTCATGTGCTGCGACAGATCCCGCTCTTTCCAGTAAGCGTCGTATGTCGTTGTGCTTGGCCTGGTCCAGGAACAGCCAATTCGAACCCTTGCAGATAGAGCTTGTCCAGATTGGCGATGTTTCCGGCTTTCAAATAAAACTCGTAGCTGTTCGGCGTCCCGAAGTCAAACGGTACGGTCGGCTTCGGTGATTGCGGCTCTTTTTGCGGCCGAAAGGACGAATAGAATCCGAAGTTCGCCGACAGCATGAACGCCCCGCCGTGATAGCCGTCGTCGCCGAGGAAGAGATCCGTCATCGGCGCCTGTGGACTGGCGGCCACCAGTGCCGGATGCGAATCGATCATCGACGCGGACGTATAAAAGCCGGGGTATGAAATTCCCCAGATCCCGACTTTGCCGTTGTTGTTCTCGACATGCTTCAACAGAAAGTCGATTGTGTCGTGCGTGTCCGAGGCGTCGTCGACGTCCTGCGGACCCTTCTTGTTATCGATGTGCGGCCGCATCTCAAGAAAGTCGCCCTCGCTCATCCAGCGGCCGCGCACGTCCTGGTAGACAAAGATGTAGCCGCTCTTCTGAAACTCCTCAGAAGGTCCCAGGGTCTTCGGGTATTGATCCTCGCCATAAGGCGCCACGCTGTAGGGGGTACGATCCATCAAGAAGGGATATGGACCGCCTGTCGCGTCCTTGGGCACATACACTGCCGTGAACAGCCGCTTTCCGTCCCGCATTGGAATACGAAACTCGTACTTGGTGTAGTGGGCGCGAACGTAATCTTCGGTTGGGGGCGTTGCAGGTTGTTGCGCTGTAAGGGATGTTGAACCGAAAGCAATTAGGGCCAGAACGGTGAAGGGAAGTCTCCGCAGTTTGAGCATTGTTTGGCTGGGTTCTCCTGAAGATTTTAGAGTAACGCATTCGAAAGGGCTCTTAAAAGGACCGCCACTTGCTGCCGTGCCGAAGCCGGACCGGTAAAGCGTGCTCTAAGTCTGTGCCATGACGGCCGCGCGCTGCGTCGATGCAGTACACGTCCGACTGGGTCCAAATAAAATCGAAAATTTCTGAATCGATCCAACGGCGGGCATTTTGCATGTCGGCGCAAATGCGGTTCTGTTCACTTTGTGAATCCGCTGTTGTAACTGCCACATCAAAGCTGGACACGCATACGTGCTCTTGCGGCGCGAACGAGCCCTCGCAGAGAACGACTCACGCTGAAATGGAGACTGGGTATGGCTGTGCGGCAACGATTCAAAGTCGGCGCATTCTTTCTAAATACTGCAATCACAATTAGTTTTCTCAGCATGGTGCTGGTTGGGACGGGCTTAATCGCGGGATGCGACAAGGGTGCAAGTGCCGCGTCAACCGGTGCGGTGCCAGCCCTGAAAGTAGGGGTTGTCAAGGCGCAACAGACCGATGTGCCGGTGACCGGCGAATGGGTTGGTACGCTCGATGGCTACGTCAATGCGCAGATCCAGCCCCAGGCGAACGGGTATCTGATCCGGCAGAATTATCGTCGAGGGCTCGCAGGTTCAACAGGGCCAGGTCCTCTTCGAGATCGATCCGCGTCCATTTGAGGCAGCACTCCAGCAGGCGCAGGGCCAGCTCGGCCAGGCGCGGGCACAACTCGCTCTCGCCCAGATCAACGTGAACCGCGACACGCCGCTCGCGGAAGCTCGTGCAATCGCCAAGAGTCAACTCGACAATGAAGTCCAGCAGAAGGCGCAAGCGGAAGCTGCAGTTGCCACGGCTGAGGCAGCGGTGGCGACGGCAAAACTTAATCTCGGCTTCACGCAAGTCCGGTCGCTCATCACCGGAATCGCAGGCCAGGCGACAACGCAGGTTGGAAATCTTGTGAGCACGCAATCCGTATTGACTTCGGTGTCGCAGCTCGATCCGATCAAGGTTTACTTTTCCATCAGCGACAGCGAGTATCTTGCGCTAACGAAACGCGCCGGCGTCAGCGGTAGCGGCTTGCTCCATGGCGCTTCAAAGATTCCCCTTACCCTGACGCTATCGAATGGTGAAGTGTATCCGCAGAAGGGTCGAGTGGTATTTGTCGATCGTCAGCTTAATTCGCAGACCGGAGCGATTCGCATTGCAGCTTCCTTCCCAAATCCCGGGAACGTTCTCAGGCCCGGACAGTTTGGGCGAGTACGAGCCGAGACAGAAACGCTACATGATGCCGTTCTCGTGCCGCAGGTAGCGGTGACCGAATTCCAGGGCCAGCAGCAGGTTTACACCGTTGCCGCCAACAACACGGTTCATGTGAACACGGTGAAGCTTGGGCCGCAATATGGCGATGACTGGGTTGTGGAAGGCGGTCTTCCTGGAGGGTCGCTTGTGATTGTCGACAATCTCCAGAAGCTGCGCGAAGGAGCGCCGATCAGCCCGCAACCACGCGGCCCCAAATGCAGGCGCTATCGCGTCGGCACAGACGCCGGGCAGGTAACTCATGTCAAAATTCTTTATCCGCCGTCCAATCGTTGCGATTGTCATCGCCATTCTCACCGTAGTTATTGGCGCGGTGTCGATGCTTACGCTTCCGATTTCGCAATATCCCAACATTGTTCCGCCCGAAATCCTGGTTACCGCAACTTACCCAGGCGCCGATGCCAAGACGGTTAGCCAGGCCGTGTCAACGCCGATCGAGCAACAGATGAATGGCGTCGACAACATGATCTACATGAACTCGGTTAGCGCGAACAACGGCGTGGTGCAGCTGTTTGTGGACTTCGATGTCAAGACGGATCCGAACATTGATCAAGTACTCGCGCAGCTTCGTGTCGACCAGGCCCAGTCGCAACTTCCCTCGCAGGTAACGAGCGCGGGGCTCACGGTGCAGAAGGCGCTTACTTCGCCGCTTGATGCTGATCGCCATCAGTTCTCCCGGCGGCAAATTGACCCAGGACTTTCTTACCAACTACGCCATCATCAATCTCCAGGATCAGATCGCCCGCGTAAAGGGCGTCTCTCGCGTGCAGACATTCGGCGGACAGTACGCGCTGCGCGTGTGGGTGCAGCCTGACAAGCTTGCCAAGCTTGGCGTGACTGCAACGGAAGTGATCGCCGCGATCCAGACCCAGAACAACGTAAATCCAGCTGGCCAGATCGGTGGAGAGCCGATTCCGCAGGGGCAGAAGTTCACCTTCACGGTTCGCACGCAGGGTCGACTGGTCAAGCCTGAGGAGTTCGGCAACATCATTCTTCGTGCCAATGCCGATGGGTCGGTGCTTCACCTGAGAGACGTTGCGCGAATCGAGTTGGGCGATCAGGCGTACGGAATCTCAGGCCGCTATAACCAGGCGCCTGCGGGCGTTATGGCGATCTATCAACTGCCCGGCTCTAATGCTGTAGCAAACAGCGGAGGCTGTAAACAAGCGCATCAAGGAGCTTTCGGCCACCTTCCCGCCAAGCATCACTTATAGCGTTCCTCTCGACACTACGAAGGCCGTGACGGCCGGAATTCGCGAGATCGTGTACACGCTTCTTGAAGCGCTCGGCCTGGTTGTGATCGTCGTGTTCGTGTTTCTTCAGGGCTGGCGAGCCACACTGATCCCTTTGCTGGCGGTTCCGGTATCGCTCATCGGCACGTTCATCATTTTTCCCGCACTCGGTTTTTCGATCAATACGCTATCGCTTTTCGGGCTTGTGCTCGCCATTGGCCTCGTCGTTGACGACGCCATCATCGTGGTCGAGGCGGTTGAACACCACATTGACGAAGGCATGGATCCGAAGTCAGCTACCGAGAAAGCAATGGAGGAAGTGGGCGGCCCGGTGGTTGCCATTGCGCTGATCCTCGCGGCGGTCTTCATTCCTACCGCGGCGATTCCCGGAATTACGGGTCGCATGTACCAGCAATTCGCGGTGACGATTGCGATCTCTGTTTTGATCTCGGCATTCAATGCCCTCACGCTATCGCCGGCGCTTGCTTCGATTCTTCTCAAGCCTCGCGAAGAAGGCCGTAAGCCTGGTCTGCTGGGCAGAGGGTTCGCACTCTTCAATAAGTTCTTCCGTCGCAATACGGACGCGTTCGTCGGCACTTCCCGTGTTCTCATTCACAAATCATTCTTCGCGATGATCGGACTCGCGTTGGTGGCGGTTATCGCCGTGTATCTGGGAAGCAGCTTGCCCGGAGGATTTATTCCCACGGAAGACCAGGGATACATGTTCCTCGCGTTGCAGCTTCCTGACGGCGCCTCGGCGCAGCGCACTGACGCTGCACAACAGAAGATCACGAGTGCATTACTCAAGACGCCCGGCATCGAGGGCGTTATCGCTGTTACCAACTTCTCGCTCCTCACGCAAGTGCAGAGCACGAACGCAGGATTCTTCTTTGTGAACCTCAAACCCTGGGAGGTTCGCAAGAGCAAAGAGGAGCAGCTCGAATACATCCAGAGCAATCTGCAAAAACAACTCGCCGGCAATCCCGATGGCATCGCGTTCGCATTTCCGCCGCCTTCGATCCCAGGCATTGGGACATCCGGCGGCGTCACCATGATCATTGAAGATCGCTCTGGAACAGACGATCCTGCAACCTTGACGAAGAATGTATTCGCGTTTCTCGGCGCGATTTCCAAGCGGCCAGAGATCGCGGCTGCCATTCCGTCGTATCAGCCTGCCGTGCCGCAGCTCTACGCCGACGTGGACAGGGAAAAGGCGCTCCAACAGCAGGTGGACCTGACGAACATCTACACCACGATGCAGACCTTTATGGGCGGCTACCTGGTGAACTACTTCAACCGGTTCGGCCGCCAGTGGCAGACTTACGTCGAAGCCGAAGGCACATCGAGAACGAACATCGCGAACATCAACCAGTTCTATGTTCGCAGTGCGAATGGCAGCCAGGTTCCACTCAACTCGCTTGTCAAAGTCAGTCAGATTACCGGCCCTGAATTCATCTATCGATTCAACGAATTCAATGCGGCGCAGCTCAACATCGCCGGCGCGCCCGGCTACAGCTCAGGCCAGGTACGAAAGGCGCTTGAAGAGGTCTTCAAGGAGACGATGCCGCCTGGACGCAGGTTTCGATTATTCCGGCATGTCGTTCCAGGAGCAGCAGGCCGAGCAGGGAGTTCCGTCGTGGGCAGTATTCGGCCTCTCGCTCATCTTTGTCTTCCTGATTCTCGCGGCGCTCTATGAAAGCTGGACGCTGCCCTTCAGTGTGCTGCTGAGTACGCCTGTCGCAATTCTGGGAGCTTATCTTGCGCTGCATGCCCGGCATTTTGAGAACGACATTTTCGCCACTATCGGTCTCGTCATGCTCATCGGGCTTGTCGGCGAAGAACGCGATTCTGATTGTCGAGTTCGCGAAGATGAACTACGAGCGTGGCGAGAGCATTTGCAACGCGGCATTGGATGCTGCGCGCCTCACGCTTCCGCCCAATCGTCATGACGGCGCTGGCGTTCATCGTCGGCTGTTTGCCGCTGTGGACGGCAAGCGGTTCAGGTGCTGCTTCCAGGCGGATTCTCGGTACGGTCGTCGTTGGTGGCATGACGCTCTCTACCATGCTTGGACTTATCTTTATTCCCGTGACGTTTGCGGTTGTCGAATTTCTTTCGCATCGATTTGTAAGAGGCGGGCAGGGGACCACGATGGACTCGATGTGTGGTCCGGGAACCACTCCCGGAGTGCCAATCGGCGCGGAGCCCGGCACAGGAGGGAGGCCAGGCATGATGAGCCTTCTCGAAGTTTGCACGATTAAGCATCTTGGCAACTGTGTTAGGGCTTCTTGCAGGTTGCAATGTCGGTCCGAAGTATGTGCGGCCAAACGTTACGGCTCCGCCCGTGCCTATCGTGGCGCGGACGGCACTGCGGTTTCAAGCGACGCGAAGAACTCGCTTGGCGACGAGCAGTGGGCGGCTGTCTATCGCGAACCAGAGCTTCAGGAATTGATCCGCAAAGCGCTCGCAAATAACTACGACGTGCGCATTGCGGCGAAGCGAATTCTCGAGCAGCAGGCGCAGGTCCAGATCACCCGTTCGCAGGAGTTCCCGAGCATCACCGTCGGGGGAACAGGTGTGGGCGCAACTCTTCCGGGTTCTCTCGGCACGCAAATTGCGAGTCCGCTTGTCAGCGGGTGCGCTCAATGTCTCGGCTGCATGGACTCCGGACTTCTGGGGCTTCTATCGGAAACAAACGGAGGCTGCGCGCGCGCAATTGCTGGCGCAGGAATGGGCACAGCGGGCAGTCCAGTTGACGCTGGTGCAACAGGTGGCCACTGCCTATCTGCAGATTCGTGCGCTCGACGCTCAACTTGAAATTACAAAAGAGACACTCAAAGCCCGGCAGGATTCCGTCACCTGACCAAGACTCTGGAGAGTGGAGGATCGGTTCCGTTATCGGATGTGCGCCAGGCGGAGCAACTGCTGTACGCGGCGACTTCGGAGATTCCTCAACTCGAAGAGCAGATTCAGCAGCAAGAGAATGCGATTGCTTTTCTGCTTGGTGAGAATCCCGGCCCCATCGCCCACCGTGATCCCAATGCGCTTGCCCCACCGCCTCAGGATCTTCCGTACTGGATTCCTTCGCAGTTGCTCGAGCGCCGCCCGGATGTCCAGCAGGCGGAGGCCACGCTTATTCTGCTAATGCGCAGATTGGCGTGGCGCGCGCGCAGTTCTTTCCGAACCTGACGATCAGCGCCTCGGGAGGCGTCAGGCGGTGACAGCCTTGCAAGCATCTTCACGCCTGGAGGAAAAACGATCTACGGCCTGGGCACTTTGACACAGCCGCTCTTCGAGGGCGGCAAACTGCGAGGGCAGCTTCATCTTTCGGAGCAAACCAGGGACGAGATGGTCCTCAATTACCAGAGGACAATTTCGGGCGCGTTCCGCGATGTCTCCAATGCCTTGATTGCCTTGAACAAGCAGCGAGCCTATCGTGAGCAGCAGGAAAAGCTGGTGGAGGCAGCAAAGGATTCGACACGCCTGGCTCGTGTCCGATACGAGGGCGGGTCCGCCGGGTACCTTGAAGTGCTGACCAACGATTCAAATCTGTTCGCGGCACAACTCAACCTGGTGACGGCGCAGCAGGGCGAAGCGCTCGCACTCGTGCAGCTCTACAGTGCGCTCGGCGGCGGCTGGCAATCCTGATCTGGCCGTGTCCTCCGCTTTCTCGGGCCTCAGATTGGCACCTGTGCGACAATCGATTCACCGATCGTCCCTTGCTCAGGTGAGGTCAAAAATGCCAGCCCCAGCCGATCGCTCGAAGCACCTCATCCGCGCACTCCTGATTTCTGCGGCTTTGCATGGCTCCTTTTTTGTCTGCGCGTTTCTGTTTGGCACACGCATCGGCATCAAGATCATTGAGCCCGTGAAGACTCAGGCTGTCGCCAAACTTGCCATCTCTGGCGGTTCCCATGCCATAAGGATTGTGCTGCCTGTCTCCCAATTCGCAGCACATACCCGCGAGCCTGTACCGAAGGCCGACGCGGCCAAGAAGACGGACATTCCCATGCTGGTGCCTGCTCTCAAGAAGTCGGGCGGCGGATCAACGCGGGCGCCTCATCATGGGGATGGGTCTTCGACGGCCATGACCGGGAACGGAAGTGATGCCGAGGACATCCATCCTGCATTTCCCGTGTATTCACCCCATCCGCCTGTCAGCGACCGATCGCTTCTTCCATCGTCAGAACAGAAGATCGTAGTCGACGTCAGCGTGGACGCATTTGGCCAGGTGGTGAGCGAGACCCTGGTCAAAGGGCTGGGAAATCGGTTGGACAAAATCGTGCTGGAAACCGTAAGAACCTGGCGATTTCAGCCGGCGACTTTGAACGGAAAGGCTGTTGCCACCGAAGCGGAGTTGATTTTCCCGTTCAACCTGGACTACCCGATCAGCGACTCGTAAGCACCCCAAAATGGCTTTGGCATTCCCATCGATTCAGCCTGAATCAGGGTTGTCCCATGCCCGTACGCATCGTAGTTGGATTGAATATATCGACAGTTGAGGCGGTTGCGGCTAAGATAACCGCAACCAGAAATCTGCAGATTCTGTTCCCCTAAGACGGTTTGTGGTTTCGATCCAGAGGAGCGTATGGAGAAGGGTAAGAAAGAGAAACATACAACCGATCACCTGCGCGGCACTCTGCGGGGGAACGATTTCGAGAGCGACTGCACGGTGGCGCTCGTAACCAAGCTGGATCATGAGAAGCCTACGGTCGCGGTGTGGACCAGCCTGCGTATTCTGGCGGCGGCCCAGACTCCTCCAGATGGCACCTATCGGCTTGAGGTCCACGGGCGGACCTTTGACGTGAAGCGGGTTGGGGGCAAGTGGCCGACGCTGCATCTCTGATTTGGGTGCGGCCCGTTAGAATCTGTTTACATGGATATTGTTGAGAACCTTTCCGCCGGCGAGGAGACGATTCTCGAAGGCACACGATTTGTGCGAGCCTGCCTGCGCAAGCCGGTTGATCGAACTCCGGTGTGGTTTCTGCGCCAAGCCGGGCGCTATATGCAGGAGTACCGCGACGTACGCAAACACCACACGCTGGTGGAAATCTGCAAGCAGCCCGAACTGGCCGCCGAGGTGACGATTACCGCGGCTGAAAAACTGGGCGTGGATGCTGCCATCATTTTTGCCGACCTGCTCTTGCCGCTCGAGCCAATGGGGCTGCCGTTTGAATTTCAGGCGGGTGAAGGGCCGGTGGTGCATCACCCGGTGCGGACAGCCGAGGATGTGAAGGCTTTGCGGATCGATCGTGCAGACGACCTGGCCTATGTAGCGCGGGCGATTGAAAAGGTTGCGGCGCATTTTGGCGACCGCCTTGGCGTGATTGGTTTTTGCGGAGCTCCATATACACTTGCCAGCTACATGATCGAGGGCGGCGGCTCGCGAAACTACATCTTCACCAAGCAGATGATGTACAGCGATCACGCCGACGTGGCGCAGCCCTGTTGGACAAGATTGTTGTTGTGCTCACGGAGTATTGCCGGATGCAGGTGCAGGCCGGCGCCGACGTGATCCAGATCTTCGACAGCTGGGTTGGCTCGCTGGGTCTGCAGGATTATCGCGACTATGCTTTCGAGGCTTCGAAGCGGCTGGTGCGTGCGGTACAGCAGATGGGCGTGCCGGTGATTTATTTCGGCGTGGAAACTGCCGGCTTGCTGTCGCAGATGGCGGAGACGGGCGCGGATGTGATCGGTCTGGACTGGCGTCAGCCTCTTGATGTCGGCTGGCGGGAAGTGGGCCATGCGCATGCGGTGCAGGGCAATCTCGATCCCATCACGCTCTTCGCGCCGATTGAAGTCCTGGAGCTGCGGGTGAAGGAGATTCTGCGCGCCGCGGCGGGACGGCCGGGCCACATCTTCAATCTCGGTCATGGCATTGTCCCTCTGACTCCGGTTGAGAACGTGCAGGCTGTCGCGCGCATGGTGCGGGAGTTCCGGCTGGAGAACCAAGATGTCTAAGCAGGCCATTTTGCTGCTGGCACACGGGACGCCCGAGACCGTCGAGCAGATTCCCGAGTACCTGCGCAACGTGGTCAGCGGGCGGCCGCTGCCGGAACACGTGATCGAGGAGATCAAGCACCGGTATTCGCTGATCGGGCGCAGTCCGTTGACCGAGATCACGCTGGAGCAGGGCCGGCTTGTGGAAGCCGAACTCGTGATGGAGGGCATTGAGGCGCAGGTCTATGTGGGTATGCGGAACTGGAAGCCTTACATTCCCGATGTTGTGCGCAAGATGCGCGCCGATGGTGTGGAGAAGGCGGCAGTGATTTGCCTTGCTCCGCAGAATTCGCGCACCAGCGTAGGGCTTTACAAGCGAGCCGTGCAGGCTGAAGCCGGGACGTTGAACATCGATTTCACCGAGGGCTGGGCGCTGGATCCTCTGCTGGCGGAGGCTTTCGCAGAACGGCTGCGAGCGGCCGAGGAACGGATGAAGGATGAAACGGGTGCGTTCGTTCCTGTGCTGTTTACGGCGCACAGCGTTCCGACGCGCACGGTGCAGCCGGCTGACGTCTCTGCGGGCGAGAATGCGGGCCGCGGCTGTGGCCGGGCGAGGGTTCCGATCCTTACGCGGAGGAGGCGAGGAGAACGGCGGAGCTTGTGGCGGAGCGTGTTGCCGGGATTCCGAAGTGGTGGTTCGCCTTTCAGAGCCAGGGTGCGAGCGGTGGCCCGTGGATTGGGCCTACGGTTGAAGAGACGCTGACTGCAATTGCCGAGGAACGGGTGAAGACCCTGCTTCTTCAACCTATCGGATTTCTGTGCGATCACGTCGAGATTCTGTACGACGTGGATATTGCGTTCAAGGAGTATGCGGCGAAACTTGGCATTCGCCTGGAGCGGCCGGAGTCTCTGAATGCGTCGACCACGCTGGCGCGGGCGATCGCGGGACTTGCGAAACGCGGGCTCGCTCGGTTACAAGAATAGATATCCCCGATCGCCTGAACTGAACACTGCGCGACGATGTGCTGAGCCATGCGACGAAAGGCTGTGGAAGTTGCCTGGTAGGTTGTTCTTGAACGGTTCGCGTAGTCCCTCCATATCTTGTCCCGACTGTGGCACGCCGCGGATGCGACGGCTTCCTCGCGCAGGCTTTCTGCAGCAACACATCTGGCCGTATTTCGGATACTTCCCATGGGAGTGCCCGATTTGCAGAAAGATGAGACTCATCCGCTGCCGGAGCGGGCGCAGGCGGCTGGCCGAAGGCGCTCGAGTGCCGCGGACGTAGCCTGCGCAAGGTGATGTTGGTGCATTTCCAATCTCTATAATGTCCAGAACATCTTTCTGTCTCATGGAGGCCAGCTTGTTTTCTGTTCCTGTTGCAGTTCCAACGCGCCGGTTTGCTGGTGCTTGCCCTTGGATGCAGTGCGCTTGCTGTTCATGGACAGGCGGCAAAGAGCACCGCAGCCGTGCAGCAGACCGTGTACGTCAAAGCCGGTCATCTGTTTGACGCTACCAGCGACACGCTGCGCGACAACGTGGTGCTGGTGGTCGAGGGCGAACGGATCAGCAAGGTCGCGCCGGCTGGAGATGTGTCGATTCCAGCAGGGGCGACGGTGGTGGATCTTCGAAGGCGTGGGTACTGCCGGGGCTGATTGACTGCCACACGCATCTTGAGGCGCGTTCGGATCGCTACGATCCCATCTGGGATGTGAAGACGACGCCGTTTGACGGCGGCTTCAACGGCGTGGTGAATGCGAACAAGACATTGATGCCGGGTTCACCGGCGTGCGCGACGTGGGCTCGCAGCCGTTTCTTTGCGGTGGATCTGCGCAAGGCAATCGACGAAGGCTACTTTCCGGGACCGCGCATGGTGGCGAGCGGACCGCCGATTTCGATTACCGGGGGGCACGGCGACATCAATGGATATTGCTCCGGGCGTGGAGAACCTGATGTATCCGGCGGAGAATGATTACTCGATTGCCGATGGGCCGGAGGCGGTGCGGCATCGCGGTTCGCGAGCAGGTGAAGTACGGCGTGGACGTGATCAAGATACTGGCTACGGGCGGCGTGCTTTCGCAGGGCGACAAGCCGGGCGCGGAACAGATGACCTATGAAGAGATGAAGATGGCCGTCGATACGGCGCATGCGGCCGGGCGCAAAGTAGCGGCGCATGCGCATGGCACGCAGGGCATCAAGGATGCGGTGCGCGCGGGCGTGGACTCGATTGAGCACGGAAGCCTGATTGATGCTGAAGGCATCGAGTTGATGAAGCAGCACGGGACGTATCTCGTGGCGGATATCTACAACGACGAATACATTCTCGGCAAGGCAGTCGAGTTCGGGCTGCCGAAGGAGAACGTCGAGAAGGAAAAGATGGTGGGCCGGCTGCAGCGCGAGAACTTCGCGAAGGCTGTTGCAGCGGGCGTGAAGATTGCATTCGGCACCGATGCGGGCGTGTATCCGCATGGCGACAACGCGAAACAGTTCGCATTACATGGTGAAGTTCGGCATGACGCCGGCGGGGGCGATTCGCGCGGCTACTTCGTAGGCGGCTGACCTGATCGATCGCGCGAAGGATGTGGGCACGCTTGAGGCCGGGAAGTACGCGGACTTGATTGCTGTGACGGAGAATCCTCTCGATCGCGTTGAGGTGCTGGAGCATGTGTCGTTCGTGATGAAGGGCGGCAAGGTCTACAAGGATGAGGTTGGCGCGGCGGCGAAGCAATAGGATTTCACAACGAGGTTCAGGAATGAAGAGATTCTTTCTGGCGTTTGCAGGCGCGTTGGCGCTTGCGATCGGTGCGCGGGCGCAGACGCCTGAGTATTCGATTGAGGCGATTCGTTATGCGATTTCGCCTGACGTTCCGGTTGCCGAACTGGTGGTGAACGGGCCGAAGGATCAGAAGGTGGATATCGCGATGGTGGTGTGGCTGATTCGCGGCGGCGGGCACACGATTCTCTTTGACAGCGGATTTCATCGCGACACGCACCTGAAGGAATTTCCGATGAAGGACTTCCTGCGGCCGGATGAGGCGGTGAAGACTGCCGGCGTGAATCCAGAAGACGTGACGGACATCGTGATCAGCCATTCGCACTGGGATCACATGGGCGGGATCGATCTGTTTCCGAAGGCGACGGTGTGGATTCAGCGCGAGGAGTATCGCTACTACACCGGCGACGCGTGGCAGAAGGGCGGCAATCATGGCGGCATCGATGCCGAGGATGTCGAGGAACTGGTGAAGCTGAACACGGAACACCGGTTGCGATTCGTGGAAGGCGATGACGTGGAGATTTTTCCGGGCATCACCGCTTACACCGGCTCGAGACACACTTATGCTTCACAATATCTGCGCGTGGCTGGAACGCCGACGTACGTACTGGCCTCGGACAATGTGTATTTCTACCTGAATCTGTCGGCGCACCTGGCGAGCGCGACTTTCAGCGACGCGGATCATGCGGCGAACATCGCGCAGCAGAAACGGATGGTGGAGTTGGCTGGGTCTGCGGATCGCGTGGTGCCGGGGCACGACATTCTGCAGTTTCAGAAGTTCCCGGCTACGGGGCGGGTCGCGAAGATCAAGTAGCAGGACCTAGCCCGATCCAAAAGCAACCACAGATTCCTCCGCTCCCGTTGGTCGGTCGGAATGACAGTACGTGGGGAAGGGATCGCGGAAGCTAAAGCACGTCGAAACCGATTATTCGATTGGAGGGGTTGAAGACTTGTCGCATCGTAAATCCCAGGTCTCAAATCGAGACCTGGGGCACCCGGTATCGAGGCGGCGATAGATGGGCGCTAACAGATTTTCGCTTACTTGCCGATGAGATCTGGTGCTGCGTTAGAGTCGTTATTTGGAGGAGGCTCGAATGTTGAACAGTGTTGCTCCTTTTTTCATCGTGGATGACTTGAACGCAACGCTGGAGTTTTACCTATCCAGACTGGGATTCAGCGTTCTGTATAAGGGCGGGGTGAGAGGCCGGAAGAGGACTTCTGGGCCTTCGTGGGGCGCGACCAGGTGATGCTGAATTTCAAATGCATCGCGCCCGATGTGCATCCGCAACCGAATCACACGCGGCATGAGTGGGCACGATGGGACGCCTATATCAGCGCGAGCGATCCCGACGCGCTTTACGCAGAGTTCGTTGGCAAGAATGTTCCCATGCATCGGGAACTGGCGGATACGGCAGATGGATTGAGGGCGTTTGAGATCGTTGATAACAACGGGTACGTGCTGTGCTTCGGGCGGCCGATTGAGAAGTAGTGGGCTTCAGGCGGGGAAGCCCATTCGTTGCAGAAATGCCTGGAAACGCGGGTCGGAGCGGAGGCTGTCGATGCGTGGGTCGGCTTTGATATGCCAGGAGAGTTCCAGGGATTTCTCGCTGTACGCTTTTTCCAGTAACTGCATTGCTTTATCTTTTTCGCCGAGTCCCGCGTAGATGGTTGCGAGAATATACGCCGGAACGGGGCTATCTTTGGATCGATGCTCGAGGTCGTGGAGGATTTTTTCCGCTTCGGCTCTCTTTCCTGTCATTGCGTACGCGTTTGCGAGAGATGCGTAGGCATCCTGATCGCCGTTCGATAGCTGAACAGCTTTCAGGAACTCGGCGATCGCTTCCGTCAGCTTTCCTGTGGCTGCATAGCCGATGCCGAGATTCTGGTGTTCGGTCCACTCGTTGGGGCTCGTCGCAATGCCTCGCTTTCCAGCTTCGACGAGGTTGGGAAAATCTCGAAGCTGGTAGTAGACCGCCGCTTCGGTCATTCCAGCGCTGGGACCGATTTCGAGTTGGTTAACCCTGGTCATTTCTGCCAGAGCTTCAGCACGCCGCCCGAGAAATGCGAGGAACGTTGCGCGATCTTCGTGGGCGCAGGCATAACTTGGAGCAGTGGCGATTGCACGATTGAATTCGCGTTCGGCTTCAGCCAAATTCCAGTCGTGCCGCCAATGGATTGTGCCCAGCGTATCGTGCACTTCGCCGATGCTGTCGTCGAGTTGCTGTGCCTTGTGAAGCGCTTCGTGTGCAGACTGAAAGGCTGCTTCCTGGGGTGTGTGACGGAAGAGAGCCAGGTAGAGATATGCATCCGCCAAACCGGAGTAGGCTTCGGCGAAGTCGGGAGCTTTGTGAATGGCTTCTTCGAAATAGCTCTTTGACTGGAAGAGTGGTTGACCCATGGTGAACTGGTTGGTGAGGATGTAACGCCCCCGCAGGTAAGCGTCATATGCCTCGGGGTTCACGGAGCGCGCGGAGCCGACCCTGGCCTGCTGTTCCGGGGTTAACTGAATACGGATCTGGCGGGTGACCGCTTCGGCCACTTCGCGCTGGAGACTGAGAACTCCGTGGAGGGGGCGCTCGTAGGACTCGCTCCAGATGTGGCGGTCGTGAGGGCCATCGAGCAATTGCACCGTGACGCGGACCTGGTCGTTTTCGCGGATAATGGAACCCTCGAGGACGCCGTCGACACCCAGCTCATGGGCGATCTGGGGCAGGTGTTTCTTTGTGCCCTTGTATTCCATGACGGAGGTGTGGGAGATGACGCGGAGGGACTGGATGCGGGAAAGCTCGGTGATCAGCTCTTCGGTCATTCCGTCGGCGAAGAAATCCTGGCCTGGGTCTCCGGAGAGGTTTTGCAGGGGCAGAACGGCGATGGAGCGTATGGGTTGAGCGGCGCCGGAGCCGTAGAAATGGCGCCAGCCAAACCAGGCGGCGAGGGCGATCGCGCAGCAGGTGAGTAAAGCGATGAGCAGTTTTGAGTTCCGAGTGCGAGGCGGTGCGATGGTTGCGGGGGGCGGGCCTGCATTTCGTGCGGTCTGGACTGGATCCGGCTGCGACGGCGCGGGGATTCCTTCCGCTTCGGGGACTGGAGCGGGTTGGTGGGCCGCCGGTTCTTCTTCGGAGACTGGGGCGATAAAACGGTATCCCCTGCCGGTGAGGGTTTCGACAAAGCGCGGCTGCTGAGGATCGTCTTTCAGGACCTGGCGGATTTTGCGGACGGCGCCGTTGATGCTGTTATCAGTATCGAGGAAGACGTCTTTGCCCCAGATTCTTTCGGCTATTTCTTCGCGGGTGACGAGCTGACCTTTCTGCTCAATGAGGATGACGAGAACCTGCAGGGGAAGGCGTTCGAGCTTGAGGACACGTCCGGCATGGCGGAGTTCGAAGGCTCGAGATCGACCTCGAAGTCCTTCCCGAACCTGACGGATTCCTGCGTTCCGGCGGGGCTCGATCCCACAACTCACCCCCTCAAGGTGGACAGATTTTACACGTTTCACGGTTTTGTGCGACATCCCTTTCAATCTCCTAGGGTTGAAAAAACAGGAAAAATTAAGACGTTCGACAGGTGTCCGCTATTGAGAGCTGAAGCTGCCGGACGCAAGATTCTACTTTGTAAATCGCGATTGGATGGCGATATCCGCCATCAGACCATTCCCCACCCCCAAAAGGAGATCCCCAATGAGAATCAATTTGTATGCCGCATCGCAGCCCCTCTCTTCGCCGCCCTTGCTCTCGGTTTTCACCGCAGATGCGCGGCGGCCCAGGAAACGGAAGGCACGCGGATCGCGGTCATAACTCTCCTGCCGGGCTTGTCCAACTGGTTCGGGATGCGACCAGACGATTTCGAGAATGGCGCACTTCGGGCCTGACTTGGCTGCTGAGCGGGCGTCACGCATGGGTGCATTCACGACCGATGGAATTCGGATGGGCCTGTTTGCCGGTGCGGCTGCCGGTGTGAGAACTGCGGCCGACTTGGCTAAAGAATCACGATGGGCAGCCTTTCGAGGGCCAAACTTTCAGCCACATCAACGGACCGAATCGCTACAACTTCCGAGCGTTCTCGAACTCCACGTTGGCCTGGCGGGAGCCACATGGACTGGAATAACCGAGTGACTTGCGAAGGCCAGCAATGAGGGAAGAATGAATCGTCGCGCCTGGGTTCCCATGCTTGCTTTGTCGAGCCTACGCGGCTCTATCGGCGATCGGTTGAACGTGAGTCGCAAGACGGAGGTTCGATGCCGAAGTATGTCATTGAGCGCGAAATCCCCGGCGCGGGAAAACTACGCAGGGAGAACTGAGGAGCATTTCGCGAACGTCTCAGCGTGTAGCAAACTGGTGCAGATCATGGATTCAAAGAAAGGGGATCAAGACTTTCAGTGCTGCATCGCTCTTCCAACGAGGGATTGATCAGGAGCATGCCCAACTGGGAGGCTTCCCGGCGAACGTCATTGCCGAAGTTCCCTTGACGATCGATCCCGGGACCGCCGAGGGTTATGCATCGCCGCGCCGACAGGTTCGACCCGGCGCGGATGAGGCGGACGCCCCGTTGATTATGGCCGGAACATCTGCTTCGCGATGAAGAAGACGTTGGCGGGGCGTTCTGCCAGTCGGCGCATGAAGTAGGGATACCATTCGCGGCCGAAGGGGACGTAGACGCGGACTTTGTAGCCCTCGGCGACGAGCTTGCGCTGCAGATCGCGGCGGACGCCAAACAGCATCTGAAACTCGAAATGATCGCGGTCGATGTTGCGCTCCGCGGCAAAGGATTTGGCGGCGGCGATCATCTTTTCGTCGTGCGTGGCGAGGCCGTGGTAGATGGGGCTTTGCAGCAGCATGTTGCCGAGCTTTACGTAGTTGGCGTCGACGTCGGATTTTTTGGGGAATGCGACTTCGGCCGGTTCCTTGTACGCGCCTTTGCAGAGGCGGACGCGGATGCCCTCGGCGATGAGCTGCTCGACGTCGGCCTGGGAGCGGAACAGATACGACTGGATGACGATGCCGATGGAGCCGCGCAATTCGGGCTGGGCGTGAATGCGGCGGACGATGTCGAGCGTGACCTGGGTGAGCGCGGAGTCTTCCATGTCGATGCGGACAAAGTTGCCGGTAGACTTCGCGTGCTGGGCGAGGCTCAGGGCGATGCCTTCGGCGAGCGCGGGGTCCTGCGTGAGGCCCATCTGGGTGAGCTTGACGCTGATGTTGGAGTCGAGTTTGCGGGCGGCGATCAGATCGAGAAGCTGATGGTAGACGTCTGCGGCGCGTTCGGCCTCGTCGGCGGTGGAGACGCTTTCGCCGAGCGAGTCGAGGGTGACGTGCATTCCCTGCTTATTGACTTGAGCGCAGACGCGGAGCGCGTCTTCAATTTCGAGTCCGGCAACGAAACGCGAGCTGAGCTTGCCACCGATGCTTGAGTGCTCAGCGAATTTGCGAAGAGGCCGATTGTGGGAGAGTGCGATAAAGGCGGAACGAAGAACGGGCATCAGTTGACCTTGCCGGCGAAGGTCCTGGGAAGGAGGTATCGCACGGGACTATTTAGTTTCGCATATGGGGCGGGGGAGGGGCAGAGGGGGGCGGAACGCAAGTGAGTGAGGTTGCGTATTCTGAAGAGCACGCGACCGTTTAGATGGAGCGCGTGACGTCGGGGTTTTATACGTATGTTTCAGGTTGTGATTGGTTGGGTGTTGGCGAGCGCCGCTTTATTGAACGCGCAGTCACTCGCAATGCCTGGAACTGCCGGTGAGACGCTGAGCGGGAAGAAGATCGTGCTGGTGGATGCGGTGCGTGGACATGCGGCGGTGCTGGTGGCGGGGTTCAGCCGCGATGGTGGCTTGCATGCGGCGACTGGATGAAGGCGATTCGCGCCGATGCGGCATTGGCGACGTGGAGGTGTACGAGATTGCCATGCTGGAAGGCGCGGCCGGGCTGTTTCGAGGAGACAAGAGCGGGATGCGCAAGGGGAGAGCAGCGTGGAGCAGGATCGCGTGGTGGTGCTGACGCAGGATGACAAGTTGTGGGAGAAGTTTTTTGAAGTTTCGAACGAGCAGGGCCGCAGGTGATGCTGTCGATGCGAAGGCGTTGTGGTTTGGCGCGGGGCATGGAAAAGCGGGTGAGTCTATCGGGATTAAGGAACGCTGTGGGTTCGCATTGAGCTTGGTGCGACGAAGTTCATTGCTACTCCCCACTCATGCCGCGATGAAAGACTCCTGCCGGTACGTCCCTCGATTTTTGTTTGCGATAAGGAAATACCGCGCGAGGACTCCGGGTCGACAAAGACAAACGCAGATCCTTCGCTGCGCTTCGGATGACAGCTGCTTTGGCAAGCGAATGTCTAGTTTTCTTCGCTACTATTCGATGCGGAAGAGTTGGAGAAAGATTGAGCGGTAATTCCTGTGGGCGAGAGAAAGGTTGCCATGAAGACAGCAGTCAGTGAGAGTTGACGGCAGATCCGAGGCACGCTAGAACGCAAGTCTCCTAGGCTAAGTTGATTGGCCCACTTGGCCGGCTGTGAGAGCGGCATTCCTTTTCGTTCCGGCGTAGAAAACGATAAACGTTGCAGGCTGATCACCTTACGATTCTCTCGATGAGCCGTTTGGACCGTCACGGGCATCACCTCACCTGTCGCGAAATGTTTCTTGTTGCCTTTGCCATCCTCCACCGTGATCTCACCGGATAGCAGGTAGGCAAAGCTCGGCATTGGATGAGAGTGCCAGGTCAATTCCTGATGCGCAGGAATGGTGATGGTTGCCACCACGGGCTCTAGCTACGCCCTCAGGATACGTGCCGTAAGCTCACGCCCATTCCACGATGCGTCCACACGCAGCAGTTCCTGAATCTCGATATCGTTGATGGTGCGTTGATTCGAGTCCGGAACATCCGATGCAGCCACGGACCGCCGAATATGTTCGGCATCGGTGAGGCCAGGATGAAACCGGCTGTCAAGAAGGCCTCCGTCGCTTTCTCAACTTCGCGCACATATCCAGCGTGATCGTGGTAACGTGCTTTGAGTTCCGCGAGAGTGTAGTCGTGATGAAAGCCCGCGAGCATGCATGTGCAGCGGGGCCGGAGTTGAATCCAGAATTCTTTGCCGTCGGTACTGCAAGATTGAGGCAGGCGTATGCCACCCAGCAACTCCCCGTCAGCATTGCGCTTGAGACTTCCATCCGCGTTCCGCTCAAACTGAGGTGCTGCAGGAGCAGCGGTACTGTCGTTGATCGAACGATTCAGGTGTTCATATGCGGAATTGAGAACGAATTCGGTTGGCACTTTGCTCCAAAGCGGAGTCTGCTTGCATCCGGGAGTTGCCTGCGTGAGGGAGGCAGGCTTGCCATCCGGCGACTTCAAGAAGCCGTCCGCAGGGTCTCGACATCGACGTAGCCGTCCATTTCCTGGAAGCTCACATGGATGTGCCGGCAACTGGCCATCGACGCAGAAAGGGGCCGTCGCCAACATCGGCAATCACCGGAAAGGCGGCTCCAAACTCTGCTTCCGACGCTGATGGCCGGGACCATTGTGTCGCTTCGCAGACTTCCAGCGGCGTCATAGTAAAGAAATCCTTGATAAAGGTTGTGAAGTGGCTGAATCGAGTTGTAGTAGGCGGTCAGGCGGAGGGCGGATTGTGACTCGCCGGCGGCTCATCAGATGTTTGATCGCAAATCCTGCCAGCGGATCGCTCGGGCCACTGTGGCTCAAAGAGGGCTGCGCCAACCTGTCCGATGATGTCCCACGAAAGCACATCGCCACGGTCATCCAGCTTGCCGCATTGGGGATCGTCGTTGGAAGCTTCGGCGCTCAATGTGCCGTGAGCGAGCGGGACTCCACGCATTCAGTTGCTTGATGCCGACGCGCTGGGCCGAAACGCCCACCCACGCGTAACCTTCGCGCATCAAGTAGTCATAGGATCCTCCCCAGCAGAAATCAATGTCCTGTCCGGCCGATACGTTGTACCACTCGACCACCACCGTTCCATTGAAACGTTTTAGGTCAGAGCGCCCTCCGCACCATGATCCTCGTCTTGTATGGATGCCCGCTGTCAACAAGCGTCGCTGTTCCTGATGGGTTCTTGATTCGATACCGATTTGCTGTGCCGCTTGCGTAGTACTCCTGCTCTTCATAGCCGTACTTGGTCAGATTAACAACCGCTGCATCCATCGGATGAAGTGCCTGGAACACCGACTTCTCGGATCACTGCAAGATGAACAGGACTCGGAAGCAACAGTGGTGCTGCGGTTAGGTTGCCAAGTATTAAGGCGAGATACTGCAACAATCACTGACGCGAAGTACGAACTCGTCTTCACACTGCCTCTCCTGTCATTCCATTGCCTTCTTTAAACCGGCGGATTCATGAACACCCCGCGCCTCCTTTGACTAGCGAACCCGCGTTTCATTTGCTGCTATTCGATGCGGAAGAGGGCGCAGGCGTGGGCGGGGAGGACTACGCGCAGGGTTTTGGCGCGGGGGATGTGCTTCTGGTTCCAGACGTCGTAAAGCGCGTAGGGCTTGTTTTCCAGGTGGAAGAGCATCCAGGGGAGATTTGAGGATGTGGTTGCGTCGGCGAGGTTGAAGACGGCGATGTAGCGCTTTGGATTTGGTCGACCGGTGCTCGCGTACCAATAACGCTGAAGGAAAGGCTGCTTGCCGGGTTGTGGTTTGGGCAGGAGGCCGGGCTTCGATTCTACGGCTTGCTGATTGAGATCGGTGACTTCCTTGTTGGTGATGAGAGAGCGGGTGAAGTCGTCGAGCTTTGCGAGGTTCGTGCCGAGGATGAGGGGCGAGCGCGAGATTGCCCAGAGGGTGAATTCGGTGCGTTGCTCGTCGTGGGTGTAGGCGGACTGGCGAGGCTGATCTTTGCCGGGATGTGGGCCGAGGTAGCCCTCGGGGAGCATGTCAGGATCGGGCCAGTTGCCGGGTTTGACGTAAGGAGCCCACTGGGCGATGCGGTCGAATTCGTCGCGGAGTCCGAAGGGATATTCGGATGGCGGTTTTTGCGGGAAGGACCAGCCGTCCCAATGGTCGTCGGTGATGCGCCACATCTGCGCGTACTTTGCGACTTCGGCAGCGTTGGCGAGCTGGGTCGGTCCGGGTGAAAGGCTGAGCACGATCGGACGGCCGGTCTTGCGGATGGCTTCGGCGATCTGTCGGATTTCGGTGGGGCGGTAGGGATGGTCGCTGATGCAGTCGACCTTGATGTAGTCGAGGCCCCAGTCGGCGTAGAGCTTGAGCATGGAGTCGTAGTAGGCCTGACCGGCGGGGTTGTCGGCGACGCCCCAGTTGCCCTGATCCCACGGGCAGGGCGGATTG
Organism: uncultured Acidobacteriaceae bacterium; assembly: GCA_963782775.1. Classification (GTDB taxonomy): domain Bacteria; phylum Acidobacteriota; class Terriglobia; order Terriglobales; family Acidobacteriaceae; genus Telmatobacter. The sequence goes on from CAWALE010000018.1 coordinate 72,175, forward strand.
TTGATCGGCTGCGTCGGCTGCGTGGAAACTGGTGCCGGCGATGGGGAGGTTTTGCGCGACTACCTGGCGGGGGATTCCGCGCACGATGTGGATGCCGAATTTGAGGCCCTGGGCGTGGACCCAATCGGCGAGGGGCTTGAATCCCGCATTGTTTGCGGCGGAGGGGAAGCGGGCGGGGTCGGGGATGAGGATTCCGTTTTCATCCCAGATATATTTGCGAGCTTCGAGTGTGGCGCCGAAGGGATCCTTCATGTACCAGCCTTCGTCGATGACGGAGTATTGCCAGCCGTATTGGCGGATGGAGGCGAGGATTTGAGTGTTGGCTCGGTAGTCGGCTTCGTCGATGGTGAGGCCGTAGGCGTCCCAGCTATTCCAGCCCATGGGAGGGGTGGGTGCGGGGTCTTGTGCGGATGCGGGGCGAAGCGTGCCGGAAACGAAAGCGAGACAGAGAAAGAGGATCAAGCCGGGTCGTAACATGTGGAAACGTATACCACAACGAGGAGACGAAAGCGCGTTGAGCGGGTTGACCAGCAATGGACATAATCGGTTCGACAAACCAACGTGATGCAACTCACTTTCAAATGCGCCTATAATGCTGTCGAATAAACATTGAACAGCTGCACGTTGCCAATCCCCTAGACATCTGCAACTGAGGAGACAATTATGCTTAAGTCGTTCTTGCTCTTCGCGGCGGTTGTCTTGCTTGTGCTTGCCTCCGCCTCCGCTCCCGCACGTCCACCGCAAGAATCCCAGACTCCGGCTGCCAAGAAGGCAACTCCAGACGTCATGGCAAAGGCCAAGAAGGTTTATCAGCTGGATTGTGCATTGTGCCATGGGCCCAACGGAGACGGCAAGACTGACCTGGCCAAGGATATGCAGCTGACGCTTCTGGATTGGAGCGACCCGAAATCCCTCTCCGGTAAAACGGACCAGCAGTTGTTTGACGCCATCCGCAAGGGGACAGGCAAAATGCCCCCGGAAGATGACTCGCGCGCCAAAAACGATGAAGTTCACGACCTGGTGATCTATATCCGCAAGTTTGCGAAGGACCAACCTGCAGGAGCCGCTCCGGCCGCAGCAACGCCAGCCCCTGAAGCTGCGCCAGCAACACCTCCCGCCACGGCGCCTAGCCGCTAAGTTGGGAGTCAAGGAAGCTTAAGCGCCCGTCGCTGCGGTTGTGATTCTGCCGCGGAGACGGGCTTTTATAGTCTTTTGAGTGGTGCGCGATCGCCCTGGACGGATCGCTTTAGCGCAGAACTCCAGAACTGCCACGTCTCAATTCTGGTATCAATGGGCCTGGTTTTCCGGCGGGAAATGAGTAACGCCGGCTGACGAACTCCCCGTTCGTAACATGGCTGCAATTTCCTTTTATGACGTACTATGACCCCAATGCTTCATGAAGCCGAAGCCGGGCGTCTTCACGAACTCGATGGTCTGCGGGCCATCGCGGTTACACTCGTGATTTTCTGTCACTACCCGATTCTCGCAACCAGTCTCTGGGGATTGCCCCGAGCCTGGGGTGGATGGGCGTGGACATTTTCTTCGTTCTCTCGGGGTACCTGATTAACTCGGTTGCTGGCATTGCGCGGACGCAAGGATGCCTACCGTGTTTTTTACAAGCGACGCTTTGTGCGCATCTTTCCTCCTTACTATTTGGTGCTGGCTGCCTGTCTCTTGATTGCGTGGCCATATTATGCGCAGGGTTGCCGGGCCGCGATGATTGTCTGCGTCCCGTTTCTTACGTCTTTTGTCTACACTCCACAAATCCTTCTCACGCTGGTGCAGACTGCGGCGCATCCCGTTGCGGCGCTCAGTCTGACTGCTAGCAAGCGTTGCCGGCATCGTTGCGCGGCATCAACGCTTACAGCCCGATTGAAACGCTGGGGAATTACTGGTCGCTTCGGTAGAAGAATGGTTTTATGTGCTTTGGGCGCCGGTGGTGCTGATACTCCGTCGCCGCGCCATTCTTGCAGTTTTTGCAATGCACGGTTACGCTGGGACTTCTGTTCAGGCTCGCGGGAGTAACCCATGGCACGCTGTGGACCGAAGATTTTTTCAGCCGTGTGGACATCCTGATTATCGGATCGGCGCTGGCGCTCTGGATGAACAGCTCACGGGAACGGCGTCTTCCCGTTTATCTGGGAGCCATTGCCGCTGTTGCTCTTGCAGTGGTGTTTGCATCGCAGTGGCCATTTGCGGGACGGGAAGTGAGGGCATCGGTCGTGTTTGCCGCGGTGGGAACGCCGCTGGCGGGTTTGGCGACGGCAGGTCTGCTTTGCTATCTGATTTACCGGAGCGGCAGCCGCGCAATGCTCTGTAGAGTGCTGCGTTTCAAGCTTATGGTATGGATAGGGCGGCGCAGCTACATGATCTATTTAAGTCACGCGCTCTTCTACTGGGGTGCAAGCCGTCTGCTGAGACCAACGAGTGGCTGGGATCTGCTGGTTACCGCGATGGCTGCCTTGCTGCTGACGCTGGGATGGTCGGCTTTCTCCTGGAGATTTATTGAGGCGCCATTGCTGCAGGACCAAAACCGGCGGACAAACCTCAAAAAGATGAGGCGCCGGCAGGGGTTCTCGAAACAGAGAGCCGCGAAGCAGTGGGCGCTGACGCGTAACTACGGAGCTCTCCTACTGCGCCGCCGCGCGACTTTCCTTGTTCGATTGCGTCTATCGTCTGGCACCCACCAAGCCACTTATTCCGGGAGCTTGTGCTTTTCAAACCACTCTCTCCGTTTCGTCAACGCCTCTCCATGAGCTCCGTGGTAGTCAACGCCGCAACCGATTCCAGATCCTTCCAGAGGCTTAGAGTCATCGCAATGTAAGTCTCCCTTGGAGGATTAGGAAAACAAGCGGGGAGCTCGATCTGTCCCCACGAATGGAGCCATGTATTCACGTCCCGAATGGAGCGCGCGTGAAATCCGTCGCTGCTGTCGGCTGCTCCATACACAGCGGGCATGCGGTCCACAAATCCCTGAACCTGCGAATGGCCTACAGGCGCGCAGGATTCCCACGGTCATGAACGCCTATTTGAAAGGCATGGCCGAGGTTTTAGCAACGCGGGCAGATCTCGGGCAATTTAGAAGTTTGCGACTTCACCGGCTTCGGTGCGCCCTGAATCCCATCGGGGATTGGTAGCCTGGCATCGAGTGGCCGTACGCTTGCGGTAAGCTGATGCGGGAGAATAAACGATGTTTTTGAGGGCTCTGAGGCGGACCGCGAGGGTTTGTCTGGTGCTGGGTTTGGCTGTGCCGATGGTGGCGCAGCAGGCGCAGCCGCTTGCGGGGGGAAACCCGGCGCTGCCGCTGGTGCACGTTGAGAATGGCGAGAACTCTGCCGCGGCGCAGAAGGCGCACTACGTTGTGCTGGTCTCGCTGGATGGATTTCGCTGGGACTATGCGAAGAACGATCGCGCTGTGAATTTGCTGGCGCTGGGGAAGAAGGGCGTGTGGGCTCCGGAAGGGATGATGCCGAGCTATCCCTCGCTGACTTTTCCCAACCATTTCACGATCGTGACCGGTCTGTATCCCGAACATCATGGGTTGGTGGCCAACGGCTTTTACGATGAGACGAAGCACGCGCGCTACTCGATCTCAGATACGAAGGTTGTGCAGGATGGAAGCTGGTACAGCGGTGTGCCGTTGTGGAGCCTGGCGGAGAGCCAGGGGATGCACGCGGCGTGCCTGTTCTGGCCGGGTTCGGAGGCGGAGATTGCGGGGCATCGGCCCAGCTGGTACGCGGTATTCGATAACAAGACGCAAGCAAGCGACGACGTGGAGAAGGCACGCATTGATGATGCGGTGGCGTTGTTGAAGATGCCGGAGGCGGAGCGGCCGCACTTTATTACGATCTACTACTCTAAGCCGGATCACGAGGGGCATCAATTCGGACCCGACGCGCCGGAGACGAAGGCTGCCGCGTTGAAGATGGACGCGATGATCGGCAAGCTGAGGAAGGCACTGGATGCGACGAAGTTCCAATTGATCTTGTTGTCGTGAGCGATCACGGCATGGTGAAAGAAGAAGGCGGCTGGATTAACCTCGATGAGTTTGCAGATCTGAGCGACTTCCAAACTGTGGGGCCGCTGCTTTACGGCAAAACGGAAGAAGACCGGGCTCGCGTGTATGACAAGCTGAAACATGCGTCGTCGGAGTTCGTCGTATATCGGCGCAAGGATGTGCCGGCGGGGCTTGAGTATAACGAGAATCCGCGCGAGGGCGATCCGGTAATTATTGCGACCGGACCCTATGCGATTCGCGCGCACAAGCCGCCGGCCGACAGGCCCGACCATGCGCCGGAGCCGGGGATGCACGGTTTCGATCCGCATAAGATATCGGAGATGAAGGCGAGCTTTTTTGCGGCTGGTCCTGACATTGTGCGCGGCAAGACGGTGGCGCCGTTCAACAATGTGAACCTGTATCCGTGGATCGCGCACATGCTTGGGCTGCAGACAGGGAAGATCGACGGGAAGTCTCAACGTTCTTGCCGGAACGTTGCGCGATAACGGCGGCGATGCGGCTGGCGCGGGGGAGTCAAAGCAGGAGTAAGCGGGCGATGAGCGCAGTATTGGGGAACGTAGTATTAGGAATTGACGGCGGAGGCACCAGGACGCGCGCCTCCATCGTTGATGGCGAGAGAGTGCTGGCGTTTGCGGAGAACGGATCGATCAAGCGGTTGCGGGTTGGAGCGGAGGCGGCGGAGACGAATCTGCGCGCGCTGCTGAAAGATGTGTTCGCACAGGCGGCGGTGCGCGGAGTGAGGGCGGCTTCGGCGGGGGTTGCGAGCTCTTCGATGCCGGGCGTGAAGGAGTGGATCACGGCGGTCTTTGACGATTTTGGCGTGGAGCGCTCAGAGATTGTGGGCGACGAAGTGATCGCGCTGGATGGAGCTTTCAAAGGCGGGCCGGGAATTCTGCAGATTGCGGGGACTGGCTCGAACTGCATTGGGCGTGCGCCGGATGGCGGCCGCGAGAGCGCGGGCGGATGGAGTTCGCGACTCGGCGATGAGGGGTCGGGTTACTGGATTGGATTGCACGCGGTGCGGCGAGGCCTGCATGCACTGGATCGCGAAGAGCCGACGCGGATTCTCGAAGTGGTCGGCGGCATCTGGGGAACGAAGACAATCGATGAACTGGTGAACCTGGGGGACAGCACACCGGGGCCGGATTTTGCAGCGATTGCGCCTGCGATCAGCCAGCTTGCCGAAGAGAGCGATGTGGTGGCGCTCGGCGTATTGAAGCAGGCCGCGCTGGACCTGGTTGAAAGCGTGCTGCTGGTGCGTTCGAAATTACGGCGCAAGCATGGCGTTGCGAAGGAAGTTCCGGTGGCGTGGATCGGCAGCGTGATCGGCAAGTCGCGGCTGGTGCGGGAGCAGTTCTTTGCGGGTTTGCATGCGAGTGCGCCGGAGATGCCGATTCGCGAAACGGAAGTCGCGGGAATTGAAGGCGCGGTTTGGCGCGCTCAGCAGTTGGCCAAGTCCGCGAAATGATCTCACATACTAGCGGCATCCGCGCGGATTAGAATGTTCGTCCTGATGGAGGGCTCAGGATGCAAGGCTTTCGACTTTTTCAGACGGTTTCATCCGCTCGTTCCATCGGCATTCTTGTTGTCATCCTTTGTAGCTTGTTTCTGCATGTCGCGGCAGCGGCGCAGGATGCAGGCGCTGCGGCGCCGGATCAGTCGCAGCAGGCGCCGCCGGTGCTCACTGTTACTACGCATGAGGTGTTGCTCGATGTTGTAGTGACGGATGCGGGGCATCCCGTAACCGGGTTGAAGCCTTCCGACTTTACGGTGCTGGAGGATGGGAAGCCGCAGGTGGTCGCCAGCCTTGAGGAGCACAGGCCGATGGCGGCGGCGATGACTGCACGGGCGGCAGCGCCCCCTTCGTTACCGCCGAACACGTTTACCAATTACGCGCCGGTGGCGAACACCAATGCGTATACGGTGATTCTGCTAGATGCCTTGAATACGCGGCTGGACGACCAGATGTCGGTGCGACTTGCGTTGATCAAATATCTAAAACACATGCAACCGGGAGGGCCGGTCGCTATCTTCGAGCGGGATACGAAGATGCACCTGGTGCAGGGATTCACATCGGATCCGCAGATGCTGGCGGCTGCGGCGGAGAGTGAACGGAATAACCCTGAGCTGTTGAAGTTGGTGCGAGGAACGCGGGAAGAGTACCTGGTGTATCGGATGGACAACGTCGCGCTTGGATTTCAGATGATGGGGCGCTATCTTGCGGCGTTTCCAGGGCGCAAGAATCTGATCTGGTTTACGGGCGCACTGCCGCAATCGAATACGCACGAGCCGATGAGCGATCCGTTCAACGACGAATTGAAACTTCTAGAAAACGATCCGCAGAATCTGACGGCGGCGCTGACGCTGAGCCGCGTTGCTGTTTATCCGATCGATGCACGAGGAATACAGATTGCGGCGCAGTATGAAGCGGCATCGAACCGGCTGCCGCAGCCGAACGCGACGCCTCTTTTTGAAACCGCACAGGGCTTTCAGCACACGGAACTTGACTTGATCGCCGAATCGACTGGCGGAAGGGCTTTCTACAGCTCGAATGGATTGAGCTCCAAGATTGCGGAGATTGAGAGCAACGGGTCAAGCTACTACACGCTGACTTATACGACTAACAATAAGAACTGGAATGGCGAGTTGCGGCATATCCGGATTGAAGTGAATCGGCCGCATGAGAGGCTGCAATATCGGCAGGGCTACTATGCGGTGGATCGAACGAAGCAGGAGCAGAAACAACTGGATGAGATCGAGAAGGCGCATCAGGCTGAGGTTCAGCAGGCCGAGGGCGGTGCGCCGGACAGTGCGGAAATTTCGGCGAGCGGAGCCGAGGCGCAGGTTGGTGGGGATGTGAAGGCGAAGAGCGCGGATAAGGCGGCTGCGCCTCCTGCGGCAGACGGCAAACCCGAGTGCTCCCAAGGAGGGGTTTGAGGAGGCGATGATGCTGGGGGCGATTCCGCCCACGCAGATCATCTTCACGGCTCACGTGTCAGAGGGCGGCAAGATTGAGCAGTTGAAGAAAGAAGACGCCTGGCCGCAGGACAACTACCTTGCGGCGGATTGGAAGTACAAGCCGTTTCACACATACACCGTGGAATTTACCGCGGATGCGAAGACACTGCATTTGACGAAGGGCGCGGACGGGTTGTGGCACGGAAGCATTGTGTTTGTCAGCGTCGTTTACGATCAGATGGCGCAGAACGTGAATTCGAAACTGACCACAAAGAATGTGGATATTGATGAAGAGCAATACCAGGATCTGTTGGAACACGGGCTAACAGAGCATCATGAGATTGCTGTTCCAGCGAAGGGGAGCTACTTTCTGCGTCTTGGTTTGCACGATACAGCGAACGATCATATCGGATCGTTTGAGTTGGCTGTGGACCAGGTGAAGCCGGAAACGGTGGCGCAGAACAAGTGACGGGCCGGGGTGAGCGATCAGAATTCAGTTTGCCTGGCGGCCACCGATGATGGTGCTGACCAGTCTTCCGGTGGCATCGATCGCGACAAGGTTGGCGGATTTTCCCGGTGCGAGGGATCCTGCGCGATGAGCGAGGCCGGTCATGGCGGCCGGATTTGAGGACAGCAGAGGCAAAGCCTGTTCGATATTGGCTCCCGTGAATTGGATGAAGTTGGCGAGAGCGCGATCGAGCGTGAGGACGCTGCCGGCGAGAACGCCACGGGCTGTTGCGCGGCCTTCGTGGACGTGCACGGGGAATCCGCCGAGTTGATATTCGCCTTCGGGCATTCCGGCGGCAGCCATGGCATCGGTGACGAGGATGGAACGCTCGGGACCTTTTGCTTTCCACCAGAGGCGGACGATTTCCGGATCGGTGTGGACGCCGTCGCAGATGAGCTCGGCGTAGAGGTCGTCGTTTGTGAGTACGGTGCCGAGGATGCCGGGCTCGCGATGATCGAGGGGGCGCATGGCGTTGAATGTGTGAGTGGCGCTGACTGCTCCGGCGGCGATGGCGGCCCGGGTTTCGGCGGCGGTGGCGTTGGAATGGCCCACGGATACTCGGACCCCGCGTGACGTGGCGTGTGCTGTGAGTTCGATTGCGCCAGGTAATTCGGGCGCGATGGTCATGAGACGCACATGGCCGTGGGCAGCGTCGATGAGGCGGTCGAATGTGGCGATGCTGGGGGCAAGAAGATGTTCTGGAGGTTGCACGCCGCGCTTCTGGTGCGAGAGAAACGGGCCTTCAAGGTGAATGCCGAGGGGACGAGCGCGTCCCGGCTCGGGCAGCTTCGCGATCTGGTTGGCAAGGCCGTCTAGCGCGCGCAGTGTGGCGTCGAGTGGTGCGGTGACGGTGGTGGCGAGGTAGGCGCTGGTTCCGTGCGATGCGAGAAACGTGCCCATGGTGTCGAGCGCCTCGGAGGTCGCTTCCATCACGTCGTGGCCGGCGGCGCCGTGGATGTGAACGTCGAAGAATGATGGACCGAGCGTGGCGCCGGGAAAATCGAGGACGCGCGCGCCGGCGGGCAACTGCGTTGTTTCACGAGTGGCAATCGAATCAATTTTGCCGTCTTCAATAAGGATGAGCGGATGCTGGTGGAGGCTGGTTCCGTCCCAGAGCCTCTCTGCGGTCACGACCGTTTGCATGGCTACCCATTATTGCAGGTGAATGGGAAGGCGTGCGCTAGTTGGCGATGACGGGTGGCGGTTGTCATCGTCGTGTAACGTGACGGCCAGCTGGTTTGTTATTGTTTTGCCATGCGGAATTCGGCGTTGATCCTGATGGCTGGCAGTTTGTTGATAGTTGGAGCGCAGACGAACATTGCGCAGAGCATTGATTTGCCTACCAGTAAGCAGTTAATTGAGCCGGTGCCCGGGAATCCGCAGCGTTTGAACAGTTTGCCGATATCGATGGCGATTTCGCCGGACGGGCGCTACGTGGTGACGGTGAATGCCGGCTTTGGGACATACGAATCGAAGTACCAGCAATCGCTTGCGGTGTTCGATACGAAGACGGGAGCTTTGACTGACTTTCCCGATGAGCGAACGGCGGAGCGGGCCAAGCAGACGCTTTATTCCGGTCTTGCTTTCAGCCGCGATGGGAGCCGGGTGTACGCGAGCATTGCTTCGGAGACGGACCCGCTGGGCAAGGAGCCGCCCTCGCATGGGATCGCCGACACGGGCAGCGGCATTGTGGTGTACAGGTTCGCGGAAGGAAAGATCGCGCCGGAGCGCTTGATAGCGCTGCCCATGGCGCAGCTTGGCGGAGGGCGCAAGACGAAGTTGATTGGAGAAGTGGACGGGGACCAGGGTGTGCCGTTTCCGGCGGCCATTGCTGTGGTGGAGATTGCAGGTGCGGAAAAGCTGCTGGTGGCGGAGAACCTGACCGACGATGTGCTCTTGATCGATCCGGGAACAGGAAAGGTCGAGCATCGCTTTGATCTGACGGAGAACAATGCGGTGCCGTCGACGTATCCGATTGCGCTGCAGATTTCGAAGGACAAGCGCCGGGCGTTTGTTGCGTTGTGGAATGCGTCGGAGATTGTTGAACTCGATCTCCAGAAAAATGTGGTGGGGCGCAAACTGCCGCTGCTAAAGCCAGCGAGTGCAATCAAGCCGGGAACGCATCCTTGCGCATTCGCGCTGACGGGAGATGGCAAAACGCTGTATGTTGCGCTGGCGAATCGCGATGCGGTGGCGGCGGTGAATGTGGGTGCGGGGCAATTCAGCGTGAAGGGGTATTTTGATACGCGGCTACCCGGGCAGAGCTACTTTGGCGCGGAGCCGTTGGCGCTGGCGTTGAATGCTTCATCAAGCCGGCTGTATGTCGCGAACATGGCGTCGGACGCGGTTGCGGTGATCGACACGCGGAAGCTGAACGCGAAGACTTCGCACAAGGGAATGGTGGAGCCTGAAGGCTTTGTGCCGACGGAGTGGATGCCGATGTCGATGGCGTTTCTGCCGGCGGCGTCGGGTGGTGGGCAGCTATTCGTTGCGACCGCAAAAGGGAAGGGCACTGGACCGAATCCGTACCCGCCAGTAAGCACTGTACGCGAGCCTGGCATGCCGAAGAAGTCAAACTACATCGCGTCACTGCTGTATGGATCGTTTGCGGTGCTGAATGAGGCGGAGATCGAGAAGAATCTTGCGGAGTCAACAAAGACGGTGCTGGAGTCGAACCGCATGAAAGCGGCGGCGGAGCAGATCCGGTTCGCGGATGGCTCGCACAATCGGATCAAGCACGTGATCTACATCATCAAGGAGAACCGCACTTACGATCAGATTCTGGGAGATCTGGAACAGAATGGAAAGCCGGTGGGGAACGGCGACAAGAGCCTGACGATGTTTGGCGCGGACGTGACGCCGAACGAGCACAAGCTGGCGCTGCAGTTTGGCGTGCTCGACAACTTCTACGATTCCGGCGAAGTTTCTGGCGACGGGCATGTGTGGTCGAACGCGGCGATCGGGACGGATTATCTGGAGAAGACGTGGCAGCAGGCCTATCGCGGCGGAGAACGCACGTATGACTTTGAAGGAGTGGTCGCGGAGGGGCTGCCGCTGGTGCAGAACATTCCTGATGTCAACGAGCCGTCGAGCGGATATCTGTGGGGCAATCTGGCGTCACACGGGAAGACCTACTACCATTTCGGCGAATTCATCTCGAGCATTTTTTGCGACGAGAAGAAATCGGAAAATCCGCAGCAGGGACCGGTTCTGCCGGGGCAGACGTGCGCGCGAAAGGCGATTGCGCCGGGTGAGCAACTGCCTGCGGAGTGGGGCGGCGGCGTAAACAAGTGGCCGTGGCCCATTCCGCTGATTGCGTCGAATACGGCGACGAAGCCGGAGCTTGTGGGGCACTTCGCGGCGGAGGCACCTGATTTTAACCTTGCCATTCCTGACCAGATTCGCGTGGACGTGTTTCTGCGCCATCTGAAGCAATGGGAGGCCGACAAGGCGCAGGGTAAAGACACGATGCCGAACTTCATTCAGCTTCGGCTGCCAGACGATCATACGAATGGGACGGTGCCATTGAAGCCGACACCGAAGGCGAGTGTTTCAGATAACGATCTCGCGGTGGGACGTGCGGTGGATGCGATTTCGCATTCTGCGTTCTGGGACGATACAGCGTTCTTCATTCTTGAAGACGACGCACAGGCGGGCGCGGACCATGTGGATGCGCATCGCAGCGTCGCGCTGGTGATCAGCAAGTATGCGCCGCACGGGAAGGATGGGGCGGCTGTGGTGGACAGCGGTTCTATTCGACGGTGAGTTTTATTCGCACGATGGAGACGCTGCTGGGGCTGCCGCCAATGAATAATAACGATGCTTTCAGTTCGATGATTTCGACACTGTTTACGGGGCCGGGCGACCAGCCGGCATATTCGGCGGACTATACGAATCGCGACAATGGGCTGATTTTTGCGGCGAATCCGAAGAAGGGACAGGGTGCGGAGGAGAGCATGAAGATGGACTTCCGACACGCGGACCATGCGGACACGCAGAAGCTGAACGTGATTCTGTGGAAGGATGCGATGGGTTCGGCGCCGGTGCCGGCGATGCTGACGCAGAAGCGAAAGCTGAAGAAGGATGATGACGATTAGTCGGGTGTAGACCGACGCCCTTTCACCGCGATTAGATTCGGTCGGAGTAACACTGAAGACTCTGAAGTTGGTTGCTCTCCCACCCAAGCCGCAAAATGCGCGGCTTGGATGGGGCACCCAGCGGTTGCGGTGTCCAGGCAGAAAAGCAACTGCAGGTTCCTCCACTCCCCGTCGCTTCGCTCAGGGTCGGTCGGAATGACAGATCTTGTTGGTAGGAAACCCGGGATCCCGCGCCGTTTAGCCCGTGTATGGTTGTATGCGGTGGAAATCATCGCTTATTGGGGGAGCTGTGCAGATTTGGAATCGTAGAAATTTTCTTAAGGTTGCGGGAGCGGCTTCAGCGGCTTCGTTGGCGGGCGCCGTTCATGCCACAGCAGTATCGGGGAAGGGAGTCCATACGCTGGTGGCGCAGGAAGAGCCGGCCAAGCCGGTGGCGGCGAACGATCATATTCAAATCGCCTTGATTGGCGCGGGCCTGCAGGGCATGGGCGATACGCGCGCTGCCGTGCAGGTGCCGGGTGTGAAGCTGGTGGCCGTGGCGGACTGCTACGACGGGCGGCTGGCGCGCAGCAAGGAAGTTTGGGGCGACGATGTCTTCACCACGCGCGACTACAACGAAATCCTTGCGCGCAAGGACATTGATGCCGTGATTATTGCCACGCCGGATCACTGGCACAAGCAGGCTTCGGTGGACGCGATGAAGGCCGGCAAGGACGTTTACTGCGAGAAGCCGATGATCCATCTCTACAGCGACGGGCCGGTGATGATCGAAACGGCGAAGGCGACGAATCGGATCATTCAGATCGGCAGCCAGCGTGTGAGCTCGGTGCTGTATGCGAAGGCGAAGGACCTGCTGGCATTCGGGCGCGATCGGCAAGTTGAACATGGTGACGGCGAGCTGGGATCGCAATTCGTCGATGGGCGCGTGGAATTACACGATTCCGCCGGATGCCTCGGTGGAGACATGCGACTGGCCGCGGTTTCTGGGCACGGCCCCGAAGATTCCGTTCAGCGCGGAGCAGTTTTTCCAGTGGCGCAAGTGGAATGCGTATGGCAGCGGCGTGGCGGGCGACCTGTTTGTGCATTTGTTCAGCGGCACGCATTTTATAACCGGATCGCATGGGCCGACGCGTGGCATGGCTACGGGAGCGATCCGCTTCTGGAATGATGGGCGCAATGCGCAGGACGTGATGCTGGGGCTGTTCGATTATCGCGAGGGATTCAACCTGAGCCTGCGCGTGAATTTTGTGGACGGCGGCGAAGAGAGCGAGAGCCTGATCTTTACCGGATCTGAAGGCACGATTCAAATTGGGTGGACCGGTTTGACGTTGAACCGCGTTCCGCGTGAGACGGAGCCGGGACTTACGATCGATACTTTTCCAAGAGGCGATGCAGGCGCAGATCGAGGCGGAGTATCGCAAGAAGTATCCGCCGCATCTCTGGAAATGCGGCGCTCGGCGGAGAAGAAAAATTCATGCTGCCGAAGGGATACAGCGACCAGTACGACCACTTCAGGAATTTCTTCGGATCGGTGCGGTCGCGCAAGCCAGTGGTGGAGGATGCGGTGTTCGGATATCGCGCTGCGGGAGCGGCGCTTGCTGAGCAATCTGAGTATTGAAAAAGGCGCCATCGTGAAGTGGGATCCGGATGCGATGAAGGTGTTGTCGTAGGAGAGAAGCAGCGGGGTTAGCGCGCTTCGCGCGTTAGCGGTGCTGAGAGCTATGGCTGGCGGAGTTGTTCTTTCCCACCCAAGCCGCAAAGAGCGCGGCTTGGATGGGGCACCCAGAATCGTGCGAGAGCAGGATTTCGAGATCAGGTCCGGCTAAGATTCGATGATTTCCTGGGGCACCCAGATTGTTGGTTGCGAAGCGTGATGGGATCGAAGGAATTGGTATTGCTCCGCCGGTTAAAATTGGGGAATGGGGAAGCGAATCGGGGTACATCTGGGGACGGCGGGTGGCGCCTCCAATGCGGTGGAGCGCGCGCGAGAAATTGGCGCGAATACGTTTCAGATTTTTTCGTCGAGTCCGCGGATGTGGCGGGCGCCGAAGGTGGATCCTGCGCAGGCTGAGCGGATGCGGGCGCTGCGGGCGAAGTACGATGTGGGGCCGCTGGTGATCCACACCAGCTACCTGGTGAATGTCTGCAGCCAGACGACGGATATCCGGGAGAAGAGCGTTGCATGTTTTCGCGGGGAGATTGAGCGGGCGCTGACGCTGGGGGCGGAGTTCCTGGTGCTGCATCCGGGATCGTGGAAGGGCATGACGCGGAACGAAGGGCTGAAGCTGGCGGCGGAGTCGATTGCGAAGGCGGTGGACGGGCTGCCGTGGCAGGGGACCGACTTCAGTATCCTGATTGAAAACACGGCCGGTGCAGAGTGCTCGCTCGGAGGCAACTTTGAGCAGGTGGCTGAACTGGTGCTACGGCTGAAGACGCATGCGCCGGTTGGGGTGTGCCTGGACACTTGCCATACACATGTTTCGGGATACGACATTGTTACGGCGGAAGGCTATGCCGATACGATTACGCAGGCCGACATCACGTTTGGCGTGGACGCGGTGCGGGTGTGGCACTGCAACGATGCCAAGGCGCTGCGCGGTTCGAAGCTGGACAGGCACGAGCATATCGGGCAGGGAAATATCGGCGTGGAGCCGTTCCGGTGGCTGCTGAACGACCCGCGCTTTGCGGATTGCGCGTTCATTGCGGAGACGCCGAACGATGATCCGGGCGACGAAGAGCGGAATGTGAAGGTGCTGAAGAGCCTGGTCCGCTAGAGGCAAGGTCCGAATCGCCTGTGCCCCGCCATTTACACTGAAAAGTTATGGCGGAAGATAAAGAGCTACGTTACGACCCGGCGACAATTGAGCCGAAATGGCAGGCGCGCTGGGCCGCGGACCCGGGAATGTACGCGGCTGAGCCGCCACCATCAGGTAAGCCCAAGTATTACGTGCTGGAGATGTTGCCGTATCCGAGCGGCGCATGCTGCACATGGGGCATGTGCGCAACTACTCCATCGGCGACGCGCTGGCGCGCTACATGTGGATGCGCGGCTACAACGTGCTGCATCCGATGGGGTGGGATGCGTTCGGGCTTGCCGGCGGAAAATGCGGCGCTCAAGAACAATACGCCGCCGCGCGAGTGGACGCTGTCCAACATCGCCGCCATGAAGCGGCAGATGAAGCGGCTGGGCTTGGGCTATGACTGGGCAACGGAAGTGACGACCTGCCTGCCGGACTATTACCGGTGGAACCAGTGGTTCTTTTTGAAGCATGTATGAGAAGGGCCTGGCGTACCGCAAGAAGAGCAAGGTGAACTGGTGCCCGGAATGCGCGACGGTGCTGGCAAACGAGCAGGTGGTCGATGGGCGCTGCTGGCGGCACGAAGACACGATCGTGGAGCAGCGCGACCTGGAGCAGTGGTTCTTGCGCATCACGGAATATGCGCAGGAACTGCTGGACGGTCTGGACAAGCTCGAAGGCTGGCCGGAGAAAGTGCGCACCATGCAGCGCAACTGGATCGGCCGCAGCGAAGGTGCGCAGGTTGATTTCTCTGCGGAAGATCGGCGAGGGAATTGCGAAGACGGAACCGGGTGAACGAAAGATCATTCGCGTGTTCACCACGCGCATCGACACGATCTACGGCGCGACCAGTCGTGCAGCTGGCTCCCGAGCATCCGCTCGTCGACGACTCTGGCTGCGAACGATGCCGGAGCTTCTGGCGAAGGTTGCAGGCTGCTGACAGAGCAGCAGAAGGCGCGCGAAGCAGGAGACGTTGGCGAGATCGAGAAGCACGGTGTGTTCACCGGGCGATTCGCCATCAATCCGTTCAGCGGCGAGCGGGTGCCGATCTGGGTGGCGAACTACATCCTGATGGATTACGGCACGGGCGCGATCATGTAGCGTGCCGGCGCACGACGAGCGCGACTTCGAGTTCGCGAAGAAGTATGGATCTGGAAATTCGCATCGTGGTGATCCGCGACGCAGGCGAGATCCGGAGCCGATGGAAGAGACGCGGAGTCTGCCCTTCACGAGGAAGACAGCTTGCTGATCAACTCCGGGCGAGTTCAATGGGCTGAGCTGTCGAGCGAGGCGCAGCAAGAAGATGGCCGAATTTGCGAGAGCACATGGGTTTGGCAAGCCAACGGTCACGTATCCGCTTGAAGGACTGGGGCGTAACCCGGCAGCGCTACTGGGGCACGCCGATCCCGATGATCTACTGCGAGAAGGATGGCATTGTGCCGGTGCCGGAAAGCCAGTTGCCGGTCCTGTTGCCGGAGCAGATCGAGATCACGCAGCAGGGCGGATCGCCGTTGGCGCGCGTGCCGGAGTTCGTGAATACCACGTGTCCGAAGTGCGGAGGTCCGGCGCGCCGCGAGACGGACACGATGGACACGTTCGTCGATTCGTCGTGGTATTTCTACCGCTACATCAGATGCGAAGAATGATCGCGCGCCCCTTTGAACGGAGGCGGCCGAGTACTGGTTTCCGATCGACCAGTACATCGGCGGCGTGGAACATGCGATTCTGCACCTGATCTATTCGCGCTTCTGGACGAAGGTGATGCGCGACCTGGGCATGATCACAACGATGAGCCTGCGGAGCGGCTGTTCACGCAGGGCATGGTGATCAAGGACGGCGCGAAGATGTCGAAGTCGAAGGGCAACGTGGTTTCGCCCGACGACATGGTGGCGCGTTACGGCGCCGACGCGACGCGCATGTATGCGCTGTTTGCCGCGCCGCCCGGATCGCGATCTGGACTGGCAGGAGGACGGGAGTTGCAGGCGTCAGCCGATTCCTGGGGCGCGTGTAGCGCATCGTGATCGAAGTATGCGGCGGTGGCGTCGGAGCACACAGGCCGGTCGAGACACGATGGGACCGGTGCGCGTGGCTCCTGAAGCAAGCTGCTGCGGAAGCTGCACCAGACGATCGTCGAAAATCACGCTGGAATTGCAGGGCGTTGGCACTTCAATACGTGCGTCGCGGCGATCATGGAGCTGGTGAACGAAATTCAGGGCGCTGACGCGACGTTGGCGCAGGCGAAGTTTCCGCGCCGAGTGATGCATGAAATGCTGCAGATCGCTGATGTTGTTGCTGGCTCCGTTTGCGCCGTTTCTGGCGGCGGAGTTGTGGGAGGAAATTGGCGGCGAGGGAGCGGTGCTGCGTCACGCCGTGGCCGAAGAGCGATCGCCGCATTGGCGAAGGAAGATGAGATCGAGATTCCGGTGCAGATCAACGGCAAGCTGGTTAGCGTTGTACGCCTGCCTGCGGGTTCTGACGCAAAGGCGATTGAAGCTGCCGCACTGGCCGATGAAAAGATGAAGGCGCGCATTGCCGGCAAGACTATCGCCAAGGTGATCGTTGTGCCGGGACGTGCAATAAATCTGGTTGTAAAGTAGTGCGCGATGTAGTTGGTGCTCGAGTGAGGGCGGACCGCAGAGCGGCGCAGGTACGCGGCACGCAGACGCTGGTGGATCAGATGGGCTGGATGATTCGCCGGCCTGCGATCGTTGCGGTGGAAGTGGCCTGGCGGTGGCTTTTCGGCGTGCCTTTTCTGATGGCGTGCCGGGCAAGCTTGCAGCGCGTGTTTGCGCAGCTCTCGCCTGAGGCGGCGGGACTCAGGAACATCGATGCGCAGAATCCGTGGATCGCGGCAGGACAGTTGAGCCGCGCTCTGGCGAAATATGAACCGCTGGTTGTTCACGAGTTGCGGTGGCTGGTACCGGTCGCGGTACTCGCGTGGATCGTCATTTCGAGTTTCGGGCGCAACCTCGCGCTGAAACAGATGGATGCCCGGGTGCGGCTGCGACCGCTGTCGATGATGGTGCTGCAGACTGCATGGCTGGTGCTGTTTGGCGGCGTGTGCTGGGGGTGGTTTCGCGCGGTGGGCTGGGCGGCTGAGACACATTTTCCCGCCGGCAAGGAGCCGGAGCTGATTGGCCTTTCCATCTGGGTGATCTTTCTCTCGCTCGCGTTCTTCACCGTTTGGGCGCTGGTGGGGTGGATTGTTTCTGTTGCGCCGGTGCTGATGCTGCTCGAAAACCGCTCCGCGGTTTCGGCTCTTGGAATGACGACGAGGCTCGGAAAGACGTTCACCTCTGAGCTGTTCGAAATCGGCATGGTGATGGGGATCGTGAACCTGGCGCTGATCGTGCTGGCGATGGTGTTATCGGCTGCGCCGCTGCCTTTCAGCGATCAGCTTGGCGTCGATGCATTGCACGTGGTGTGGGCGGGAGCGGCGGTGTTTTATCTCATCGCGCACGACTATTTTCAACTGGTGCGGCTGAAGTGCTTTGTCGAGTTCTGGAAGATCTTTCGCGGCGCACGGCCTTGATGCCCGACACCGCTGCTGGTGGGATCGCGGTGGTATAGTTTGTCTTCGCACTCGGGGGAAGGTCATCGAAATGCGAAGTCCCTCGCTTCTACTTGCAGCTTTGATGTGCGCGTTGTCGGTGTTTGTGCTGGGGCTGGACGCCGCTCCGCAGATTGAGTCGGTGACGCCCTGGTCGGATGAACAGCTTACCGTGGAGCAGCTTGAGCATGTGGTGGCTGTTTGCACACGAAATCAGATAGAGATCTGGCGCGAGAGCTAACGGGCGTCATCTGACGCAGCGACTGACAGCGGCGCGATTCGAACGACTCAATTTGGAACTGCCGGGCAGGGAATCAAGGCAAGCGTTGCTGGCCATCGCAGACGAAGCCGCCTTTCTCGATTTGCCCGCGGCCGACCTGCTTGATCTTCCGGCACCAGGTCGCGCTGCGCAAGGGCGAATGGTCTCGCGGGCTGCCGCTTTTGTGGCGACGACCGTCTCGAGGATGCCGGACTTTATGGCAACACGAACCACAACGCGCTTCCAGGATGCGTACGTGATGCGTTCCATCGAGAAGCATCTCATTGCCGTCGAGGGTTTCCAGTTCATCGATCGCCACGAAGTCACAGCGGTGTATCGAGACGGGCAGGAAGTTGACCAGGGTCTGACGGCGACGAAGCCGGAAGAGAATATCAAGAGGAAACCCGGACTCCATTCGTGGGGTGAATTCGGGCCGCTGCTGGGTGTGGTCGTTGCAGACATACTGAAAGGCAAGATCAGCTGGAGCCATTGGGAACAAACAATCGATGGTCCTGCAGCCGTATTTCAATTCGCGGTCGAGGCGGACAAATCGAGCTACATTGTCCGCTATTGCTGCGTTTTGAAGGGCGGAAGGTCCAGCGAGTTCACGTTGACTCCTGCTTACCACGGCGAGATTGCATTGGAGCCGGCCACGGGCGCGGTCTTGAGAATCGTGCTGAAGACGGATCTCTCGCCCGATGTTGTTGATCTGAGGCGCGCAGATCTGGCGGTCGATTACAAACGGATCGATATCGGAGGCCGCAGCTACATCTTGCCGACGCGGAGCATCTCTCTTTGGAAGACACCCACAGTGGTCGCGATCAATGATGTGGTCTTTGACCACTATCACCAGTTCCGCGGAGAGATGAGGATTGTGCCGTCGGATGGGACCGATCAGCCGCAGTAGTTGGATTGGTCTGGTCCGTAGATGCAGCGCGACGGTGACTACTTCGAATCTGCTGCTGATTCTTCTTTCAAGTACGCGGCGGCGAGGGTGCCTTTGGCTTTGGCGATGGGCAGCAGAGTTGGGTAGAACTGGACGAACGTTGTGTCGACGGCTGCGTGCGCGGCGTGGCAGGTGTAGCACGGAGCAGCCTGGGGAACTAGGGTACCGTTCTTGCTGGGCGAATCAAATTCGAAGAAGGCCCATTTCCCGGGGAAGCGCGCCTCGTCTTTTACGTGGACTTCGAAGCCCATGACAGCAGCGTCCTGGAAATGGCCGCGCTGGTTGATTGAGCCTTTCGACTTTGCTCCGCGAACTTCGAGGACCATGACGGTTTTGTCGGGCCAGGTCCCTGTGGCTAAGAAGCTGCGGTAAGCGGCGGGGCTCACGAAGACGTTGTCGAACATGGAGTGGTCCATCGCCATCGCGTTTGGGGAGTAGCTCATGTCGATGCCGGAAGTCAGGTAGATCCACTCGCGATAATCTTTTAGCGGCAGAAGATCGCCGTTGGCTGCGTACGCGGGTGCGGCTTCATTATCCGCGTGGACTACGTGTGCGGAGCGTGAGGCAAGTGTGAGAGCATATGCGGCGGATAGCAGGCAGAGGACACCTGCCGAGAGTCGTGCGGTGGGGAACATTCTGACCTCCGATGCAAGTAGAACGCAGCAGGGCTGGTAGGAGTTCCTGAAAAATCGAGGGATCGACGCCTGAGCAATCGATCTAGAAGAGTTTCAGGCGAATCACGAAGTATTTCTTCGGGTCCTGACGTATGGCCTGAATAAGTTGTTGCGCCTGATCCATGGTCTGGTCGGTGTGCTCGTAGAGCGACCGGTTCTGCATGAGCTGGCCGATGGTGCCTTTGCCTTCATCGATGCCGGTGAGGATGGAATCGAGGCGGGTGATGGTGTTATCCAGTTTTTTGGCGAGTTCGGGGTCTTTGGCCAGCTTGCCGATCGAGCCCTTTCCGCCGTTGACGTCGGCAAGAAGCTGATTCGCATTGGCAACGGTGGAATTCAGGTTCTTGTACAGGGTGTCATCCTTGACCAGCTTGCCGGCTGTGCCCTGACCATCCTGGATTCCGGTTGCGATCTTGTCGAGCTTGTCGATTACGGAGTCGGCGTGCGTGTAGAGAGTATCGTCCGTGACCAACTTACCAAGCGTTCCGTGCCCGTTGCCAATGGCGGCCGTGATCTTGTCGAGGTTTTCGGCGATTCGATTCAGCTTGGAGTAGAAGGCGGGATCGTTTATCAGTCCGCCTAGGGTGCCACGGGTGGAGTTCAGGGTGTCCACCAATTTGTTGGCGTTACGCATGAGCCGGGTAATTTCGTCGATGGAGACCTGGCTGGCGGTGATGACGCCCTGCAGGCTCGATGCTTCGACTGAGGCGAGCTCGGTATTATTCTTCGGCTGCGGTCCCTTCGCTTTCTGAGAGGTAATGTCGACGTAGCTGTCACCCAGGACTCCGGCCTGGGCGATGGAGGTGGTGGAGTCAACATGAAGATCCTGAATGTACTTGCCGCCCACCCTCATGGTTACCTCGACGGGCTTAGGGCTGCGCTCGGTTACGACACGAATCCGGGTGATGTTCCCGATAGTGACGCCCTCAAGCGTTACAGGGGCTCCGCTCTTCAGGCCGCCGGCGTTCTCGAAATAGGTACGAAGGATGAGCTTGGGGGTAAACAAGCCTCCGGCGGAGGAGGACATGAGGAGGATGACGAGGATCAACACGGCCATGGCCGCCAGGACCAATGCGCCAACTCTCAGCTGGGACCACTGAATCTCTTTGCGGCTCGGCACGCTTTCCCTTCGATGAAGCTGACCCGACCATCCCTTACTTGGTCGCCTTGAGAATAGCAGAAAGAGCAGGGGTTACCGAGCATTTTAGCCCGGAAAACGAGGTTAAGACTCGTACACGGAGGTAGAGGAACCAGGGCAAGAAGTCCCTTTGGAGCAGGGTATTTACAGCGGCGGCGGTCTAGCCTTAGTTCTCCAGAATCACGTTGGCCATCGAGAGGGTGGCGGTGTGGGTAATGGACAGGGCAGCATGGGCAACGCCGAGATGGGCAGCCATCTCCGCGGCTCGGCCATAGAAGCGCAGATTGGGGCGGCCACCCGGTTCGCGGATGACTTCGATCTCGAGCCAGTTCACGCCGCGGCTGATTCCGGTGCCGAGGGCCTTGGCGGCGGCCTCTTTCGCTGCGAATCGTGCAGCGAGGCTCTCGGCGGCATTGCGTTTGCGCAGGCAGTAGGCTTGCTCTGCCGGTGTGAAGACACGATTCAGGAACCGTGGGCCAAAGCGCTCAAGCGACTGCTGGATGCGCGCGATTTCAACAAGGTCAATGCCGCTGCCGACAATCATGCTGTGTACCAACCTAACATCCGGCGGTGGAGCGCCGAGCCGGAAGCAGGAACGGGATTGGGGGAAGCGCACCGGTTTTGCACCTCCCGAGGCGGATATTGCCCTACTCCCGCACAGCTTGATCGTTTTTGCGCCGCCGCCGATAAGAGGAGCATGAGACAGGCGTTCACCTTTCGCGATCCACTCGAGCCGGGAGTGATTCCATGGGCCTTGCAGATGAGAGCGATCTCAAGGGACGAACCGAGCCGGACAGTGAAGTCCCTTACTGGGGCGATTCTCGGTTGCGGAGGCTGGGTACTGAGCAGGAGCGCGAGTGACGCGGGCCTGATCGACATTCTCTTTGAGTTTGAACGGCGGTCCTGCCTGGAGATTTACAGCATCTTGATTGCGGCGGGTCTTGAACTCAGCCAAGGTGCGCATATCCGCTTTACGGAACTGTGCCAATGTACGCGGATGGTTCGGAAAGAATGCCAGGAGGAGATTGTCGAGCATCGATCTCGAGGTTCAAACGTCTCCGATCGAGGAGGGCAGCGGAGGCGCACTTGCTGCCGCATTAAGGCTATCCGGCTTCGACCAGGCCATAGCGGCGTTGCCAGGCTTCTCTGTAGTCTTGCCCAGACGCGGGCACGCTCGGCTTCAGTGCCTTCGCCTGGGTTTGACGGTGGCAAAGCGTTCGGCCTCGTGCTTGGCCAATTCGAGCAGGGCACGGTCGCGGACGAGGTTGGCGACCCGGAAATCGGGCAGGCCGGCTTGACGCGTGCCGAAGAATTCGCCGGGGCCGCGCATGGAGAGATCAAGCTCCGCGAGCTCGAAGCCATCCTGCGTGCGGACCATCGCGTTCAGGCGTTCTTCAGCCTGTTCAGACACGCGTTGTCCAGTGATGAGGATGCAGTAGCTTTTGGCCGCTCCACGGCCGACGCGGCCACGCAGCTGATGCAACTGTGCGAGGCCGAAGCGCTCAGCGTGTTCGACGACCATTACCGTTGCATTGGGAACGTCGACGCCGACTTCAACTACGGTTGTTGCCACGAGCACGTCGATTTCGCCGCGCTGGAATCGGCGCATGATGATTTCCTTCTCGTCCGCGTCGAGGCGGCCATGGAGAAGGCCGACGCGTAATCCGGCGAGAGGGCCGGTGCGCAGTTTTTCGTGCATGGCCACGGCGGACTTGAGCTCCGCAGTTTTGCTTTTGGGGGCGGGTTTCTGGCCTGAGATGCCCGGGAAGAGATCGGCGGTTTTGCCTTTACGGATTTTGCTGGTTTGAGTTGCGGGCTCTGTAGTTGCTGCGGCATGGCTCGTCGTGCGAGAAGTCCAACTCCGGCTGGTCGTCGCTGCTGCCCTCGATTACGGGATAGACGATATACGCCTGGCGCTTCTGCGCTACCTGTTTGCGCACGAAATCCCATACCTCGGCGCAGCGCTCCTCGGGCACGCGGCGGGTGGCGATAGGGGTGCGGCCGGGTGGCAGCTCGTCGAGAATGCTGACGTCGAGATCGCCATAGAGGGAAAGCGCGAGGGTGCGGGGGATCGGAGTTGCGGTCATGACCAGGACGTCGGGCTCGGGCTGGTTTGGCTTCTTCATCAGTTTGAAGCGCTGGAGCACGCCGAAGCGGTGCTGTTCGTCGACTACAACCAGGCCGAGGCGATCGAACTCGACTTTTTCTTCGATCAGCGCGTGAGTGCCGATGACGAGTTGCGCCTCTCCGCGATTGATCAAGCCGCGGTTGGTGCGCTTGCGGTCGTCATCGAGTGAACCGGTGAGAAGGACGATGCGATATTTGCGCGATGACCGTTCGAGCAGTTTGCGAGCGGCGAGAAAGTGTTGCGTGGCGAGGATTTCGGTTGGAGCCATGAGCGCGGCCTGATAGCCGTTTTCGATTGCGACGAGCATGGCCTGCAGGGCCACGATGGTTTTGCCCGATCCTACATCGCCTTGCAGGAGTCGCCGCATGGGGCTGGTGGCGCGCATGTCGGTGACGATCTCGCCAAGGGTGCGCTTTTGCGCAGTGGTGGGATGGAACGGCAGCACTTCGCGGATGGCCTCGCGAACCTTGTCGTTGGTCTCGAAGGCAATGCCGGCGCGTTCGCGCATTTTGCGGCGCTTGAGTTCAAGGCCCAACTCGAGAAAGAACAACTCTTCGAAGATCAGACGGCGGTGCGGCGGCGTGGCCCACGACTGCAATTGGGTGAGCGATGTGCCTTCCGGCGGGAAATGTACTTCACGGAGCGAGGCTTCGCGACCGGGCAAGTCGAGCCGGGCTACCATCGATGCGGGCAGGCATTCGGGCACGTTGCCGCGGACGCTCTCAAGCAAGTTGAAGATGACCTTGCGCTGCCAGCGGGATGCCAGCCGCGATCCACCGAGAGATTCGTAGACCGGCGTGATGCGGCCGACTTCGAGAAGGCGTGTTTCGGCATCGTCACTGGAGTCGGGGAGGATTTCGAACTGCGGCTGGATCATCTTGAAGTTGCTGGAGGAACGGGAAGGCTCGATTTTGCCGTAGAGCGCAACGGTTTGGCCGGCGTGGAACTTTCCTTCGAGGTATGTAGCGTGAAACCAGATGCATTTGAGGGCGTGCCGGCCCTGTCCGACGGTGAGTTCAAAGATCGGCATGCGGCGGGTGCGCAACAGAGCGGCGCCTCGCACCTCCGCGATGACACTGGCCGTCTCGCCGGGTTTCAGTTCGTCGAGGCTGCGCGGATTCTGGCGGTCTTCGTAGCGGAAGGGGAGATGGTAGAGCAGATCCTCGGCAGTCTGGATGCCTTTGATGGCGAGCATCTCGGAAACCTGCGGGCCAACGCCGCGTACAAATTTGACTGGATCATCGAGGCCGGGCACATTCAGGATGCTAACGCATTCCGGGCGGCTGGCATACCACGCCGCTGCTGCAGGCTGGGAAAATGGGAAAAAGCACGGAGAGTTCTGCTGCTGAGCTTCTAGAGACTTTCTAGAATTCGGAGATCGCGTGGCGCGCGGTGCGGACTTCGGCTGCGAGGACGCGGAGCACCCTGACTGCAAGCGAGGGTTCCGTGAGCATCAGGCTGTTAAAGTCTTCGCGAGTGACGAAACCGAGTTCGGCATCTTTCTCGGCGTTGGCTGTCATGGTGTAGGGTTCATTGCCGATCAGGGCCGGCAGGCCGAGCAGCGACCCGGGATGCAGGGTGATCGACATCAGGTTTCCGCCGGTTGGCGATTCCATGGTGAGGCTGGCGCTACCACTGCGGAGGATATACAGGCCAGCCGGTTTGCCTCCCTGCGCGAACAGGCAGCGCGGCTCGGTGCACACTACCGTCGATGAGCGCTTCTCGAGGGCCTCAATGAGTTCCTTTTCTGCAATGAATGAGGAAGAATCAAAATTCACTGAAGCACTCCAAAACGTACGCGTGGCCATGGCAATCACAGAAACACCTTTAGAGTCGATGATTCCATGAAACAGGCGTGATCTTTGTGACGCTGGTCACATCTGGATGGTCGATTCACAGGACATGGCTTTCAACTATCTGGCTTAGCCGTGTCGCGAGAGCTTGACCTCGAGTTTGTGGCTTTGTTACGGGCCCGCTGCTTATCGGTGATTGTCGACACTCAACGCGGAGGCTATTTCTTCGCGGGCAGAAGTGCGTCTTTTGTGGACGACCCTGCCGGTGCTCCCGGGGTTCGGGCAAACATCACGTAAAGATCTTTCCCCGTTTTTTCCTGCTGGATGATGGTCCAGCCCGGTGTGCGCTTCAGAAGATAAGCCACGGGCATATCGTCGGTGACCAGCACGTGATCAACGCGGTACTGATCGAACACTTCAAGCGTTCGTATCACGTACATCGCCTGGAGGTAGGCAGCCAGAATCCCGTGGTGCTCGAATGTGTCGAGTCGCGTATCGAGGAAGTTCGGCTTCGATTTGAAGGTCATCATACCGCCCATTGGATCGTTGGCGAACGTCCGCCAGGAGGGCTGAATGGAGTCGAGTATTTGCATCGGGAAAAAAGTGGGCATCTTTGCTTCCAGTTTCTTTTCGCTGGGAAAGATGAACAGAATGACGAAGGCAACGGTGGTCACCATGAAGGCGTTTGCGAGTGGAATTGTCTTCTGGTCCGACCCGAGATTGGCGGCCCGGCGAATATCGTCCGCGATGAGGGGGATGACGAGGACCGCGGCCATGAACAGGAACCGCATGTGATCGAGAGCTGCGTACCAGGCAAAGAACACGAGGGCCAGTTCGAACACGCGCCATTTGCGTCCTCTGATTGCATTGCAAACGACCATCAGGCACATGGCCGCGAAACCCGCTGCTCCGACGACGGTACTCAGGTTCAGGGGCTTCCACTCCGCAACGTTGGCGATATTCAGCTTCTGGTTGAACATCATGTCAATAGGATTCCAGACAAGGCGCCAGCCGTAGGGGTTGATGAGAAGTACAACGACGCAGAGGCCGAGAATCGCAAGGAGGCGGTTTCGTTCCGCGGGTGTGAAGGGCTCCTGCTCAATGATGCCTTTCTTGAAACCGAATACTCCGCAGAGGATATAGAGAACAAACAAGGCCAAGCCGATAAGCCAGCTTCCATGAAGATTGATCCAGATGCAGAAGAGCGGTGGCAGCAGCCAGAGTGCGCGCGTGTTTCCGCGATCCGCAGATTCAAGCAAGGCCATTTCCGCAGACAACGCAAGATAGGCGATTACGATTGTTCGCGGTCCGGAGTTTATGGAGATGAGCACGAATCCCAATCCGGCAGCCCACCATGCGGCGCCGGCGTGACCGGATCGCCGATAGGCGCGCCAGTACATGAAAATGAGATTCGCGCACAGGCCGAGCCAACAGACGAGGTAAATCCCCCGCAGTTGGAGGGCCTGGTAGCTAAACCAGTAGGGCAACTCAGAGAGCCACTCGGGATTGATCCAGCGCTCGCCTGCAACCGTGAAAGAGTACGGCTCAGTCCAGATAAAGTGATGGGTGGAAGTAAGCAGGCGGGCATTTGCCAGATGCCACCAGATGTCCGGGTCACGCCCGCATTCGAGAGTCGGGTTGAGCGTCATCAAAAAGATGACCGGGAGCACCATCAGGACCGCAATGTTCATCAGGTGTCGCGAAAAGATGCGATTGAAGGCGCGCTGCCAGGGGCTGACAGTTTCGACGGGGACGGCCTCGGTGTGCGCGGGGCTCTCGGTAGCGGCGGTGGAGTCCATTGTTCTACGTTACCTGTCCGATGACGATGCGGGGAAGCGGAAGACACCCGGTATGAATACACCGTGGTACTGTGGGCCGGCTCCGATTTGAACCGATCACGTTGCGCCTGAAAGCAAATGAACTGAAGAAAGCAATTGGGCGATTAAGTGCATTTTGCCTTCATTGGCCAATCGGGAACTAACTGCTTAAATCCAAAAGCTTCCGGCGGTTGACGAAAGTCGCAACATCGGTGAAAGCGAAGTTGCTGGCGAGGCGTCGTCCGAGATCGATGCCTGGGCGTTCGATGAAACGGTGAGTGCAGGTCGCAAGAGACACCAACACGATGGCCTCCAACATTGCGACTGTCCAATGACCGAAGGGAGAACCAACGTCGAGTGCGCGAACAGCTTCAATTGCGGATGCTGCCGCAAAAACGGGCCCCTGGAGAAGGTAGATTCCATAGCTAATGTTCCCCAAACGTCTGGCTGGGCGGGTCCTGAGAATCCCAAAGACATCCGCCCCTGAACCGATCAATAGGAAGGCCGCGCCGAGCACCAGGACTGGCAAAGCGCTATATCTAACCGAAAAGATAGTGAATGGGAGGGCCAAAAGCCCTACGACGGTCAGGGACGCCAACACCCCACGAGCCACCAGATCCGGCCTTGCGTATGTGAATGCGGCCGTTGACATCCCAACGAGGAAGAGTGAAACGCAAGTCCAGGGTTTCGTCGGTTGGGCGGCAATCTCCTCATGCAGGATGGCAATACACAGCAACACAGGAGGCATGAAGAGGCCGCTCCAGCGCCATCGAGCTGGAATAGCCAATACAAGCAGGCTCAAATAGAAGAACCATTCATATTGGAGTGTCCAGGTGACGTATGCACTGATGTGAGATGTATAAATGTCGCCATTTATTGGAGCTTCCTGAAAAGCGCCGCCGGCGCTCCATTTCGCGACCTGGCCGAGCAGCCTCGATAGCGGTATTTGGAGGTGCCAGCCTGTATGAATCCCAACTCCGATCAGAACCAGGGCTGCTGCAAACCAATATAGAGGTAGAATTCGAGCGATTCGACCAATATAGAGCCGGCTCCAATCTGGACGTCCTTTTGCTCTCAGAAGCTGAGAATAGAAAAGGTATCCCGTAATCATGAAAAACATGGCAACGCCACGTTGCGCCAGAAGCGTGTGGAATTGAGAGGGCGGGTTCCCCCATATTCCGTAGTGCAAGAATTGCTGATACACGGCGGCGTGATGAAAAAAAACACTCAATGCAAGAAATCCACGTAAACCGTCAAAGGTGTCTACGCGGTTGCTGGCTGGGATTGGTGGGGAATCGGCGGCGCGAAACAGCGGTGTCGAGACGATCGCCATCAGGATTGCGATTTCGACGAAAAACGGCCAAACAGAATAGTATCCGAGCAATCATCCCCCAGTGGTATTAGAAACTGATGTCAGTATGCATCTGAACACGCATACTGAAGGTCGGTCTTGTCGAATACTTGGAAGCTTACCAAGAGACTACTGTGTTGCCGGAAATCTTCGGGACGGCTGCTGGTCAACGAGCCGTGGAAGATTTCTGATGCCAAATGCCGGAATGCGACCCCTCGGTTTGAAACGGCTCGCCGGCGGGGATAAAGGCCACGGGCACGCCGGGAAGAATTGTCTGCAGCCAGCGGGCGCACTCTTCCATGCCGGCTTCCTCTGAGACGGCGTGGCCGAGCAGGATGAGCGCCTTGTGGCGGCCTTCGGCGATGGCGTCCTGCACGTAGGGGACGGTCTCCCATTCGTGCGATTCGCCGGCGACGAGAAGTTGGACGTCGCCTTCTTCGAGCATCTTGATCTGCTTCTCGGAGCCCGAGGCTCCCGGCAAGAGCCCGACGTTGGTGACGGGCATGGCGAGATCGCCGACAATGCGGATGGAACGCGCTCCAGTGCGCGCCTGCAGGGATGCGGCGATTTTACCGACGGTGGTTGGCGGCAGCGTGAACCGGTGTGGATTCTCGCTATTTTGATAAGCCTTCCATCCGAACTTTTCGACCATACCGGCGAGGATGCCGTCGGGCTGGCGCATATGCCATGTGTCATGGAAGCGCCAGACGACCAGGTGGTGGTCGCGGATGTAGGCGAGTTTCTGCTGCTGCACCGGATCGCCGGCGAGCGGAGCCTGATCATCGAGATGGTTATAGAAGGTGGGTTCGTGGGTGATGATGAGGTTTTTGTGGCTGGCTACTGCCTGTTGGAGCACAGAATAGGTGGCCATAAACGTGGTGACGATGCCGGTCACAACGGTGTTGGGATCGCCGGCCTTAAGCGTATCGACGGTGTCGGACGGGCGGCAGCGGCTCCGGTTGCGGTGATGACGCGTTGCATCACTTCGGAGGCGGTGAGGCTTTTGGTGGAGTTCTGCGCCATGGCGTCCGCAGAAAACAAAAACACCGTGACTGCCAGGATCGCGGCGGGAATGGCTTTCCTTTGCAACGCAGTACCTCCCAGGAAAATGTGGTCGCAGACGAGTCTACATGGCGAGATGAAGAGGGACGCGATCAGGGCTTTGGCTGTGCGGGGATAGCTTTCAGCACTTCGTCGAGTGCTGTTTCCCAGGGAGCCAAGCGCACGCCAAAAGTGCGGGCCAGCTTTTCGTTCGAGAGAATGGAATTGTGCGGACGTTTTGCCGGTGTTGGATAAGCGCTTGTTGCTATCGGGTTCACCACGGGAGTTTTTCCGCCGAGAAGTTCGGGTGCACGCTTGAAAGATTGCACGTGCGAAGCCGCACCATGAGACCGTGCCGGGGCAGGTCATGTGGTACGTGCCGGCCCACACACTTGACGCGCCGAATTCTCCTGTAGCAATGCCTTTGGTAATCGCATGCGTGGCGCGCGCAAGTTCTGCAGCCGTAGTGGGCGCGCCTATCTGGTCATCGACTACATTCAGCGATTCGCGTTCGCGGCCCAGGCGCAGCATTGTGAGCACGAAGTTTTTTCCTTCGGGGGCGTAGACCCAACTGGTGCGGAAGATCAGGTACTTGCCCCCGATCCTGCGAATCGCATCTTCTCCGGCGAGTTTGCTGGCGCCGTAGACACTGAGGGGATCGGTCGCGTCGTCTTCAACCCATGGCCCTGGTTTGGAGCCATTGAAGACGTAATCGGTCGAGTAGTGAATCAGGAGCGCACTGGCGCGTTGAGCTTCTTCGGCAAGAATTCCTGGGGCGCGTCCATTTACGGCGAAAGCTGGTTCCCGCTCGGTCTCGGCGCGGTCGACCGCTGTGTAGGCGCCTGCGTTGACGATGATGTCCGGCGCGACTTCTCGCACTTTTTCGCGGATCTGATCGGCGTTTGCGAGATCAAGCGAATTGCGATTGCAGGCAATCACTTCCGCGGATCCGACAAAGGTTTTGAGCAGTGCTCGCCCCACCTGGCCATCGGCTCCGGTGATGAGAACACGCGGCCACACGCTCACGCAAAAACCTCCGCGGTCGCGAGCGATGCCCCTTTCGCATCCTTATCGGAAACGATTGCTTCCTCGGGCACGACAGGCCAGGCAATTGCGAGGTCCGGGTCATTCCACACAATGGTGCGTTCGCCTTTGGGGTTGTAGCAATCCGTGACCTTGTAGGCAAAGCCTGCGACGTCGGTCAGCACGAGAAATGCATGTCCAAATCCTTCGGGGATCCAGAGCATCCGGCCATTCTCTCCGCTGAGTTCGACTGCAACGTGATCGCCGAAGCAGGGCGAACTGCGACGAAGATCGACGGCTACGTCGAGAACTGCTCCGTGGGTTGCGCGCACCAGCTTGCCCTGTGCATTGATGGTTTGATAGTGGATGCCGCGGACAACGTTCTTCTTTGACAGGGAGAAATTGTCCTGTACCCAGGTGCACGGCAAGCCGGCTGCCTCGAAGGCATCGTGATTCCAGGTTTCCCAGAAGGCGCCGCGATTGTCACTGTAAATTTTCGGCGTAATCAGCAGCACGCCGGGCAACGAAGTTTCTTCAATCTTCATAACTCGCTGGTTCCTGCGGGAATCTGACGCTCATTTCGCAATGCCAGTAGATATTGTCCGTATCCGCTCTTCGCAACGGGTTTTGCAAGCTCTTCAAGCTGGTCGGCCGTGATGTATCCGAAGTGATACGCGATTTCTTCAGGGCAGGCAATCATCAATCCCTGGCGTCGTTCGATGGTCTGGATATAGAGTCCCGCCTCGAAGAGCGAATCGTGTGTGCCTGTGTCAAGCCACGCCATGCCGCGACTCATCACCTGGACTTTCAGCTTGCCCGCTTCGAGATAGAGACGGTTGAGATCGGTGATCTCCAATTCGCCGCGCGCCGAAGGCTTGAGATCGGCTGCCAGCTTCACGACATCGTTGTCGTAGAAATAGAGGCCGGTGACGGCATAGCGCGACTTTGGCTGCTTGGGTTTTTCTTCGATGCTGATGGCCTTGCCCGCGTCGTCGAACTCCACAACGCCGTAGCGCTCGGGATCGTGCACCGGGTATGCGAAGACCAGCGCACCGCCTTTCAGCTTCGCTGCTTGCTGCAGATCGCGTGAGAATGACTGGCCATAGAAGATGTTGTCGCCGAGAATGAGGGAGCACGGTATCGTTGCCGATGAAATCGCGGCCGATGGTGAAGGCCTGTGCGAGTCCGTCGGGGCTTGGCTGCACGGCATAGCTGAGGTTGATGCCCCAGCGCTTTCCGTCGCCGAGCAGGTCGGCAAATCTGTGCGTGTCCTCGGGCGTTGAGATGATGAGAATGTCGCGCAGTCCGGCGAGCATGAGAGTGCTCAGCGGGTAGTAGATCATCGGCTTGTCGTAAACGGGCAGAAGCTGCTTTGAAACGACGTGCGTGACCGGATAGAGGCGCGTTCCGGAGCCTCCGGCGAGAATGATGCCTTTCATTGCGCGATTCTCTCCTCGTAGTTCTGTTTGATCCACGTGAGATAGGCGCCGCTGCGCACATTCTCGATCCAGGACGCGTGATTGAGATACCACTCAACGGTGTTGCGCAGGCCGTGTTCGAAGTCGACCGAAGGGGTCCAGCCCAGTTCGCCGGCGATCTTGCGCGCGTCAATCGCATAGCGGCGATCATGGCCGGGACGGTCGGCAACAAACTTGATGAGCTTTCGCCGCGGCCCGATGGTTGAGTCGGGGCGCAGTTCGTCGACGAGGTCGCAGATTGTATGTACGACATGGAGATTGTTGCGCTCGCTGTTGCCGCCGACGTTGTAGGTCTCGCCCGGCGTGCCGCGGTCGAGGACTGTGCGGATTGCCGAGCAGTGATCGTCGACGAAGAGCCAGTCGCGCACATTCTGGCCATCGCCGTAGACCGGTAGCTCCTTGCCTTCGAGAGCATGCAGGATCATGAGCGGGATCAGCTTTTCGGGGAATTGAAAAGGGCCGTAGTTATTGGAGCAGTTGGTGGTGAGCACTGGGAGCTTGAAGGTGTGGAAGTAAGCGCGCGCCAGGTGATCTGAGCCAGCCTTCGACGCTGCGTAAGGGCTGTTCGGCGCGTAGGGAGTGGTCTCGGAGAACGCAGGATCGTCGGGCGCCAGAGTGCCATACACTTCGTCAGTGGATACGTGCAGAAAGCGAAACGATTGCTTTGCTGCGTCGTCCAGGGCCGACCAGTAGCGCCGCGTTTGTTCGAGCAGGGTGTAGGTGCCCTGCACGTTGGTGTGGATGAATGCGCCGGGATCGACGATGGATCGATCGACGTGGCTCTCTGCGGCAAAGTGCACGATGGCTCGCGGACGATGCGCCTGCAGCGCGGCGGCGACACTTTCGGCGTCGCATATATCGGCGCGCACAAGCTGGTAGCGCTTGTCTTCTTCGAGCGAGGCAAGGTTTGCCGGGTTACCGGCGTAGGTGAGCAGGTCGAGATTCACAACCGGCGTGCCGACGGTCTCGATCCAGCGCAGCACAAAATTTGAACCGATAAATCCGGCGCCGCCGGTAACGAGGATCGTGTTTTTGGTGTCTGTCATCGAAGAGCTTTTTCCTTCTAAGTGGGGGAATGAGTAACTACCGGCCGCGCTATCTGCTATCGACTCGGCCGGTGATGGGTTGGGCCCGCTGTAACCGCACTGCGCGTAAGTCTATCGTATTTCATGCGATGAGCTTCGGTCTGAGGCACGGAGTTGCACTACAGAGGAGATTAGCTGCATAAGCTTTGATGCGGCTCAGGCCAGAAACATGCAATCGCCGTAACTGAAAAAGCGATAGCGGCTTTGGACGGCATGCCGGTAGGCTGCCAAAGTACGATCCCGCCCTGCAAATGCGCTTACCAGCATCAACAGGCTCGACTGCGGCAGATGGAAATTGGTCAGGAGAGCGCCTACGACGCGGAAATCAAATCCGGGAGAGATGAAGATGTCTGTCTCGGCGGAGTGAGCCGCCAGGGGCGCCGATCCAACTCGCTGCGCCGCAGCCTCGAGGGTGCGCACTACGGTTGTGCCCACGGCTACGATTCGACGTTTTTCACTGCGGGCGCGATTCACGGCGTCGGCGGTTTCAGCGGCGATGGTGTAGTGTTCCCGATGGAGCCGCACGTCGGCGACGCGCTCTACGCGAAGCGGCGCAAAGGTGCCGAGCCCTACATGCAGCGTTACGCGCGCAATTTCGACTCCTCGCGCTGCGATGCGTTCCAGCATCTGCGGGGTAAAGTGCAGGCCGGCTGTAGGGGCCGCGACGGATCCACGTTCTCGCGAAAACACGGTTTGGTATCGCTCTCGATCGGCGGCCGCATCGTCGCGATGGATGTATGGCGGCAGAGGCATGTGGCCAATGCTGTCCAGAACTGCGAAGAAGTCCTCGACGGGTGCAAACTCCAATAGCCGGTCGCCAAACTGACCTCGCTCGAGCACCTCGGCTTCGAGAATGATCTGGCCATCTTGTGCGGGAAACACAAGGCGCTCGCCAATGGCCACCTTGCGGCCGGGACGGACGAGCGCGTGCCAGCGGTTCTCGCCCGCTGGTTCGGTCAACATGACTTCGATGCGGCCAGTGGGCTTTTCTTTCTCTCGGCGCAGGGTTCGGCGTCCATAGAGACGGGCGGGAATCACGCGGCTGTCGTTCAGCACGAGCAGGTCTCCGGCGCGCAGCAGGGAAGGGAATTCGTTGAACTGGCTGTCGTGTAATTCGCCGGTAGCGCGATCCATCACCAGCATCCGGCTCTGCCCACGCTCTGCGGGCGGCTGCTGCGCGATCAGTTCTTCAGGAAGCTCAAAATCGAAATCGGCGACGCGCAGATCGCTCATGATGCTTGTTGTCCCAGGTGCGCGAGGGCTCGCAGCCGCGCGCGTTCGATGGCGTCGTTGAGCTCCTGTCTTTTGGTTTCGAACTGGTCGGGCGGCAGATCGGAAGGCACGCGCGTCCACTGCGCCCAACTCACGACGATCCTCGTGAAGGGTCTGGGAATCAGAAAGCGGTCCCAGGAGTTCAACGTCCAGGCGTGTTCCGGCTGCAGGTGGAAGACGCCGATCGGTGCGCCGGTAGCCTGCGCCAATTTGATCGGCCCCATCTTGGTTTCGTAGATTGGTCCCCGCGGCCCATCAGCCGTGAAGATGGCCGTGCGCCCGGTTTCGATCACGTGCTTCAGTCCCAGCAGGCCTCCGCGGGCGCCTCGTGAACTCGATCCGCGCACTGCGTCGAAGCTAAACATGCGCAGGATGCGGGTGATGAGTTCGCCGTCGAAGCTCTGGCTGATCAGGATCACAGCGCGGGCGTGTTGGAAGTAGATGGTGCAGGGCAGCACGCATTGGTGCCAGAAGCAGTAAATCTCCGGTCCTGGACGTTGCCCAAAGAGGACCGGGTCAACGCCTTCCTCCGCGATTACCTCAAAGCGCCACGTTCGCTCCACAATCCTCAGCAGCGCCCACACAAAACGCGGCACAACCGCCAGCATAATGCGCTGGCCCAATGTGAATTTGGCCCTGTCGTGGTCGGTCACTTTCCTGATTCTACGCGTCGTCTGCCGCCCGTCGCGGCCTGGGCGTGGGCCTGTGAACGGGAGTATGGCCAACACCGGGCTATGAAGAAGTCGGGGAATGAGACTACAGGTTGCGATTCCCTCTGGAGAGTTTCACGCAACCTGTAGGATAGCCGCCGCCTAGTTCTGGCATGCAGCTAACGTCGCGGCGTGCTGAGCAAAGGTCCAATACTCAAACCGAATACCCGATCAGAAGCCATTACTTAAGTCATGACAATCATATTTGACCGAGCCACAGATTCAATCACACGAACGGGTTATGGCAAAGACGGAAGGCGTGGGGTGTTTGCCAGCCAGTGATTATTTACCTGCTGGAAGTTGCTCCGCTTGGGTGAACGGGCACCCCGGAAAAAACCTGCCAAAGGGGCTGTCCGCCACATGTGAGGTGCGCTTTGTGAGCGGGACTTCACGGTCTAGGCGACGGGCTGGAAACCGGCAGCGAAGGGGCTGCTGCGAGGTCGGCCCGGAAGCGCCAACGCAGGTGCATTCTCAGCTAAAGCGCAGCCAGCGCACCAGTTCAGGAAGCGTGGCGCGCTTTCCGTACATCAGGATGCCGACGCGGTAGAGCTTTGCGGAGATCCAGAGAACCAGCCAGATGCTGAGCACGAGCAGGCCGATGGAAACAGCGAACTGCCAGGCTGGAGGAATCTGCGAGGCCATGCGCAGAAACATGATGATGGGCGCGGTCGGGGGGAATAAGGACCCTGCAACTGCCCAGAGCGAATTCGAGTCGTTCATGACGACAACGATTAATGAGAAGCTCAGCCAGGTTGGGGCCGCGGCGAGGGGCATGTACATCTGGAGTTCCTGTTCGGTTTCGCAGGATGCTGCAAGTCCGGCGAAGAGGGAACTGTAGAGCAGGTAACCGAGCAAAAAATAGACCGGGAACAATATGGCCTCAGTAGCGGAGATATGCACCGCATATTCGCCGGAGAGTATGGAGGCTGCATAGGGGGTTCCAATGAGGATGCCGCCAGCGATCAGCCAGATTCCGATCTGCGTAAGCCCCACGGCGCCAACACCGATCAGTTTGCCTGCAAGCATGTCTGCGGGACGCGTAATTGCGAGCATGACCTCAAAGATGCGCGATGTCTTTTCCTGGATGATGGACCGGGCGACGTTCATGCCATAGATCATGGTCGTCATCGATAGCAGAATCGCCATGACGTAGCCCTTCCAGAACGAGGCGGCTGCATTGCTCTTAACGACGCTACCGTCTTTCTTGACCTGGTAGGTCTGCAGGTGCACGCCATCGACAAGCTTGTCTGCGTCACTGTGCGGCATTCCGCCTACAGTCAGCCTTGCATCGAGAATGGCATGGTTGACGGCGTCGTGAAGGCGGTTGCCGGTGATAAAGTCGCCGGCGGATTGCGATGTATAGGTTGCGGTGGGCGCCTGTCCCGAAGGTGTTTCGACCCAAAGGAAGCCGTCAATCTTCTTGTTTCGAACTTCGCTTACGAGAGCGTCATGGTCGGCGCTGGATGCAGGTGACACGATGTCGACCTTGGCCTTGGCGTCCTTGTCTCCGAGCAATTGAGACTTGATTTCGTTGGCCAGCACAGGATCGTTCGAAGCGACCGCAAGGCGTCTTCCCGATCCAAGGCCGAGATTAGAGAGATAGCCGATTCCGATGATGCACGGCGAAGATGGCAGGCACGCCGAAGGTGGTCATTTTGAATGCGCGTCCGCGCACCTGTTCGAGGTATTCGCGTTTTGCAACCAGCCAGATGTTACGCATCGACTTTGCCTCCGACTGTCTGGATGAAGATCTCTTCGAGCGAAGGCTCGACCATTTCGAAGCGAAAGATTGTTGCGACTGCGGAGGCTTCGCGCAACAGCTTTTGAGCGTCGCCGTGCGGTTTAAGCCGGATCTCCGCGTGCCCAGAGAAATTTTTCGCCTCGGCAATCTCAGAGCTTTTGAGGAAATCGGCGCTGCCTTCGAACTCGACGATGATGTGATTGCGCTCGTATCGCGACTTGATCTCGCGTACGCGGCCGGCGAGAACCGCTTCACCTTTATTGATAAGGCAGATTGAATCGCAGAGCTTCTCCACCTGGTCCATGCGATGGGTGGAGAAGACAATGGCCTTGCCTTCGTCTTTGAGTTCGAGCAAGGTCTTCTCGAGCAACTGCGCGTTGACGGGATCGAGGCCGCTGAAGGGCTCGTCCATGACGATGAGGCCGGGATCGTGCAGCAACGAACCGATGAACTGGATTTTCTGCTGCATGCCTTTTGAAAGCTCTTCAGTTTTTTTGGGAAGGGCTTCATCGATGTCGAGCCGCTTCGCCCAGTCTGTCGCGCGTTTGCGCGCTTCGGCGGAGGCGAGACCGTGCAATTCGCCGAAGAAGACAAGCTGCTCCAGCACCTTCATTTTTTTGTAGAGGCCGCGCTCTTCGGGAAGGTACCCGACGCGTTCCAGGCTGGCTCGCTCGAACGGCTTGCCAAAGAGGCTGATGGAGCCGGAGTCAGGTAAGGTGATGCCCATCATCATGCGAATGGAGCTAGTTTTGCCGGCGCCGTTCGGGCCCAGCAGCCCAAACATCTGTCCAGCATCGATGGAGAGGCTCAGATCGCGGACCGCAACCTTGGCCTCGTAGGCTTTGGTTACCCCTGCGAGTTCAACGACAGGCATTCATACTCCCGGAGTACCTATTTGAAAAACCCACCAAGGAGATGGGCCAACAGAAGTGTAGCAAGCGTGTTCTATCTGCTTCGCAAATCTTGGGGATAGGAGACAGGGACCAGCGAGACTCCGGGTTGTGTCGGTGCAGAAGTTCGGGCATGCACGAATTTTAACGTGCAACGCCGAAAATCAAGGCTGTTTGCGACAGGCCCAGCCGGATTCGCGTCGGTAGTCAGAGGCAGCTCCCGACGGATCATGATTATGCGGTTCCGACCCGCGAATATCAGCTTGATCAATCGTCGCCATTACCTGCCACGGCTGCTGCTGACCTTGTCCTCGATCGAAAAAAACGACCAGCGCATCTTGACCGGTCACTACATATCAATTTCAATGTCCGGATTGTCCACTACTCGCCCGGAACTCTGCCTGGGGTAACCTGTTCTGGACCCCAAAGTGTTATTGCCAAATTCCTAAGCGGGCCTATGATTCTTCTCAAGATTCATCCCTAAGGAGGAACAATGGAAAGACTGACCAATCTCTGTCTGTGTGTCCGTGGCCTTGTTGAACGCGAAGAAGGCCAGGACCTCGTCGAATATGCCTTGGTCGTAGCTTTGATTGCATTCGGTGCGATTGCCGGCATGCAGTTCCTTGCTGGCGGCCTCAATAATGCCTTCTCAGACATTGCCGCCGTCCTCACTTCAAGCATCACGTAGACCGCTCCGTTTTTTCTGTTCATTCCCGGCCCAAAACCCTACCCTCGTACCGGCGAAGCCGCCCAAGGCGGAGCTGGGACGGGGGGATGGGAGGTGAGCGATTCTCGTACTTTGACTTTCGTCGCCGCCGGTCTGACGGCGAGTGTCGCGGTTCTCGCGGTTGACTGCCAATCCGGATATTACTCGAAATTTGAAGGAATGCGGGCGGGCTTGAGCCGTAATTTCCAAAATCTACCTCAGTGGTAGAGGGTGCACTTTTCCCGCCCTATCTCCTGTCCCCATCGCAAATCTTCGAAGTCGAACCACGCCGAACAGGCGCTAATTGTGCTTGTTGTACTCAGGGGGACCAGCGATGACCAGCGCGTCTTTGTCTCCGTACACGTACCAGCAGCACCAATCTGTCTCATGATTGGGCTGATCGAGCGGCGAAATCAGGTCGCGATAGATGACTTTTCCATACATGAAGAGCTTCTCCTCCCACTTTTCGACGCGCTTGAATTGCTCATCGGATGCGCAATAGGAGCGAACGTCGGCGCGGCGAAAGGGGCGGATTCCGGCGGATTCGCCGGGAAGCAGGATGATTGGTTCAAAGGGCGTGGCCGATTTTCCGCTTTCAAAATCGGGTGCCGCCGGCAATTGTGTTTCGTCGGGCGCGATTTTGACACAGTCGGCCTTGGCCAGGATGCGGGCCGGGGTACGGCCGCGATTTGTAGCCATTACCTTGAAACCATGTTCGACGGTGAGAAAGGGCTCGACCGTGATGACGATCCAGGGGCGGCCGGAGTCGACGATCGCCTGAGAGCTTTCAAGTGCGGCATTGGCGCATTGCAGGGCTGCTTGCGCGGCGGAGACGCCGAATTCGGTCTGCCGTTGGATGTTCTTCAAGACCCGCAATGACAAAATGACTCCGATGTAGCCCAAAATGACAAGAACCAGGAGAGCTCCCCAGAGAACCCGATCGTGCCATGTCCACGGAGCGGGTTGGGGCGGAGAAGGAGTCACGACAATTTGCGGTACAGGCGCCGCGGGTGGATCTGCGGCCTTGGTGGAAAGAGCGCCAGGCCTGGCCGGCGTCGTTCTTGGAGTGCCGGATGCGGGCGGTGATGTGGATTCGGGATCGGTCTGGCCGCGGCTGAGATCAGGCGACAGCCCGAACGGCGAGGATCAGGATCAAGGAAAAAACAGCGAGTCGCCTGAACATTAGAAGAAGGATACAACGCGCGAGGCCAAACTCGCAGACGCCGGACAAGCTCGAATGCAGAAAGCAAACAGCGATACGTGTGTAACTTGCTGGGCCGGGGAGTTAGTTTGAGTTACCAGAAAGCATTCCGGCGAGGATATTTACCTGAAAGTGAAATCGGTGACCCGTAATGGGTTCAATCGATC
This sequence comes from uncultured Acidobacteriaceae bacterium, assembly GCA_963782775.1. Taxonomy (GTDB): domain Bacteria; phylum Acidobacteriota; class Terriglobia; order Terriglobales; family Acidobacteriaceae; genus Telmatobacter. The sequence goes on from CAWALE010000018.1 coordinate 111,524, forward strand.
GTGGAAGATAGCGCGAGACGAAAGAAAGGCTGGCCCTGGTTTTATTCCTGTGGAAAGCTCCTGACAGGCATTACTCCGGTGTATACCCTTTATTGCACAGGGGTACTACCTACGTGCACTTCCGTGTACACTTCTCTCGATACCCCCAAGGTAACGCATTGAATCCAGCGAGAGTTGACATGCGGCAGAAATGGGGGCAGAATGGCTGTTAACAGTCATCCACCTGCAAGGGGAGTGGAGGAGGAAAAGTTTGCAACATTTGCAACACCCCTATGCATGGTGGCCGACATTGGCCGTGCTTGTAGTGGCGACCATAACTGACATTCGCAGCCGGAGGATTCCGAACTGGCTGGTCTTTCCGTTTTTATTGGCCGGACTGGTGGTTTCAACATGGGTTGCGGGCTGGCATGGTCTTGGTCAGAGTCTAGGTGGGATGTTTCTTGGTGGCTTGATTTACGGATTACTGGCGATGATGGGCGGCATGGGGATGGGGGACGTAAAGTTGTGTGCCGCAATCGGAGCGTGGATCTGGTGGAAGCAGCTTGTATTCGCATTGGTTTTAATCGCAGTTGCCGGCGGAATCATGGCGCTTGCCTGGGCCATTTTCGGAGGCTTTCTGGGAGAGATGTTTACGGGAGCGGGGGATTTACTTTTTGGCTGGAGGGAACGCGGCCTGCATGCGCCGAAAGACCTCAAGCTTTCCAATCCAAAGGCACGTAAGATGCCTTACGCTCCGGCAATTGCAATTGGTACTCTCATTTCCTTCTTTTCTCATTGAGAACGAGCTTAAAAAACGACTAGAGTATGCTGACAATGCCCCGAACTCGGCGACACCGCAACTCTGGCGAAAGAACCTGGGAGCCTTGATTCTGTGACAGACAACACGCACGACTCTGATCCCCTGGGCGGCAATGTACTGTCCATCGCGCTGATTTGCCCCAGTGAGCAGCGCAAGAGGACAATTGCGAGCGCATTGAATAACTCGCATGCCGCGATTGTGCGGGAGTACTCTTCTTATCCCCCGACGCTGAAAGAAATGCCCAGGATGCTGGGCGAGAAGGCGTTTGATGCGGTCATCATCGACCTCGAGTCCGACCCCGAATACGCCTTGGAACTGGTGGAGTTTATAGCCGCAAACACGGCGACCACGGTGATGGTGTACACGTCGCGAGTCGATTCGAACCTGATGGTCAGATCGATGCGTGCAGGGGCTCGCGAGTTTCTGTCGGATCCGATTGACTCCGGAGCGCTTTCAGATGCATTGGTTAGGGCTTCGCAACGGCGGCAGGGAGGCAAATCCACAAAGAAGACCGGCGGAAAGATCCTGGTTTTTCTGGGTGGAAAGGGTGGCTCTGGCGTTACCACGGTGGCATGCAACTTTGCGGTCGCCATGGTGCAGGAGTGCCAGCAAAGCGCGGTTCTGATCGATCTCGATCTGCCTCTTGGCGACGCGGCGCTGAGCCTCGGGCTCACCACGGCAGTTCTCGACGGCTGACGCTCTGCAGAACGCGGACCGCATGGACACGAATTTCTTTTCGAAGCTGCTGACGACGCACAGTTCGGGTCTTCCCGTGCTAGCGGCTCCGGGCAGGTTTCCTCAGATACAGGCAAGCAACGATTCGATCGACAAGATGTTGAATGTGGCGCGGCAGGACTTTGCCTTCGTGGTGATCGATGCCGGCTCGCGATTCGATTTGACCGATGCGGCGTGGTTTGAACAGGCTGATACGGCATATCTGGTGATGCAGGCGGGCATTCCCGAACTGCGCAATTCGCACCGGCTTATCTCGGAGTTTTTCAAATCGGGAACTCCCAAACTCGAAATTGTTCTAAATAGATTTGTGAAGAGCTCCATGGGAGTGGATGAAGAGCATATCGAGAAGGCGCTCACCAAACCAATCGCGTGGAAGATTCCGAGCGATTACTACAACGTCCGCAGAATGCAGAACGAGGCAATTCCGCTGGCGTTGGATGATTCAAGCATCGCAAGGGCAATCCAGGACATGGCACGATCGGCTTGCGGGATGCCCCCCAAGCCGGAAAAGCGAAAAGGCTTCAGCCTTTTCAAATGATCCCCCCGTTATTTGACGGATTTCGTAATTGAGGACGGCGCATCGTGGAATCAATAAATCTGGAAAACTTCAAGGCGGAAGTACACCGTACGCTGCTGTCGAAGCTCGATCTGGAGAAGCTTTCCCGCATCAATTCCAGTCAGGCCCGGCAGGCCGTCTCGAGCATCATCAGCGAGATCATCAGTGATCGCAGGGTGCCGCTCAGCTTCGATGAGCAGGAGAAGATCCAGACCGATCTGCTGGACGAAGTATTTGGTCTGGGACCGCTTGAGCCGCTGCTCAAGGACCAGAACATCTCGGACATCCTGGTCAACGACAAGGACCATGTGTTCATTGAAAAAGGCGGCTTGCTGACGCGGGCTGACGTAACGTTCCGCGACGACCGGCACCTGCTGCAGATCATCGACCGCATCGTCGTCGCGCGTGGGACGCCGCGTGGATGAGTCGTCGCCCATGGTGGACGCGCGCCTGCCGGACGGTTCCCGCGTGAATGCGATCATTCCGCCGCTGGCGCTGGATGGGCCGTCGCTGTCCATCCGCCGTTTCGGCACCGGCCCGCTGGCCGCCAACCAAGCTGTGCAGTTGAAGAGCATTTCCCGGAAATGATGGAGATCTTTCGGCGGCGGTCCGGGCCCGAATCAGCATCCTGATCTCCGGCGGAACCGGCGCCGGCAAAACCACCTTCCTCAACATGCTGTCGCAGTACATTCCGCAAACCGAGCGCGCTCGTCACGATCGAGGATGCGGCCGAATTGCAGATTGCACAGGAGAACATGGTGCGCCTGGAAACCCGGCCGCCCAACGTGGAAGGCCAGGGCGCGGTTCGCCAGAGGCAGCTGCTGATCAACAGCCTTCGTATGCGCCCCGATCGCATCATCATCGGTGAGATCCGCGGCGAAGAAGCGTTCGACATGCTCCAGGCCATGAACACCGGTCACGAAGGTTCGATGACCACCATCCACGCCAACACGGCCGCGACGCGCTGGCCCGTCTTGAATCCATGGTGGCCATGGCCAATATGAATCTTCCGGAGAAGGCGGTCCGGCAGCAGATTGCGTCGGCGCTCACGATCGTGGTGCAGGTCTCGCGCATGAGCGACGGCACCCGCAAATGCGTGAGCATCTCACGAAATCACGGGCATGGAAGAGAACGTCATCAGCATGCAGGAGATCTTCGCGTTCCAGAAGAAGGGAATCGGGCCGAATGGCAGGGTACAGGGCGCCTTCGTGCCTAGTCGCATCCGTCCAAAGTTCCTCGAACAGCTACGTACTGCCGGCATCTTTCTGCCGCCGAGTTTGTTTGAGAAAGTAACGGAAGTGAACTAAGCAGGAGCGTTTGCGGAGGGCAGCATGGGAATTATTGTCGTACTCGTGTTCCTGGGAGTTTTCGGGGTCGTTGTTCTGATCGCAGCCGCTACCGGGTCGGGAGCGACGGAGCAGACCCGGGCGATCATGACCAGGCTTGAGTCCGCGATCGCAGTGGGTAAGCCCGAGATGGCGGAACTCGTCGTGGACGTTCGCAAGAACGAGATCATGAGTTCGATTCCATGGCTGGATCGCTTCCTGTCAAAGCTTGAGCTTGCACCGCGTCTCCGCCGGTTTCTCTATCAGGCAAACGTGAAGTGGACAGTTGGCGGCCTGAGTCTTTTCTGCGGTGTCTGTTTCATCGTGCCCGCATACCTGATCTATCTCCGGACGGATTCGGTGATCCTGAGCATCATTATTGGACTGGTTACCGGAGCGGGGCCGCTTGGCTGGGTATATCAAAAGCGGAAAAAGCGCATGGAAAATTTGAGGAAGGAATGCCGGAAGCGCTCGAACTGATTGTGAGCGCGCTTCGCGTTGGCCACAGCTTGAATGCTGCGATGGGGCTTGTATCGCGCGAGTGTCCCGATCCTGTGGGCGGAGAGTTTCGAGTCACGTTTGACGAGATGAACTACGGTCTCGAACTGAAGTCTGCGCTCGACAATCTTGTGACGCGCGTTCCCTTGCAGGACGTCAAGATTGTCTGCACGGCTATTTTGATTCAGCGTGAAAGCGGCGGCAATCTGGCCGAAGTGCTGGAGAAGACAGCCCAGGTGATCCGCGAGCGATTCCGTTTGAAGAGGACAGGTAGCGACACACACGGCGCAAGGGCGATTAACAGGATGGATTCTTACATTGCTCCGGTGGTTCTGGGCTTTGTGCTATACATGATCAATCCGACCTGATGAGCTTTCTCTGGAAGAAGGAGCTTGGAATCAAGCTGCTGTACGCCGCAGCGCAATGATTGTAATCGGCGGACTGATAATTCGCAAGATCGTCAACATGGACGTCTAGCGAGGGGATTATGGCATTTGCAGTCATTTCATTCCTGGTCGCCTTCCTGCTGATCGCCAGCGGCGGCTTGCTGGTGTTCTATCGCGACAGGATCCAGGATCGCATTTCCTCGGCGCTCTACCCGCGCGCCAACAAGAGAACCATCTCTATCGACCATCGAAGAGACACGGCACGTGATCGGCGGCGTGGTCGAGCAATTTGAGAAGATACTGCCAAGAAGCCAGGCTGAGATTTCGGTCGTACAGCAGCGCCTGATCCGCGCGGGTTTCCGCAACGAACGGCACCGTCAAGCTGTTTTATGGCGCCAAGGTGATGCTCCTGCCCTTGCTGATATTGCTGTCGCTGGGTTACTGGAGCGGCTCATTTCAGCCCGTTCTTCATTCTGACTCTGGCGGGCGGACTTGGATTTCTGGCTCCGGATTTCTGGCTGGGAAGAAGGATCGCCACCGGCAAAAGGGGATCTGAAAAAGGGCTGCCGGATGTTCTCGATCTGCTGGTGATCTGCATCGAGGCCGGACTCAGCCTTGATCAGGCGACGCGCGTACCGCACAGGAATTGAGCAAATCGCAACCGGCTCTGAGCGATGAACTTGGAATTGTTGCTCTCGAACAGCGCGCAGGCCGTGCGCGCTCGGATGCATGGAAACATCTTGCGGAACGCACCGATGTTGATGTAATACGCAACCTGGTTTCGATGCTAGTGCAAGCGGAGCAGTTCGGAACGAGCATCGGCAAGACGCTTCGCGTTCACTCCGACACGCTGCGTACGAAGCGCGTCCAGGAGATCGAGGAAAAGGCGGCAAAGCTCTCGGTCAAGCTTCTGTTTCCGCTGGTTCTGTTCATCTTTCCATCGCTGTTTGTGGTCGTGCTGGGGCCTGCCGTGCTTGTCATGGTGGATTCGTTCAAAGAGTTTTTTGGTCGGTAATTGAGTTCTTTAACCATTTCATGAAGGGAGAGAATCGATATGGACAGTACCACGATTATCCGGATTGTTTCCGGTCGTGCTTTTTGTTATCGTGCTGGTCATCCTGATTCAGCGTCGTCGCACACGGGTTAAGTAGCCCGGATCTGCATCAAGGGTGCCGGCGGAGGATGCATATTCTTCGCGTTTCCGTCCGGCGCTTTTGCCTCGCAGGGCACCGTTCAGGGCGGTGATACCAGTGTTGTCCCGTTTACGCAGCAGAAGTTTTGATAGCAAACTTCAACCGCTTCATCTGTTCGTTCGATTAAGATGCTGTTATCAATCGGGCGAATATCACTCGGGGTGGCACTGGCGCAGGAGAGTTGACTGCGTCACCTGATTGTTTGTGGAGTCTGGCCGAAAACTGTTCTAATTCGTTCTAACCTCCATTCGGGCAGCTTTCTGAAGAGGCGCAGATCATGGAAACCCGCAAGTACTGTGTGTACAACCAGACCCGCGAGAGCTTTCTCAGCCTGGGCGTCACCGTTGCAGATACGGCCGCCAAGCAGCTGAAAGTTCTCATGGATAACCTGTCCATCAAAGCTGATGCGGGCTTGTGGCTGACACCTTTTCGGGGAGTCCCCGCCACTAAAGGGCTCACGCCCGTCGACTTAATTTACCTGGATGAGGACAATCGGGTTCTCCAGGCAATCGAGTCTTTCCCGAACCATGCTATTGAGCCGACGCGGGAGCAGCCTGCCAGCGCCCTGGTGCTTGCTGGTCATACGATCTTTTCTACACAAACACAGCCTGGCGACATGCTTCTAATCTGCATTGCAGATGAAATGGAAGAGCGCCTTGCACGTTCATCCAATGGAGCCGGTTTGAAGACCGCGACGCGGGGATCGGCAGAAGCGAAATCCTCTTTTGCGGCGGTGGCGGAGCCATCTTCAGAGATAGATCAGGCTACGGAACTCCAGGTTGCGCAGCAGCGCCTCGCCGAGAAGGACGGAGTCGAAATCGATGCTGTCCAGAATGCTTCATGGTTCATCCGCTTTCTGCGCTGGCTTTCAACGGACCGGCGTGGATCCAAGCGTCATCCGTTGCCGGGCCTGGTCGCCTACTACTGGACGGGCGGCGCGCCACAGGCTTTCCATATTGCCGATATCAGCACCAACGGATTGTATCTACTGACAGACGAACGCTGGTTCCCCGGGACAATGATCCTTATGACGCTGCAGCGCACGAATACGGATGGAGACGATCCGGATGATTTCATCTCTGTGCTGACGAAGGTTATTCGCTGGGGGACGGACGGAGTGGGACTTTCCTTTGTGCCGTCGAATACCGTCGATTTGAACAGCGGAGAGGCTTTGCCCGAAACCGGCGTGGGCAAGAAAGCGCTGCATCGCTTTATTCAGCGCGTGCAGCAACCTTCCTAAACTGATTCGCTGACAAAGCGGGCTGAGTGTGCGCGGATTCTCGCAGAGGACGCGGGGGCTCGCGTAACGACCCTGGCCTTTTCAATCTGCGCTTTGCTCAGTTACTGGCTGACTTCCGGAATAATCAGAAGCACTTCGAGTTTGGCAACCTGACCGTCACGAGTGCCGGACCTGAATTGCCACTGCTGCAGGGCGCCGAGGACCAGTTGCTCGCGTGCGTATCCCATATCTGTCGGGAAGACGACAGAGAGCTTCTCGAAGTGGCCGGCCTCATCGACAAAACCGTGAACCATCACTGAATCGGAGGCTGCTTCGTCAGGGTTTAGATTCGGACGAACAATGTAGTACGGCCACGGCGCCTCGAGACGTGCGCTTCCCGCATTTGCCGAGTCAGCGGCGCGTGGAAGCGAATATTGCAGGATCCAGCTCTTTTCAAGTCCGACATGCAGGTATACCGAGTATGCGAGGCGCCCCTTCCAAACGGATGAGGTTTCGGGATACTGCTCATCAAGGGACGATCCCACGACAACCACGCCGAAGGTTCCATTCTTCGGCACGCTGATGCGGGTCACGGCGCCACCTTCACCTTCTCCTGAGCCGTGCCCGTCCGATGATCCTGCCCCCGAGCCTGGGTTGTGCCCCGTGCCTTTTCCTCCGCCAATGCCTGCTTGCGTACCATTTCCAGCCGCGCCGTTTCCAGGGCCCTTTTGAGTCCCGCCAGTTCCTGGTCCAGCGGACTGGCCGCCGCTGGCATTTTGTCCTTTGCCTGCACCCTTGTCTGAACCGGTGCTGCCTGAGTCGCCAGCGCCATGCTGCAACGAATTTGCGGCCTTGCCGGTTCCGAGTCCGCCCTGCTCCGTGCCTTCTGCGGATTGGTTTGCGCCGGGCATGGTGACGCGGCCCTGGTTCATTTGAAGATCTGACGCAGACAGGATTGCGGCGGGCGTGGCATCAATGCTTGAAATTGAACCAGTCTCCGGAATTCGTTGGACATCGAGATCGCGCTTCAACACAACCGGGGACGTGTTGCTGGGCATGGGCATGGGACGGTTCGATTGGAACCGCGTGGACGATATGTTGAGGTCGGCGATTTGTGTTTCTTTGGTCGGGAAATTCAGCTTTGGTTTATCAAGTGTGATCGATGGGGGCGTCGGCCGCGGCGGAGTAAGGACTTCGATTTTCGGGTCGATGACCTGACCAAAGCAACATCGCCGGAAGGGGTGTCTCTTTGGGCAGCATTTTGTTTGGGTCGACATCAGGATCGATCAATGTTTGCGGAGCCAATTTCCGGTGCATGAAATGGACCCGGCTCGATGCGGGAGCTGCCAGCTTTTCATGAGCCGAAGATTCGGCGCCCGAAGAGGACGACTTTGGATACATGCTTCCGCTTCCGCCGTTCTTAGGAATCGGCGGATAGGGCATATTGAGATCTACGTGCTGCATCATGTAGGCGTTGGGCGTGTTGAGCCGGAATTGCGGAGAGTACATGAATGCCGAAAGCACGAGTGCGATGACCGAACCGTGCACAACAGCGGATGCCACCAGCGCCGAAGGCCCACGACGGGGTTCCGGCTGCACTGTAAATAGGCTGATGGTGCGCGATGACCTCATTCGCCGGGTGATCCCTTCTCCTGTTAGGAAGCCTGCTCCTACCTTGCAGTGGGGAACAGGAAGTGTTTCTGGTTGAGTGTCGCTCTTATGGCGCCCCTAACTCAAGGGCGATGGAGTTACACCCGGGAAGGTCACATCTGTAAAGTCGCGTGATCCTGTGTGCGAGGCAAACGTATCTCCAAGTATGCGCGAGGTTCCTTTGGTCTTCAAGGTCATTTAAGTAATGCGAATCACTTTGGTCAGGGAGGTTATGGTTGTGTGAGCCAGCCGAAGACGGTGGTTTCTGAATGTAGCACTTTAAACGCTTTGGTACTGTTGACAGGGCAGGCCAGGCATGAGGAGATACGATGACAAAACCGAAGAAACTGGGCGCGACTAGACCAAGTGTCAAGCTTTCATTTTGTTAAGTGGCTTTCTAGGTACTTCGGTTTGGGCGGGGTAAATTCGATGCACTCGAAATGTCACATAATGCTATACTCTAGCGGCATTCACCCGTGCAGACTTTACACCATTTCGACCAATAACTCTGTGTGAAGAGGCCGCTTCTTTCTGTGCCTGCAAAACTGAGGCAAAGGAACAAGAAACCAGGGCGCTTCACCTCGCGAAGACAGGATTCTGATGAACCGAAGACTGGTAACCATCCTTCTTGCTGCATTCGTAGTCGCAGCACTGTGCTCCGTGCTCGTCTACCGGCTGGTCGGCATGCGCATTGCTGCGGCTAAACCGCAACCATCGACACGGGTGGTTGCCGCTGCTACCGACATAAAAATCGGCACGGTTCTGAGCGCCCCGGATCTGACCACTATTCAAATCATGGGGACACCGCCAAAGAACGCGATTCTGGATGCCAAAAACGCGATTGGACGCGGAGTCACATCGTCGCTTTATGCTGGCGAACCAATCCTGGAAAATCGTCTCGCTCCCGTGGGATCCGGTGGCGGCCTCGCTGCGACGATCAAGGATGGTATGCGAGCCATAGCCGTCCGAGTCGATCAGGTTGTTGGCGTCGCCGGCTTCGTGCTTCCGGGAATGCGCGTCGACGTTCTGATCTCCGGAACGCCTCCGACCACCAATGGCGGTGGAGGAGGGAACAACAACACTCAGGTGAGAACGGTTCTGCAGAATATCGAAGTTCTATCGGCTGGTACCGATATTCAGAAGGACGCCGAGGGCAAGCCTCAACAAGTGCAGGTAGTCAATCTTCTGGTAACGCCTGAGCAAGCCCAGGTGATGGCACTTGCCAGCAATGAGACCCGCATCCAGCTCGTACTCCGGAATCCGCTCGATACGAAGGTGGCTCCGGTGCAGGGAACTGCAATGACCAACTTGTTCCTTGATCAGAATGCCCCGGCAAGCAAACCCAAACTGACCGGTCGTGTCGTCACTCCTAAGAAAGCACCAGAGATGTTCACGGTTACCGTGATCAACGGGAACACCAAAACCGAAGATAAATTTGCAGCGCCCGGGGGGAAACAGTGAAAGCGAAAACTGGGATCACCATTGCCAGTGTCAGTGCTTTGACACTTGTATTCTGTGCCGGAGCGGCCGTGTTGGCCCAGGCACCCCCGCCGGGGACCCAGCCGGCGGCAGCTACAAGCCAGGACTCAACGAACGACCTGTCGCTCGCTGTTGGCAAATCTGTAGTGCTTGATCTCGCTCGTCCCGTAACTCGCATTGTCGTGGGACTCGGCGATTATGCCATGGCGCAAGCGGTTAGTCCGACGCAGATTCTTCTCAGTGGCAAGGCGCCGGGGGAGACCAGCCTTATCATTTGGGATCAAAGCGGCGGGCGGCAGTTTTTCAATGTCACGGTCCGGCCGAGCACTTTTGCCTCGAATGACTCGCTTGAGGGTGTTCGCCGGGAGTTAAGGGCGGAGTTGCCGGGGCAGAACGTCAGAGTCTCGCAAGACAACGGAATGATCTTTCTGCGCGGCACAGTAAGCAATCTGAATAATTCAGAGCGTGCCGTGATGATTGCTTCCACGGCGGGCAAGGTTGTGAACCTGCTCAACGTGAATGTACCTGCTTCTGAGCCGCAGATCCTTCTCAAGGTTCGTTTTGCCAGTATCGACCGAACCAAAGAGAAACAGCTTGGGATCAATATCTTCAGCACTGGGTTTGGAAACACAATCGGTACGGTCTCGACGAACCAGTTCACGCCCACGATCCCCACCGTCTCTGGGGGAGGCGCAACTCTTGGTAATGTTTCGCCATTGAATCTGTTTGCGTACTATCCCGGCATCAATCTTGGCGTGACGATCCAAGCGCTTGAGTCGAAGGGATTGGCAGAAGTTTTGGCAGAACCAAATGTCATGGCGAAGAATGGCCACCAGGCCAGTTTCCTGGCCGGTGGCGAGTATCCCTATCCAGTGGCGCAAACGGGGGCCACGGGGGGCTCGTCGGCTCCAATCACGATTCAATATAAGCAATACGGCATCCTGCTCGCCTTTCTGCCTACGATCACGAATCGCGGCTCGATCCGGCTTCAGGTTGCGCCCGAAGTCAGTTCTCTTGACTACGCAAACGCAGTAAACATTGGTGGCGCGAGTGTTCCTGCGCTGACAATCCGACGTGTCAAGACGGAAGTAGAACTCGCAGATGGACAGAGCTTCGTTATTGGCGGTCTGCTTGATAACCGCGAAACCGAAAATTTCCAAAAGATTCCTTTTCTCGGCGACATTCCAATTCTGGGCAAGTTCTTCCAATCGATTGATAGGAAGAAATCCAATACGGAGTTGATCGTTATTGTGACTCCCGAGATTGTGAACCCGATCGACGCGGGTACGCCGGTTCCGGAATTGAAATATCCGGAAGGATTCCTGCCACCAAATTCGCCGATTCCGATGCACACGCCTGATACGAAGGTTGCAGGAGCTGCACCCGCACCTCCTCCGGCAACGATTCCCGTGGAGAAGTTGATCGAGAGTCAGAAACCGGAAACACCGTTGGTGACTGAGAGTGGAATGGGCATAGGCGGCGGAGGTGGTGGAAGCGCAGCATCAACTCAGCCGGCACCCCAGTAGGGCGTGATCGGCGTTTTGATCGCTATACAAAAACCCGTGGTTTAACATGGTGTCCCGGTGCGGAGTTCGCGCTGGGGCACCTTCCATTCTCGGCTCAGAAAAGAGCAGAGATTTTCAAGGTGCGATCAAAACTGGATACTCTCCTCAATGAATTCACTCTGTTCGCGTCAGGCTCATGGAGTCACGGGAGCGATGGATGAAGCTCGAAACAGAATCCGTGGTTGAACTTGACCGCCTGCGGGTGCTGAACGTAACGCGCGGGACCGAGTTGGCAAGCACAGCAGAGGTAGCCAAGAGCGGAGCGAGGAGATCAAAAGGTTTATTGGGGCGCCAAGGTCTGGCGCCTGGAGAAGGATTGTGGATTGTACCGTGTGAAGCGGTTCACACATTCTTCATGCAATTTGCCATTGATCTGATCTACCTTGATCGAAAACTTCGCATCAAGAAAGTCGCGAGTGGTGTACGTCCCTGGCGAATGTCAGCTTGCCTTTCTGCGTACTCCGTACTTGAATTGCCCTCCGGGGTCGTTCATGAATCACAATCTCGTCCGGGTGACGTAGTTGAGTTCTCGTCACTGCCGGAATCGGCGGGCTCGCTAAGGGGTTGATTCTTCTTTGGACGAGTCCTAGGTGGCAATCGTTCTTAGCCGATGAGAGGGGCAAAAATCAGCCGAGATGTCTCCGACAGAAAATTCGTCGATGCGATTTCAGAAGATATTCGAAATCGTAGCGTTGGGAAACCGTTGCTCGACCGAGGCGGAAGATCAAGTATGTTGCTCACTCGTATCCATGACACCCAAACTGCGCGGAAAGCGGCGCACAAACACCCACAGATAGAAGGAAACCAACGCCAGCAGGATTATGGGTATCGGACGAGCAAAGAGAATCACAAGTGCTTTGACCGGCGGGCTAACGGCGGGAGCATGCAAATCCCTGGTCAGGATCGAGAGCATTCCCAAAGGAATTGCCGAGGTAATCAGGACGGCAAGGGAATTGAGGAGGAGCCCGATTCGGCCAAGCCACCGGCCCTCGGCAAGGAGCATCGTGCAAGCGGGAATTGTCAGAATCAACAGTATCGCGTCATGTGGGCGATGGTAGACGGGCAGCATCGAAAGAGGCGCAATGATCGCTAGAGCGAGTAGTCTCTCGATAACGAAGGGCGAGACCGTGCGGTAACAATCATCCAGCCAAGCAGAAGAGATCCGCAGATCATGTAGGCGAGGGATGTTGTAGAGACGCGGATCGTTGCAAAAGACGCTGATCAGGGTTTGAAGATCAATTATCGTGCCGGCCCCACTCTTGCTTATGGAACTGGTTACGGGGTCGTTGATTTCGCCGGGTGATAAGGTAATGGCTAGATTAGCCGACAGCTCCTGCATCCAGTGAGGCGAGACATGGAAGATCCACAGGAGGGCCGGCAATGCAAGTGCGACTGCCAGTGCCAGTGTTTGCAACGCCCGTTTTCGATGCGCTCCGCCTGCCAAAAGAAAGTAGAGCCAGACGAGGCCAGTATCGTGCGGCTTTAGCTGCAGGCTCAATGCAAGACAGAAAACTCCCACGTACGCATATTTTTCCTTTACAAAGCACCAGACCGCCACCAGGCAGAGTCCAATGGCTAATCCGGCAGGGTTACCGCCGGCAAAGACAATTCCGCAGTTAACAAGTACTAAGGCGACCAGATAGAAAGCTGCATTCGGTGCGTATTCTTGTGCTAACGTCCATACCAGAAATGCTGCAATCGTAATTGTTCCGACTGTGAAAGCCGACCAGAGCAAATATGCAAGCGACGATTGCAGAAAAGCGAATGGCGCAACGCAGAAATATGCAGTGGGGAAGTAAACCTGTTGAGTAACTACTCGCGGAATCTCATTTAGCTCGGTTGACGAATGCCTCGCTGTGTCGGCCAGGTAGACGCTCTTTACCTGGTCCTTGTTGTACGGATCCCTGCTTTGTACGAGACATCGCGCGCCGTAGTAGTCGATTTTGAAGTCGACAATGATTCCGCGGGCGGAGCGCTCGATAGCAAATCCCCACATGGCCGAGATTGCGCTACAAACCGACAGCAAAATAAGGATTGCTATGCGTGCCTTTGTCATGCTTTCGCTCCCATGCCGCTGGCCAAATGTTCCGAATCAACAAACCATGTATCGCCAGTAGATCCAAAACTCCCAGCGTTGTTCCGGAGCATGATTATGCCGGAACCTGCAGTTACCACCGCATGGACCGAGGGAGAGGTGGCCGTACTGAGATTCGAACGTTTAGGTTATATTAAGCCAGCGCTCCTAAACCTCAAAGAAACTAAGATACTCGCAGATGACAGAAGTGCGATCCAATGACGATGTAACTCCGTGCGCCGCTGTAGTAATGCCTGTCTGCAACGAGGCCACAACCGTATCGAGCATCGTTCGAGAGGTCCTTGCTCAGCGGCCCGTGCAGCAACTCATCATCGTCGACGACAGCTCGACCGACGGCACGTCCGCCCATCTTCAGCAGCTTGCTCAGACGGACTGCAGGATCATGCTCCTCCGACATGACGTCAACCAAGGCAAGGGAGCAGCCTTACGAACTGGTCTTGCCCAGGTGACGTCGGAGATCGTCATCATTCAGGATGCGGATCTGGAATACAATCGTGCGGAATACTTCCGCCTGATCGCCCCGATTCTTTCGGGAAAAGCAGATGTAGTTTTTGGCTCTAGATTTCAAGGAGGGCAAAGCGCCCATCGCGTTCTGTATTTTTGGCACTCAGTGGGAAACGAGTTTCTCACGATTTGCTCCAACATGGCTACCGACTTGAATCTGTCTGATATGGAAACGGGCTACAAGATATTTCGTCGCGACGTCGTTCAAAAGATTCGAATTCGAGAGAACCGCTTCGGAGTCGAGCCGGAGATTACAGCCAAACTCGCAAGGGCCAATCTTCGTATATACGAAGTCGGAATTTCATATAGTGGTCGGACCTATGCTGAGGGGAAAAAGATTGGCTGGCGGGACGGAATTCGCGCCCTGTGGTGCATCTGGAAGTACAACTTTTGGAGCAAATGAACACCTCATCCAATTCCACGCCGACCGCAGATTTCGAGTTTGCCAGTTTAAACGCGGCAAACAATTATCGCGCAGCAATCCTGAAAGACTTCGCGGCCCACTTGCAAGGAAATGTGATTGAGGTTGGCGCGGGGGTTGGCCAGATTACGGTCCAACTTCTTGAATCTCCTGAAATACGAAAGCTCGTGTCAATCGAACCAAACGGGGACTTCTGTTCTAGAATCCGCAACCGCTTCCCTGATCTGGAGTTGGTGCACGGAACTATCTCGGATCTGCGGACGAAAAGAGATTGGAATGGGATTTTGAGTATCAATGTTCTCGAACACATTGAAACTGATGCAAGAGAACTGACTATCTACCATGATCTTTTGCAGCGTGCGCATGGGGATCTGTGCCTGTTTGTTCCCGCCCGGCCAGAAATATATGCACCTATCGACAAGGATTTTGGACATTACCGGCGTTACACCCGTCCGGAATTGAAAACGAAACTTGAGCAGGCTGGGTTCACAATTAAGAAACTCCGCTACTTCAATTTAGTTGGTCACTTCGCCTGGTGGGCGAGTTTCTGCCTTCTGGGCAAGAGGTCCTTCGATATTCGCGCCGTCGGGCTCTTTGATCGTGTAATATTTCCAGCAGTTTACTGGGCCGAATCGCATATTTCACCTCCGCCAATTGGTCAGAGCCTCATGGCAATTGCAACTGCCTTTTAGGTGCGGCTCATCGCCGTCCAATTGAGCTAGACCAGTATTTCTCAACCTGAAGTCGAATTCTCGCGCGAAAAGCTGTGGAACAGCGGTTATGCTGTGAGTATTCTTACAATATCCAACTGAATGGGGAGTCCTTGAATTCTCGATTATGGGCCGACTGGGTCCACGATTCGGCCGGAATGGAGTACGTGTGGTGCGAATTAATAGTGGGCTGCTGAGGTGGCCTCAATCGATTCTCGGCCCACGACCAGGTCTCAAAGAATTGAACGTGTTCTGCTGGGGCCTCTTTGTAATTGGGTTGATCTTCCCTCTGTCGTTATACTTTGGGTCCGTTGGAAATCGGGGGCGAGGTTTTCCAGCCTGCTTCCGATCGATTTCATCTACTTCTATGGTATCGGCCACATTTTGAATCAGCATCCTGCTGTGCAGCTTTATGATTACGGGCTGCAGTTGAAGACATTCAACGATATCTACCTCCTGACAGAGAATCACCAGGTGTGGGGACGGAGCCCGTATCCGCCATTCGTG
The DNA here is from genome assembly GCA_963782775.1 of uncultured Acidobacteriaceae bacterium. GTDB lineage: Bacteria > Acidobacteriota > Terriglobia > Terriglobales > Acidobacteriaceae > Telmatobacter. The sequence continues at coordinate 127,166 of CAWALE010000018.1, forward strand.
GCGAAGTTCTTCAGCATGTATGCACGCTTCTCGTTCGAACAAGCGTACTTCCTCTGGATGGGAACTTCTTTCGTGCTTTATATCGCCGGGATTGCGGCAGCCGTGAAGGCTGCGTTTCCTAACGATCGGCTCAGAGGTTCTCTCATTTTCTGCTTTTCCCTATCCTCTCCACTGTTCCTTTGCTACAACCTCATTGTTGGGCAACTCGCCCCAATTGCTGTTTTCTCAACCGGTCTCGCAATCTTTCTCGAGAGGCGCTCCATGCCTCTTCTCAGCGGGCTGGCACTATCAATACTTGACCTATAAGCCAACGCTATTGCTGCTCATCGTTCCCATGCTTCTAATCACACGGCGATTCAGGACGTTCTTCGGATTCGCAGCTGGGACAACCGTATTGATCGCGACATCGACAGCATTGGAGGCTTGCAGATCTGGCCGGCATATGCGCGCTTTCTTAGTCCTTTGCGGGCACATGCAGGCATTCATGGAGAATCGGCCATAAAACGATGGGAATATGTCGACTTCAACTCTTTCTTGTATGGCATCCCCGGCGGACGATCATGGATCGGACTCACAATTCTCGCTTTCGTATTGCTGGGACTCGGCACGTGGCTTGCGAGACTTTTGCATAAATCTGCGAAGCGCCGGCGATGCAGCGCAAAACATGGCCTGGGCAACGACGCTGACCTGGACCATGGTCATAAACGTGTATGTACCTGTCTACGACACTCTTCTGATCGCTGTTGTTGTGATACTCACGATTGGTGCGTTGTTGGAAGTTGAAGGAACGACTGGCACAGGGTGGGTTGTTCTTCTTGCGATCGGGATTTCGGCGGTTTCTCTGAAGGCGGAGAGCATAGCCCAGAATCACGGGATTCAACCGCTAACGATCCTGATCTTGCTTCTCGGACTTATGCAGATCAATATCTTGAAACAGCGTGGTTAACAAGAAATTGACGAGTGCGGAGATCGCTTTTCCCTGTCGATTTGAACGTAACTCGCTGATCTGGAAATGCTTGAGCAGTGGACTTACTTTCGTGCCTGCTTTCGCGCTTATTGTCTGGTGTTTAGCGAAGCGCTGCGATCAAATCATACAAAGTTGTTGGGGGGCAATAACCGTGAAGATAGTGGAATCGACACTAAGTGATTCAGCTGTAAATACAACTTTGGTGTTAATTACCAGAGGGCATCTGTCAGTTACCGCTCTTGTACGCCGGTATACACCTTTCGTGGTATCCCCTTCAGTAGGTTATTGACTTCTAATGAAATGAAGTGCTAAAAACAATGGCACAACACCTGCTCACAATGCACTACCACCAGTCAACGACTGGAACCCCAACCCAGGAAATGGAGAATTCACAACAATGAACGATCTGATGATCAAGATGTATCTCACTCTCAAGTCTCTGATGGCTCGGGAAGAAGGTCAGGATCTGGTCGAGTACGCGCTCGTCGTGGCCCTGATCGCATTCGGCGCAATCACTGGCATGAAGTTCCTTGCCACCGGCCTCAACAACGCGTTCGATCAGACATCTCGGGCGTTCTCACGCACCAACATCACATAGTTCTCAAGCCCGCGTGCCCGAAGGCGAAACACCAATGCAGCCTGGTGCGTGAATCGCTACCAGGCTGCAGTTTTTTGAGGAGCTTTAGCGCGAGGCAAGTTACTGTTCGTCGGTCATCTTTGTTTCGGGTTATAGAGTCTCGTTTCTGTGTCTGAGCACCAAGGCATTTGACCGGAAACCTCAAACCAACTCGCACCTCTAGTGCGGCTAGTGCGGCTTTCAAAACTTAACCAACTCTGGTAGCCGTCACGTTTTTTCGAGTGCGCCACATCACCTGTTTTCAGGCTATGGCAAAGTATCAGTATGTCCATGTCAAGTCCGGGGTCCCACGAGCAAGCTGTCACCCTGACACTGCTTGAGGGCGGTCTAACAGCGATCGTCTTGGGACTTTCGTTCGCCTGGCCGCGTCTGGGCGCCTCCTGGTTTTCCCGTATTGAGATCTTTTTGGGCAAACTGGCCCAGAAGAAGGCTCTGGCCGTACTGGTGGTTGGCCTTTCCGGGCTTGTGTTGCGGCTTGCGATCCTCCCCTGGTGTTCCGTTCCACTTCCATTTGTTCCGGACGACTTCAGCTTTCTGCTTGCTTCAGACACCTTTTCGCTTGGCCGCCTGACCAACCCGACTCCTGCCATGTGGATCCATTTTGAATCGATCCACATCGACATGCTGCCAACGTACATGTCGATGTACTTTCCCACCCAGGGCATGGTGATGGCGGCGGGGAAGGTGCTTTTCGGTAACCCGTGGTTCGGCCTTCTGATCGTGAGCGCCCTGATGTGCGCTGCCATTTGCTGGATGCTACAAGCCTGGCTGCCGGCGTCGTGGGCGTTTCTGGGCGGCATGCTGGCCGTCATCCACCTAGGGCTGTTCAGCTACTGGATCAATACGTTTCACGCGGCCGGGTCAATCGCTGCACTAGGCGGAGCGCTGGTGCTTGGCGGATTGCCTCGATTCAAACGGCGGCCCACTTTTCGAAATGCATTGCTCATGGCAGCGGGCATTGCGATCATGTTCACGACGCGGCCCTTCGAGAGCATGTTGCTGTTTATCCCTGTCGCGGCGTCGCTGGTCCGCTGGTATCTGACCGCGACCAATCGCCCTGGACCCATTGTCCTCTTGCGCCGCATGGCGATTCCGCTGCTGGTTGTGGTTGGTGCGGCCTCGTGGATGGGCTATTACGATTACCGCGTCTTTGGTAATCCGCTGACTTTGCCCTACTCGGTTAATCGTGCCACGTATGCGATCGCGCCCTATTTTGCCTGGCAGAATCCGCGCCCTGAGCCTGCTTATCATCACGATGAGATGCGCCGCTTCTATCACGAGGATGAGCTTGATGATTACTTGCGGTCACACTCCCTGGGCGGATTCGTAAAAATGACTGCTGATCAAAGGTGTGAGTGGAACGCTGTTTTTTACTGGATTGGCGTTGCTTCCATTTTTCTTCATGGCCCGCCGTGTCTTACTCGATCGGCGCGTCCGATTTTTGGTGATCTGCCTCGCAGCATTGACTCTGGGAATGTTGGTGGAGATATTTCTGATTCCCCACTACATGGCGCCATTTACGGCTGCCATCTACGCGCTTGGGCTGCAAGGCATGCGCCACATGCGGCTTTTCCGGCCTGGCGATCAGCCTGTCGGCTTGGCCTTGACCGGCTCACCGTCGTTGTTCTCGTCGTGATGAGCGTCTTTCGCCTCTACGCACAGCCTCTTCATCTCTCGTTTCCTGAATGGCCTTCGTCAACTTGGAATTTCAGCTGGTACGGCCCTGACGTGTTCGGCAAGGACCGCGTTAACGTGCAACGACAACTGGAGCAAATGCCGGGCGGCCAGATCGCAATTGTTCGATATTCACGTGCTCATAACCCTCAAGACGAGTGGGTCTACAACGCCGCGAATATAGACCAATCCAAGGTAATCTGGGCTCGCGAAATGGACCCCACCAGCAACCGAGAACTGTTTCAATATTACGGAGACCGTAAGGTTTGGCTCGTGGAACCGGATAAGCAGCCGGTTGCGGTCTCGCCCATACCCATTATCGGGGCAGGTTACCGCGGGCTGGACGATAGTGCGTTTGCTCTTACAAATGCATGAGAATGGTGACATGCTGGTGGTGAATCGATGATTAACGGAAAGCGCATTGCGGTGGTTATGCCGGCATACAACGCCGAAAAGACGTTGGAAATGACCGTGCGTGAACTGTCAGACCTGGTGGACATCAAGATCCTTGTCGACGACTCCAGCAAAGACCAGACGGTCGTTCTCTCCAAGCAGTTGGGCGTGCACACCTTTGTCCATGACTCCAATTACGGTTACGGCCGCAACCAGCAAACCTGCTATCGCGAAGCGCTTGCCGCAGGCGCGGATATCGTGGTGATGGTTCACCCCGACTACCAGTACACGCCATTGCTGGTTCCGGCAATGGCAGGGATGATCGCCAGCGGCGTCTACGACATGGTGCTTGCCTCGCGCATTCTCGGTGGCGGAGCGCTGAGAGGCGGAATGCCGTTCTACAAGTACATCTCGAACCGCTTTCTCACCGCGTTCCAGAATCTGTTTCTCGGAGTCAAGCTGTCGGAGTATCACACGGGCTTCCGTGCATTCTCGAGGCAACTGCTCGAGACGCTTCCCATCCTCGAGAACTCCGATGATTTTGTTTTCGACAACCAGATGATCGCGCAAGCCGTGATGTTCGATTTCCGCATCGGCGAAATCTCCTGCCCGACGAAGTATTTCGAGGAGGCCTCCTCGATCAATTTCAAGCGCAGCGTCGAGTACGGCATCGGCGTGCTTGCCACGACTCTCAGTTATACCGCGCACAAACTAGGTCTGATCCACCTGGCCCGCTTCGATGCCAACGGAAGAAAAGTGAGCCAGCAGTACTACTCAAAACTTCCACAGGGTTCTTGAGGATTGTCTGAGTAGGAAGAAACTGGAAAAGTGAGAAAGGCAAAACCTCGCGCGTGACCGTAGCACCCATCCCGACCGATAACATCTCGCTTGCGAAAACCGAGTTCTGGATAACGCTGCTCGCGGTTGCGGTGCCATTTGCAATACCCAGGCTCGGCTCCGCATGGTTTCGGAGCGTCGAGATCGGATTCGGTTGGTTGGCACGAAGACGCAGGTCTTGCAGTTCTGACCGTAGGTCTATCAGAGTTATTATTGCGCCTCGCTTTTCTATCTGTCTTTCCAATTCCTTTGCCATTTACTCCAGACGATTTCAGCTACCTGCTCTCCTGCGACACGTTTGCCGCAGGCAGATTGGCGAATCCGACTCCGGCAATGTGGCAGCACTTCGAGAGCATTCACGTCTCGATGACGCCAATGTATGTGTCCATGTATTTTCCCGCGCCCGGTCTCGTGCTGGCGGTCGGGAAGGCCCTTTTCGGAAATCCGTGGTTCGGTCTGTTATGCGTTAACGCAATAATGTGCGCCGCAATATGCTGGGCGCTGCAAGCTGGCTGCCGCCGGGATGGGCGCTTCTGGGTGGACTGATTGCCGTGTTGCGCATCGGGCTCTTCAGCTATTGGATCAATTCGTACACCGGCGGAGCCGCCATCGGAGCGCTCGGCGGAGCACTGGTGCTTGGCGCGTTGCCTCGGCTGATGAAATCGGTCACGATACGCGACGGGCTGCTCCTGGACTCGGGGCCGCGATTTTAGCTCTGAGCCGTCCTTATGAGGGACTGTTGCTGTGCCTCCCCGCGGCCTTTGTCCTTGGCCGTTGGCTCATTACCGGAGTCAACCGGCCATCGCCGGGCGTTCTCCTGCGCCGCGCCGCCTTGCCTGTGCTCGTGATGGTTGCCGGACTCGGATGGCTTGGATATTACGACTCCCACGCGTTCGGCAGCGCAACCACGCTCCCGTATACCGCTAATCGCGCCATGTATGCCGTCGCTCCCTACTGGGGCTGGCAATCGCTTCGCGCGGTGCCGCAATACAGGCATGCCGTCATGCGCGACTTCTACATGACGCAGGAAGTGCCAACCGCGAGAAGCTATCGCACCTTCGCCGGATTTGTGGGGCAAAACCTGGCGAGGCCAATCAATGTGTTGAGGTTTTTCGCCGGGATCGCATTGCTTCCGCCGCTGTTCATGTTGCGAAGGGTTGTTTTTGATCGCCGCGTCCGCTTCATGGTCTTGGCTGTGCTTGTTTTGATGACTGGGATGCTAGTCGAATATTCCTCATTCCTCATTACGTGGCACCCTTCACTGTCGCGTTTTATGCCATTGGACTGCAGGCGATGCGGCACTTGCGGGTCTGGCATCCTGGCGAAAAACCCGTGGGCATGATGATGGTCCGCCTCATCGTAGTGGTTTGCGTGCTGCTCGCGGGGTTACGGCTGTTTGCCAGGCCGTATTTCCCCAAGGTGACTGAATGGCCCGTAGCCGAATGGATGGGTATGTGGTACGGCCCGGATCGTTTTGGCACAGTTCGGGAATCGATCAAGACGCAGCTGGAATCATCTCCAGGCGGCCAGCTGGCAATCGTCCGCTATTCTCCAAAGCACAACCCGCTCGATGAGTGGGTCTACAACTCAGCCAACATCGACGATTCCAAGCTTATCTGGGCTCGTGAAATGGATCCCACCAGCAATCTCGATTTGATCCGGCACTACAACACCCGGAAGGTCTGGCTGGTGCAACCGGACTGGTGCCTGCTGAGGCTCCTGCCTTACCTGCTGGATTCACAGGTTGCTCGCTAACTGCAACCGCGGCCCGAACCACTGTCCTTTTGCACCCACCGTCATCATCCGGCGAGAGTCACAGGTAGAGAGTTCAGCGGGACCAATTGGCTCTCAATCAATTCTCCAGAGTTCAAATCGGTCGTACTCACTCTCACCAAACCCCCACAGCCAGTAACCACACCGATTGGCGTAGAGGCCTTTTCCTGCTCCCATGGTTCTTCCGAACCGATACTTGTGATATATCGTTTCCACCAACGTCCGATGCGGGAAGTGCTTCAGTGGCGAACGGTCTGACGCTCGTCGCATACACATCTACCACCAACAGATCTCCGGGTTTTGGCTGAGGCCCACCCGGGAAGGTAAGCGTTGCCCCTGCCAGCGGCGCATACCAAAATGACCAGTACTCACCGGGATACCATACACTTTCGCCGGCTGCAACATGCGGCCTGATCAAACGATACAGGGCGTCCCGGCCAAACTCCGCAAACTCCGCGTCCGAGTGAAGGATCAGAAGAGAATAGCCAGTGCTCGGCAACGATCAACACCAGGACCGCAGCTCGGGCAAACTGTCACCGAAACACCGTCCAGCAACCGGAAGCAGAGGAGAATGACGGCGGGCAGACACGGAAGCAAGAATTTCATCGGAAGGTGACCGTAGTAGACCAAGGGAAGAGGAATCAAAATCCAGAGCATCAGGAAAAGATCGAAATGTTCGCGCCGCTTCAGTCCGCGGAAAGTCAGGTCGGTTAGCATGCTCAACCCAAAGACAGCCAACAGCAGAACCAATGCAAGACTCCAGCGCAAGAGCCAAGGGGCGACTGCCACGAAAGATACAATCAAAACGATCCATAGCCGTCTGGCTTTCAAACGGTTCACAACCCAGCAAGCGGCTAGCGGTAGAGGAAACGCCATATACAGCAGATATGCGAGAAGATTGATCAGTTACTGTCCTCCCAAGTTCAAGTGGGGGCGCATTGATCGCCAGGTTATGCTCGCCAACAGCTAAAATGAATGCCAACAAGAAGTCCACAGCCGGCGACGACCGGGGTCCAAAGCCACAATTTCCGGCGGATCTGTCTCCAGAATCTCTCTGGGTTTGGCGCTATCCACAAGAAAGAATGCTGCGAGCGGCAGAAGAAGCACAAGGTGCTGACGCGCAAAGCCTGCGAGCCCCAGCGCGATAGCCGCAGCCGCGCCCTTGGCTCGCATCTCTGCTCTGCCTTCCATGCTGCAAGCCGTTCCATTGCCACCAGCGCAAGGGTCTCGCGAGAATATCGGGCATGGCTGTGCTGGCCATGGCGAGAAAAGGAGGGATGGCAACCAGCAGCAGAGCGCCTGCATTGCGTGCCACCGGTCCCATCCGAATCGGAAAATCAGTGACGTCATCGCCACGATCCCGATCCAGGCAAGCACTAATTGCGTTAGATGGGCCATCCACTCGTGGGCGCCGGTCAGAACTGTGGGTACAAGTACATAACCTTGCCCCACTTGTCCCAACAGGGGATTTCCAGATGCGAATTGATTCGCTTCCTGCATCCATCCCCGTCATTCCAGCAGATATCGAAATCCATGGGATGCGCCGGGTGCTTGACGATCTGCTGCCCTATTTGAGGAACCAGGGATCGTCGATAAGAAAAGGCTTGTTCAAGAACGGGAGGAGGCAAACGGTGGCGAGAAGCAATGCGGGCCAGGCGCAGGCCAGCACAGCGACCGCAGAAACCGACTGGCGTGCGTCGCGATCCATCGTGACTTCCGTTTTAACCGGAATTCCCATTTTGGCGATCCACCTTAGTGCGAACCCGTTACCGGACACATTCCAGAATTAGGTGCGTGTACGGAATACGCAAAAGATCGTGCCGGACGCTTGGTTTGATATTGCTGAATACCTGAGACGCGATTCCCACGTACTCCACGCTCGCTCCTTATGTATTCTCCCCGGTCTCTTGCCAAAAACCACCGCGCAGTGGGGGACTGACCGTCGATCCACACGCCATCCATAGTAACTACTTGCCGCCGATCCTTAGAGCTTCATGCGCGATTTGAAATAGTTGTAGGGCTTCGGCATCTTCCAGGTGGTGCACGATCCGAAAGCCAACACCACGTCAAAGCTTTGCTCTTTCGCGAGTGAGAACTGACTCACTCTTTCGCAGACGAAACGTGCCTTTGGAAAACGTCTCTTGGCCTTTTCCACATACTCGGGACTTAGGTCAAATCCCAAATAATCGGACGGCGGCAGGCGACTACTATGGTCCCGGGCCCGCATCCAATTTCAAGGATTGGGCGCCGACTCTTGGTTGAACATACTCGTCTACTAGGCCCCGGCCTCGGCAGGTCCGCCGACCATATTCCACCATAACTGGTATGCGGTCGGAATGGCCAAAATGGAACGAAGGTATTTAATCATCTGCCTATCAGCTCCTGCTTTTGCATGGCGAACCAAAGCCCGGGTTCGCACTGCTTCTGGGCTGGCGACAGGGATGCGAGATCGAACTGCGTAACTATAGGGTTCTCCTTTTCCTGTAGAAATCGAGCACAGCCTCGGCAACTTCAGTCACGTCCCGATCGCTCAGATCATAGTACATAGGCAGCCGAAGCAGCCGGCTGCTCGTATCGTCCGTTACTGGCAGATCCAACTCTGGCACGCCGAGAGATTTGGCGAAGGGCGAGGAATGGAGCGGCACATAATGAAAGACCGCAAGGATGCCGGCCTGGCGTAGATGCGCGATAAGCGCTGTACGCTCCGCGAGGTCTGCGGCCAGCAGGTAGAACATATGGTAATTGGTGGTGCAGTGCTGGGGCATGAACGGGGTGCGTATCAGGCCGCCCTCGACCAGGGGAGCGAGCATGCTGGCATAGCGAGGTAGATTTCTCGGCGCCGCGCGGTGATCTTCTCCATGTTTTCGAGCTGGCCGAGCAGGAAGGCGGCCAGCATGTCGGAGGGCACGTAGGACGAGCCGATATCCACCCAGGTGTATTTGTCCACCTGCCCGCGCAGGAACTGGCTGCGGTTGGTGCCTTTCTCGCGCAGGATCTCAGCGCGCTTCTCCAGAGCGGGGTCGTTGATCGATCAGCGCGCCGCCCTCTCCGCACGAGAAGTTCTTGGTCTCATGGAAGCTGTAGCAGCCCATATGGCCGATGGTCCCGAGCCACTGGCCCTTGTATTTGGCAAAGACGCCCTGCGCCGCGTCCTCGACGACCAGCAAGTCGTGGCGCCGGGCGATCGCCATGATCTCGTCCATCTCGCAGCCGACACCGGCGTAATGGACCGGGAAAATCGCCCGCGTGCGCGGCGTAATCGCGGCCTCGATCAGCCGCTCGTCGATATTCAGCGTGTCCGGCCGGATATCCACGAACACCGGCGTGGCGCCCCGCAGCACAAAGGCGTTGGCGGTGGAGACAAAGGTGAAGGAAGGAAGAATCACCTCGTCGCCTGGCCCGAGGTCGCATAGCAGCGCCGCCATCTCCAGGGCCGCAGTGCAGGAAGTCGTCAGCAGCATGCGCTGCGCGCCGAAGCGCTCCTCCATCAGCTTCTGCGCACGCCGGGTGAACGGGCCATCGCCGCTGGCATGACCGCCGGCAACGGCTTGGCCAACATAGATGAGTTCGGAGCCGACGATGCATGGTTTGTTGAACGGGATGTGGAACGGGATATGCATGGATCATGGTGCTGGGCTGGACGGCGTTAGCGCGGGTGGTGGCTCGATGACGATAGCTTGACGGGTCTGCCGTTACGCTCTGCGAGTGTCTCTGTTTCTTCGATTTTCAGTGAATCTTTCGCTCTCGCCCTGATCCGACGTGCCGATTGGAAAACGCTGGATTCCCCACGGTTCGGTTGATTATCAGACGGTCCGAAGCCTGATCGCGAACTGCTTCCGCAATGGTAATGCGGGGATCATGCGGCTGACGCTCTCGCGGAGACCTTGCCTTAGCCAAAATGGAAGTTGTTTCTCGATTTCGGCTTTCTAGCGATAATCACTGGGACAGTGGGCTTGGTAATGGTATGGACAGAAGCGCTTGTCGCATTTGCGAAGATATCTGGCAGCCGTAAGCCAGCCTCGAGATATCGTCCATCGTAACTCCAGGGCCCTCCAGGGCAAGCTCGTTCCTTGCTAAACGGGCCGCCCGTTCCTACCCAGTTTGATCGCGCCTCGATAATACTGAGGGGAATTCTGTTGCAATCCGCCTTCGAATAATCATGCGATGGTCTCCATCCTCTTCCCTTCGGGAATTCGATCACACGCACAACCAGATCGTGCGTATTGCGCCGAGAGGATTTCTGGAGGCAGAATGAGAGGTCATCCTAAGATAAACGCCAAATCGCCTCTTGGAATTTCCTGAGCCTCATAAACGGTGGAGACTGGATGCCCATCAGCCGTTCATTGCCGTGTGATCTCGGGAAGGTTTTCTGACTTCGAATGCCTAGACAGGTCACATGAGGATTCTCATTACTTCCTGAGTGACACTTCTTCCGGAAACTCAGGCACTGCGCCTGACTCGGACAAAGCGGCTGTCTCTCCGACCAGATAGGGCTGGCGGTCCATGCTGCGGAAATGCATGCGGGCGAGGTATTCGCCGAAAATACCGAGAGCGAAAGCTGCGCTCCCGAGAATATAGAAATCACTGAAGCCAGGAAAGTGAATCCCGGCACCGCAGCCGCCGCGGACCATGTAGTTGGCTAAGACATACGCCAGGACAGACAAGCCGAACAAGACAAAGACAAAGCCAACGATGCTGGCGATCTGGAGCGGTAGGGTACTGAAGCCCGTCATCAGGTTGACCGCGTGGCGGATGAGTTTACCTGGGGTGTAGCCCGATACACCTTCGGTGCGCAGTGCATGACGAACCTTGATGGCGGTAAACCGTGTGGTGGTCCAGGTCAGCAGCACGTCGATTGACACAGAGGGACTGCGATATTCCTGGAAGCCGTCGCGCAGGCGTGTACGGAAAACGCGGAAGGCGCTCACGTTGCGGGCGGTCTCGGCGCCCATGGCGCTGGCAAGCGCTATCTTGGTCAGGCGCGAAGCGAGATTGCGCAGCAAGCCATGCTGCTCCTCTTGCGGCGCGCCGTAGACGACATCGTACTCAGGCTTGAGAGCCGCCAGCATCGGCGCAATCTCGCTGACCGGATGCTGCAGATCGTCGTCCATCGTAAGGATAAGTCTGCTTTGCCGCCCGGATGCCGCAAAGGAGCGCGTTGTGCTGCCCATAATTCCGGCTCATGCGGATGCCGCGCACCCGGTAGTCGGTACGTGCCAGACGTGCAATGATCGGCCAGGAACCATCGCCGCCACCATCTTCGACGAAGATAATCTCGAAAACCGACGTGATCTCCGACATCGCAGCGGAAAGCTGGTGGTACAGATCGAACAGCGTCTGCTCGGCACGAAAGACAGGAATCACAACGGAAACCGTAAGCATGAGAGTTCCTCGCGGGCTATAAGAACGCACGCATCAATCCATTGGTCGTGTCGCCACCACTTTACGCGTGATAAGTGGTCGAAAAACTCCTCTATTTCCCTGAGGTGCTCTCCCATGCGGGCAGGAAGCTTGTCTTTGCGGACCTCGCGCGCCCAGCCGGATAGTCTTTTGGTCGATCCGTGGCCCCTGGGGCAAAGACACTCATAAACTGTTGCGCTTAGGGCCCGATTATATCGGCGGACTTATACTCTCGGGCAATCCTTTCCGCCCAACTCTCCTCAAAAGTGAAACTGGCAATAAAGCGCCGCGAGACAACATGACCCAAGGAAGCCAAACGGCACCCATGTCAACACACTCTCCAACAAATACAAAGCACTCGCGGGTTCGGCGTTCTGGTCCGCTGCAGTGACCAGGACGTGTCTCCTTCAGGCCCGAAAAACACGGCGCGCTGGTTGTTGTCGACACCAACGATTTCGTATCCAGCACGCGAGAAGTGGACGCATACCTCGGGACCCGATCAGACCACAGGAGCCGGTGACCAAAGCCTTCTTATGGTGCATTTGGAATAAAGGTGACACAAATCGATCCCAGCGTAAATAGATCATTTGAGAAAGAACATCCGTTCGTTACGTTGCTGAGTTCGATTTGGCTGCACAAGAGGCTATATCAACTAAATGAGAATCCGTGTTGGAGCCTGAAGCAGAACGAAGATGTTTCCGAACAATTGAGTACCGAAGGCGCCCCAGTTCCGCTGGCATACCCACAAACCGTTCCATGCCCTCAAACTCTCGGTCATCGAGCGCCGCGCTCTGGCCGGTCAGGCCATTCTCGGTCGGCCCTACTACACTCGAAAGGCGATGTGGAAGCTGGGCTGCGGGATTTTTCAGCGACCGGATCGTCTCCCGAGATGTTTCTCAGGTATCTTGGGTTCGCTTTGGCAGTCGAGTTCGCCGCCTGCGCATGTATGTACTTGATGACCGGAACACATCAGGTGGTCTCAGAGGCAGAGCAGCAAATTAACAAAGTGTGGCTTCACGATTCGCCAACCATGAAGATTCGATAGGCAAGTTCGCAAGCTTGGTTCACCGGGTGCGGCCTGAGTTCTCCGCGGCCAAAT